>CAYVKV010000029.1:0-1554 GCA_964452355.1 uncultured Gammaproteobacteria bacterium | reverse complement strand
AGGACTGAAACTGATTTATATTGACCCACCTTTTGATGTCGGGGCTGACTTTTCAATGAATATTGAGATTGGTGATGAGACATTTACCAAACAACCATCAGTGATTGAGGAAGTTGCTTATAGGGATACTTGGGGTAAGGGCGCGGATAGTTTTATTGCGATGCTTTATGAGCGGCTGAAACTCATGCATGATTTACTTTCTGAATATGGAAGTATTTATGTGCATTGCGATTGGAGAGTGAGTGCATATTTGAAGTTAGCTCTTGATGAGATCTTTGGAAAAGATAATTTTCAAAATGAAATAATCTGGCGTAAGGGAAGTTTTTTTGGACCCTCAAATAAATTGAAGCAGTTTCCCAAAAACCATGACACTCTGTATTACTACTCAAAATCTGAAAACAGGATTTTTAATCTCCCGAAAGAGTCTTATCAGGAAGCTACTTTGAAGCAATACAAATATCAAGATGAGCGTGGAAAATATCGGTTGCAAGAGCTGAGGGACTACACGGAAGAAAGTATTGAGCAGTTTAGAAAAGAAGGAAAAATCAAGGACACTGAGAATGGTTCTAAACTCAAACAATATCTTGATGATAAATCAGGTAAGGTTGTTGAGACGGTGTGGAGTGACATAAATAGATTGACGAATACTCTATATCCCACAGAGAAGCCACCTTTGCTACTCGAACGGATTATTCAGGCATCTTCTAATGAGGGAGATCTGATTGCAGATTTTTTCTGTGGTTCTGGAACGACTTTGTCGGTTGCTGAAAAACTCGGTCGTAAGTGGATCGGGTCTGACTTAGGGCGTTTTGGAATTCATACAACCAGAAAGCGAATGATTGGAGTCCAGAGAGCACTCAAGAAAGAAGGTAAAAACTACAGAGCATTTGAGATTTTGAATGTTGGTAAATACGAACGGGAATACTATGTCAATCATGTGAGCAAAGATTTGCGAGAGGAGGAAAAAAGACAGGTTCGAGCAAGGAAGGAAAAGGAGTATGTCAATCTCATTCTTTCTGCATACAAAGCGGAGCCGGTAGAGTCATTCAACACCTTTGTCGGGAAGAAAAGGGATAGGTTGGTTGCGATTGGTTCGATTGATTTACCTATCACTTCGGGACTCATTCAAGATATCGTGAAAGAGTGTAAGGAGAAGAAAATCACTAAGGCGGATGTCTTGGGATTCGATTATGAAATGGGATTGGATTTTGAGGATGCAAAGAAGCAAGGATTGGATATTCAATTCAAGAAAATCCCTCGTGAAGTGTTTGATAAAAAAGCGGTAGAGAAAGGACAGGTGAAGTTCTATGATGTTGCGTATCTTGAAGCGAAACCAATCATAAAGGGTAGAGGAAACAAGAAGACAGTATCAGTTGAGCTTGTTGATTTTAGCGTGTTTTACAATCAAGAAGATATCGGAGAAACAGAAGAAAGTCTGCGTCCAGGTGGAAGCAAAGTGGTGATTGAGAACGGACATGTTATTAAACTGTCAAAGGATAAGAAAACGGAGCTTATTGAGCGAGAGATTTGGACTAAAAACTGGAATGACTGGGT
>CAYVKV010000028.1:0-1584 GCA_964452355.1 uncultured Gammaproteobacteria bacterium | reverse complement strand
TTGAAAAATCAAGATGAATGTCGAATTATTACAACACGAAATGCTATTAAGCCTGACAAAGGGGTGTCAGATGCGTGGAGCGGTCGCTTTGAATGGCTATTTATCTAACGAGGTGAATCTCTTCTTTTGTTTTATTTTTCGCTTTCTAGGCGAGCTTTAAGCAAAAAGATAGTCTCGGATTTTAACTTTGCCCTAGCCCAGTCTTTCTGCGGTTCTGTAAGGAAGTCGCCCAAGCCATCGAGAATATGCTTATTATCTATTTTCTCCAATTGCTCGGCCGTCAATTGCAAAACTTCCGTGAAAGTTTTCCCGGAACGCTGTTCGACAATTTCTTTGTTAATCGGCCAATGGTTCTCCAAGAAAAACCAGACATCGTAAACATCACGGCTTGTTTTGCCAATCCGTTCATGCATAGCCATAAGCTTGTGAGCAAACATATCATCCTGGATCATCACAAGCATAGAGATGCCCAATAGAGTCCGGAGCTCATACTGAGAGCCAAAACTTCTTCGATTTACCTCAACTTTTATTTTCTGCGCCCCCTGTGCGTATGAGATAATAGTTAAAAGATTAAAGTGTTTTATGCGGGAATCAATGATCGTCCCGTAACTTTTAGCAATTTTATTAATTTTTTCAAACACTTCAGCTTCTTTGCTTTCATCCAGCAAATCAAAATCCAAATCAACCGAGTATCTATTCAAATCATAGAACAAAAGAGCGGCAGTACCACCCTTAAAACCCAAATAAGTGGCAATCGAAGTATCCGAGTAAATATCCTTCAGAATCTGAAGCAATATATTTTTGTGTTTTGAGTAGTCTAATTTCATATTTTTTCAGCTTGGTTACTTTTATAGTACTCGAAGTATGACATAACTTTTTTCTCCATTCGCTGATTGTGATAGATAGGCAAAATTTCAAAAACCTTATTCCAATCCAAGGCATTCAAGTTATCAAAATGATAATCTTTACTGATATAAACGCGGTCCAAGAAGGCACGCTCTTTAGTTGCCGTGGCGATGCCGTCTGCGTGCTCGATGCCAGCGGTATTGCTCAACACATAATCTTTCATGCGAACGAATGAAATCTTTTGACCATCGGCTTCAATTTCTCTCGTAACATATGTGGCAACAAAAATATTTCCATAGTACTGAAAATTAACTCCGGCACGGGTCAATACCGTTTCGAAGCTGATATATGAAGGGGTATAAATACGAGTCACCAATTCAAAACGATTATAATTTCTGTCCTTGGCATAAATGCCACGATGCACCCTAACCAACTTTCCAGCCTTAACATATTTCTTTAATCGCCCACTGACTGTCTGCTCTTTCTCTTCACCCCACAACAAAGCAACATCTTTGGTAGAAAAGACAGTTTTGGGAGATCTTAATAAGACCTCCAAATATTCACCTTTGACTGGTTTATTGTCCATATGTAGACTGAAGGGTACCTTAAAGGTCTCTTCCAGTACATTATATGCTATAATTGAAATTAATACAAGAGTGAAGGGTTTACTCAATCAATATGATCTATAGCTCTCCCAAAACGAAATGATCAAACTATAGGCGTGATATGATAAGGAAG
>CAYVKV010000027.1:0-2847 GCA_964452355.1 uncultured Gammaproteobacteria bacterium | reverse complement strand
TCTTGTTTTTTCAACCCTTCACACAAACGATGCAGCAACCGCCATTCCGCGTCTCACCGACCTAGGAGGAGAACCATTTCTGATTGCCTCGGTCCTAAGCATTGCAATGGCACAAAGAATCATTCGTCGGGTATGTGTGTCGTGTAAAGAAATATATGAGCCCCCGATTGAGATTCAAAATAGTGTGCGCGAAGTGCTTGGACCGCTTCTTCCAAAAGAGTACCAGACCGACCGACCGATTCAGCTTGCCCGAGGCAAGAAGTGTGAGGATTGCAATAACTCAGGATACAAAGGAAGAGTTGGTATTTATGAAATATTAAAAACATCTTCAGCCATTAATGATTTAATATTAAAAGAACGACCATCACAAGAAATCGTCGCGCAAGCCCAAAAAGAAGGTATGGTCCTTATGAAACAAGATGGCTTCCTGAAAGCTTTGAGGGGGGAGACCTCTCTTGAAGAAGTAATGCGCGTGACTGAAGCGGCATAATGCATTTCCGATCAATAATTTTCTATGTCTTAACGTATGAATATCGAACAATTGTTTAAATATGCCGTTGAAAAAGGCGCATCAGATTTACATATCACTCCAGGATATAAGCCAACCATTCGATTGCATGATGTACTCATACCAATCCACACCGAACAAGTCTTGCAAAACGAAGACACCAAACTTCTTTTGGGAGGAATTTTAAATAGTACTCAGAAAGAAGAATTTGAAACGAACAAAGAAATTGACTTTGGATATGACTGGAACGATGTTCGTTTTCGTGTCAATTACTACGTTATGCGAGGCGGTCATGCCGCAGCGTTTCGGGTCATTCCTCATAAAATACGATCAATTGAGGAATTAGGACTTCCTAACACCATGCATAAATTCTCAAGTATGAAAGACGGATTGGTGCTTCTGACCGGACCAACTGGTGAAGGAAAATCTACCACGATTGCGGCAATTCTTGATGAAATAAACAATAATTCGCCTCGCCACATCATAACAATTGAGGATCCCATTGAATTTATATACACGCCAAACCAATCGATTATTTCTCAACGGGAGCTTCATTCCGATACTCATTCATGGTCAAAAGCCCTTCGATCGGTACTTCGCGAAGACCCGGATGTCGTCCTCATTGGAGAAATGAGAGATCATGACACAATCCAAGCCGCGCTCACGATCGCCGAGACGGGTCATCTGGTATTTTCTACTCTGCACACCAGTAGCACCCCTGAAGCAATTAATCGTATTGTTGATGTGTTTCCCGGAGCTCAACAGAATCAAATTCGAAGCCAACTTGCATCGGTGTTACGTTCAGTGATTTATCAAAGACTTATTCCAAATATTCAAAAAACAGGGAGAGTTCCCGCGCTTGAAATTTTATTCAACTCCTCTGCGGTGAAATCTTTGATTCGAGAAGCAAAGGCATTCATGATCGATAGCATTTTGGAAACAGGCGAAGAACAGGAAATGATTCTTTTTGAGAAATATCTATCACGACTGTACGAACAAAACATGATTTCACGTGAGTCAGCATTTGCCTATGCAACCAGAATCAAAGAGGTAGAGAAATTCATCAAATAGTATGCTGTATAGATATGTAGCCTTACAAAACAATCAACGAGTCAAAGGAGAGATGGAGGCGGGGAGCGAAAAAGAAATAGCGGAGTACCTCAAGTCAAACGGCTATTTTCCCGTTGAAATTCAGGTTAAGAAAAAATCTCAAATCGCGTTTTTGTCAAATATTATTGAGCGAGTAGCTTTTCAAGACATCGTTTATATGACGCGACAATTTGCCATTATGCTTGATGCGGGGCTCACTCTTATTGATTCAATTGACATCATCAAAAAACAAGTCACCAAAGCGCCCTTAAAAAAAATGTTGGAAGACATTGACCGACAGCTTCGCGACGGAAAAACATTCTCTCAGGCACTTACGCAGTTTCCGGGTCAGTTTTCACACTTTTATATTGCATTAGTTCGATCGGGAGAAGCATCAGGAAAACTTGATGAGATTTTGGAAAAGCTTGCAGAGCATCTCGAGAAACAGCGTGCTTTTACTCAAATAATACGAAATGCACTTATATACCCAATAGTCATCATTTCTGCAATGGGCGCAATGATGTTTGTCATGTTTTCGTTCGTAATGCCGAAATTACTTAGTTTATATGACAGTTTTGATGTTGAGCTTCCTCAATCAACTCAAGTTATCATGTCTATTTCAAACTTTATGGAGAAAAATTGGATGTTTGTCCTTATTGGAATCATCGGCGTCATCTTTGGGATTATTCGCATTCTAAAAACAAAACAAGGTAAAACACTGTATGACAAGTTTATTTTTAAAGTTCCCGTTATGGGAAACATTACCCGAACTTCGGGACTCGTTGACGCAACGCGAACACTATCAATACTTATCTCATCGGGAGTACCAATTCTTGATGGGCTTGTTATCGTGACCGACGTCAACCCCAATCTTATGTTTCGTGAGGCATTTTCAAGAATTACTCGTAAGGTGGAAAAGGGGATGTCTCTTGGATCCGCCATGTCCAATGAACCCATATTCCCCGAATCCCTGACACAAATGACCATTGTTGGAGAACAAACCGGACATCTTGACGAGACACTCCTAAAACTTGCCGAATACTACCAAACCGAATCCGAAATGGCAGTCAAAGGAATGCTCAGTCTCCTTGAACCGATGATTATTATAGCTCTTGGCATTAGCGTCGGTTTTATAGTTATGTCTGTTATTACCCCCATTTTTTCACTGACCAACTCACTTCAATAATAATTCATTTTGGTACTGAGCCAGCACATGGTATCCACTCCAAGCTCCTAATTCTGCAGAGACT
>CAYVKV010000026.1:0-4365 GCA_964452355.1 uncultured Gammaproteobacteria bacterium | reverse complement strand
CAAAAGAAACAGTGGATGCACTTACCGTGTCCACTTTATAGGGTACAGATCAATGGCGATACCATCAAGATTGATTCCGGTGAAAATGTTCGCTTTATCGGAGTTGATACTCCTGAGACCGTTCATCCAAAAAAATCTGTCCAATGTTTTGGAAAAGAGGCCTCAAATAAAACCAAAGCCCTCCTTGAGGGTAAAGATGTTTATATGGAAAAGGATATTTCTGAGACCGACCGCTATGGAAGACTTTTGCGCTATCTATACCTTCCCAATCCTGATGCGCCTGAAGAGGTGATATTTGTGAATGAATATTTGATCGAACAAGGCTATGGGACCGTGATCACGTATCCTCCTGATGTGAAATATCATAAACAATTTCTTGCAGTACAAAAGCAAGCTCAAGAAGAACGTCGTGGATTATGGGAAAAATGCAATTAAGCATCCACCCCAACTGCTTCACCGATATGAGAATACCCGTCTTGCTCAAGAAGATCCACCAGTCCTCGATTGATCTGAGTAATTCGCTGCGGTCCTTCAAAGATCATTCCCGTGATCATCTGGATGAGTGATGCACCAAGTCTGATCTTTCGATACGCATCTTCTGCGGTAAACACTCCTCCACAACCGATAATAATAAGCTTCTTGCCATAGTTTGCATATGCAAGCTTAATCAATTCGTTTGATCTGCGATAGGTCGGCTTTCCACTAAAATTTCCAACACCCGCCTTTTTAATTTCATCTTGATCAAATGATGGATCTTTTCGATTCTTTTGAAGATTCCCAAAAATAACACCGGATATCCATTTGTGTTTTACGATCACATCAAGCATTTCAAGTACCTCTTTGTCTGATTTCTCAATCGGCATTTTGACAAACACAGGTTTTTTTATTTTAAGCTTCCCAACGGCAATCAATAGCGCATTCAGTTCTTTTGGTGGGTAAAAACTCACTCCCCCTTTGAGATTGGGACAGCTAATATTGAGCTCGTAATAGTTATTTCTTAATCGGGCTTTTTCAAATTTTTGAAACGCTTCAACAACGTCTGCAACTGCATCTTTTTGCGTCCCCGCAATTTCCAAAGAGTTGGTTTTCCCAATGCTCACTCCCAAAGGAAATTCAAAAGTCTTTCCTTTCAGTTTTATAATCGTCGCGTCAGCACCTGGATTTCTAAAACCTTTGTTTACCAGAAGTGATTTTGAATGAGGAAGTCTCCCCAGTCGTGGCTTCTTATTTCCTTCAAATGGATGATTGCTGATTGTTCCCACTGTCTCAAAACCAAATCCAATTGATGGTAAAATCTGTGTGAAAGACGACATATAATCATATCCCGCCGAAAGACCGATGGGATTTTCAAAAGTGATCCCTGCTATTTTTTGTTTTATTGCAGGATGTTTAAATGAGAATATATTATGAAGAAATGCTCGCTTCAAAGGAATTTTTCCCACCATTTCTCCCCAAAACATAGCCTGCTCATGGACCCATTCAGCCGGAAGAATAAAAAAGAGTGGTTTTGCAAAAAGCTTATATCCTAACTCAATCTTTGCAAGAGTAAATGATTTATATTCATCCTGCCATTCTTTTCGAATAAGTACATACATTACAACACTCAAGAGAGCTGAGAATAAACAATATGGACACAGTGATTTTATGACAAAAAACTGTAAGTATGTCAGATACAGCGAAATCACAACGCCAAGTGCCGATTGGATAAATGCAAATCGTTTGTACAAACTACTTCCCAAGGTATATGACATCCACAGCAAACCCCCTATCCACAGATAATGGACCAAGCCCAAAATCGAGAGTGGTACGCCAAAAATGATTGAGTATTCACTATTGAGAACTGTGCCACAGTTGCCAAAAAATCCCGTTAGACAGACGCCAATTGGTTCAAAATAATGTTTATAGGTAAGATAGCCCGTATCAAAAGTGCCTGCCAGAACGAGAATAAGAAGAAGTAAGGCAAATGTATGTTTCTTTTTTGGCATATCCTATTGTAACACTACAAGCTTAATAATATTTAAGATTTAGCGCTTTTTCTTCGCTTGATGAGAAAATACAGTAAAATAAAAAATCCTCCCAAGAACATAATTATAAAGAAGATGTTTCGTGCCACATATGACCGATGACTTTGCGTAATCTCACGTTCTGGTGATAGTAAGAGTTGAGAAGTAAGCGGTAACGGTGACATATCTGATTTTGCAAGAACCATTGGATCTTCTTTTGACTGAGGTATAAGCGCTGAGATAACCTTGGCTATTTCCTCACGAATTTCATCTAATGTATTTGGTTTTATTTGTGTGTCGCTCACTCCCTGCACCTGACCTGAGGACGTGGCATTTAATTTTGCAGTTGGGATCACTGAAGTTGGGGTTGGAATCGGTGTATTTGTGGGGGTTGGTGTTGCGGTTGGAGTTGGTGTCACGGTAGGCATAAAATATCCAAACATGAGGTCAAATTGCGTTTTTTTACCTTGATATTCATTGCCGGCATTTTTATTCATTGAAATTGTATATTCAAAGCTATCGGTTTTCCCTGGACCTAAAACGCCGAGTACCGCTTCGCTTGTTGTATAAAATTCTGCCAAAGAGCTTTTCCATACTTGTTTATTGACGCTGTTACGAACAATAACAAGCTCGAGCGCTTCTGCAATATCTGCACCCTCTGACGACTGAATGTTAAATGCACGATGACCAACAAACTGAGAATCTTCACTTTTATTTTCAATGGTAACTACGTTTGAAAGTGAATAGGTCGGATACCACAAGTCGTCCTCATCAAAAAAACGTGCGATCGAGGCAGGAGTACATTTTTTCTCATCACACTTCATGGAGAAATCGGTGGCATGGATTATTCCCGCCGTATAAAAAAACATCACAACTAATCCGCATACGACTGCGACTCTATGCTTTTTTTTCATACGTAGTATCAATATCGTCTGCAACTCTTTTTCCCATTTCAACCGCAAAATTGGTTCCTCGATCCCACGGATATACTTGCTGTATATTTGCGAGAAAAACGTTTTTCAGAGGTGTCTGGAATGGCAATATACGTTTGGAAAAATTCTGAGTGATAATGGGTTGCGCAAATGGGACGCGAAATACTGTTTTACTCAAAATATGTGCTCGATATCCGGGGGAAATCTTCTCCAAAGCAGAATCATAGGTGTTTAGGAGCTCTTCATCTGAAAGGGAAAAATACGGATGATCCGATGGAAGATAGTTTCCGACATATACTATATGTGAATTATTGTAGTGAGATTTATCAACGTAATGAGTGTGCTCGACAACCGCCAAGAATGGAAACGACTCATCACATATGTTGAGCCAGTAAACATCGTGAGGCAAAAAAGGAGCATCAAACTCTAAAACCATATTGACTGCACCAATTCCTGTAAACGACAGAAGCTTATTCATATATTCACCGGGAAGATTTGGAGCAAGTTTCATAAATAGTTTATTTGGTAAAGTGACAAGGATTGCATCTGCCTCAGTCACCTTTCCATCAACCATAAGACTCCTCTCTTTTATCTGGGTAACTTCAGATCCGTATTTGATTGATCCACCATTTTCAATAATTTTTTTCGCAAGAGTATCTGCAAATTTTTGAAATCCCCCATCGGGATATCCAAGTTGAGTTGTTCGTGCTTTGATCCGTGCCCAAAACCAACTCAAAGAAATAGTTTTAAAATGTGGTCCAAATTTTCCAATGAGAAGTGGTTCCCAAATCATTTTGTATGCCCTTGACCCTAAATATTTTTGAAGCCACTCATGGGCGGTATATTTCTCAAGATGCTTCCAGCTTGCAATGTAACGTAAATACCCCAAAACAAAAGCCATACGCAATCGGTTCATTATGCTTAATTTTGAAAACATGAGAAGCTTAAGCGGCGAATCAAGCTGGAGAATATCGCCATTTATGTATGAGGAAGTGTTAGGTCGAGAAAATCGAAAATGAACACCAACCTCATCAGCAAGATTTCTAATGGCATGATCTGACGTAAAAATATGATGATAGTGCTTTTCCAAAGGCCATTTCCAGCTGTTTTTTTGAAAACCCATGGCAAGCCCGCCGGGTATTTGTTCTTTTTCAAAAATAGAGACCGTATGTCCTTTTTTTTGAAGTTCAAATGCTGCGGTCAAACCGGTAAATCCAGCTCCAATAATTGCAATATGCATATCTTCATATGATACCATTCAATATAAGAGTGAGGATATCTTTTTCCGAAACAATGTCGTGGGCCCCTTTGGGTGACGACGTGAGGAAAAATGATATCGAACTCTTTTGTGGCAAATTATTACTTTCGTTAAACATTGGTACTGAGCCAGCACATGGTATCCACTCCAAGCTCCTAATTCTGCAGAGACT
>CAYVKV010000025.1:263-4486 GCA_964452355.1 uncultured Gammaproteobacteria bacterium | reverse complement strand
TTTTCATACCGTTTCCTATCTGAAAAGTGTATACCATGTGCTGACCTCCCTACAATAATAATTCATTTTCCTATTGACAGGTGGATTCAAAATGTATTAAAGTGATTATACGTTACCGTATTTATATTAGTTATTAATTACATTTTTACATGAAAACAATTACCGCTCGGGCTTTTACATTGGTTGAGCTTCTTATAGTCATAGGTATCATTGGGATACTTGCCGTTACACTTCTTGCAAATCTCAATCCGGGAGAAGCACAAAGAAAATCAAGAGATGCAGCCCGCATCAAAGATATGGTCACCTATCAAACTATTATGGAACAGGCTATCAGTGATGGGGTGGTTCTTCCTGCAAATGGAATCAGAAACACGACCACAAGCCCACTTTCCGGGAATACGTGCACAAATAATTGGATGACAATAGATGTTTGTGACTATGTAAATACCGTACCTGTTGATCCAAGAGACCTCTTACCGACAACGTATTATACGGGGGCAGGTACTACGGTATCTGAGACCGGTCGTTACCGATGGAGAATAACAAATTCATTTTATAAATTCTCATCTCGCATGGAGTCAAGAGCTAATATCGCAAAAATGACAGATGACGGCGGAACGAATGCAACCAGTCTCAATTATTTTGAAGTTTATAACAATGCAGCTCTCGCTCCACAATAATTTACTTAGTTAATCGTTGGCATAATAAAAAACCCCAGCACAGTCTGCTTGGGGTTTTTTAATGGATCATGAGTACTTGGAAAAGATTACTGTGAAAGACTATTTAATAACTCTTGTGCTTCTATAAACTGAGGTCGAAGCTTCAAGCTTTTCAATACATTCTCCTGAGCTTTATCATGATATTTGTCACTCCCTGTTTCTTGAGCAAGCAAGCTATAAAAAAGACCCAGCATATAATAACTTTGTACATCAGTTGGGGCAAGTGTTATCACATGATTCATACTGCTAATAGAGTTCTCTAAATCCGCTGAATCTCGCGTGACTTGAAAATAGAGATAATGATTTTTTGCCCGCGTTTTCCAGTACTGAATGTTTTTCGCATTATTTCTCAAGGTATGAGCATTTGCGTCTTTTGATAGTTTGATAAGTTGTGATGAAGTATCTTTTTCAGCATCAAACGATGAAATAAATGACAGATGGGCAAGATTTGAAGACAGTTGATCCTCATATACGTGTTCATATTTGAGCTTTATGGCCTTGGTCAGTAATAAAACTGAATTCTGATAATTGTCTTGATACGCTTGATCTTTTGCTTGCTTGTACAACCGATCGGCAGTGTGATATCGATACAGATATGCGATCGCAAAAAACATGAGGATTACAACACCAAAACGTATGGCTTTTGCAGAAGGTGATCCTTTCAAAGCTTCGCGTACAGTAACATCTTTTTGATCCTTCTGATCAAGCACAAGCACCATACCGGGGATCAAGAAGAAAAATAATTGAATGGTTGACGTCGAAAATCCAAAGAAGTTTGTGAGAAGAATCGTCCCATACGAGAGAGCCAGCATGAATATGAGCTGCTCATCTTCATGATATTTTTTTGCAAAGGTAATGAATGTGAGCCCGGCAGATCCAAGTAAAGCTATATACCCAAAAAGCCCTATATAGCCTGTTGTTGCAAGATAATTCAAATATTCATTATGAGCTTTGTTGTACACAAAATCCCACTCGGACGTATTGCTGTGCTCTACGGGTTTTGTGAAAAAATACGAATACGCAAATGTCTCTGGGCCTGTTCCAAACCATGGATATTGGTTTCCTAGCTCTATAGCACCTTGCCAAACAATTTTCCGAATCTCAAATGAATCCGTAACCGCAAGATCCTCAGATGATTTTTCACTCAGTGTTAGGCTTTGAAAATTCACTATGAATGTAGTCGCAAAAAGGAGAAGAAGAATCGCCCCAAACCGAAATATACGTTTCATATATGATTTCATCCGTCTCGTTGCAACAAGAATAAATCCGATAGATAGCATAAAGCCTATTGCAAGAAGGGAAGAACGGGATTTTGTAAAGGAGATTGCTATAAAATTCAAAACCAAATACACCGCATATAAAATGTGAGGTCCAAATGGATGAGGCTCTTTTACAAGATGCAGTTTCGAAAGAATGTGCGTAATTTTGTCAATAACTGACTCGTGATCCTTCAACAACGGATACGATCGTATGAAAAAATACAGTCCTATGAAAAAATGTATAGCAAGATAGCTCCCCAGCCAATTTGGCTGACCCAGTGTCGAAAACATGCGAATCGACGGCTGAAACTGAGCAGTCCAACACGTATTTGCGAGTTGTCGCACAAAAACCAAACAGGAAAAATCTAAGCCAAACTTTGCAAAAAATCCCCACAGCATAACAATCATTGAAGTGATCAGTGAAATTTTGAGCAATGTATGGACATGATCTTTGGTAAATACCTGAATAAATACGAAAAATAGTACTATAAAAGAAATGATTGAGATGAGACCTCCGTTCCACCTGCCATAATAACCAAAGAGCGATGTGTGAACATCTATTGATTGAACAGTTGAAGAAATCAACGTAATGATGAAGATGATCAGTGGAATAAGCACCATTTTTGGAAGGTACAATTGTGGTCGCCTTACGATATAATGAATACACCATAAGCCAAAAACGATCACCGAAATAAGATAGATACATAACATCTTATTGAACTCAAACATCTCAGATGTTTGAGAGCTCATAAGGAGTGGGGTGAGTATAAACAATGAGTAAAACAGTTTTTTAAGTATTCCAACCATGTTTTCAATTATAACTAATTTAAAAAATCTCCGTATTCCATTTTTTTCATCTTTTTACGTGTACTTTGACATGGGAACATCAAATACGCGCATTGCCGTTGGAGAAAAAGGAGTAGTATACCGTGAACCTTCCTATCTTGGCCTCAATACAAATACGAAAGAATTTCTCTTTTTTGGTCAGGAGGCAAAGACGATTATCGGTAAAACGCCTGATTTTATTAAAATCATTCGACCCATGAGTAGTGGAATCCTCAATGATTTTGACGCACAAGTCGAATACTTACGCCATGCAATTGACAGTTCAGTTCGACCATACATGGCAGAGTTTAGTATATTGAAACCACCCATTCACGGAATAACGTGTACGCCATCAATCGCAACTGAAATTGAGCGAAAAGCAGTCGTTGAATCGCTTCAAAAATCAGGATGCACGCAGGTCACGCTTGTTGACCGAGCTCTCGCAACTGCAGCAGGCTGTGGCTTTGATATCTTTTCTCACGAGCCGAAGCTTGTGATGGATTTGGGTGGGGGACTTATTGAGATGAGTGTTATTAGTGGGGGAGGAGTGGTGACCCAAAAAGCATTAAAAACTGCCGGAAATAATATGAATAAAATAGTTGCAAATTATACCTACCTGAAACATGGATTGGTTCTGGGGGAAAACACCTGTGAAGATTTGAAAATAAAACTTCTCAATTTTGACAATCAAGAAGATACCATAAATGTTCGGGGAAAGTCACTGGAGACCGGCTTGCCAAAATCGATCAAACTAAAGTCTTCCGATATCAGAGAAGCACTCATCTCACAGTTTCATCATGTTGTTGATGCAACACGAGAACTTATTGAAAATGCGCCTCCGGAAATAGCTGATGCAATATTCAAAAATGGTATTGCACTTACGGGAAGAATTGCCGGAGTCAAAGGGATTGATAAATACTTTATTGAAGAACTGAAAATCGATACCTATGTGGTCGATCATCATGCAGACGCAACAATTTACGGATTGATCCGACTCAATAAAACACCTGAACATTTGTACAAAATCGCAATCTCCTAAGGTTCTCATTGACATACCAGTTTGTGAACCGTATAATTCGTTTACACTTCGTGTGTAGGCAAGTAGAAATTCTTCTATACTACCTCAAAATGATTGCGGTAGAATTGTGTTGACTTTGGTCTTCCTCTTCGCTACAATTGTTGTTCGGTGATAAAGTTCGGAAATTGCACTTTGACAACACGTACTTAGTTTAGTAATCGGGTTAGGAAGCCTGGCTTTTGTCAGGAAATTCCAAACAAATACATTCAAATCTTTACAAGTTCTATTTATAGAACTTTGATGGATTAAACTTTTTTAAGAGTTTGATCCTGGCTCAGGATGAATGCTAGCAGTGCGCCTGAGATATGCAAGTCGAGCGTTGCCTCATCGAAGTCGCAAGAC
>CAYVKV010000025.1:0-253 GCA_964452355.1 uncultured Gammaproteobacteria bacterium | reverse complement strand
GGCGGACGGCTGAGTAACACGTAGGAACTTACCCCTAGGTAAGGAATAGCTCACCGAAAGGTGGGGTAATGCCTTATAGTTCCCCCGCTTGCGGGGGATAAAGGATTTATTCGCCAAGGGATGGTCCTGCGGCCTATCAGATAGTTGGTGCGGGTAACGGCCCACCAAGTCTATGACGGGTAGCTGGCCTCATGAGGGTGGTCAGCCAGAGGGGGACTGAGACACGGCCCCCACTCCTACGGGAGGCAGCAAT
>CAYVKV010000024.1:0-6035 GCA_964452355.1 uncultured Gammaproteobacteria bacterium | reverse complement strand
CACTATCGGTCAGTTTGAGTTTTTAGCCTTGGATCGTGACCGACCCAGATTCCCACAAGGTTTTCCGTGTCCCGTGGTACTTGGGATACTGCTACCGTAAGCATTCGTGTCAAATACAGGGCTTTCACCTTCTATGGCTGAACTTTCCAGTTCATTCTTTTACAAATACTTAATCGGATATTGCAGTCCCGCAACACCCCCGACTTACGTCGTGGGTTTAGGCTGATCCGCTTTCGCTCGCCGCTACTTACGGAATCTCTATATGATTTATTTTCCTCCGGGTACTTAGATGTTTCAGTTCCCCGGGTTCCCCTCCCGACACAAGGTCGGGATCTCTGATATTGCTACCAGAGGGATTGCTCCATTCGGAAATCAACGGTTGGTAGCGCCTGTTGGAGGGCTCACCGTTGGTATCGCGCTCATACACGCGTCCTTCTTCGGCTCAAACTGCCAAGGCATCCGCCATTGGCATGATTTCTCCCATCTCTCTCGGATGTCAATTAATGACATACTGATTTGATGGCCTACGTCTTTTGAATTAATTGAATTAAACAAAAAGACACTCAAAACGAATTATCAAAGTTCACTATCTTTTTTTGTAACTGTTAATTTCTTCATTTTTATCCGGTCATAAAAACAAAAAATCAAAAGCTAAAAAAATCTTGTGGACCTATGGGGACTCGAACCCCAAACCTCCACATTGCAAATGTGGCGCTCTAGCCAATTGAGCTATAGGCCCAAAGTTGACCAAGATCGCAAAATATAGGTCAAGCCACATAAAAATTTAAAGTGCACCGTACTGTTTTCGACGGATACCAATTGTAATAGAGACTATTACCTGATGTCAAGGGCACATACTATTATTTCTTATGAAGGCTGTTCGGAAAGCAGGTAGTGCTTCCAATAGTGCCCGTAAAGATTATTTCTCTTCAAATACGTAAACTGTATAATATCAAAGATTTTGAGGAGTGTCAAGGACCGACAGGTATACCGGGAGGAGCACCATCGGTGACCATACCTACAGGTACGTAGATAATGTTTCCTTTTTTTATAATTTCCTGTTTTTCTTTGCGATCACCGGTATTCAGATGTGAAATCAGTGTGACCACAATAAGTACTATTAAAATTGAAGTAAGTATGAGTAATCTTTTCATATCTATAAATATACCTATGGTGCTGACCAAAAATAAAATGCAAACTGATCTGGAGACTCAAAACGGACGCGAACATAACCTCCTGAATTTGGAGCAGGATTAGTTGGCTCAAAGTAATAATAGTACCCTTGATTATTGAGGGGATCGATCGGTAATTCTTTGAGATATCCACCACCTACCAAATCATCCCAGACTCCCCCGTGCACCCATCCACGTTGCGGTGGATTTACCGGACAGCTTCCTCCTGCATTTCCAATACTCGATTCACAAAAATCATCTTCAATTGGTCCTCTTCTTTCGTTAAGCTGGAATAAGTTAATAGCGTTAATAAACTCATTCATATCTGCAGCTCTTTTTGTATCTCGGGCCCGTCGTTGAGCATTTGTATAAGAGCTAAACCCAAAAGTCATGAGAAGCGTCATAATTGAAATCACCACAATAATTTCAACGAGCGTAAATGCCTTTTCAGAAGATGTATACATATAATCACAATAATCGTAACAAATCTCATTCCAAATGTACATTTACTATTGATCTTTTTTGATTGTATCGTTTATGATGAATATATATGACAAATAAGAAGATTGTATGGTTTGAGGAAGTGTCAAAAGATGATGTTGGTCTTGTTGGCGGGAAAGGTGCAAATTTAGGTGAAATGACCAATGCTGATCTTCCTATCCCATACGGTTTTATCGTTACGTCACATGCGTATTTCCAGTTTATAAAAGAAGCAAATTTACTCGGAAAAATAAAACAAACTCTTTCAATCATTAATTATGAAAATTCATCTGAAATTGAGCAAGCATCGGTGCATATTCGAGATTTGATCATAAAATCTCCGATACCTCATAATCTTGCTCATTCAATTGTCGAGTATTATGAAGAGCTCAATGCCAAAGAGAACGAATACATTACAAAACGATTTAGTATATTTCATCACACCTTCAATAAGCTGAAAAATTTATATGACGAACCAACGGTTGCCGTTCGGTCATCCGCAACTGCTGAAGATCTTCCCGATGCGTCATTTGCCGGTCAGCAGGAGACGTACTTAAACATAAAAGGAGACACCTATTTATTAAAAAAAGTTAAGGAATGCTGGGCATCGCTCTTTACCGCTCGTGCCATATATTATCGTCAAACGAAGGGCTTTGATCATTTCAAGGTTGGTCTTGCGGCAGTGGTGCAACGCATGGTTCAGTCTGACAAATCAGGCATCGCTTTTAGTATTGATCCCGTGACAAACGATAAAACAAAGATTGTCATTGAAGCGGTATATGGTTTGGGAGAATATATTGTACAAGGCATGGTGACCCCGGATCATTATGAAGTAGATAAATCAACGATTGTTATTGAAAAGAAACAAACCGCATATCAAAATATAAAATTTGTTCGTTCTGGTCGCGGAAATAAAGAAGTAAAGTTAAACAGAAAAGTAGGAAGCCAGCAAAAACTGACTGAAAATGAAATTCGCGAAGTTGCCCTTCTTGTCAAAGATATTGAGAATCATTACTACTTTCCACAAGACATCGAGTGGGCTATCGAAAAAGGACGGGTATTTATTGTCCAATCACGCCCCATTACAACCGTCGAGACTATTGTCAACTCCGACGACCACATGGCGGGAAAAGGTCATGATCTTATTGTCGCCGGCGCTCCCGCATCTCCGGGGATTGGCGTAGGACACGCGGTGATTATCCATTCTCCAAAGGAAATATCGAAGATCAAACAAGGCGATATATTGGTCGCACCACAAACGAATCCCGACTATGTCCCTGCAATGAAAAAAGCCGGAGCAATCGTCACTGAAAAAGGCGGTCGTACGTCTCATGCCGCAATTGTATCTCGAGAACTTGGTATTCCTGCCGTTGTCGGAGCAGAAGATGCGACAAAGAAAATTAAAAATGACATGGTTGTCTCAGTGAATGGAACAACCGGCGAGGTATTCAAGGGGAGTATTTTAGACCAAAAATTAAAGGATCAAATTGCTGAAGCCAAAATTGAAGATAAGACACACATTAAAACACTTACAAAAGTATATGCAAATCTTGCAGAACCTGAGATTGCGGATAAAACTTCCAAACTTGATGTTGATGGGATAGGGTTACTTCGAGCTGAGTTTATGATTGCCGAAATTGGTACCCATCCGAGAGAATTTATCAAACAAAAACAGGAAAAGCTCTTTGTAAATAAGCTCACCCACAATCTTGAGAAATTTGTAAAGTCCTTTTCTCCCCGACCGGTTGTGTATCGAGCAACAGACTTTAAAACAAACGAATATCGAAATCTAAAAGGAGGAAGATTGTATGAACCTAAAGAAGAAAATCCTATGCTTGGTTTTCGCGGTGCAGCGCGTTATATTGCCGATCCCCAGGTTTTTTCCATGGAACTTGATGCAATTCAGAATATCTGGAATAAAGGGTATTCAAATCTCCATCTGATGATCCCATTTGTTCGCGTTCCCTGGGAAATGGTACGAATTCGCGATATTATTCGTGATCATGGACTTTTGCACAACAAAGGATTCAAACTGTGGATGATGGTAGAGGTTCCTGCCGCTGCTATCATGCTCGAGGAATTTATTGATCTTGGCATTGATGGCGTTTCGATCGGTACAAACGATCTTACGATGATGCTTCTTGGCGTCGATCGTGACAGTAATGAAGTTGCCAATGTGTATGACGAGCGACATCCTGCCGTCATATCGGTCCTTGAACATATTGTCGATACCTGTACTCGAAGAGGTATCACGTGCTCAATCTGCGGACAAGCAGCATCAGATTATCCGGAAATTATTGAAACATTGGTCAGAAAAGGAATTACATCGGTTTCGGTAAATCCCGACGCAGTTCATCGAACACGCCTCCTGATTCATGATATTGAGAAGAAAATTCATAAAAAGTAGTATCGAGTCATATTTCATACGTTATACTTTCTATCATGATTGGTAAGATAAAAGGAATTCTTGGGGAGGTTGATATGAACGCTGGACTCGTTGAGACTTCATCCGGTGTGTATTACCGAGTATTTCTTACGAATCGATTTCTCCAGTCAATCCAAATTCCAATCGATATCGAAGTATATACCTACCATCATATTCGAGAAGATACGCAGCAATTGTTTGGTTTTGAGGACAAAAAAGAATACCGTCTCTTTGAATACCTTCTTAGCGTGTCAGGAATTGGGCCAAAAACTGCGTTTCATATCATTTCTGTTGCAAAGCCTGATGAAATCATACAAGCGGTCAAAAAGAGCGATCGAGTTTTTTTCTCAAAGATCAAAGGATTAGGAAAAAAAACGGCACTCAAAATATTGCTCGAGCTTTCACAAAAGTTTGATTCCGAATTTGTTTTTGAACAAGAACTCCCCCTTTCAGCAGATGACCAAACGGTTCTTGATGCTCTTATCACACTCGGATTTGATAAACGCACTTCTCAAGACATCTTGTCTGAACTATCGCCCGAAGTATCAATTGAAGATAAAATAAAACTCAGTATAAAGCGCATGAGCTCGTCGTAACTTCTGTATAATGTACCTACTATGAGTAACGATGCAATCGATCTTCAGAAACTTCGACCAGATACGCTTGACACGTATGTAGGGCAAAGAAATGTAGTAAAAACATTAAATCTTTTTCTGAAGGCAGTTAAAAATCGAGGCGTTGCGACTGAGCATATTCTCTTCTACGGACCTCCAGGGATCGGCAAAACAACCTTATCTTACATAATTGCGAAAGAACTGAAAGGAACGATACGAGTGACGTCAGGCGCTGCAATTACTAAATCAGGAGACCTCGCGGCAATTCTTACCAATTTAAAAGATAAAGATGTACTCTTTATAGATGAAATTCACCGCCTTCCAAAACCGGTCGAAGAAATGCTCTACCCGGTCATTGAAGAATACTTCTTAGATATTGTGATTGGAAAAGGACCGTCCGCTCGTACCGTCCGGCTTCCCGTCCCAAAAATTACTATTGTAGGGGCAACCACAAAACTTGCCCTTCTTTCCGCCCCCCTTCGGGATCGATTTGGTCTTCTCCTTCGTCTTGATTATTATACGGATTTTGAAATGGAGCATATTATCAATCGATCTGCAAATATTATGGGTATTAAAATTTCAGAAGTCGCGGTCCGAAAAATTGCTGAGCGATCTCGAAAAACACCGAGAATTGCAAATCGTATCTTAAAACGAGCTCGCGATATGTTTGAGGTTGACAAGTATGAGATGATTGATGAGAATCTTATCGATAGTTTATTTAAACTTCTTGAAATTGATGCAATTGGACTTTCAGATCTTGATATCCAGTATCTTCGGGCAATTGCTGAAAAATTTCAAAATTCTCCCGTTGGAGTTGAGACCATTGCTTCGGCTTTATCCGAAGATAGACGAACTATTGAAGAATTTATTGAGCCATATCTTCTTCGAATCGGATTTATTAAAAAGACTCCTCGAGGAAGAGTGGTTACCCCAAAGGGTTGTAAGCATCTGAATATAAAGCAACCAAATGTAGATCAACAGCCTCTGATTTGATATAATGATCCTTTGGATTTAATGATGCAGTAATTAATTGAATGAGCCGGGGTGGCGGAATGGCAGACGCGTCAGACTTAAAATCTGGTATCCGCAAGGGTGTGTGGGTTCGACTCCCACCCTCGGCACTTAGGTTTGCCGACTTAGCTCAGTGGTAGAGCAATGCTTTTGTAAAGCATGGGTCGTCGGTTCAAATCCGACAGTCGGCTCCCAAAGATCCTGTAGCTCAATTGGATAGAGCAACTCCCTTCTAAGGAGTAGGTTGCGTGTTCAAATCACGCCAGGGTCACATGAATAGTACCGTCACAAAAACGGTTGGTTTTTGTCAGAAATAGCTTGGTAGGACAACAT
>CAYVKV010000023.1:0-6154 GCA_964452355.1 uncultured Gammaproteobacteria bacterium | reverse complement strand
TTGTCCTACCAAGCTATTTCTGACAAAAACCAACCGTTTTTGTGACGGTACTTTCTCTAGGGTGCCCAAAATTCTAACTTTTTGCGTTGCTCAAAGAGAATTTGGTGCCCGGGAGAGGACTTGAACCTCCACATCTTACGATACAGCCTCCTCAAGACTGCGCGTCTGCCAATTCCGCCACCCGGGCAATAGATTCCTTAACCAACTTTCTTCCTGCATTTCTGACTTAATGATTATATCAAACACGAAACGATTGTACTACTTCCTCTTAATTACGTATGTGTAGGGATAATAAAGGAAATATCCCGGCATTTCGTCAACAATAATTTTTTGAAAATTTGAATATATTTCTTTTCTTTTCGACAAGGCATACGTGTTCCTGCCATCTTCAAGCAGTTTGTCTACGCGAACATTTTTATATGAAGTGATGTTTCCCGCTTGCGTTGAGTGCCAAAAGAAGTATTGATCAGGGTCTTGAGTCAAAGACATTTGCGCAATAAAAAGCTGAAAGTTTTGTGGTAAACTTCCCGCTAAAACTTCAATTTTGGTATCAACTCCCACACTTTCAAGATCTTCCTTTATCAAATCTGCAATGGAAAGATTGTCATAATAGGTTGATAATTTTAATTGAGAAGAGTCAGACGCTTCATAATACTTTCGCAATATCTTTGACGAAACATTTTGATTGAATGAAAATCGTTTTGTTTCTGGCTCATGCGCCCATGAAAAGGGGGGAATCGGTGAGTTTGCCCGCTCACCGTATGTTTCCAGTTTGGAAGTGTCTATAGCCTCTGCTATTGCTTGTCGTACGTCTTTATCCTCACTCAATATGGGATCGTTGAAATTGAAAAACAACGTCATCATTTTTGAATAATCTACCAATTGCTCAATCTCAGTATTTTTCCAATCTTTAAAGACCTCTGCGACATTTGAACGATTGGTGGACATCTGAGTCACTTCTCCGAGTTTATATGCTTGAATAAGTTTATTATCCGTATCATAAAATCGGTAAATAAGGACAGGATCTCCTTCCTGATTGGGGGTAAGCTGAAGAAGGCTGATATTCCCTGCAGTGATTTTTATCCGATCAATTTTGTATACCCCCGCAACACCAACCAATGGATATTTTACAATCGGCCGTGTCAAAAAATTGGGAAATATTGCTAAAGGTTTTTTCAGACGAAATCGAAGAATGTAATCATTATCAGCAAGAACCTCGACATCTTTAAAGGAGTATTGGATATCCTGGGCTTTAAATGGCGTTCCATCATTCCATATCAAATCTTTTCGTATATGAAAGCGGTACTCCTTTCCTCCATCAAGCGGTTCCCAAGAATCAGCAAGAAGCGGAATAAGCTCGCCACGATCATTAATATATAAAAGTCCATTGGAAAACTTGGAAAGGATTTCAAGAGGTAAATTATCAAAGGTATACTGACCTGAAATCCCGATGACTTGCTTGTTTGTGGAAAGAAGATTTATGACGTAAGGAGCGAAAGAAACAATGGTGATCATCCCCAGAAGGCTTACTAAAAAACTTAAAGCAATTGATTGAACATTTTTTTTGATAAACGCAGACGTAATCCAGTACAGATATCGTACACGTTTTTGGTCAAAACGCATAAGTTAGGTTATTGAATGAAAAAATTCATTATCGAAAGAAGGAAGAAAAGAAAAATCAAAATATACGTGAGATTCATGGTAAACTTCTCAACACCTCGTCTCGATTGATACATTGCTCCGCCTCCACCCCACGCACTTCCAAGACCTGCTCCTTTTCCTTGAAGAACGATCAAAACAACGATTGCTAAAGATAGAATGATGTTTATTATGAGCAGTATTGGTTTCACCCTTTCATTATACCATCTGTTTTACCTCTTAAAAAGAGATGATAGTTGTGAGCAAAACGATGTGATTCATCTCGAAGCGATTGCACCAATCGAAAGCCGGGATGATGTCGAGGTGGCTTTACCGTAAGAAGCGTCTCATCCCCAATGATGAGGCGATCGGGACGTTTCGCAATACCAATGAGAGGAATTTCTTTGCCAAACGATTCAAGAATCTTTTGGACCACACGGACTTGCGGTTTTCCCCCATCAACCACAATCAAATCGGGTTGCTGCCAGTTATTTTTTAACCGTCTTCGCAGCACCTCGTCAAACATTTCAAAATCAGACTGAGCATTACTTTTAATTTTAAAACGTTTATATTCTTTCTTATCACTCAATCCATCAGTAAACACAACCATTGAGGCAGTACTATTTTCAAAAGTCATCGTACTCATATCGTAGCACTCAATCCTGAGTAACGTAGTTATTTTCAAGTATTTATTCAATAGTTGTATGAGAGCCTGCATTTGCTTTTCCGATTGATTATATTGTTCAAGCACTTCTTCGTCAAATTTCTTAAGCGTAATCATTCTTTCCAGTCGAAAGATACTTTCACGGATGAGAATTGCATCCTCATACTTCTCTTCATCTTTCAGTTGGTTCAAAGAATCATACAATGACTTGAGAATAAGCTCAGGTGTACCGTCAAGAACTTTTATTACGCCCCGAATATTTTTTCGATATAGTTTTTTTAATTGTGTTTTCTCCGTGCTATTCTCTGTTTTTTCAATATCATTTGGACAGGGATTGCAGAGATGAATTTTTGAATAAAAACAAGCACGGTTGGTGATATTTCTTTGTGTGCAGAATGGAAACACTCTTCGAATTTCCTTCAAAATATTTCTTATTATTTTTACCGAAGAAAACGGTCCAAAGTACAATGCATTTTTATCTGTTTCCCGTCTGGTAATGAGAACCTTTGGATAAGTATCTTTGTTCGTGATTTTAATGTAAAGAAAGCTTTTGTCATCACGCCAACGGACATTGTATTTGGGTTTAAATTTTTGAATACATTTAGATTCCAATAGCAGTGCTTTAAACTCGGAATCGGTGACAATATATTCAATACTGGTACTGGCATCAATGATGGATTTTTCTTTTGCATCGATTTTTGCATTTTCAAAATGAGATTTGAGTCGTGCACGAATATTTACTGATTTACCAATATAAATAGGAGTATTTTTTTCTTTAAAGATATAAATCCCTGTTGTGGTTGGGGTTTGATTAATCGAATGCTTATTACAATCAACAATTCGTTTTCTCATTTTGCTTTTAACGTTTTACGAAGATATGAACCGGTATAGGATCTTTTTTCTTTCAAAATACCATCAAGCTCTCCTTGATAGAGTACTTCTCCTCCCTTGTCTCCACCTTCAGGACCAAGGTCAATGATCCATTGGGCATTCTTAATGACATCAAGATTGTGTTCGATAACAACGACGGTATTTCCTTGATCTACCAGTTCATGGAGCGCCTCCAGTAGTTTTTGTACGTCTGCAAAATGAAGTCCGGTCGTTGGTTCATCAAGAATGTACAACGTATGTCCTCGAGTTGCTCGTGAAAGCTCATCTGCAAGTTTGATTCTTTGTGCTTCGCCTCCTGAAAATGTAGGAGCAGGCTGACCGAGCGTGATATAGCCAAGACCTACCTTTTGAAGAAACAATAGTTTATTAAAAATCTGTATGTGATTTTGAAAGAATTCTGCCGCTTCATCGATCGTAAAATTTAACACGTCGTAAATTGTTTTTCCTTTATATTTCACTTCAAGTGTTTCCTTGTTGTATCTCTGCCCAACACAGACATCGCAGGTTACATAGACATCTGAAAGAAACTGCATTTCAATTTTAATAAGCCCTGCGCCCTGACATTTTTCACATCTTCCCCCTTTTACATTGAACGAAAATCTCCCCTTCTTATATCCTCGTGCGCGTGCTTCAACGGTTTCTGAGAATATGTCACGTATGTGATCAAACATCCCGACGTACGTAGCGGGGTTTGATCGAGGCGTACGGCCAATCGGTCCTTGATCTACGAGATAGACACGTGACAGATCTTGGAAGCCCTCTATACGCTCATAATCACCGGTAAATTCATTCCACGAATTTCCTACATGAAGTTTGAGTGCGGGATACAATGTTTCGGTGATCAAGGTGGATTTTCCTGACCCTGACACACCAGTTATCGCAATAATATTTTGCAACGGAAATTCGACCGTTACCTTTTTTAGATTGAATTGTGAAGCATTATGCAACGTGATTTTTCCCAGTTTTGTCTCAAGTTTCTTTTCAGAACGTCGAATCGTCTTTCTGCCGGAAAGATATTTTCCCGTTATTGCTTTCGTATCTTTTTCAAGCTCAGGAACCGTTCCGGTAAAGGTGATATGGCCGCCATCTTTTCCCGCTTTTGGACCGAGTTCAACCACATATTCAGCTGATTCTATGGTTTCCTGATCATGTTCAACAACAATTAATGTGTTCCCCAGATTTTTCAAATCGTGAAGGGTATTGATAAGCGCGGATACATCGCGCGGATGAAGGCCGATCGAAGGCTCATCAAGAACATACAAAACTCCGGTTAGGCCCGTTCCAATCTGAGAAGCAAGTCGGATTCGTTGCAGCTCTCCTCCCGAAAGAGTTCGTGCAGGACGTGATATCGTCAAATACGACAATCCAACATTATTTAAGAACGTGAGCCGCGTGATAATTTCCTTCAAAATTGGTTTTGCAATCTGCTCTTCATAGACATTGAGCTCTTCATGAATATCGAGCGTACAGAATTTGATCATCTTTACAATTGCCCAATCGGTGACTTCAGTGATATTTTGTTTTTTTATGGTGATCGAAAGCACTTCGGGTTTCAGTCGTGCGCCCTTGCACTGCGGACATACTTCTTCACGCATATACTTTCGAATTTCTGAGTTTCCCCCTTCACTTTCAAAATATCGTTTCTCAAGATCACGTGTGAGCCCATTCCATACTTCAAAAATGGTTGTATCTTTTCCAAACCGATTCTTTCCCTCAACATGATATGTCTCGCCATTCCCTTTGAGGAGTATCTGTTTTTCTTCGTTTGTAAATTCACTGATTTGCTTGTCAACATTTATTTTTAATGAGTCAGCCATTGTTTTTATCAGTCTCATGTACCACGTTGATTGATTGTAAAATTTGGGATAGGGAATCATTCCTCCCTCATTCATACTCAGATTTGGATTTAAGAGAAGGTCGGAGTCCACGCGATATACCGTTCCAAGACCTCTACATTCGTTACATGCTCCAAGGGGGGAATTGAATGAAAACATCCGAGGCTCAATTTCAGAAAGTGACAAATTGCAGTTTGGACATGAAAAACGCTCAGAGAATAAATGTTCCTCACTTGCAAATGAAAGTACGACAAGCCCATCTGAAAGATTGGTTGATTGTTCTACTGCAGTCGTGATTCGTGAACTCAGATTTCCGACAAATACCTCATCTTTCAGATCCTTATGTTGGAGAGAAAGCGAATCCGCATATACTTCAATCGTATGTTTATTTGTTTTGATAAGCTCAATTGACGTGTCCAAACTCATTTCCTTCCCATCAATGCGGCCTTTTCTGTACCCTTTACTTATTAAATTATCAAAAAGATCACGAAACTCACCTTTCCGATTTCGAACAACGGGAGAAAGTAAATGAACTACATGGGGCTTGATCTTGTCAGTTGCTACTTCTTTTTTGATCATTGCAATGATTCTTTCTACGATTTCATCAACGGAAAGCTTACGGATTTCGATATTACAGTTTGGACAATGGGGATGACCGACCCGTGCATAAAGTACGCGAAGATAATCATATATTTCGGTGATCGTTCCTACCGTTGAACGAGGGTTGTGTGTTGCGGTTTTTTGATCAATAGAGATCGAGGGAGATAACCCTTCAATGAGGTCTACGTCCGGCTTGTCCATGATCCCCAAAAACTGCCGTGCATACGCTGATAGAGATTCAACATACCGTCGTTGACCTTCAGCATAGATAGTGTCAAAGGCAAGTGAAGATTTTCCCGATCCGGAAACACCCGTAAATACGACGAACTTATTTTTTGGGATAGAAACATCTATATTTTTTAAATTGTGCTCACGAGCACCTTTTACTGTTATTTCATTTATCATATTCTTTTTGAGAAGTATAAGTTTACCTTTTTGTATCAGAAAGATCAAGTAACGAGTATATTCATCATGTAGGGAGGTCAGCACATGGTATACACTTTTCAGATAGGAAACGGTATGAAAA
>CAYVKV010000022.1:0-6719 GCA_964452355.1 uncultured Gammaproteobacteria bacterium | reverse complement strand
CTAAGGTGGTCCATACTGATGCTGAGGAAATATTGTTTGATCCAATGGTTCCTCCTGATATGGTTAATGCATCATCAACTTCTGA
Organism: uncultured Gammaproteobacteria bacterium; assembly: GCA_964452355.1. Classification (GTDB taxonomy): domain Bacteria; phylum Patescibacteriota; class Microgenomatia; order UBA1406; family GWC2-37-13; genus UBA1450. The sequence continues at coordinate 6,634 of CAYVKV010000022.1, read as the reverse complement.
GTCTACCCAGTCAAATGAAAGAGTCCCTGAGTTTGCAAGTGCTCCTTTGGGAATACTGGTTAAGGATGCTCCTGAACCGGAAAATGTTCCGGCCGTGACCGTACCTGATGTATTGATGTTCCCCGAAACAGTAAGTCCTGCACCTAAGTTTGTGGTACTTGAGACGTAGAGGGTGGAACCGAGGTTTGTGGCTCCGGTGACGGTTAACCCTGCTCCAAGGTTAACGGTCCCTGAAAGATAGGTGGTGCCTAAGACGTTGAGTTTGTAAGTCCCTGGGGTGGTATGACCAATTGCAACATTGTATGTTGCACTGTCTGGGTAGAGATTGGTACTTGACAAGGTCCATGCTCCACCGGACGCTGCAATATCAGTCCAACTTGCGTTCCCTGCAGCGTCTGATGTTAAGACGTAACCTGCATTGGGAGAGGTCGTAAAGGTAAATGCTGGGGTGGTGACTCCTGATCCTACATTTAAGATTGTTGATATATATGCATTCCCTAAGACGTTGAGTTTGTATGCTCCGGGATTGGTCGTCCCTATTCCCACATTCCCACTCGCATCCACCATGAGTGCTTCTGTCCCTGCGGACGTCACCTTAAATGGCTTAAGAGTGGAGCTTGTTGCGGTCGAAATATTGAGCAAGTACCCTGTTCCTGAATTACTTGCAGTATCGGTGAGGTTGAACAAATTCGCCGTACCCGTCGTATTTCCGTAGGTAAAGGTTGAAGTGTACGAACCCATGGTAAGCGCTAAGTTCGCCGCTGCATTTTGCAGTCCAGACCAGGGTACTTTTTTTGCCTGAAATGCATAGGGTGATGCAGTAAATCTCACGCGCGGAGTCATCTCGGCATCTCCCCCAACGGTGATCCCCAGCCAGATCTCATCTTGATTGAAATCTTCGCTTGAAAGACTAGTGATGGATCCAAGTTCCACTCGAAAAATACCATCGTTTACGGTGACATCATTTGCCCCCGTATTTGCCTCAGTCCAAAATGCGGTACCACCGCTTGAAACGGTATACAGTTTGAATGTTATGTCGTAATCAGCGTCTGCAACATTAAGTCCGCTCGCATTTACCAACTTTCCTTGGAAGTTTATTGTTTCTCTTATACCGGTAGCGGCAAAGACGGAAGAAATCGAAGTAACGCTATAAATTACAAGAAAAACTGCCACTACTATGGCTATTTGCGAAAGTGAAAATGCTTTATTTATATAGCTAAACCTATTCATTTGTTCAAATTTATTACTCTATGAAATAGAGGGTCATGTATTCAGTATAGGCAAAGATGAGCATGAGTTTCAAGTCATATATATACAGTAAGTGTGTTGTGGAGATATTATTATGATTGTTAAACGTTATTGGTTATTAGTTGTATTGACAGTCTATTTACCTATTAACTCCCTAAAATTAGTGACTTTCAACAATATTTGCATTATTTCATCTCCCGAACAATCAGACAAAAGAAATAGCTTTAATAGACTGTCAAATCAACCATTTTGACAACATCAACAATTCAAAAACAGGAGAATAACGCTCAATTGTAAGAAAATACTATGAGCATAAATACATCAACCAGAAGTCAATCATCTTGATCAAATTATTTGAACTAAATGTCTCCTTTTCTCGATTTTTTACTCATTCCTTCACGACCGTCAATTAGTGTAGTTTCAAATAGATACACGCTAAATGTAGTGATCAGGGCTCTGCAAAAGGGTATATTTCTGGCTAATAAACTACCCCGAAGGAGACCTTTGACCATTTCTCTTATCGAATATGAGTCATTGAGCAATTTCGCCATCTTTGCATCGTCGAATATTCCGAAAAAGCTTATTTGTTTTCGTTATAATGAATGCATGCGAAACATTGTTCTTTTTGCAATATGCTGCTTTCTCCTTACCACACCAGGTGTTTTTGCTGGTCCATCAAGCACCAATTATGAACTGAGAAACTATGATTTTGGCAGTGGAGCAACGGAAGACTCAAGCTCAACAAATTTCTCACTGTTTGGCATAGCTGGTGAAGGCTCTCAAGGCGATCTTTCTTCCGGTAATTTTGGTGTAGGAGCAGGACTCCCTCATACCATCATGCCGGCACTTCCTCCCGCACCAACATTCTCAAATCCGGGGAATACCTATGACAGACTTCACATTATTATTGCCACAGCAGGCAATCCAAGCGATACCACCTACGCAATTGCAATCACCGAAAGCACTGATACCAACTGGAATAATATCAAATATGTCCAAAGCGACAGTACCCCCGGTACCATCTTGGGGATCGAAGATTTTCAAACATACACTACATGGGGTGGAGCATCAGGAAGCTACATCACAAATCTGTCAGAAAATGTGACATATAAGGTCAAGGTCAAAGCTCGACAAGGAAATTTCACCGAAACCGGTTGGGGACCTGAAGATACAGCGATCACCGACGTCCCCACACTCACCTTCGGAGTTGATTCTGATTCGATCGTTTTTAACGAGCTCTCATCATTCAATAGTTTTACCGATTCGACAAAATCCACTGTTCTCACAACTTCAACCAATGCATACAATGGATATATCATCTATGGATTTGCGACACAAGCTCTTACCGCAGGAGCAAATACCATACCCCACTATGCCAGTCCCAATTCCGCCCCAACTACATGGACCGGATATGGATTTGGATATTCGTCTGATGATGCAAGTCTTGTTGGCGGCACAGCAAATCGATTTACCAATGGTGGACCGAAGTTTGCAGGGTTCACCGGAACATCGCCCGGAGATCCGGTAGCTGATACCGGTGGCCCTATCGTAACAACGATTTCAAGTCAAGATCACACCATTTCATATCGAGTGAGCGCAAATCCGGTAAGTAATGCAGGGGTCTATTCAACAACGTTAATCTATATTGTCGTCCCAACATTCTGATTCATGTATGAAAAAAGTTATCAGTAATATCGTGTTCTTTATTTTGTTCGGAGTGTTTGTCTTGAGTGCTAAGACTTCCTTTGCAAAGGAACCACGAAATGTCTTGAGTATTTCACCCTTTATATTCAACCTGCGCCTTTCGCCTGGAGAAACGTATGAGAAAACGATGACGGTAGAAAATATTCTTGAAGTTCCCCTGCCAATTAAACTGAGTGTCGAAGATTTTCTCATTCAGGATGAAGATGGCGGATACCATTTCACGAAAAACAAATCGTCCTCGGTGATATCGTGGATTACCCTTGAAGAAACGGATTTTATTCTCGAACCGAAAGAAAAACAAGAAATACATCTGACGATTCAAACACCATCCAAAATACCTTTTGGTGGATATCAAGGAATTATTTTTGTTCAACCCATCCTTCCCAACCAACAACAATATAGCACACTACTAAATGCAAAAATCGGAGCACTAGTGTTAGCAAATATCGGATCTCAGGCCTATCAAATCCATCCTGCACGAATTCTCACCTTCGACATGCCACTCCTGACATTTTCAAATGAAAACATACCGACCACCTTCCGTGTTCAGAACAATTCGCTCTATCACTTCTCCGCAAAACCCCTTCTTTCATTTGATCCCCTCTTTGGAGAGGTACAATCACACCCACTTCTCGAACAATTTTTATTCCCAGGAAAAGTACGACGATGGACAGAATCCATGAATCTTGAAGATCTTCGTCCGGGTGTTTATTTGACAAAACTACACATTTCAGTTGGAAATGGAGTACAAATATCATCTAAAAAATATATGATCTATATTCCAAAATTGCTTGGAATCTCTTTGGGAGCCATCATTATTATGATCTCATTGAAAATGATAATAATGAAAAAGCCTAAACAAATAGCAAAATTTATACGCATACTTCTTAAAGGAAGATAAAATACCTCTTGACACTATGTATAAATTGTGCAAACATGAAGTATCCTAAGTAATTTTTTCAATTTCAGGTATGAACAAAAGGTATTTTTTCACAATCATTAAAGCAGCTCTCGTGTTCACGATTACAAGCTTCCTCATACTTGTTCCACCCCTTTCAAACTATATGCTTTCAAAAGTTTATGCCGGCACTTTTACCCAAGCTGACTTGACTATTACCGACTCACGAGCAGGTCGCGCAAGTGTACAATATGACTTCGATTTTACAACAACAGTCACAACCGGAATTAAGCAACTTACTATTATCTTTTGTACTGCCACTACTGGTGCTTGTTCCACGCCAACAGGTATTGTTACGACCGGCGCAACTCGATCTACAGACAATATTGCTGGCTCTGGGCGTACCGATACTTTTACTTCAAACGGCACGCTAACTGTTGGGATAAGTACTACTGCTCCCCAAGCGACACAAGCGGTGACAATTGATTTCACTGGTATTACCAATCCCACAACTGCTGATACCTCATTTTATGCACGGATCATCACCTATTCAGATGCAGGTTCGACCGTGATTGACTCTGCATGGGTTGCTGCAGCCGTTCTGACATCGACCTCAATCGCAGTCACCGCCTCGATTGGACCGACGTTTACTTTTACTGTTGCGGGGGTTATTCCCGGAAGTGATTCCTCAGGCATTGGAGATGTTGTTGATCAAGTAAATGGATCAACACTTGATATCACCACAACGGCTGCAACCATACCATTTGGAACCCTTTCAACAGGAGATCCAAATATTGGCGCAAATGATTTGACGGTTGCGACAAATGCTACCAATGGCTTTGTTGTTACGACGCGGTACGTTGACGTGGGAAGTTCTGCACCGCTTGTTGATGGATCAAATAATATAGATGTATTTACTGGTACAAATGCATCTCCCGCCACATGGTCGGCTCCCGCTGGAGGTACCGCAAATGTAAATACTGGATTCATGGGATACACTACTGAAGATGTGACGCTTGGTACCGGAACTACGAATAGATTCACTTCAAATAAATGGGCGGGACAAGAAAATGTCACTCCTAAAGAGCTTTTCTATAGTGCCGCTGCACCTGCAGGTGGTACCGCATCTGAAAGAATTGGATGGCAAGCACAAGTAAATGCATTGCAACCAGCTGGAAATTATACTGGTACAGTGCTCCTTGTAGCTACGCCCACCTACTGATATAATCCACGTATGCAAAAGAAAAAAATCCTTCTTTCTTTACTCATCGTCTCAGGGATTCTTGCAATAGCGATTTTTACTCTTACCTCTTCATACTATGCTCAAATATCCGCTCCAGAACAATCGATTGAGATTTCACCACCATCACAAGAGCTTGATGTTGATCCCGGAGAAACCGTTCAATTTACTACGATCGTACGAAATAATGGGAATGTTTCATATCCCCTCAACGTTCGTATCGAAGACTTTACCGCATCTGGCGATGAGGGACAGGTGGCATTGGTTGAGGATGGTCCGTGGTCTATTGCGAGTTGGGCAAAAATCGAACCTTCTGAGTTCTCCCTCGATCCAAAAGATGAGCAGAAAGTAATCGTAACATTAAACATTCCTGAACAGGACATCGGCGGAGGAAAATATGGAGCAGTTGTATTTTCACGACAAGGTGAAGGTGATCAAAATGCTACAAGCGTTTCACAAGAAATCGCGTCTCTTTTTCTTCTGAGAATTTCAGGACCAGTCAATGAACACATTAAAATACTCAATTTTACCGCTCCAGGATTTGTTGAGTTTGGACCGGTACCCTTTGAAATGAATTTTGAAAATACCGGAAATGTTCATGTGAAAGTCACCGGTATCATAAGCGTCATGAATGTGCTTGGGAAAAAAGTTGACGACATTGTCATCCCCCCAACCAATGTTTTTCCAAAAGCAAAACGAATTGTTACCTCAACCCTTGAAAACGTTTTTCTTATCGGTCCCTATCAAGCAGTCGCAATCATTTATTATGGTGCTGAAAATAAAAGTATTACCACGTACACGCCGTTTTTTGCTTTTCCGGTGAGAATTGTCGCGGTAGTTTTCTTTCTCCTATTCATACTCTTTCTCCTTCGAAAACGTATCGGGAAAGCCTTCAAAGCACTCACCGCAAAATCATGATATCATGATGATATGAGGCTCAAACTCCTTTCCGTTCTTATTGTTGGATTTATCATTGGATTTTATACCAATGCACTTCTCATGTATCAGCCCCCCGAAATACTGCTCAAATACTCGAAAGCCCAAGATTTTGCCGAGAAAACACAAAATGCGCTCGCAAATAATGACACCTCAGAAGTAACCATCGAATTTGATGGAACTCAGTTTACGCCGGACCAAGTGGTGACAAAAATTGGAAAACGCGTCGAAATATACAATCGAAGCCCTGATCAGCCCATGGAATTAGTCTCAGACACTGATCAACTGAATACTACTCGTGGATATGGTGAATCAGAGCGATTTCAAACGGTACTTATGGAACCGGGAGAATACACTATCTCAACAAAAGATGTCCCCACTGCTAAACTCGTCGTGACGGTCGAAACCTACGAAGAATAGATTGATACTTATTATTGCATTGCAATGATGCGCTTGATACAATGGGAGATTGATTCTTATGGGTCCGTAGCTTAAATGGTAGATCCGCCGTCGGCGGACTTTTAAGCTATATTGGAAGTAGTGTTTACAATCAGGGTCCGTAGCTTAAATGGTAGATCCGCCGTCGGCGGACTTTTAAGCTATATTGG
>CAYVKV010000021.1:0-7403 GCA_964452355.1 uncultured Gammaproteobacteria bacterium | reverse complement strand
AAAGTCTCTGCAGAATTAGGAGCTTGGAGTGGATACCATGTGCTGGCTCAGTACCCGAGTATATTCATCACTTAAGCTCTCGTATTTTATTCCGTAGCAGTATCGCTGATTCAAAGTTCATCTCATCAGCATATTGTTTCATTTCCCGAGACAGTTTCTTAACCATTTTCTTTTTATCGAAGGGAGTCATTGCATCTGGTTCAATTTTTTCAAGAGCTGCAATATCAAAGTTATTTCTAAACTTATCAAACGCCATATGTTCCTCTTCAGGACGTTCGGCAATTTTTTCTCGAACCGGTTTGAAAATTGTTTTTGGATCAATATTGTTTTTTTTATTGTAAGCAACCTGTTGCTCACGCCGTCTCCCGATCTCAGATACCGAATTTTTTATTGAGTCAGTCATGCGGTCTGCGTACAATATTACTTTCCCGTCAATATTTCGTGCGGCACGACCCATGGTTTGGACCAATGCAGTTTTCGATCTCAGGAAACCCTCTTTGTCTGCGTCAAGTATAGCAACAAGAGTCACCTCGGGAAGATCCAAGCCCTCCCGAAGAAGATTTACTCCAATCAGTGCGTCAAACTCATTTTTTCGGAGATTATCAAGAACGTCAGACCTCTCAAGCGTATGCACATCCGAGTGAAGATATGCTGCCCGTACCCCTTTTTCGGTAAAGTATTCAGACAGATCCTCAGCTGTTTTTTTAGTCAAAGTGGTGATCAGTGTTTTTTCACCTTTTTTTGCACGAATCTGTACTTCTTTGATCAAATCAGGGATTTCAGTCACCGCAGGGCGAATCTCAATCTCAGGATCAACAATGCCGGTCGGACGAATCAATTGTTCCACAATTCCATTGTGTGGCACCATCTTCCCTTCCCCTTTATGAATCATTACTTCTTTCTTTGCTTGTTCCTGCTCCCAATCATTGGGCGTTGCGGAAACATAAATAATCTTTGAAGGGATTTTATAAAACTCCTCAAACTGAAGAGGTCTATTGTCAAATGATGCATTCAGACGAAAACCAAAATCTATGAGTGTTTTTTTACGGCTATGGTCACCATTGTACATTCCTCGAATTTGCGGTACGGTCATATGGGATTCATCAATAAATACCAAAAAGTTATCTCCATAAGCTTTTTTAAAATAATCAAGAAGCGAATAGGGAGGATCGCCAGGATTTCTTCCGTCAAAGTACCGAGAGTAATTTTCTATTCCGTTCACGTAGCCGACTTCTTTGATCATCTCAAGATCATAATTTACCTTCTTAAGAAGCCGATGCGCCTCAAGTGGCTTTCCGAGCTTTTTGAGTACGTTGTATTCTTTTTCCAAATCAGATCGAATCTGCGCTTCTGCTTTCTTAAACACAACCGGATCGGTAAGATACAGTTTTGCCGGATATATTGTTTCTTTTTCAATGTTCTTTGGCGCATCTCCTATTTGCTGTCCACTCAATGGATCGATGTGCTCAAGCTTTACCACGCGTCCAAATTCTTCAATAATCCGTAAGGCATAATCTTCATACGGAAGATAGACATCCATATGGTCACCGCGTACTCGAAATGTTGCCCGATTGAATTCAAACTCAGAACGCTCAAATAATAACTCAGTAAGACGCACCGATATTTTTTTCCAATCGACCAAATCGCCAATCTTTAGTTCGAGCATGTATTTGCCATACTCTGCAGGGGACCCAATATTGTAAATACACGAAACAGATGCTACCACGATCGCATCATTTCGCGTGAGAATATTGGTCGATGACTGCAAACGAAGCTTATCAATCATTTCATTGATGTCGGACTCTTTTTCAATATATGTATCTGAGGCGGGAATATATGCTTCTGGTTGATAATAATCGTAATATGACACAAAGTATGAAACCGCATTGTTGGGGAAAAAATCACGAAATTCTTGATACAGTTGACCGGCGAGTGTTTTATTGTGAGAGATGATGAGGGCTGGCATATTCAGGTTTTGGATCAGATTTGCCATGGTAAAGGTCTTTCCTGATCCGGTCACTCCCAGAAGAACCTGATTTTTCAGACCATAGGAAATACCTTTCATCAATTTTTCAATTGCACTCGGCTGATCTCCGGTTGGAACATACTTTGATTGCAGATCAAATGACATCCGTATATTATAATTGGTTTATGGACAATCTTGTGCAAAAAGCGTTTTCTGATTATGAACTGATTGATTCAGGCGATGGCATGCGTCTTGAACGGTACGGATTATATCGTATTTCACGCCCCGATCCGCAGGTTCTCTGGGAACCACACGCACCCAAATCTGAGTGGGAAAAAGTGAACGCCACGTTCCACGAGGGAAGATGGGAATATCGTACAAAAATGCCCGCAACGTGGCTATTGCAGTATCAAGATCTCAAATTTTATGCACGCCTTACTCCATTCAAACACACCGGCATTTTTCCCGAGCAGGCGGTGATGTGGGATTGGATTACGCGCACTATTTCTCAAAGTACGGAAAAGCCACAGGTTCTGAATCTCTTTGGATATACGGGTATTGCATCAGTAGCGGCAGCAAAAGCCGGTGGTCACGTGACCCACGTTGATGCTTCAAAGCCTTCGATTTCCTGGGCTCATGATAATATGATCGCTTCCGAACTTCCTCCTGATGCTATCCGTTGGATACTCGACGATGTGATCAAATTTTTAAAACGTGAAGTGAATAGAAATAAAAAATACGATGCGATCATCATGGATCCACCCGTTTACGGACACGGTCCAAAGGGAGAATCCTGGGATTTTTTCAAACAGATGCCGCTGTTGCTTTCTTTAACAAAGACATTATTATCTGATACACCGCTTTTTCTTTTGATCAATGCATATGCAATATCAGCCTCTAGCATCATGCTGGGAAATATCATCGGCGATCTTATGGAAGACAAAAGTGGTAACGTCTCGTACGGAGAGCTTACTTTAGAAGAATCGTATGGAAAAAGACTGCTCTCCACAGGGATCTATGGACGTTGGGAGAAAAAATGAACTATAATAGAGCATGCTAAATGTCGTCGCAACTCCCATTGGAAACCTTGATGATTTGTCATATCGTCAAGCAAAAATTCTGACATCCTCTGATATGATCCTTGTTGAAGATACGAGGACTGCCAAGAATCTTATTGATCGTGCCAAAGAAATGATGAAGCTTGACTTGCCAAGCACGTCTTTAAAAACTCCTAAAATTGAATCGTACTATAAAGATGTCGAGATGCAAAAGCTTCCCCTTATCATGAAATGGCTTGAGCGTGAAAATACCGTTAGTCTCATCTCTGAAGCCGGCATGCCACTCATATCTGATCCCGGATATCTTTTGATTAAGGCATGTATTCAGAAGGGTTTTCCGTTGACCGTCATTCCCGGTCCATCAGCAGTCACCACAGCACTTATTTATGCAGGATTTAAAAGCGATCAGTTCATGTTTCTTGGATTTCTTCCAAAGAAGGGAAGAAAGCTTCAGAAACTCATTGAAAAAATAATCTCTATCCAAGAAATAGTTCCTGAAACGGTATTTGTTGCATTTGAATCGCCTCTTCGGATACATGAAACGCTCGAATGTATTGAGAAGATATTACCTCTTCATCAGCTCGTAATTGCACGGGAGCTTACTAAAAAATTCGAAGAAATTCACCGAGGCACGGCAAGCGAACTTCAAACGGCAGAAATGAAGGGAGAAATCACTCTCATCATCGGCCCATCTCCATGAGCTCGAAGGGATTAGATTTCATGATCAGGGAATTTATCATCTCCATTTGATTTTGCAGGTCCGCGATCATTGACCCATTCGACATATTTGCATCCCGTCGCTTCTTTCTTTTCTCGATCCCAACCACTGGTGCTACATTTTTTGAGTTTTTTGCCCCGATTGGTCGTCATCAATACCAGTTTTTCTCCACAATCAGGACACTTTTCATCGAGTTCTTCTTTGATTCCTGTCAACCATTGGATATAGTCACAGCCGGTTGCTTCTTTCTTTTCTCGATCCCAACCACCGGTGCTACATTTTTTGAGCTTCTTGCCAAATCGTGTCGTTGCCATCACAAGTGGCTCTCCACACTTTGGACACTTTTCATCAAGTACTTCTGGTTCCGGCTGAATCCATTTCACATATTCGCAACCTTCAACTTTTTTCTCTTCTGCATTCCAAGATCCTGTTGAACAACGCTGAAGTTGCTTTCCATTCGGCGTTTCTTCAACGGGACTTAAGGCAGATCCACACTTTGGACAAACTTCTTTATCTGGGTTAGTAGGTATATCAGTTTTTGACATTTAATTATTGTAAATGAATAATGGTAAAAAAGCAATATATGATGTTAAGTAATTACGTAAAGATTATTGTGTCAGCTTCTATAGACTATTGAAAACTTGAATGCTAGAAAAGAAATGGAATAAGTCTTTTTGTTTGTTTCATATATTTTATATATTCTACTCCAAAATGATCGGTCAACATTTTCTCTTCAACATACATCCTATATCCGTAAATCAAAATATATAAACTACTTGTTAAAAGAACTATAAATATATGACCAATGGCTATACTAAATCCAATACTCAGAAGCATCATGCCAAGATATCCCGGATGCCGAATCCATTTGTATAATCCTTTTTTAACTATATATTGTTCGGTACTGACTTTCAGCATGCCCGTGTAATATTTACCCAAGCTTTTAAGTGAATACAGATGTATTATCAATCCCGCAAATGAGATCAACAATCCAAAAATGCGAAGATACGTATTTATTACCTGACCCTCTTCAGAAAATGGAAGGAGTGGAAGAAGTGCTACAATATAAATAAATAACGCAGTTAAATAGGAACTGTATCTATCATGAGATCCGTTATTAAATACGGGCGCTTTATTTTTGTATCGAATCACTTCACGAAGAATGTTGTCTGAAATAAATATGATATATGCGGTGAGTAAAATCATTTTATATATATTTTATACCAAATAACGATAAAATAGCAGGAACAAACGTCATCTTATTCGTTGTAGAAATACATATTTCAACATATAATCAAGTAATCTATGACACGAACATTTACTTACATGACACAAGATGGTTTTGACGCCATCTCAAATGAGTACGAAGATTTGAAAGCGCAACGTCCTGAGTACGTGAAAAAGCTTACCCAAGCTGCGGATATGGGAGATCGATCTGAAAATGCTGCATATACGAACGCAAAAAGAAAGCTGAGATCAACCGATAGCAGAATCCGATTCCTCAAAAAAGTCATCGATCACACAAAAGTAGCTATCCCATCACAAACCGAGTATGTTGAGATCGGATCTCATGTTCTCGTGAATGTTAATGATCATGAGTTTACGATGCATATCGTTGGACTTCATGAAGCAGATCCATCCAAAATGAAAGTATCATACAAATCCCCGGTGGGAAGCGCTTTGATCGGGAAAAAAATCGGACAAATCGTGAAGATCCAACTTGAGGATAGAGAAATCGAATATGAAGTGCTTAAAATTTCCACGATTCTGAAATAATATCAAGCTTTCCCTACCACTCTTCATAGTATTATCGTGATTCACCGATCGTCTCAAGCTTACGAACTAGTTCATTGGGAGGTATTGCACGAATATCAATATTCTGCTTTTGCGCAATGATCATACCTTGGATAATACGCCTTGCTCTTATTGCATCTTTTTTCCACAAATATCGAATGACTAAAGGATGTGCTGAAAAAAATTTATCAACAATTTCAAGTGACGCGAAAAATACACCATGTTGGACAATGATATTAAATATATCTTTGAATTCGACACTTCTTACCTCTTTTGAATAAAAAAAATAATGTATGTGAATACTTACTTTTGTCACATCTACAAAAAGCTCATCTTGAAAAAAATCGAAAGGAAAAACAGTTTTGATCGCTAAAATTACTTGTTTAGACACATGTGCTAAATTATCCAGTTGTTTTAAGGCTTTATTACTTACATCTTTATCTTGTGTGACTGCTTTTATTTCTGGAACATCGCGCGTATTTGCCTCGTTTGCAGTAAATGCAATTGATCCATGTATTTCTTGGGGAGGTATGTCGACCCGATTCTTTGACATAATATAAGTATATACCTTACAAACCTGTACTGCAAAAAGGTCATAAATCACAAAAGTTGGATTTTAACTCGGAGAATTCCTTCTTTCCAAAACTATGAATGCGATATAAATAATTCCAACAACCCCCATAATTGCAATAACATCAAACCAACTGTGTAAATTTGGCCAAAAATCTATAAATATATTCACCTTTCAAACAGTTCTAATCTCGTTGAATTGTATAGTATCTCTACCTTTCTTTCTGACTCAATCCTCTTTCATATTCAAGAATTGAATGTGCTTTATCTCGCAATCGAAGTCGTTGTGCTGGCTCAAGTTTTAACTCATTGTGAGCTCTCAAATAGAAGAAGCTCTAAGGGCTGCTTCGCAGTGGCTCCTCGTAAAATGAAGGGGATTGAGGAAACGTTACCGAAGAGATCACTGATGCAATATCGTCAAGCATATTCCGCCCGTCATCATCAGGATATCCATATCGCATATAATATGCGGCTTGACCTTTTCGAAAAACATACATTGGATCGCTAATCGCAGTCAACTCATCCGAGTTTGTAGGAGGAAATACTGTCCTTCCAATTGTAAATACTTCATCCGCATTGCTCACAGAGCCTGGTGTCAATTCAAATTTTTGCCTCATCTTCATAATAAGCTCATTCCACTCAACCTCTTCGTTCGGGTATGTGAATCGAGGAACTCCTACCTCAAGTGTGCCACCACGTACATTTGGGTTCTTGATGTAATACAAACAAAATCTATTTCCTTCTTCCAAATCAGTTACCATCCACCCCTCGGGAAGTATGAAAGAAATACCACAGTTTTCATTTGTCATTCGATCTCCATCATCTTCATCATCAGAAAAAAATGACGGCAAAGACAATGGAAAAGAGGATTGATCTTTTTGGAGAGCTGCTTCTTCTGTTGTGCTTTTGGTTATGGATGGACTCCGTCCGAATAGCTGAAAAGTTCGATTCTTGTAAGGACCTGCGGCGGTAAAAACGAGAAACAATACCACTATGAAAGCAAATAGGAAATATTTTCTTTTATCGTTACTACTCATACGATTACTATACCAGATATTGAATAAATGATTATGTAACATGGCGTAATAACAAAGGAAAGGAGAGCTTGTGTGAAATGAAAAGTACTTCTCGGTTCAATCTTTGCCTCAAGTCCAGCTTGGGACAATTCTGGTACATTGAACCACAAAATTAGTCCTTTATATCGGGCTTTTCGAGAAGCCGACTCTCTGAATTTTGCATTTGGTGATGTGTACCCCATTTAGTAGACACTTAATGAACCCCTAACCCTCGATCAGAG
>CAYVKV010000020.1:0-8849 GCA_964452355.1 uncultured Gammaproteobacteria bacterium | reverse complement strand
GCAGGAAGATTACCTGCTTGATAGGCTCTAAGTGTAAGTGCAGCAATGCATTTAGCTGAGGAGTACTAACTGACGATCTCCCATCTCTCTTGTTTGTCAAAAACAAGTGACATACTAAATCAGTGAAATATGATTTAGAGATGGTGACCTACGTTTGAATAACAACAAAAAAACCACGTTTCGGCGTGGTTTTTTTGTGTGCTAAAATTTGATATATGAAAATCCTTTCGATCGATCCGGGTTTTGAAAAAGTAGGATGGGCAGTCTTTGATAAAACAGGTACGAGCAGTACCGATTTTACCTTTATTACTTCTGATCTTATCAAAACTTCAAAAGCACTGTTGCATGAGTTGCGGTTAAAAATAATCTACGAAACGCTCAACGAAATCATAAAAAAACATAAGATCGAACATCTGGTGATCGAAAAGCTTTTCTTTTTTAAGAATAAAAAAACAGTGCTTGAGGTATCTCAGGCTGTTGGAGTGATTGAACTTTCAGCATCGCTCATGAACATTCCGATCTCTCGCCTCACCCCACTGGAAATCAAGCAAACCATTACCGGGTACGGCACCGCAGACAAAGAATCAGTTCAAAAAATGATCAAGCTCGAACTCGGAGATCAAATTGTATTTAAAGATGACGATGAATCAGATGCAATTGCCTGCGGGTTGGCGTATATTTATACCCAAAGGTAAACATAATACATATTTAGCCCAATTATTTTTATGGATCGAGCATCAGAACAAGCTTCAATACAAGTAACCGAAAAGCCCAGTAGGATAAGCGTTTTCTCAAAATTACTGGAGGACTGGCAACCTGACATGTCAAATGTTCCTGAACCAAAGTCTCCGTCAGACATATTTGCTGTATTACATCAAAATGTCGTTGATAAAACTCCAGAGGATACTTCAACTGATTTTCAAAGAACTTCAACACAACATGGGACTTTAATTCTTCAAAAGAAATTTATCGAACTTGTTCGGAGTATACCTGGAGGTCCTATACCTACAGACGTTCAAAGTGACCTAAGACCACCAGATCCGGAAATTTGGAAAGCGCTCGGTCGTGAGCTCTCTGAGATTGGCGTGGAGGAATTGCTTTCCGAATATCTTGATAGTCTTGCTGAACATCGAGATTATCACAATCATTTACTCGTAAGAGCATACGCAACGCTTGATGAGGAAGTTCAAAACGATATATCAGCAATCATTCCCACTTTGCGCTATGGTGGAAAAGTCTCTCATTTGGTTGGGATAGTTTCACCATTTGATCCTAAATCAGATACTATTTGGGAACAATTTGGCATTTCTCTAGATGAAATTGAAAGAATAAATGACTGGTCAAAAATTGATGAGTCAGGAGTGGTTCTTGCTTCTAAAGATCATCAATCTGGTGAAAAGGCACACGACTACTTCACATTTGCCTTGAATGAAGCGGAGAATAAGGGGATTTCAGTCCGTGAACAATTGATAGAAAACACCTGCTTACATGAGGGGAGAGGACATGGATTTGTTGTTTCACTTTTGGATCACTACCTAGGATACTCTAAAATATATTCCACAGAAGGTTTTGCCGGAGGACTTGGTCAGGATCACCGGGTAAATCAATCGGTAACGCAACAAGAATTGCAAGATTTTCTTTCAGACAAGCTACCCAGAGATGAAGACAGAATGTATGACATTGGCTATCGAATCATGCCGGTATTTTTGACAAAGCTTCACTCTGCAGTGATGAAAGCGAGAGGGGTAAATGATGAAAAAGCTTGGGAAGAAATAATTGCTGCAAGTCTCAATGGCGCGCGAACAATCTCACAAATTCAAGGCCTTACCCCGGACGCAAAACATGCGAAATTTATGCCAGAGATGTTGAAGTTACTTAAATATAAAGATGATCTTGAAGCGGTCCTATTTCAACCGACTGAAGTTACACACACTCCTCTTAAAACTACTCATCAATTTGCTCCCAGTTTGGTGAGTATAGACACGGCATAGTGCGCTCCTTTTTCCATTGCCTTCTCAATATCCTTTGATCTCAGATACTCAGCAATAAATCCCGCAGTATATGCATCACCTGCACCGGTCGTGTCAAGCACTTTTGAAGTAACGATCGCTTTTTGGTGAAAAACGTTAGAATCATGATATGCATAGCTTCCTTTTTTGCCATCCGTTATCACCAAAAGATGATCTTTGGTAAATGGTACAAATTTGTCAATCACATTTTCATGAAAATCAATTGAGGAGTAGGGCATTTTTACAATATCAGCATATTCATATCCGTTGATGATAAATACGTCCACATGCTCGACAAAACTCATCACTTCATGAATGGGTCTTCGACAGTCGGTCACATTTAAATTGGCAAATACCGTTTTACCAATTGATCGTGCATAAGATAATACTTCAATCCGCTCGGCAAGTGAGACCATTGAAAGATTTGCCATGTATATCGCTCCGGCAGAATCTATTTTTTTATAATCATGAGCACTCTTCATGATGTTCTCATGAGGAGTACGATAGTTTACAATCGTTTTTTCACCCTTGGAATTCAGGAGAATTGAGGAAATGTTTGTATATTCTTTCTCAATATCACTATAGTTTTCATGGTGAATATGCTCATCATCAAGCTTTTTGCAAATGACCGACTTGAATGGATTGTCACCAATTTTTGCAATGAGACCAGACTGCAACCCTGCTTTTGACACGCCAATTGCCACATTTGCACCCCCACCACCGAGACCTTCGTAAAAATGCTCAACATAATACTTCCCACCAATGGCAAGTTCAAACCGACCTTCGCCTTCGGTGAGCGATGAACCTTTGTAGTAGAGATCAATACTGACACTTCCCAAACACATAAGATCAAGCATAAATTTAGTATAAAGGAAAATGAAATGATTGAATAGATTGTTTTTTGATCCTCGATTGAACTCACGTTGTTGTGCTACAATAATGTCATGCTGACGGTCATTGCGGGAGAGGATTCCATCACTTCACGATCAAAACTTCAATCACTCAAAAAAACCTTTGGTGAAAAGGGGTATGCGATTACCGATACAACCGTTTCCAATCTGGAAGAGATTCTCAAAGACAGTTCGGGAGTGCGAGACTTGTTTGGCAAACAATCGGTGTATTTTGTTGAGGGAATCTCACAAAAATATAAAGGTCGAGAGAAAACACCGTTTAAAGAAACGGTTCAACAGATTGCCAGTGAAAAGGGAATTCACGTCATTGATTGGGAAAACGGGAAATCCGCATACGAGCTTTCAGGACTCAAGCGTATTGCAACGGTCTTTGACGAATACAAACCGGGAAAAAATGTCTTTCAACTTCTTGATGTTTGTACTCCCGGAAATCTGAAGATTTTTATTGACACCCTTGCAATTGTCTCAAAAACACAGGACATCACCTTTATTTATGCCCTTTTGTGGAAACATGTTCGAAAGCTTATTCAAGCGAAAAATAACACGCTTGAATCGTCAATTCCTTCATGGCAAGCTCAAAAACTTTCGTTTCAAGCTGATCGGTGGGATACAAAAACACTATTGAATTTTTATGAAAAACTTGCAGGAATAGATGTATCTATAAAAACGAATCAAACAACGTATGATCATAAGGAATCTATAGAGCTTCTGGTGTGTTATTATTTGAAATAGCATAAACGATCATCCATTATCATTTTACATACGGATATGACAGACATCGATACTTCAATTTTTAAAACATATGACATTCGCGGTATTTATCCTGATCAACTCAATGAAAATGTGATGGAAGACATCACTCGTGCCATCTTTACCTTCATGAGTCGCAAGCTTAAGAAAACCGACATATCAATCGTTCTGGGGCATGATATGCGGCTTTCATCTCCAGCACTTCACAAGATTGCAGCAGCAACTCTCCAAAAATGTGGTGCTCAGGTTATAGATATCGGTCTTATTGCAACCCCTACCATGTATTTCACCGTCAAAAATGACAAGTATGATGCAGGTATCCAAATTAGCGCTTCTCATAATCCAAAGGAATACAACGGGATAAAAATAGTGATCAGGAATGGGGATTCGATCATCAAAGTGGGGAAAAATGCAGGCATGAACACGATCATTTCGATTGTTGAGAATAAGATCTATGCTGACTATATTGATGGGGGATCGATAACCAAACAGGAAGGAATGCTTAAAGAAGAGATTGATCAAGCATTGGTTGCCGTTCCAACGGGGAATATTGAAAAACTTACCGTTGTCGTAGACCCTGCAAATGCAATGGGAATTCTTCCGATCACTGACCTCTTTGAACGAATTGATGCAACCCTAATTCCGATGAATTTTGAGCTTGATGGCACATTCCCCGTTCATCAGGCAGATCCGCTCCAGCACAAGACACTTCGCGGACTGCAAGATAAGGTAAAAGAAACACATGCGCATATGGGGATCGCAATCGATGGTGATGCGGACCGCGCAATGTTTATTGATGAACGAGGAGAGATCGTACCGGCGACCCTTATCACTACCCTGATTGCAGGAGAAATGCTCAAAGAAAACCCGGGAGCACGAATTCTTGTTGACATCCGCTATATCAAAAACGTTGAGGACATGGTCAAAAAAATGGGAGGAGAAGTTGGTTTTACCAAAATTGGGCATGCATTGATCACGGAACAAGTGAATAATGAAAATGCGTTGTTTGCCGGTGAATCTTCCGGTCATTATTACTTCAAATCAATGGGTGGCTGTGAAAGTACCATGCGCGTTGTTTTGTACGTCTTACGAGTGGTTGCTCGTGAAAATAAGCCATTTTCCAAAATACTTGAAGAGATCAGCACCTCTGTTGAGTCAGGTGAATTCAATTTCCTGCTTCCCGAATCGGTCAGTACATCGGTGATTATTGCTGAACTTGAACAAACGTTTTCGGATGGTGAACTTTCAAAGTTAGATGGTATCGCCATATCGTATCCTGAGTGGAGATTTAGCGTGAGAACCTCAAATACCGAACCATTGATCAGACTTAATGTCGAAGGAACTTCTCAAGAACTGGTGACTAAAAAGGCTGACCAAATCAAAGAAATGCTGATGAAGCATGGTGCAAAACTCCATGAGTAACGCGTGAGCAGTACTGGTATAATAAGTGATTACACCGGTACTGCATATTGCATCAAACTAACATGTCAGAAGAAATTGCGAAAAATGCCCCGACAATCATATCGCTCTCTCCCGTCACAAACAATTTACTGGGTGCTTTTCATGCAATAAAACAAAAACCACCGACTGATGAATACACAAAGCTTTCTGTCTCCCAAACCGTATCATTTCTTGCGTTGGTTTACGAAAAAGTACGGAATGCAATCGAATACCGTGAAGATCACCTCATTAGACGTGCCGCAATCGAACGAATTCTTAAACGAAGACTTTCCCTTAATTCTGAAGCGAAAGGTGAAGCAGAAAATATCCTTCGAGAACTGATGTGGGCGCGTTACTTTCCAAATGGATCGCTTGGCCAAATAGATATACAGGAAATTCAGCATATTCTTGACCGATATATTGACATCCGAAAACAGCTTCTGACCGGAAGAATATATAAAACGAAGGCTTTTCTTGCGGAGTTTTTACTGCAGCTCGTGACCGCAGAAATAGAGGAACATTTAAGTCCGGCCATATCACAACAGGAGGCTGATTTTGGCTATTATATTTTTCAAACACTCAAGGATAAGGTTAAAATTGAGGACGTCCAAACAGAACAAAAAGACACCTATTTATTTATTGCAATCGAAAAAGCTTATCGAAAGAGTGACCAAGCGTATCAAAGATATCACTTGTTTTGCCTTTTTTACAAACCGCTCGCACACTATACAAACGATGAAATCAGTTCGCTTATCCCAAAACTGTCGGATATTTTTCATAAAATTGATAATCTGATCAAAAATCCTACGGTCGAAAAACTGGTGCGCTTTACTCGAAAACAACTTCCCCCATTCCTTATCATCTTTTCGTTGTTTCGAGAGAATAAAGAAAAGATTGATGAAATACTGGTAAATAAAAGTGTGCTGTGGACCTATGTGGAAAAGATTGCCCGTGAAAAATATGCAACGGTTCGATCTCGGCTCAATATACTTGCCTTTCGAAGTCTCGTGTATATTTTCGTAACAAAAATGCTGTTTGCCCTCATTCTTGAAGTTCCGGTTTCACAATATCTCTATAATGAGGTCAATTATTGGGCAATTGGAATAAATAGTATTGCCCCACCTGTTTTTATGCTGTTTATCATTCTTTCGGTATCGGTTCCCGGTGAAGATAATACCAAGCGACTGTTTCTTCGGATCGTGGATATTATTGACAAAGACTCTACCTTTGAAAAATCGATTGCATTCATTACGAAAAAGGTAAAAAGTAGGCGGCCGGTCTTGGCATTGGGTTTTAGCTTTCTTTATCTGTCAACGTTTATCGTTACCTTGTATTTGATTCATCTTGGTCTTAAGATGATGGATTTCAATATACTCAGTGAAGCGCTGTTCATATTCTTTATCAGTGTGGTTGCATTCTTTGCGTATCGCATCAAACAGCTTGCCAATATGTATCGATTGACCGAAAAAGGAAGTTTCTTTTCTCCCCTATTTGATTTTTTCTTTATGCCCATTCTTTCCTTGGGAAAACTCTTTAGTGAGGGCGTTTCAAAAATAAACTTCTTTATTGTGATCTTTGATTTTATCATCGAGGCACCGTTTAAGCTCATTATTGAGGTGATCGAAGAATGGATTTCGTTTGTCCGCCTGAAAAAGGAAGATATTATATAAACCTATGCATCCTTGGAAAAAACTCCCCATCATAGGTCAGGCTCCCATGGATGGCGTCACCGATGCTGCCTTTCGATATATTACCGATCTCCATGGTAAACCTGATGTACTCTTTACCGAGTTTGTTTCGGTTGAAGGAGTAGGGAATGGCGCTGTTCGATTGTTGAACTCATTTATCACCCACGAAACCAAAACCCCGATTATTGGACAGATCTATGGTACCGAGCCCCATCACTTTTATACGGTTGCCCTCATTGTCGCCGAACTTGGCTTTTCCGGCATTGATATCAATATGGGATGCCCGGATCCATCCATCTCAAAACGAGGTGCAGGTGCCGGCCTCATCCGCACACCAAAACTTGCGCAAGAAATAGTGAGAACCGTGCAAAAAGCCGCTCAAGATTGGTCTAATGGAATAACGCTTGATGATATCGCTCTTCGTGGCTCAATCCGCAAATGGGTGAGCAGTCATAAGCCAAAAGATAATGAGCGCTCCCTTCTTCCCGTATCTGTCAAGACACGCATTGGCTTTGATGAAATCACCACCTCGGAATGGATTCCGTACCTTCTTGAAGTGCAACCTGCGGCAATTACCGTGCATGGAAGAACCCTCAAGCAAATGTATACGGGAAACGCAAACTGGGACGAAATAGCAAAAGCCGCGGAAATTGCAAAAAGTTCAGATACGCTGATTCTTGGCAATGGTGATGTACACTCGCGGCAAGACGGGCTCGATAAGATTCAAAAGTATGACCTTGATGGGGTACTCATTGGAAGAGCCTCATTTGGGAATCCATGGATATTTACGGGGGAAGAGGTAGCAAATAAAGTAAAACTTGAAACGGCACTTGAACACTGCAAAGCGTTTGAGAGACTTACTCCCGAAGGACATTTTTTGAGTTTGCGAAAACACCTTGCGTGGTACTGTAAGAGCTTTCGAAACTCAGCACAGGTGAGAGATAAACTGATGCGGGTGACGTCTTCGGCTGACGTTGAAGAAATTCTTCACTCGGTCATTTCTACCCTTGAATAAGATTTTTGAGGTTTTCCATCTGATCGGGATTGTAGATTGAGAGCGGTAGAATCTCTTTTCCGAATTGCTTAAGAAGTTTTTGAAGGCCTTTCACTTCATCCTCATCAACGAGATCGGTTTTTGTCAGAAGTATCACTTGTTCTTTCTCCGCAAGTTCCGGATTGTATGCGGCAAGCTCTTTCATGATTGTTTCATATTCCCGGACCACATCTTGCGAGTCACATGCAATACAGTGAAGGAGAAACGGTACTTTTTCTATATGTTTCAAAAATTTAAATCCCAATCCCTTACCCCTCGATGCGCCTTCAATAAGTCCCGGTATATCTGCAATAACCTTTTTTCCACAAACGCCAAGATTTGGTTCAAGAGTCGTGAACGCGTACATGGCGGTTTTTACTTGTGCATTGGTCAGTTCATTGAGGAGCGTACTTTTCCCCGCACTTGGAATCCCGATAAGTCCAAAGTCTGCAATAAGCTTAAGGACGAGTCGATATTTAATTTTCTTTGTTTTTCCACCCGGTTCATATTCGCGCGGAACTTGATTGGTAGAGCTTACAAATGATGCATTTCCGCGACCACCTTTGCCACCCTCCGCAAGAATGTGGAGTGTGGTTGTGTCTGATATTTCTATCATAGCACCTGTTTTGGTATTGGTGACCTGGGTACCAATCGGGACCGGTATCAAGAGATCTTCACTATCGTGGCCTTGACAATTGAAATTTTCACCCTTTCCGCCATCTTCCGGCTTGAGCAACCGCTCACCCATATACTGATGAAGATCCGCCATCTGATCATTGCCTTTGATAAAGACATTTCCGCCGTCACCACCCAGTCCACCACACGGACCCTTTTTCATCGGGTAAAAGGAGACTGATCCGTCACCGCCATTCCCTCCTTGGATTGTTATGGTTACTTCATCAACAAACATAGAAGTACATTATACACTTCTCATTGATCCAATAGTACGAATACAAGAAGGTGAAGTGTAGGGAGGTCAGCACATGGTATACACTTTTCAGATAGGAAACGGTATGAA
>CAYVKV010000019.1:0-9787 GCA_964452355.1 uncultured Gammaproteobacteria bacterium | reverse complement strand
AAAGTCTCTGCAGAATTAGGAGCTTGGAGTGGATACCATGTGCTGGCTCAGTACCGAAACGCATGTGCGTTATATCTACCTGAGACAGGTCAATGCATAGTCAAGAGTAGTGTCATAATCTCTGATCGTTTCATTCGATCTTTCAGGTTGATCTTCTGAAATTGATTGAGCTTCAATTGGTACATTTGAAATGCCGGTGAGTTCATATATTTCTTTCGCAAACTTGGCCGGTGACGCAGTCGCAATAATGACATCAGTTGCTCCCTTGATCTTTGATTTTTGTGCGGCACTCCACGCAACTGCCGTATGAGGGTCAAGCAAATAATCATGTTTTTTATACACTTCGCAAATAGTCTTAATCGTCTCCTCATCATTGGTTGACGATACCGACACATCTTTTTTAAGCTCGCTCAGGTCATGATTGTAGAGATGAAGAATTCGTTCAAAATTGCTCGGATTGCCGATGTCCATGGCATTAGAAATGGTTCTTTTGGTTTGTTGCAAGTGGTACGTTCCCGTTTCAAAATACTTAAGTACGGCATCATTTTCATTACATGCAATATGAAAATGACCGATCGGTATTCCCATACGCTTTGCATACAGGCCGGCAGTCACATTTCCCATATTTCCGGAGGGAACGACAAATCGCAGGTTATCATTTTTTAGCTGTGCCCACGCATATGCATAATACATCATCTGCGGAAGGAGCCGTCCAATGTTTATCGAGTTTGCCGAAGTTAACTCAACATGATGCAGCCGTTTATCGGTAAAGAATTGTTTCACATATTTTTGGCAATCATCAAAGGTGCCATCAATTTCGATCGGAAAAACATTCGCGGCAACGTGAGTCATCTGTTTTTTCTGTACCTCACTTATGCCATTTTTGGGATACAGTATCACGACGCGGACATTTTTCTTATTGGCAAATCCAGCCGCGACCGCTCCCCCCGTGTCGCCTGATGTTGCGGTTACGACAACAATTTCTCGGGGTGTCCCCTTCAAGAAATACTCCACAAGGTTTCCCAAAAATTGTGCCGCTACATCTTTAAATGATTGTGTTGGTCCATGGAAGAGTTCGAGGATATGATTATCACCAATTTTCTTGAGTGGAATGGGAAATGAGAGAGATCGATTGAGCATTCGCAAGAGTTCTGGTTGATCAATGTCACCCGCCAAGAATGGAGAAAGAAGCATCGACCCCATCTCTTGCATTGATTTGCCCATGAGTTGTGTTGGATCAATTTTTGGAAATGAGTGCGGGACAATGAGTGCCGAGTCTTTTCCGATCCCCTGAAAAAATGCTTCTTTAAAGGAAAGGTGTATAGATTGATCTACCGTTGTTGAATATTTCATGGAGAAGCAATATGACGAATAAAACCATTCACATCCAGAGAGTGCGATTTATGATCTTCGTATTTGAAGGTAAAATCCGCTAATTTTTCATATTGCTTTGAGCGATATTCAAGAAGAAGGGGATAACATCGGATGAGTCCCTTTTTTGGATTTTCATACGGCTCAAGAGAAAACACATCACCCCAGATTACCGGTTTTGGATCCTGAATAAATGCTTTTGCCATTTTTCCCTTTTGTTCATTTGGGATTTCAAGATAGACGGTTTGTGTAAGTGCGCGAAGTCTCTTGAGGATTTTCTCTGAGGTATATATCGCGCTTCCGGTCGTATCAACAACGATCTTTGGTACCGTGCCGTTCGTTTTTGCTTCAACAACATCAAGAACGTGATTCATAGCCGCTTCTTCGGCCTCAAGGTATTTTTTGCTTGCATATTGGTACCTCTCTTCATAGGGATACCCCATCCATTGAGCGACATCTGCAAGTCCCACATAGCCCTTGTCGCGCAGCTCTGGTTGAAGCAACTCTTCGATGAGATCATCACAGGTAAATCGTACATATCCGGATTGTTCGATACGTTTTGCCCAGTGGGTTTTTCCCGCACTCGACATGCCGATAAGTGAAATTACCATTTATATAATTTTATTTTTTATTTTTTCTTGTATCTCTGTCAGAAATGCATCCAAGCTTGCTGAGTTTGTTTTTCCATCACGGGTTCGGATACTCACGTTTTTCTGTTCCATTTCCTGATCTCCGACAACAACCATGTAGAAAACTTTTTCGTTCTGTGCATTTCTGATCTTTTTTTGCATCGATTCAGCTCGTTCATCTACTTCGACTCTGACTGCCTCTTTGGAAAGTTTTGCTGATAATTCTTGTGCATATTCATTGTGACGCTCAGCGATAGGGATAATCTTCACCTGCACCGGAGTCAGCCACAATGGAAATGCTCCAGCATAGTGCTCGATCAAGAATGCAATAAAACGTTCATGTACAGAAAGTGGGGCGCGATGGATCACAAAGACTTCATTATTCTCTTTTCCCGTTTCATCTGTGTAGACAAGATCAAATCTCTTTTTTGCGGCAAAATCAAGCTGAATTGTTGACATCGATTCTTCTCGTCCGATTACCGATTTAAACTGTACATCGACTTTCGGACCATAAAATGCAGCTTCATCGTCAACTTCAATAAACTCTACTTTCATCTCTTGGAGGACTTCGCGAATCATTTGTTGAGAATAATCCCAGTTCTCAGGCTCGTCAATATACTTCTCCTTATTCCTTGGATCCCATTTGGAAAGTCTAAACCAGTAGTTCTTGAGTCCAAAGATTTCGAAATATTCCTGAGTTAAACGAATGACAGCTTTAAACTCTTCCTTAATCTGATCTTTTCGGAGATAAATATGTGCATCGTTCATGGCCATGCCTCGTACTCTCAAAAGTCCAGCAAGAGTGCCAGATAATTCATTTCGATAGCATGTCCCGTATTCAGCAAGTCTCAGCGGAAGTTCTCGATAACTATGTTGCGTATGCTTGTAGATCATGTGATGATGAGGGCAGTTCATAGCCTTCAGAAAGTAGACGGCATCATCCATTTTCATGCCTGGATACATCGAATCCTTGTAATAAGGAAGATGTCCAGAGCGTAAATACAGATCTTCTTTTGCAATATGTGGTGTTGCAACTCGTACATAACCATAATCTTTCTCTTTTTCTTTGACTAGTTTTTCGATCTCATCTCGGACAATGGTACCATTGGGAAGCCACATCACGAGTCCTTTTCCAACAGCTTCATCGATAAAAAAAAGGTTAAGTTCTTGACCTAGTTTTCGATGATCTCTTTTTTTTGCTTCCTCTTGTTGATGTAAAAAAAGATCCAGTTCTTCCTTAGATTCAAACGCAGTACCATAAATACGAGTAAGCATTTTATTCTTTTCATCTCCCCGCCAGTATGCACCCGCGACAGATAACAACTTAAATGCTTTTATCTCCCCGGTAGACGCTACGTGCGGTCCTGCACAAAGATCAACCATCGAACCTTTTTCATCAGGTTTTCCGGTCCAGTAAATCGTAATGCCGTCTCCCCTTTTTGTCGCCTCATCAATCCACTCAAGTTTGTATGGATTGTCCTTAAATAATTCTTGAGCTTCTGTTGTTGAAATCTCTTTTTTAATAATGGGTAAATCTTTATTGATGATTTTCCACATGTATTTTTCAATTTTTGGAAAATCATTTTCCGTGATCACAACCGGCTCTGCACCATCTGGAGTATTGTCAAAATCAAAATAAAAACCATCTTCAGTTGCGGGACCCATTGCAAGGTGTATCTGCGGATACAGCTCCTTGACTGCTTGGTGAAGGACATGCTCAGCAGTATGTCGAAGTTTGAAGAGAGGACTTTGATTTTTCATAGATCATTTTAACTTTTAAAAAACCCCGCCTATTTGCGGGGTAAGTAATAACCATTACATACTCCCCGCTTTAGCGGAAGGCGGTAGTAATGGTTGTACAAACAAGATGTGAAAACATTATCATCATTGTATCAGTTTGAAGATGAATGTCAAGAATGGGCAGACAAAAGGTTTCAACTCATTTTTACACCCCAACAGCTTTTTTCACTTCCTCAAGCACTTTTTCAGCTATGACATTTGCTTTTTGAGCACCTTGGATTCGGAGCGCATGAATTTGTTCTTTGTCTCTCTGAAGTTCTGCTTTTTTTGCACGAAAGTCTGCAAAATATTCAAGAAAGAAGTTAAAAAAAGTAGATTTAATTTCTACATCACCGATTTTACCCTTACGATATTTTTCTTTCATATCTTCGAGTTTTTGTGCGTTATATTCAAGAAGGTCAAAATAGGTAAAGGTAAGATTTTTATCCGGATTTCCGGGATCTGTCGGATGAATACGAGCAGGGTCAGTTTTGATGGACATGATTTGTTTCTTGATTTCTTGCTCGGTTCCAAAGATCGGGATATCATTTCCCAAAGACTTACTCATTTTGCGGTCACCAAAAATACCCGGCACGCGCGCGACATTTTTCTGTACAGACAATTCAGGAACTTTGAGGACGTCTCCATATCTGTTATTGAAGGTTCGTGCCATTTCTCGAGCGATTTCCACATGTTGAGACTGATCTTCCCCGACCGGGATCACGTCGGGCATGAAAAGCAATATATCTGCGGCCATAAGGACGGGATAAGAAAAAAGCCCCATCCCAATCTGGTCCGGATTCACATCGCCTTGAAATTTGTCTTTATATCCATGCATGCGTTTAAGCTCGGATATGGTCACCATATTATTGAGGATTGTCTGAAGATAGGGAATGCCGGGAATATCGCTTTCAACAAAAAAAGTGGTAGTTTCGGGATTTACCCCAAATGCAAGGTATTCTACAAATATATTGTGCGTGTTTTTCCTCACTTCACTTGGATCAAATACATTGTTTAATGCATGAAGGTTTGCGACAAAATACATACATTCACCATGTGCCTGAAGATCTACTTGGGGTTTTACTGCGCCTAAGTAATTGCCTAAATGGAGGCCCTTCGGAGAGCTTGGTGTTATACCTGAAAATATTCTTTGCATAAGGATGTGTGGGCGTATCAGGACTTGAACCTGAGACCTTTACAATGTCAATGTAACGCTCTAGCCAACTGAGCTATACGCCCAAAAATGATACACCACAAGTATACCAACCTTATCGCGAAAATAAATGGAATTTATTACGTTATTGAGGTTGAGAGGCAAATTTGATTTTTTGAATGAGCGCTGCGGTTGAATATTTATCAGCGATTGCGATCGTTCGAATGGTTCCTTTGTGCGATTCCAGATTTGATGTGTCAAGATGATACACAGAATTTTGTTGTTGCACAAAGATATTTGGCTTGAGTTGCGTCACAATCTGTTCGTGATCAGGGTGTTCAAGAGGAATGATATAGTCAACCTTAGTCAGTGCGTTGAGTACCGTCATACGATCGCTTAAGGTGGTAACGGGATTATTTGCACCCTTTATTGATGCAACAACTTCATCGGTATATACGCCGACTATGAGTATATCGCCAAATTCTGCCGCTTTTTCAAGAAGCGCGATATGTCCCGGATGCAAAATATCAAAGGTACCATGGACAAATACGACGACTTTGCCAATAGACTGAAAGTTGTAAACAAGATTGACAATGTATGCTCGATCATCAATGATCTTAGATTTCATACACTCATTGTACTTATTTTGCGTGACAAAAGTCAAAGTAAATCATGCTACAATGAAATATGTGTTTTGCCATCCCAAAAAAGATTGCGACAGTAGCCAAAGACACGATCACCACAACCGATGGAATCACCGCAAAAAATGGTGGACTCAAATTGAAGAACGGTGAATACGTGCTCATTTATGGAGATGTGGTCGTGGAAAAAATGCCAAAATCGCAGGCATCTCACGCTTTACAGAATATAGCGCAAACCAATAATTAATTACCAATTTTATTCATTCTCATGAAAAAAGGAATTCAACTTGCTCTTCTCACCACAGGAATTTCAGGATTTTCAATATTTGCATCCAAATTCTTTCTTGCAGACATAAATCCGATACTCTTTACCACCCTAAAAAATCTGCTTGTCGCAGTAGTATTATCAGTCATTGTGTATGTTTCTCAGAGAAAAACTATCTCACACCTTACAAAAAAACAATGGAAACAGCTCGTGCTCATCGGGATTATTGGCGGAAGCATTCCATTTGCGCTCTTTTTTACGGGGTTAAGCAAAATAACCGCCGTAGAAGGAGCCCTTATTCACAAAACATTGTTTATATGGGTCGCGATCATGAGCGTGTTCTTTTTAAAAGAAAAAGTCAATCGGTATCAGGTTTTGGGATATGTGGCAGTCACCATCGGCACACTGTTTTTTGCGGGAATATCGTACAAAAGCCTTGGAATGGGCCATTTGATGATTGTTGCCGCAACACTATTCTGGTCGGTTGAGTATATCATTGCAAAAAAAGCATTGAAAAATATTCCTTCTTCTGTTGTATCGTGGGCTCGCATGTTTTTTGGCGTCATCATTCTTTTGGGAATAACCATATTTCAGGGCTCAATCACTCAAATTGCAACACTGGGATCAGCTCACCTTCTTGCGATCCTCTCCGGATCGGTATTCTTACTTGGATATGTTCTCACCTGGTATGCGGCGCTTTCACAAGCAAAAGCATCAACCGTGAGCTTGGTTCTTTCGATATCTCCCATTATCACCGGAGTTCTTTCTGCAGTCTTTATTAGTCACACCTTTCCGCAAGCTCAAATACTTGGATGGGTGATGATTGTTGGCGGGATTGCGGTTACATTGTTTTTCACAAGATTTAAGCAAAATCTTGCCCTATGACAGATTCGCAAGGTCTTATAACGTGTGCTCGATATGCACTTCCCCCCAATCACCTTGAGTACTGTGGACCGCTTAAATCCGGTGAAATTCAAGCATATCTGCGCGAATCAGCTTCTGATGAAAATCTCTCCCTCATCATTTCACAGTTTGAAACACTCTATCCTTACCTGACTTTTATAGCTCATGAAAATGGGATCGCAGATCCATTTGACCAGCGCGTTGTCGAAGCATACTGGATTGGCAATGAACTTCTGAAAAAACTGACTCAAAAATCTCTTTATGCTCATTTTGCAGATAGCTTATCTTTGAAAAAGAGATTGACAAGCAAAGAGCTCGGATGGCTTATTGGTAAAATTCCCCAAGGAGCACTCGCTCATCATACGTTCCACGTTCTCAATGTATTTACGCGCACCGGACATCATTCGGTCAAACATACCATCGAAACCATGGATGCGTGTCGCATTGGCTGGGGCACGCTCAAGTTAATTCAAAATAACTCTGTTGTATTGAGTACGAAGCCATTAATTTTAGAAAAAAACAAACTTACATTGGGGAAAGAAAGAGATAAAAGAATCGCGATACCAACGGGCATTTCCCTGTCAGTCAAAGATATTGGCAGTATTTATACCTACCATTGGAACACTATTTGCGATCAAATCACCCACGCTCAAGAGAGTAATCTGATTGCAGTCACCAATTCAGCAATACGCCTTGCAAATCTCACCTTATGAAAATCTTTGTTTTTGGAAACACAATCGTTGAGGGTGATGCAATGCCAATCGAATTACTCCCCCAACTTCAAAAAAGGTTTCCAACAATCACATTCATACCTGCGGATCCCACAGATCAGTGGTGGGAAGGACAACCAGATCCCATAATTCTCGATACAGTGGTTGGTTTAAAAAGCGTCAAAGAGTTCTCCTCCCTTCATTCATTTCAAGATCCAAAAATACGCATTACTCCCCATGATTATGATCTATTCATGGATTTGTCATTTCTTATAAAACTCAAAAAAATAAACTCATTTACTTTGATTGGAGTGCCTCAACAAGGGAATATGGACGTATTATTGAAAGAAATTATTGAAAAGATCGAAGTTATATCTGCTCAATCTTAAGTTTAAGAAAGTGTGATGCACATGACATGCAGGGGTCATATGCGCGAACCAATTTTTCCATTTCATGGGAAAGTTCTTCTTCAGGAAGATCAAGATTTTTTTGAGCATAGTCCCACAGGGATTTTTCGATACAGATCTGATTTTGACCGGTAGGAACAATGATATCCCCTTTTATGATCAACCCATTTGCATCAAAACTATAGCGGTGATAGAGCGTGCCGCGCGGCGCTTCGATCACTCCCGTCCCCGTTCCTGCTCTCATGGTATAGGGCACGGGTTTCTCATCCTTAATTTCAAGATTTTTCAGGATATCAATTGAATCATCCAGACAATGGAGTATTTCAAGCGCTTGTGCAAGATTATTATGAAAAATATTTTGTGAGGGAAACATGCTTAAGGCAGATGCAGCAACCTCCTTTGTTTTTTGGTGAATACCTTTTTTTGACAGATTCATCCGAGAGAGAGCGCCCACCATAAACGTTTTTCCTTCGTAGGTATATGCTGAGCCTTGAGAATACGGTTTTACCACATGTTCAAGATGATCCGCATAGTTTCGAGCCGGAACGCATGCATTTTCGTGAGTTATGATCGTTTTTCCTAAGAAATCATAGTCATCGTCCTGAAGGGCTGAAAAAAGTATATCTTCATTGAGTTCAAAGTCGCATTTTTCAAATATTTTGATGATTTTAATGACTTTATCACGAATGAGTTCAAGTTTGAGAATCAACTTCTCTTGCTCACCATTTTTTGGCAACAAGAGAAAGCCACCAATCGTTGGTGCGGGGGCGTGGACACTTCGTCCGCCCGACCATTTTGCAAGAACATTTCCTACTTCTTTTATCGCAAAAGCATCATGGACAAGCTCATGTTCCTCTGCATTTTTCTCATCAAATTCAAGGAGGGAATCTCTGTTGTAGAGATCGGGAAGGACAAAAACGTACAAATGAAGCGCATGATCTCGAATGATGAGACCGTTATTTAATAACCTTCGTAATAAGTATGTTTGTTTGGAAACTTTGATATCAAGAGCATCTTCAATGGCAAGAATTGAGCACAGAAGATGAGCGTTGCTACAGGTGCCACAAATGCGTGAAACCATCTGAGGGATTGCGGCGACATTCTTTCCGCGAACTGCTTGGGTATAAAAACGCTTATATTCGGGGATTTCAAAGGTACACTTTTCTACGATGCCATTTTTTACTTTGAGCGTAAGTGCTGCGTGACCTTCAATTTTTGTGATCTGATCAAGCGTCAGATCAAAATTTCCTTGATGCATATAGTATAAATTTGAATTCGTTCGTAATTGAAAATTATATTTTCGAGTTAACGTTATTTGAGAACTTACCCAAACTCAAAAAATAATTTTAATCACTCACTCATTTATGTTATTTAACAATATTCGCCATTAACGCCAAAAACTTCTCCTCATTCATAGGGCAACCTTGCACTGATTCGTCAACGGTTATATATGTTTTTAAAGGCTCTACTTTCTCAAGATGGGAGTATCTATCTATCAGAAACTTGATTTCTTCTTTTGTCTCTTCATCAAAGGAATTCCTCCACCCCGAAGGCATAGCGGTACAGGCGCATGCGCCAATTGCGATCACTTTCTTGCTGTTTTTTCGAATCTCTTTAAGCTTATCTACTTGCTCTTGTGAGCTTATTGATCCTTCAACAAAGGATACATCGAGGTTTTCAATGTTATTATTTGCTTTAAGAATGCGTGCATTTACAAACTCAATTTTATCTTTCCAGTCGTCCCAATGGGTATTGAGCATTTCGGTAAAAAGAATCGTAGAATCCTCGCAGCACGTAAAGGTAAACCAGCCGACACGAAGTTTAGCCATGTACTTATTCTAGAAGGAATGCGAAGCAAATGCAATGCGCGATCGAGGGGACTTGAACCCCCAACCTCTTCCGTGACAGGGAAGCGCTCTAACCAATTGA
>CAYVKV010000018.1:0-11282 GCA_964452355.1 uncultured Gammaproteobacteria bacterium | reverse complement strand
CGATTTTCAAATATATCGATCATGTCGTCGGGCACAATCATTTTCCATCCAGCAAGAACAATATAATCAACTTCATACTTTGAATGTAATAACTCTATCAAGTTGTCTTTCTTTGAGCATATCAATGTCGGAATCTTGTGTTTACTCGCACGTTGTAGACCAAATGCATCGGGAGCATCACTCACCACAATCGCAATTTCCGCTTTCAAATTTTTGGTTACGAGCGAATTCAAAATTTGTAATAATTTTAATCATAGAATCAACTATTTTCTAAATAATAGACTCCTTCTTTACTTATCGGATAATTTCCAGTCACACATCCGCCACATCCTCCATTTTTCAAAAATATTTCCTGTGGATTTTCAACATCCTTAAACGGAAGATTTCTCAAACGCGCCTTGATAAATCCTTTATTACTGATGAAATGCACGCTTGTCGCGCCAATCTCTTTGGTAATACCGGCAATTCTCCCTTTATGACGAGCGGCAATGAGTTCTTCCTCTGAACGGATACTCACCCCCAAATGGCAAGGTTTCATGACCGGAGGAAATCCAATAATCCAGTGAACTTCACGTGCTCCCATCAAAAAAATTGCTTTCGTGATTTCCGCTGATACATTGCCACGGACGATTGAATCATCCCCGATCACGACTATCGCATCTTTCCACATTCGTGGCTCCGGCACAAGAGAAAGTTTTCCCAGAACTTTTTTTTGAATTCGCTTGATCTGATCATCGCGCATGAAAAGTCGCTGATCTCCTTCGGGATCAAAATGATCCCGAACAATAGCCTGTCTATATCGAAGCCCTAAAGCACTTGCATATCCCGTAGCCATCGAAAGTCCTGAATCAGGAATACCTACGACAAATGTAGCATTTTTGACGGGAAATTCTTTTGCCAGAGTTTCTCCGCACCCTTCTCTGAAATGATTAACCGAAAGCCATTCATTGGGACGGTCACCTTCTCCATTTGGCGGTAAAAGAGAATCGGGACGACTAAAATATGCCCATTCAAAATCACAGAAATGTTTGGCAAGCTTTGAACCTCTTCGAATTACTTCAACACCAGATGGGCCAATTTTAACAACCTCACCCGGCTTTAGCTCTCGATGGACTTTTGCACCAATTTTATCGAATGCGTGTGTTTCTGATGCAATGATTCGCTTATTTCGCAATGAACCAATGCTCAGTGGTCTTACTCCATGAGGATCTCGAGCTACATAAAGACTGTCACCAACTCCAATGAGAAGTGCATATGCTCCCGTGACTTTATCAAGTGTTTTGAGTATTTTTTCATTCCATGTATTACCTTTTGCATGAGCAAGAAGTTCAGTAAAAATGTAGGTATCGCTTACTTTTTTTGGAATTTTTTTTGGAATCTCACTCAAGAATTTCTCCATTTGAATAAATTGTCCATTATGTGCCACCACGATTTTTTCTCCTTTGGGACTTTTACAAATACAGGGTTGCAGATTTTCCTTGAGATACCCGCCATGGGTACCATATCTTGTGTGAATAATGAGCCATTTACTTTTTTGACGAATTTTTTTGACTATTTTTTTTGTAAATACCTCTCGAAGAAGTCCTTTACCAATGTGTTGAACCAGTCCTCTCGTTGTTTTTAATACCGTCCCCGCGCCATGGGTACCACGATGTTGTACCCCTACGGCGGCAAGAATTGCAATATTCAACTGATGAGCATATTCTTTTGAATACACCGCCACCAGTCCACATTTTTCTTGGATGATTTTTTCACTCATACATTTTGACCATTAAAAAATCCGCCGTTTCAGGCGGATCGATTGATAGGTATCAATAAATTGAGCTGAGGTAGGATTTAAATCCTTCATCATTATGAAATCATCATACCATGGATTAATTGCATGAGCCAATGATTTTAAATGTCATTTTTTAACATAATTTATTTCTTTGAAAAACTGTTTTTGGCATCCGATAATCTGGATCTCCTCCTCTTTCTCGGATCCAATCGTCGGTATCAAAAGTCGTTCGCGATGCTCTTTTCTTTCTCATTCCTGCCAAACCTCGTGAAGGAGCATATTCTTCCTCCTCTTCCATCATGGCTTCAAAATCAGATATTCCCATTACTTCAATATCTCCTTCTGGACCATCCTCATCGGGATGATAGGCTTTAAAATGAAGAAAGCCGCTTTGATCACGGAGTACGACAATCTTAACCTCACGTTGAGTTCTCAGATCAAGTACGTCAGTGCTAGCAATATTTGGGAGGTGAAAAATTCGAGCGAAAGGATCTCCGACAATCATTCCCACTCTTTGCACAAAGTCATCATCAGGATAAAGTGGATCTGGCTCAAATGCTTCTGATTCAGAATGTACCGACCCCTGTTCAACCATACTAACAAGAATTATACTCCTTGACTAAAAAAACCGTATTCTCTCTAATCATCGTACTTGAAACTGAGCGCATTCAAAATCATTGCATAGTCCTGTGAGTCAACAATTCCATCATAATTTAGGTCACCTCGTCTTATATCATTCTCATTTTTTGACCCCAAGCTTTGTCGAATGAATACAATATCTTGTGCATTAATCACACTATCCTGCTCTGGAATATCCCCGGCAAGAATGACTATATTTTCAAGTTGTATCTGATTACTGCCTTTCTTAAGCTCAATATTTCCGTTTGTGCAGCGATATGTGCCGCCAACTGCCTCGCTCGGACGTGTCTCGCAAATACGCTTTTGCAAATGCTTTGGACCTTTGATAAGTAATTTATAAAGCGGACCAGTGTATGCTGATTTGAGGGTCATCGTTCCGGTTAAAACTCCTGAATCTGACGGCTGAAATAGAACTTCTTGCTCATAAGAATTTGGTTTATCCTCTGAGATTAAACTGAGTTTCATCGAAATTCCTGAGCCTGCCGCAACTGGTTTTCCAACAATTCCTTGCAATCTTAAACGTATGTCCAGTTGCACCTCTTCAGGGTTTACTATTTGAGTAATGGTTGGAGATGGCGTTTCAGTAAAAGTTGGAGTTGGAGTAAATGTTTCGGTGACCGTGACCGCAGGTGATTCCGTTGGTACTGGAGTTACCTCTTCGGTCGGAGTCACTTGATCGATATCTCCAATTGGTACTGATTTTGTCAATACTACATCTTCACTTATTTCAAATAAAACCGGGTTATTTTGCGAATCATTCCCCGCAAACTGCAATCCATTTTTTATTAAGGTAAAAGTCGCTGCACCTTTTGACTTTGCATGAAATACAAAATTCAACTGTGTCAGAGGATTGTCCGGATTGGCAATTTGATTCCATGAGACAAGTACGACATGTACTCTTTTCAGAGATGAATCAGTTTGAATCACCTCTTCCTTGACCGGAGGCATGCGAAAGTAATTAACAGGAAGCTGAGAAATGCCCGTTTCAGCTCCTTCATCAAGCGCGTATGTCACATGATTACTATCATATTCAATAAATAGATCTGTTGCAGCAATTTCTTGGTCGGTCAGTCTCAAACCAACCGAAAATAGTTCGTCAATCATCACGTTGTTTTCTGGAACCTGCAACTCAACTCCAACGGTTGGAACGGTGGCAAAAAAATGGTAAATATTGGCATTGATATACCAAAATATGCCAATGAGGGTACATACACCCAATAGCAGGAATTTCAGATGTTTTTTGAATTCTTTGACAATATATATCTTTAGTTGTTTTTTTATTCTCATAAATATGAGGATTATCCTTGACTCAAAATCGTATTTCGCCACATGACAAAATCAAGCAAATCTACTTTCCCCGATGAGTTAAAGTCTGCTGATTTACAACTTCCTTGATCGGGTGCATTAGGTGTCAAATACTCTGAAACCCAACAGCCATAATCTGCTGAGTCGACTGTACCATTACAGTCTGCGTCTCCACTTGTTGGATCACAAGCGGGAGGCAAAGTCACGTCAGGAATGCTTGTTGCCGTAGGTTGTTGTGTAAGAATTGGTGTCATGGTATCGTGGGGCTGGGTCAGATTTACTGTTGGAGTTTGCGTATTTATGGGAGTATTCGTTGGAATTGTGGTGAGGGTAACGGTTGGAATACTCGTTGGCGTGCCTGTCAAGACTGGGGCCGGAGTGGCTGTTGCGGCAGGAATAGGTGTGGCTGTAGCCGTGGGCGATGGAGAAGATGTTGGCGTGTTGGTTGGAGTATTTGTTGGAATGGGAGTATTGGAAGGTGTCGGAGTTTGAGTAACTGTTGGCGTTGGAGTACTCAGTGTCCCCAATACACTATTTACTCCAGCCAGCGCATTTATTTTTCCATAGGTCCAGTAGGTTCCGGTGCCGGAAATTCTATCCGAAGAGCTCAGCAACATGTCGCGAATTTGTTGATTTGAGAGATTTGGATTTACGCTCCACATGAGGGCAAGAGCTCCCGATACATGAGGGGCTGCCATTGAAGTACCCATCAAATAATTTGCCCAATTGGCATTTGATGTTGAGAGAATACAATCCCCGACATTATCTTGACTCGAACAATACCCACCCGGAGCCGCAACATCAATCCACGTCCCTCTATATGAATAGGGAGCAATGTCATTATTTCTTTGCGTTGCGGCAACCGATATCACATTTTGAAATCCCGCAGGATAACTCACACTTGTTTTTGGATCATCGGGACCACCATTTCCGGCAGCAGCAACCAGAATCATGCCGCTCCCCCACATTTGATTTATGATATTTTCAAAATCTTGAACGTAAACTGAAAAAGACAAACTCATATTCACAATGATCTTTTTATTCGGATATTGTTGTCGAAGAACATTCAATCCATTTATAAGCCAGTTCAACTGCCCCCTATTATCGTCACCCAAAATTTTGAAAGAAACGATCTTCGTATCATGGCCAACTCCTGATACAAGCACTCTATTATTGGTCACCGCTGACACTGTACCAGCAACATGAGTCCCATGACCATTCCCATCATTACCACTATTTGACGAACATGAGCCTTGATACCTGCAGTCATACCATCCAAGAATGTTTCCTGCAAGATCTTGATGGTTACGCTCAATACCTGAATCCATTATTGCAACAATAATATTTCCCGAAGAGTCTCCTTTGGTAACATCCCATGCTTGCGGGATATTTATATTTGAATAATGCCATTGATCGTTAAAAGCAGGATCATTCGGGGCATATGCTCCTTGAATAATTGCATTCGGAAAAGCAGATTCTACTGATGGATCATTTTTAAATTCAGCTATTACTTTTTTCACATCGATTTTTTTTCCAGACGCTACTTCATAGACATACAGTGATCCTTGGTTATTAAGATCCATCACTTCATTCCCTTCAAGACTATTTTTATCAATAATACTTTCAATAAATGCAAGCTGATTTTCAGGAGTTTGATTTCTCTGAATAGCCGTTCCAATATTGGAAACATTTACCTGCATCCATCCAAAAAATGATTTTTTTTGCTGCGATCGCGTTGTTACTTTTTGTGCGAGTTCTTCTGGTGCCTTTTCATCTTTAAACTGTACTATGACAGAGTCAGAAACATAGAGCGCTTCATTCTTGTCTGTTACATTGACTTCAGGAATGGTTTTATCAATATCGATTGCAAATGCTTCTTTAGGGGAAATAATGGATAAAGCAATGGTTACAACACAAAAAACGGAGAATAAAATCTGTAAAACAGACTGAAAATGTTTCATTTTATAGAATTAGTATACAAGAAAGAGACATAACTCGCGGATCAATCCCTTTTTTTCCACAAACCAAAAAAATACCCCGATGTAACCTACAAAAATGTTGAAAAAAGGAGATTTATATATCCTCCACAATTTTTTGAATTATGTCATGAAGCGACACCGCGTCACCCCATTTTAATTCGTTTTTCCCATAACTTCTTAAAGTACGGCATCGTGAGTGTTGAAAGTAAAAATCCCAATGCAGCGCCAATAGCATTCATCCAAGGATCTGAAATATTCATTGCTTGGAGATACAATCCAGTGGTTATATAGGTGAGAGATATGAGAAGGATACGGCGAGTATTACTCGTTTCCCATTTCTTATCAAGTTCTACATTCTTATTTCTTTTTTTTATTTGATCAATTTCTTTTTGAAGGGAGGTAAGAGTTGTCATAGTATTATTTTGAAAACTACCACAATAAATTCACATAAAAATATCGCTCCATATATTTTCCGTCAAACTTGACTGAATCTACGATCTCATTTATGGCATCTTCATCAAACTGACTTTTATGTAGTCTCATGGCAGATTTTTTTGTTTCTAACTCGTCGGTATAATCAAGTTCGAAGTTTGATTCAATTTCGTCCGTCATAATAATATCGTAGAACTTATGAGGCATAATCCCTTCTTTTGCATGTTCTGGGAAAAAAGATCTGTCTCGAGAAAATGGATAGGCACTATCAACCACTGCTTCTGCAACTTTTCGATGATCACGATGTTGCACAAAAAATCCTTCTTTATTGTATGTTTGCTGATATATCGCTGTTGGCTCATGAGTACAAACAGCATCCGCTTTTACTTTGCGAATATATCTTGATATTTCTCCGATGAGCTTGTAATTACTTTCGATCTCTCCATCTTTGTAATGCAAAAAGAAAATATTTACTTGTGGTACTCCTAAGAATTTCAATGCTGCAGTTTCTTCGTCAAGTCTTTGCTTAGCTAATTTTTCCTCTGAAATTTCGTTTTCTCTACTCCCACGCGCTCCGTTTGAAACGGTAAGTACAAAGACATTTTTATTATCTTTTCGGAGTTTATTCACAAGAGCAGCATAATAAACCAATATGTCATCCGGATGTGCCATGACAAATAAAATATTTTGTTTTTTTGAGAAAATGGTATCGTACGTATGCATGTTGCGATTAGACTAATTCTTGTAGTTTACTACGATTCTTCAAAAATTGTACATATAGATACGCATTGACCAATACGATTGGAAGCATGGTTGCCGTTCCAACTAAAGCTACAGCCATCAATCCAAGTTGTACTGCCTGAGAGAGAAAGGTTAAATAAAGAAGTCCATATCCAAGTACGGGAATCATTAATAAACTTTCATGCGCATCGGTTGTCGCCGGATGAAAATATTCGTAGATACGAAATGCTCCTGTTGAAATTATAGTAACCATCATCCACCCGATAAAATTACCGATAGGTATTCCAAAATATGGTCCGCCATTGGGCCACGACCAACTTCCGAGCGCAACTTGGACCGGATCCATAAATAAATCAATCGTGACGACTATCAGCGCATCGACAATGATCAGTCGTGGCAATAAATGAAGATTGTGATTTTTTCGTGATGGTTTTTTATGTCCTAAACTATATAAAAAAGAATTGGTAATGACATACCCCATATAAATAAAAACAGCCCAATATACGATCACATTAATCGGTACCGTCATAAATTTTATTGTCTCTACAGTATAAATATAATGACCTCCAAACAAAATTCCGTATTTAAGACCATAATATTCAAATACAAATCCCGTGAAGCTTGCGATAAATATGAATAATGCAGCACGATATATATTCAGCGCTCTTACCGCATGGACGACCAAAAGTAAGACTGGTAATAAAATCAAGAGATTTTTATTGGTATCTATTTGAAGTAATTTGATATCAAAGATATTACCAATACTATTTATTACTGCGATAAGAATAATTATCAATAAAATAATCCAAATGATTTTATCTATATGTTTCATTTTTCTTTTTTACTGTAGTAATTTCAATCTAAACACGGATATTTTTACCCAATAAACGCACCTGCGTAATAAAAGTAATATACTGTTTTTCCATTTTTTTCTAATTTCTCACTCCCATCAAACTCATCAATATCTCCTGAACCATTATTGGTATATACATAATCATCTATCTTGTATTGGACATTGTTCCATAATCGAACATTGTCCCATTTTTCTACAAGCGCTTTCCGCAAAACCTTATCTACTTCCTCCTCAGAAAGACTTTCAAAGTTTCCATAATATGACATGCTCCACACCGGTTTATTTTTGTAGTAAATCGTCTCAAGTCCCACAAACTTACTATTTCCTATGTTGAAAATATCTCGATATAAAAATTCAT
Source organism: uncultured Gammaproteobacteria bacterium (assembly GCA_964452355.1). Taxonomy (GTDB): domain Bacteria; phylum Patescibacteriota; class Microgenomatia; order UBA1406; family GWC2-37-13; genus UBA1450. Next base: position 3,198 of record CAYVKV010000018.1, on the reverse strand, counting down.
CTTCTTTAAATTCAAACTGTCGGGAACCAATAAGTAGTGGTGTTATTTCACCCGCATTTCCGGCATAGGTATTTTTGCGTGCTTTGAGAAGAAACAGAGTGAGATGGTCTTTATTTATCATGTAGTTAGTATAACAAGTCCGATTTACAAGGAAAAGTATCTCAAAAAAAGAAGTGGATTTTATTCATTCACCCAAAATAACCGCTTCATATGGACGGAGCATCACTATCGATTTGTTTATTTTTCCAACAGTATCAAGATGTGTTGAGAGAAGAATCTTCCAATGACCGTTTGGAAGTTCCTCCTCAAGCGGCTCATTTGAAAAATTTGCAAATATCAGCGTCTCTTCTGTATGACTTCTTCTTATATATCCGAAAATATCAGGATTTTTGGAAGGATACGGGATATAGTTACCCTCAGTCAAACTGCTTCTGGTATTTCGAAGCTTCAAGATAGACTTGTATAAATTCAAAAATGATGTCTTATCCATCGTTTCTGCCACTACATTTCGCGATCGAAACTCATTTTCAAGCGGCAACCATGGTTCAATTTTTGAAAATCCGGCATGCTCTGAATCATCCCATTGCATTGGAGTTCGAACCGGATCACGCCCAAAGGCAGTACCGTTGGTATTGAGTGAAATCGGATCTTTTATTTTTTCTTTTGGGATATCGCCATTTTTCATCCCCAGCTCTTCACCATAATATATAAAGAGAATGCCTCGAAGGGTAAGCTGCAAAAGTGCAGCTGCTCGTGCCTGATTTTCTCCAAGCTTCGATACAATTCTAGGGAAATCATGACTTCCGAGTACGTATGTCGGAAAATAATCATCTCCGATCATCTCATCAAATTCATCAATAAACCGTTTTTGATCTTGGGCTTTCCATGGAAGAGAAAGAAATGAGAAATTAAACGGTGCAAAACTTTGTCGATCAATAATTCGATAGAGGTTTGCAATCTCTTTCAAAAATGTATAGACCTCGCAAACCAGAAATCTATCTTCAAATTCATCGACGACTTTGTGAAGTTTTTTAAGCATGAGAAGCGTCTCGGGAAGCGCAAGAGTATAGGTATGCAACAGACTACTGTATTGGCTATTTTTATTTATATTATAGTTAGGATTATCAGGTTCATCGCGAAAAAAAGGATCTTTGAAAAGATAATATGCAACATCCATGCGGAATCCATCGACACCTCTCTTGAGCCAAAAACGCATAATTTTTTTTATCTCTTTGACCACCTCCGGATTTCTCCAGTTCAGGTCCGGCTGACTCACATCAAAACTATGAAGATAGTATTCACCGGTTTGTTCGTCAAACTTCCATGCAGATCCTCCAAAAACAGAAAGCCAATTATTGGGTACCCCGCCATTGGGTTTGGGTTTTTTCCAAATGTACCAATCTCGTTTTGCATTTCGTTTTGACTCACGAGATTTTTGAAACCACCGATGTTCTTGAGATGTGTGATTGGGGACAAAATCCATCAAGACTTTTATGTCTTGTTTGTGCGCTTGTTTGAGCAGATTGTCAAAATCTGTAAGATTGCCAAACAGCGGATCTATGTTGTAGTAATCGGAAACGTCATAGCCAAAGTCACGCATGGGCGAACAATATATCGGAGAGAGCCACAAAGCACTAATACCCAAATCCTTCAAATAATCTAGCTTTTCGGTAATCCCATTTATATCGCCGACCCCGTCTCCACTGCTGTCATTAAAGCTTCTCGGATAAATTTGATATACAACTCTTGTTCCCCATGAATTTTTCTTCATAAAAAGTTAATAATCCTTTTTCTGTATGCTTTTTAGTAACGAATGGAAGTCTGAAAACTGTTTTTTTGCCGTAAATTTCTCTGTAACCGTTTCATGACCATGCACAATAAAATCATCTCTGAGTTTTTTATCGTTAAGAATTTTTTCAATGCGCTGTGCCAAAATAATGGGATCATTAGGCTGAACCAAGTACCCGCTATAATTGTCGCTTATGATCTCTGGCATTCCTCCTGTTTTTGCACCAATGACGGGCAAACCGCAAGCCATTGCCTCAAGAAAAATTTGACCGAGCGTTTCATTTCTTTCTGCCGGCAAAACCAATACGTTTGATCCTTGATATACATGGGGCATTTGATCAAGCTCAAACATCTTGACAGTCGTTTTCTTCCCGATGTTGTTTATTTTTATATACCCATGAAGCATTTCATATGCAGCGTCAAACTCAACTTTTAAAGAATCTTCCGCTTTAGCGACTCCGATAAGAAGTCTCCAGTTGGGATAACTCGGCGATATTCTTGAAAATGCCTCGATGAGATTTATCATTCCTTTTTCCCGAAGCATACTTTTAGTTCCCGTTATGATTCTCCCTGCGGTTAAGATTATTTTGGTCTTTTCATCAAATCCAAGTTCTTTTTTAAGACTTGATTTTTTGTCTTTCAGTGGTTTAAAATCAAGTGTATTTACCCCAAGATAGTCTGTCGAAAGTTTATTGACATCAGCCCCCTTTTGAAAACAATCTCCTGCAACGCTTTTGCTTACGCAACTTAAGTGATCCCACATGAGTTTATTGACCATGGCTACTTCCAGAGGTTTTTCTGCATATACATGCAGCCTGAGCATGAGGGGAATATTGTGTGTCATTGCAATCATGTTGAGTCGAAAACTATATCCTGCAGTTGAGCCAGACAATAAATTTTCTGCACAGATCACATCTATGCCGTGCTCCGTTATGATCGACTCTACCAAATCTGCAAAACCTCTCTCCTTTTGAGCCATATGAGATTTCGGCGTAATCTTCCGCGGGACAGAAAAATTATTGTCATAGTAGATAGTCATGTTTCCTTCTATTTTTTTATGACTTTTTTGAGATGTAGGAAGGATCAAAAATGTTTTAATATCATTTCTATTTTTAAAATAGTTGATGAGATTCAATACGTATCGTTCAACGCCGCCGATACTTTCAAAGGGAGAAATTGGACTGATAAATAAAGCTTTCATATTTACTTCAAATGAACAATATTGAGAAGAATGCATACACCGCGCCTGTTCCTCACCTTTTCAAAAACCTCACCATACCACAACTTAAGGAAGAAAATACACAATATAAAAATTTATCAGAAGATATATATCGTCATCTCGTGCCTTCATCGTAGGCACCGTCACAAAATCGGTTGGTAAATTGAACACTTTGTGTTGATAGTGTAGCA
>CAYVKV010000017.1:0-19219 GCA_964452355.1 uncultured Gammaproteobacteria bacterium | reverse complement strand
GAGTAGAAGCAGACGCAAAGATGTACAGAGGAATGGTACTTAGGCAATTTGCTCATAGTTTATAATTGTATTTATAGTCTATGAGCAAGTATCCTATTTGGCTATAAGCTCTGCATGAGCTTGCAGTTGATGTGTAAGTGTTATATAATTCAGTTCGCATGCATATATATTGGTTAGTAAGAAATATATATTTCTAATTTAACCAGATTGAAGCGCTTTGTAATAAGCCCCAATCTGGGGCTCTTTTTTTTGAAAAGAATTTTGAAGAAATTCCATTAGGAAAATCTAAAACAATATGTCAGGATTTATACTCGCAGAAAAAAAATTCCAATCACAGATGTTTGATACAAAGGGGAATATGGTCCCCGTGACCATACTTCACACTACTCCCTGTTATATCGTTGGCATTCGATGGGCGGAATCTGATGGTTATACGGCAGTGCAACTGGGATTTGGACAAGCAAAAAAAAATCAAAAACCAACAGAAGGAACCATAAAAAAAGCGGGCATCAAAATCCCGCTTCATTTTTTGCGTGAGTTTCGGATCAAAATTGATGAAAAAGAAATAAAGATCATAGAAAAAGATGGTAAAAAAGGTCTTCTGATTGGAGAACAAGAACTATTTGTAGGAACAGAAATCAAACCTGAAATGCTTTTTAAACAAGGAGATGTTGTTGATGTTTCCGGTATTTCCAAAGGAAAGGGATTTGCAGGAGTCATGAAACGACATGGATTTGCCGGTGGACCAAAAACACATGGACAATCAGATCGAGCACGTGCCCCTGGGTCTATTGGATCAGGAACAACTCCAGGAAGAGTTGTAAAAGGAAAAAGAATGGCGGGAAGACTTGGTGGCGTTCGTGTCACTATTCAAAACCTTGAGATAGTCGAAGCAGATGGAATCACTATGAAAGTAAAGGGACTTATTCCTGGTGCAATCGGCGGACTTATTGAAATTCGAACAAAAAATCTTTAATTCACATTTGAAATCATGGTAGCAAAAAAAACAGATAGTATAAAAAAAGAAAAAGAAGCACCAAAACTTGCAAAGAATGAAGTAAATATTTATTCTTTAAGTGGAAAACAAACAGGTACTCAAGAGCTGCAAAAAGAGATTTTTGAACTCAAAGATAATCCAGAGCTGATCGCACAATATGTGCGGGTATATTTATATAATCAACGACAAGGGACGGTTTCATCACAAACACGCTCTGAAGTCACGGGAACTTCTCAGAAAGTTTATCGCCAAAAAGGAACGGGAAGAGCCCGACATGGTGCAGCAAAAGCCAATCTTTTCCGTGGTGGTGGTGTCACTTTTGGTCCGAAACCAAGAGAATTTTCAATGTCCCTCAATAAAAAACAAAAACTAAAAGCACTTTTTATCACATTGAGTCAGAAAGCAAAATCGAAAAATATTTGCGTATTAGATACTACTGGAATCGAAAAAAAACCACATACTAAAACAATTGTTCAGTTTTTGAAATCAACAGAGCTCGTCGATAAAAAAGTGTTATTTGTTCTTTCAAAAATGGAAAAGAACTCATTTATATTATCAACTCAAAACATTGGAAAAGTAGACGTAGTCCAAGCTTCGACTATTAATCCCTATCAAATATTAAACCATTCGGAGCTTATATTTGTTGATGATGCGTTGAAAACACTTGATGCACATTTTAGAAAACAACATGAAAATTAACACCATTGTCAATCAACCACTCATCACAGAGAAATCCACCCAGCAGGCTGCAAAGGGTGTATATCTTTTTGATGTAAGTCGAGACGCGAATAAACATCAGGTAACGCAAACGATTGAACGATTGTATGATGTTACGGTTAAATCAGTCAAAGTGGTTGTTCGAAAGGGAAAAGAAAAACGCGTAGGTAAAAAAATGCAAACAAAACAAATGCCCGATCGAAAAATCGCCTATGTGACTGTGTCAAAAGGTGAGATTGATTTATTTCCAAAAGCATAAATAATTATTAATTCAAATCTATGGTACAACTCAATTCGTCTCAAAAACCGGAAAAGAAATTGACAATGATTTTGAAGAAACATTCAGGACGAGACTCGAGTGGAAAGATTTCAGTTCGACATCAAGGAAAACGACAAAAAAGATTTTATCGAATGGTAGATTTTTCTCGAGATAAACGAGATATGGAAGCAAAAGTAATACGAATTGAGTACGATCCAAATAGAAATGCAAATATTGCCCTTATTGAATACAAAGATGGAGAGAAGAGATACATTTTACATCCTTCAAAGCTGAAGGTTGGAAGCAAGGTAGTTTCTGCTGAAAAGGCAGAGATTGAGGTTGGCAATGCCCTTCCTCTGAATAATATTCCCGTAGGGATTGAGGTGCATAATATTGAATTATATCCGGGTCAGGGTGGCATTATGGTACGAGGTGCGGGAACCTTTGCATCGGTCGTTGCAAAAGATGGACATTATGTTCATTTGAAATTATCCTCTGGAGAAGTACGAAAATTTCATAAAAGTTGTTGGGCAACGGTAGGCCGAATCGGAAATATTGAACACAAAGAACGAGTTATTGGAAAAGCGGGACGAAAGATACTAATGGGTATTCGCCCAACCGTTCGAGGAGTCGCACAAAATCCAAGATCCCATCCACATGGTGGAGGTGAAGGACGCTCTGGAGAGGGTATGCATCCAAAGACACCATGGGGAAAGTCAGCTCGTGGCACACGAACCCGATCTAAAAAGAAATGGAGCAGTACATTAATACTTGCTCGAAGAAAAAGCTAATATGGAATCAATAACATATATCAAAAATATCAAGTCAACACCAAAGAAACTCAGAATGATTCGAGACTTAATTGTTGAGATGAAACCGCAAAATGCGCTTGATTATTTGATGTACTCAACAAACAAACCATCAAATATTTATTATAAAGCAATCCATTCAGCTATTGCTAATGCGACGCAAGCTTTAAAAGTAGACGCTGATGTGTTAAAATTCAAGCTTTTGACGATAGAAAAAGGGAGAACCTTGAAGAGGCACCATGCAGGTTCGAAAGGAATGGCAAAGCCAATTCTCAAGAGCTTTGCTCACATAAAGATAATACTTGAAAGTGAACCAAAACCAGCACCAGTCAAAGCTCAGGAAGTGGTGAAAAAAGCTGATGTTGAGAAAAAGATTGATCAAAAAGAAGATAAAAAAACAAGCGTACCAAAAGTAAAAAAAGAAACACCAAAGAAAGAAAAAAAAATTACAAAAGCAAAAAAATAACATTATCAACTAATAAATAATATATGGGTCAAAAAGTACATCCACACGGTTTACGTCTCGGTCCAGTTTACAACTGGTCATCTCGTTGGTTTTTTTCCAACAAGAAGGCATATCGTGATGCGATTTTAGAGGACGTAAAGATTCGGGAGTCACTTATGAAGAAATATACCTATGCAGGTATTACCGAAGTAGTCATAGAACGAGCTATTAAAAAAATAACGGTAACCATATTTTCCGTAAAACCAGGTATGATAATTGGTCGCGGTGGAAAAGGTCTTGAAGAAGTAAAGGCGATCATTACCTTGCACATGAAATCATTGAATACCGATAAGAAAACAAAAATTGACTTAAAGATAGAGCCCGTTAAAAAACCATACACAAATGCGTATTATGTAGCTCAAACGATTGCTGAAAAGCTGGTGCGCAATTTGCCACATCGTGCGGTCGTACATAGCACTATGGCTCGAGTTATGGAAGCAGGGGTAAAGGGTGTAAAAGTTCAGCTTGGTGGTCGTATACAAGGGGCTGAAATTTCACGAATTGAAAAGTATTTTCAGGGATCAATCCCGACGTCAACCATTCGAGAGCCGGTTTCTTTTGCAAAGTTTCCTGCGTTAACAAAGTCAGGATACGTAGGAGTAAAAGTTTGGGTTTGTCAGACGAGCTAAGAAATTTTTCAAAATAAACCATGTTAGCACCAAAAAAACAAAAACATAGAAAACAGTTCAGAGGAACATGGCGAAGAATCGCAACAAAAGGTGACAAAATAAATTTTGGAAACTTTGGAATTAAAGCAATGGAACCCGGATGGATCAAGGATAGACAGATTGAATCAGTGCGGGTGGTATTGGCACGGGCAACGAGAAAAGAAGGAAAATATTGGATTCGAATTTTTCCCGATAAGCCATATTCGAAGAAACCACCGGAAGTGACCATGGGTGCCGGAAAAGGAGATGTTGCATATTTTGTAGCGTCGGTCTCACCGGGAAGAGTATTATTTGAAGTCGATGGATTGAGTGATGAAGAATCAAGAAAAGTACTGAAAAGTGTTGCAGCAAAGCTTGCAATGAATACAAAAATTGTTCAAAAATCATAAATCATGAGAAAAATTACAAAAGAAATAATAAACAAATCGATTGAAGATTTGACCAAAGAGGCAGCATCAATTCGTCAAGATATTGCGAAAAAACTTATTGAACGGAAAGTTAAACCTGAAAAAAATTCAAATACCATTAAAATTCTTAAAAAACGACTCGCAGTGCTTTTAACAATTGTTCGACAAAAAGAGTTAACAAAAGAATCTGAATAATTATTTCACTATATGAATAAACAAATAACAGGAATTGTTGTTTCAACTGCAATGCAAAAGACGGTAGTCATTCAAACCGAGCAAAAGTTTCGTCATCCATTGTATTTGAAAGTTATTACAAAACACAAGAAGTTTAAAGCACATAATGAACTTAAAGATATTGCGGTCGGAGATAAAGTAGTGATTGAAGAAACACGACCTATTTCAAAAGAAAAACATTTTAGAGTTATTAACAAAGTCGTTTCATTACAAAAATAAACTATGTTACAGACAAGATCCATGCTCAATGTTGCCGATAACACCGGAGCAATGAAAATTCAACTCATCGGTATCCCTAAAAAAGGAAATCGAAAAATTGCCTATTTAGGAGAGGTGTTTACCGGAGCAATCAAACAAGCAGCGCCACATAGTCAAGTAAAAAATGGTGAGATCGTACGCGCAGTGATTGTTCGATCAAGAAAAGAGGTAAAGCGCAAAGACGGAAGTTATATACGATTTGATGAAAATGCCTGTGTTGTGCTTGCGGGAAATGATACTTTAGATCCAAGAGGGACACGTATTTTTGGACCAATCGCAAAAGAAATCAAAGATGCAGGATATGCAAAGATCGCAAGTTTAGCGCCGGAGATATATTAAACCTGATTTTTAGATATTTATTGATATGAAAATTAAAAAAGGAGATACCATTCAAGTAATTGCGGGGAAAGACAAAGGGAGAACCGGAAAGGTCGAACGAGTCTATTCTAAGTCAAGAAAAATCTTGATTGAGAACATTAATATGTATAAAAAACATGTTCAAAAAAGTGAACAAATGCCAAAAGGTGGCGTGGTAGATCTATCCCGACCGTTGACGATTTCAAATGCAATGTTTGTCTGTCCAAAATGTAAAAAAATATCACGAATTGGGTACAAAGTGACCGAAAAAAATAAGGTTAGAATTTGTAAAAAATGTAATAAAGAAGTTTAGTTTACTAAAATAGCAGTGGAACCATTGCAAAACAAAAATGATAGGAATAAAAGATACATACAATTCGGTAATTAAAGATCAGCTCAAAAAAGAGTTTGGTATAAAGAATGATTTTGCCGTGCCACGAATCATCAAAGCAGTGATTAATGTGGGCGTTGGCGAGGCGGTATCAAATAAAAACGCAATTGAAAAGGTAAAAGAGCAAATTGAAATGATTGCGGGACAAAGTGCAGTCATAACAAAAGCACGAAAATCAATAGCAGTCTATAAAATTAGAAAAGGATTGCCGATTGGTGTAAAAGTTACCCTTCGAGGAAAACGCATGTATTATTTTCTTGAGAAGTTGATTCGAGTAATTTTGCCTCGAAGAAGAGATTTTCGCGGAATAACATCAACATCTGTTGATCCACATGGAAATCTGAATATTGGATTTACCGAACAAACAATCTTTCCTGAAATTGAATATGATAAAATTGACAAACTTCGTGGTCTTGAGGTAACGGTTGTTACCAGTATGAAGGATCACGATAAAGGTAAAAAACTTTTTGAGTTATTAGGAGTACCATTTCAAGAAGAGGTAAAATAATTATTATTCTCATTTGAAGATACCATGGCAAAAACATCTGATATTGTAAAATTCCAGAAAAAGCAGAAATTTAAAGTAAGAGAAATAAATCGATGTCCACTATGTGGGAGATCACGAGCATATATCAGAAGGTTTGGAATGTGCCGAATTTGCTTTCGAGAAAAAGCATTGCAAGGTGAAATACCCGGAGTTAAAAAAGTTACGTGGTAATATATGACAAGATCAAATAAAAAAGGACCATATATTGATGAGAAGCTGCACCTCAAAGTACTTGGTCAGAAATCATCAAGCGATAGACAGCCGATTAAGACGTGGGCACGTGGATCACAAGTCCATCCAGATTTTGTCGGGCATAGGATCGCTGTACACAATGGAAAAAAATTTAATGAAATATTTATTACTGAAGGAATGGTCGGACATCGACTTGGTGAGTTCTCACCGACGCGATCATTCAGAAGTCATGGAAAAGTTACCAAGCGTACCGCTGAAAAGACCTAAATTATTATCTATTTACTATTGAACATTCAATCAGAATATGTCAGTTATTGATCTTATAATCAGAATAAAAAACGGATACATGGCAAAAATTGAGTCTGTTTCGACGCCACATTCAAAGTATCGAGAAGCGGTACTTTTGAAATTAAAAGAGCTCGGATATATCGATAGTTTTGAAGTAAATGGCGAAATACTTAAAAACATCACTATTAAGCTTCGATATATTGATGGAGTACCTGCTCTTACTGATGTCAAGCTCTATTCGAAACCGGGAAAACGAATCTATACTCCGTATAGAGATGTGCAGAAGGTAAAAGGGGGAATGGGTTATGCGCTCCTTTCATCATCAAAGGGAATTGTGACCGGTGCTCAAGCTCGCAAAGACCGTGTTGGGGGAGAATTATTATTTCATGTTTGGTAATATAAAATGTCAAAAATTGGTCAAAAATCAATTCCGGTACCGACTTCAGTTCAAGTAGAGATAACCGATAGAAATATTTTGGTTAAAGGCACAAAAGGTACCATGTCGCTTGAATTGCCAAGAACGCTTACCATTACTCAAAATGATGGAGCGCTTTTAATTGCACGAAAAGCCGAATCAAAAAAACATAAGTCTGTTCATGGACTCTGGAGAAGTTTGATCGCGAATGCTGTGCGGGGTGTAGATGAGCATTGGTCAAAGCGACTTGAAGTCATTGGCACCGGATTTAATGTGAAGCAACAAGGAAATGGTATCGTATTGAAACTTGGTCTTTCACATCTGGTCAATTTTGCGGCTCCTGAAGGACTGCATCTGACCACCGAAGGAAACAATCTGATCATCATTTCTGGTGTAGACAAGCAGAAAGTTGGGGAAGTCGCACACCAAATAAAATCGATTAAAAAGCCGGACGCATATAAAGGAAAAGGTATTCGATACGAAGGCGAGCATATCAAGTTAAAACCAGGTAAAAAGGCAAAAACAGCATAAAGAAAGATTAGATCTTAATTATTATATCCATGGCAAATAAAACATTAGAACGATACCAACGAAGAAAAAACCGAGTGAGCCCAAATATTCAAGGCACAGCTTTGCGCCCACGAGTTTGTGTGTTTCGCTCAAACAAATTTATATATGCTCAAGCGATAGATGATTTATCAGCAAAAACAATTGTGTCTGCAAGTAGTGCAGAATTGAAAGAAAAATCAAAAGGAGTGAAAACAGCACAAGCATCTCAAGTTGGTAAAAATTTGGCAGAAGCTTTGAAAAAAAAGAATATAACAGCAGCCCTATTTGATCGAAGTAGATTTGCATATGCGGGAAGAGTTAAGGCGCTTGCTGAAGGATTACGTGAAGGTGGCATTAAAGTTTAATAAGATTAATTATTTGTAGAATATAGAATTCATGGAAAAACGCAGACAAAAACCAAATGAAAATAAAGAGTTTGACGAACGAGTACTTCATATTCGTCGTGTTTCCAAAAAAACAACTGGTGGAAACTACGTCACCTTTTCTGCACTTGTTGCGGTAGGTGATGGAAAAGGAAAAGTCGGCATTGGTCTTGGACGCGGGCGTGAAGTACCTCCTGCAATCAATAAAGGAATTACTCAAGCGAAACGAAAAATGGTCTTTTTGCCTATTTTTAACAATACATTGCCGCATGAAATACGATTGAAATATAAATCCTCTCGACTTTTGCTCAAGCCTGCTCCTCCGGGAACGGGGTTGAAGCTTGGTGGGGTAGTACGAGCAGTGCTTGATATTGCCGGTATTCAAAATGCTTCAGGGAAGATTATTGGAAGTCGAAATCAAATCACGAACGCATATGCCGTAATTGAAGCAATAAAGAAGATGAAGCCACGAATGGTAAAGGGAAAACCAATGACAAAAGTCAACACAGAAGAAGCGGCAGCTGCTAAAAAAAATGACAATAAACCTGATCTAAAAGCAAAACAACAAAAAGAGGCAGTGGTTATAGAAAAGGAAATGAAGAATGAAAAAGAAGTAAAAAAACCAAAAGTGAAAACAGCAGCAAAGCCTGTTAAGAAAATTACAAAAAAGAAGACGGTAAAAGCAAAAAAAGCATAATACCTGTTACTATAATAATAAGACAATGAATACCTTATCAAATTTAACAAAAATAGTTCATAAACGTGCGAAACGACTTGGACGTGGTCTTGGATCTCGAGCCGGAGCAAAGTCAGGGAGGGGAACCACTCGCCATCAAACAGCACGTACAACGATGCCACTTCATTTTGAAGGTGGGCAGAATCGAATGGTAAAGAGATTTCCTCTTCTTCGGGGAAAAGGACGCAATAAACCAGTCGCACCAAAACCAGTGCTCATTTCTTTGACGCAACTCAACTCGTATAAAAAAGGCGAGGTAGTAAATCTTGAGTCTCTGTTGAAAAAACGAATAATCAAAGAACGAGAGATTGGACGCGGAGTAAAAGTTGTCTCAAATGGCGAACTTAAAACGGCACTAACAGTTGAGTTATTAGTTTCTCAATCTGCACAAAAGCACATAGAAAATGCCGGAGGAACGGTGTCGTCATGAAAGAAATTTCCAATAAATTCAGCTTACTCATCAAGGATCCCACCCTACGTCTTAAGACGCTGATCACTTTTGGCATTATTTTGGTATTTCGCATTTTTGCCTATTTGCCCGTCCCTGCAATTGATTTATCTAAACTTCGTGCCCTTTTTGCTGAAAGTCAATTTTTATCCCTTCTTGATATTTTCTCCGGCGGAACATTAGTAAATTTTTCAGTAATGGCATTGGGACTTACGCCGTATATTAATGCCTCAATTATTATGCAGCTTGTCACCATGGTCATTCCACAGCTTGAAGCGTTGACAAAAGAAGGAGAGTATGGAAGATTTAAGATAAACCAATACACTCGTTTTTTGACGATTCCACTCACCTTAATTCAAGCAGTTGGTATATATGTGCTTTTGAGAAATCAAAATATTATCGATACTCTGGGACCGATTGAATTCTTTTCATTTGTCTTTACCCTTCTTGCCGGAACATTTATCATCGTTTGGTTTGGAGAGCTCATTAGTGAGTTTGGTATTGGAAATGGCATTTCAATCTTAATTTTTGCTGGTATTGTCGGTCGTATACCAATTATTCTTGGACGCACCCTCACGACATTCAACCCAGAAGTCGCGCTTAATATCATTATCTTTCTGGCGATATCTGTACTTGTCATTGCGTCAGTTGTGTTTATCAATGAAGCAGTAAGAAGAATACCGGTTTACTATGCACGCAGAATAAAAGGTAATCGCATGTATCAAGCTGCAAATAACTATTTACCATTGAAATTAAATCAAGCAGGGGTAATTCCGATCATTTTTGCAGTATCATTTGTGTTGTTCCCTCAAATAATTGGAAACTTCCTGCAGTATACTCCAAATACATTCCTTGCGGGAATCGGAAGATTTTTAGCTGAATCATTTCAACCTTCAGGATTTTTGTATAACTTTATCTATTTTGTCTTGGTTGTAGCATTTACCTTTTTCTATACGATCATTGTTTTTAACCCACAAAAAATATCTGAAGATATTCAAAAAAACGGAGGATTTGTGCCGGGAATACGTCCGGGATCTGCAACAAAAAAATACCTGCAGAATGTTGTGTATAAAATAACGACGTTTGGTGCATTGTTTTTGGGATCAATTGCGATCCTTCCTGCGATAGTATCCGGCTTTACGGGATTAGATAATCTCGTGATCGGCGGAACTGGAATTCTCATTGTTGTGTCGGTCGTTCTTGAGACATTCAAAACAATCGACGCACAGCTTGTGATGAAAAACTATGATCGCTTTACCATGTCTTAAACATAAGTAATCATGGTGTATAATTGAAACTCAGATTTTTATTAGTAATTGAAGTAATATATATGGCAAAATCAAACAGAATACTCGTGGGACTTGTTTGTAAAGTATGTAATCAACAGAATTATGTTACGGTAAGAAGTAAGATAAATACGCAAGAACCATTAAAACTCAGAAAATTTTGCAATAAATGCAAAAAACAAACAGATCACAAGGAAAAGAAGAAACTTGATTAAATTAGAATAATAACCATACTTTATGAAACTTGTTCTTATTGGGATACAGGGATCGGGGAAATCGACGCAGGGAAATCTGCTTTCAAAGCATTTGAAGATTCCGTATCTTTCAACAGGGCATATTTTTCGAAGTATTGCGAAAGAAAAAACAAAACTTGGGAGGCAAGTCAAAGTATTAATGTCATCAGGCCTGTTGATACCTGATAAGCTTACCATAGAGATTGTAAATGAGTATTTATCCCGTCCTGAATATAAAAACGGGTATATCTTGGATGGATTTCCCCGCACTTTAACACAAGCGAAAAAGTTTGTAAACAACGTTGACAAAGTTGTTTATATTGAAATACCGGATAAAGAAGCCTTGTGGCGTATCGCGTACCGTGATGATGCTCGAAATGACAATACCGTAAAAGCAGTATTAAAGCGAATTGAGCTTTTTCATAAACATACGGAACCGGTTGTCGCATACTATGCTGCTGAAAAGAAAATTGTATCTGTTGATGGCACGAAAGGGATTGAAGAAGTAAGTAAGGAAATTTTCAAAAGCTTGGGAAAACAACTCATTCGAAATCATCTTGCGACATGGGAACAAAAAAGAAAATCGATTATCGCAATTGTTGGAATGTCAGGATCAGGTAAAACAGAAGCTGCAAACCATCTCAAAAAAATAGGCTTGCCGGTCATTTCATTTAGCAATGTAATCAATAGTTATATTGAAAAAAATAAACTAAAGCATACTGAAGAAATTCATCATAAACTTCGGAAAGATTTTCGAAAAAAACATGGAATGGAAGCAATGGCTGTTTTAAGCAAAGCGCAGATAGAGCAAGCTTTAGAAAAACACAATACCGTTGTTATTGAAGGTCTTTATTCGTGGGAAGAGTATATATATTTACGAAAACATTTTCCCGAGGTAAAAGTATACTTACTTGCCCTTTTTACCAATAAATCTCTTCGATACGAAAGAGTGTCGAAACGTACTTACCGCCCACTGCTTGCAGTTGGAGAAGAGCGCGACATTCATGAACTCACTGACCTGAACAAGGGTCAGACCATTGCGTTTGCAGATTTTATTATCAAAAATAATGATTCAAAAGAAGGGTTATGCAACATGCTTGATGATGTATACAGAAGGATTTATTTTGCGTAAACTATGATACATCTCAAGAATGAGCAAGAAATACAGTGGATGAAAGAGGGGGGAGCTATTTTGAAGGAAGTCGTTGACGAATTATTGCCGACTATTGAGCCGGGAATGAGCACCAATCAGATTGACCAAGCGGCTGAAAAAATGATTCGTGCGCGTGGCGCGGAACCATCTTTTCAACAAGTGAAAGGATATCGATGGACAACTTGTTTGCCGATCAATGAACAGACGGTACACACCCCACCATCGCAAACAAAGCTTAAAAAAGGAGATATTTTGACCGTAGATATTGGCGTATATCATCAGAAATTGCATACTGATTATGCGACAACATTTGTGGTCGGAGAGGTAGGAGATAGCAAAACACAAGCATTTTTACAAAAAGGAAAAGAAACATTGGACGCGGCTCTTCAAAAAGTGAAAGTCGGAGAGCGAATGGGCACCATTTCGGGATTTATCGAGCGTGAAATAACGGGCGCGGGTTATTTTATTCTGAAAGAACTCACGGGTCATGGAATTGGAAAAGAATTACATGAAGATCCATACGTTTTAAATTACTTGGATCGTCCGGTTGAAAAAACGTATAAAATCGAGGCGGGATTAACCATAGCAGTTGAAATTATATATTCGATGGGAACAGCTCATATCAAATATGAACCTGATGTAGAATGGTCAATAATTACGAAAGATAGAAGCTTATCTGCATGCTTTGAACATAGCATTGCGGTAGTTGAAGAACAAACCTTCATTTTGGCGTAGTTTTATGATAGAATATACCTTTCTATGAAAAACAATATTACGACGTTTGAAGGAGAGGTAATTGAGAACCTTCCAAACACTTTGTTTAAGATTCATCTTGATGAATCTGAGAAGGTAATCATTGGATATTTGTCAGGAAAAATGAGGAAGTATTATATTAAGATTTTGCCCGGCGATCGAGTTAAGGTAGAAATGACACCTTATGATCTTGATCGGGGACGAATTGTATATCGAAAATCAGCATAATATGCATATAAAATCATCGGTTAAAAAAATGTGTGAAGGGTGCATTCATGTCGTGCGCAAAGGCGTTTTGTTTGTTGTTTGCAAACGAAATCCAAAGCATAAACAACGACAGGGATAAGTGATATTAACATTATATTAAAATAAATAATCATGCAGCGATTAAAAGGAGCAGTTCTTCCAGACAATAAAAGAATCGATTATGCTTTAACTCTTGTTTATGGTATTGGATGGACTCGATCTGAAAATATCTTGAAGCTCACCAAAATTGATGCAAGTACTCGAGTAAAGGATATTACTGAAGATCAATTGAAAAGGCTCATTACCATTATTGATGATAAGTACAAAGTTGAGGGGCCACTGCGAGAAGAACGAAGTGAGAATATTAAACGCCTTCGTGAAATCGGATCATATCGCGGTATGAGACATGCCCTTGGATTGCCATCTCGAGGACAGAGAACACGGTCAAATGCTCGAACAAAACGAGGAAAGAGGCGTACCGTTGGTGCACTTTCAAAAGAAGCATGGGCAAAAACAGAAACAAAAACGGAAAAAAGTGAATAATATCAAATTATTAATACATATATATGGCACCAAATCAAACACGAACAAAACAAAAAGCACCACGAATTGTTGAATCTGGGCGTATTTATGTAACAGCAACATTCAATAATACGCTGGTGACGGTGACCGATGAAAAAGGAAGCACCATCGTCCTCAGTTCGTGTGGAATGCATGGATTTACTGGAACACGAAAATCCACCCCCTATGCAGGAACGGTAACAACGCAAGCCGCGCTCACAAAAGCCACCGAACAAAACAGACTTCGAAAAGTAGATATTTATATAAAAGGAATAGGCCCTGGACGTGAAGCCGCGCTTCGAGCAATACGAGCAGCAAATTTGGATGTTGGAAAAATTGTTGACAAAACTCCTATTCCCCACAATGGAGTTCGACCACCGAAAGTTCGAAGAGTTTAATTAATTGAATTATTATAGAAATACATGAGATACACTGGACCAAAGAATAGAATTGCACGAAGACAAGCAACTGACCTTGGCATGAAAACCACCGGCAGTAAGTCACATGCAACACTTCTCAAAAAAATTAATATCAAGCCAGGTCAGCATGGAGCTCGGTATAGAAGAAAAGTATCAGAGCATGCTCGTCAGCTTTCTGAAAAACAGAAGTTGCGATATATATTTGGAATAACTGAAACAAAATTAAAAAAGTATTTTATGATTTCATCTCAAAAAGAAGGTAACACTGCAGTTCACTTGAGCGAACTTTTAGAACGAAGACTTGACAATGTGGTCTATCGTCTTGGACTTGCTCCAACACGCGCAGCCGCACGGCAGCTTGTGTCACATGGACACACGCAGGTGAATGCAAAGAAAATGGATATTCCATCCTACCTTTTAAAAAATAATGACACGGTGACATTCAAATCACCAAAAACAAAAGAAATCCCTTATATTCAAGCATTTCGTGAAACAAGTGATGTCGTCATGCCTGAATGGCTTGAATTAAAAAAAGATTCAGGTTCGCTTGTTAAAACACCAAATAATTCATTTATTGAGCAACAAGTGAATTTGAGGTTAGTTATTGAATTTTATTCTCGCTAATTATTTAATAGTTGAATTTATTTTTATGATAGAACCAATGTTTACCGTCAAAAGTGAAAATCAATCAAAAACGTACGGTAAATTTTCATATGAGCCGCTTAATACGAGTTTTGGTCACAGCCTAGGAAATGCGCTCCGCCGAACGTTATTGTCATCCCTTTCGGGGTATGCGATCGCATATGTGAAATTTACTGATGCAGCACATTTATTTACCACCATTACCGGAGTCAAAGAATCCGTCTTAGACATAGTGCTCAACTTAAAGCAGGTTCGATTTAAGAGTACGGAACAAGGTCCATTCGTTATGAAGATTTCTGCCAAAGGTGCAAAGAAAATATATGCAAAGGACTTTGAGGGAGAGATCGAAGTAGTCAATGGGGATTTGTATTTGGGTGAAATCACTGACAGTAAAGGAAAACTTGATCTTGAAGTGATTGTTGAAAAAGGGTACGGTTATCAAGCGTCAGAAGACAAAGAAGTAATGACGGGATATATTGCAACTGATTCATCATATTCACCGGTTACAAAGGTAAGTTTTGCCGTTCAAGCAGCACGAGTTGGTCGAAAAAGTGATTTTGAACGAATGATTCTTGAAGTGTACACTGACGGAAGTGTCAGTCCATCTGAATCTATAAAAACGGCATCAGCAATCCTTTCAAAACATTTTTCAACAATCGTTGAAGGAAAAGAGTTTGAAGAAAATAATGGTGGAGAAGTTGAGTCTGAAAATAAAGTAAGCTCAAAAGTGTATGAAACCATCATTGATGAGTTGAATTTACCATCTCGAGTTATCAATGCTTTGCTTCGTGAAAACATTGAAACAGTCGCAAATTTGCTTGAACGAGGACGAGAAGAGCTGACCAACCTTAAAGGTGTTGGGAAAAAATCAATTGATCTTATTGATGACGAGCTTAAAAAGATGGAACTTGAATTAAAATAAAACGCATACATGCAACACAGAACAAATAAATTTACATTTGGATCAGGAATAGACGCAAACTCAATGTTGATGCGCAAATTAATGAAGAATTTCATTAATTCCTCACATATTGAGACGACGATAACGAGAGCAAAAGCACTAAAAGTATATATGGATCGTATTGTCAGTAAAACGCGCGTATATTCAGAGTCCAATAAAAATTATTTACTGCGATATTTTCCAGAAAAAAAATATCAAAAGGTGTTGTTTGATCAGATCGGACCGGCTATTGCAAAAATTAGCGGCGGATATGTTCGCATTGTTCGTCTGGGTCAGCGAGATAATGATGGGGCAATGATGGCTCGAGTCGAATGGGCGCATCCTGTTGTTATCGACTGGGAGAGTAAAAAAAAGTCGGGCAAAAAAATAAATCAAAAAGAAATAACCAAACCAAGTCAAGAAGCGGCTGAAGAAGAGAAGAGTGAACCAGAACCAAAAAAAACTAAAGCAAAACCTGCAAAAAAAGTTACCAGAACTAAATAATTACTCGAAATCATGACAAAAATTACTGAAACAACTCGATCAATAAAAGGTGCAGAGATAGTAAGAAAATGGCATTTAATTGATGCTCAGAATGCAATTCTTGGTCGAACGGTATCAAAAATCACCACCATTTTACAAGGAAAACACAAACGAACGTACGTGCCCTATCTTGACGGAGGAGATAATGTAGTTTTAATAAATGTAGCACAAATTAAAGTCACCGGAAACAAGGGTTCACAAAAAGAATATGACTCGTATTCCGGGTATCCGGGTGGAAGAACGGTGCGAACCTTTGACGAACTCATGAAAATAAGTCCAGAAAAAGTAATCAGAAGCGCGGTAACGGGTATGTTACCAAAAAATAAACACAGAGATCAAAGACTTGCTCGGTTGTTTGTCTTTGACGATGAAAAGCATCCTTATGCTGACAAAATTGAAGTTACAGAAACAAAGTCGGAATAATATTACAATAATTCATACTTATGCCAAAAAAAAAGAAAGATATCACCTATTATGAAGCGGTTGGAAGAAGAAAAGAATCTACTACGCGTGTACGATTGTATATTGTCTCGAAAAAAGAAAAGACGGTAACCGTTGGTAAAACACAAATAAAACAAGGAACGATCTTGATTAATGAAAAACTTTCAGAAGAATATTTTCCATCTGATGCAGAGAAACAAACATTGATACAGCCATTAGTACTCACTGATAGTGTCGATCGATTTGCCATCAGTATTATCATTCGTGGTGGTGGAAAGAGCGGACAGCTTGATGCTGCTGTGCATGGTATTTCTCGAGCCTTATGTATCGTCGAAGAAGAAAACAGATCTCTTCTTAAAAAAGAAGGACTATTGACTCGCGATCCTCGTGTTCGTGAACGACGCAAGGTCGGAAAAGGTGGAAAAGCACGTCGCAAAAAGCAATCTCCAAAGCGTTAAAGACTTCAAATTATTCATTGTAGTTTCTGAACATCTTACCGATGCAATTTGTTACTATATGAATAGACTTTATGCTAAAACTTTCGGTCATCATTTTATCCTATTACACCAAGGACATCACGCGCGTTTGTCTTGAAAACGTTGTAAACTCTTTGTCAAAAACTTCGTTTCAAAGTGAAATAATTGTGGTAGATAATGCCTCAGAAGATGGTTCTCAGGAGATGATCACTACCTTCAAGCAGAGAAATCAATTAAAAAATGTCACGATACTCTCGATCTTCAATAAGCAGAATGAGGGATTTCCAAAGGGGAACAATCAGGCACTTCATAATGCATCTGGTCAGTACATTCTCTTTCTCAACTCGGATGTATTAATCAATATATTTGACTGGGAAACGTGTTTAGATTTTCTCGACTCTACAAAAAATATTGGAGCTTTGACGGTTCGCGTTGAACTGCCAACAAAAAATATTGATCCGGCCTCACATCGTGGATTTCCTACCGTATGGAACTCATTTTGCTATTTTACTCAATTGGAAAAAATGACCCGCTTTATCCCATCACTTCAAAAACTGTTTGGAGGGTATCATCTAACCCATCTTGATCTCTCAAAAATTCATGAGATTGATTCGCCAAGTGGTGCATTTTACCTCTCTCCGAAAAAAGTCCTTGACGAGCTCAATGGGTTTGATGAAGCGTTTTTTATGTATGGAGAAGATTTAGATTTATCATTTCGAATTAAAGCTCTCGGGTTGAAGATACTATACTATCCAAATGAAACTGTAACCCATCTCAAATATCAAAGTGGATTAAAAAATAAACAAGCTCAAAAACGGACAAAAAAATACTTTTATGATTCGATGCTGATCTTCTACAAAAAACATTATGCAGGGAAGTATCCGTGGATTATTGACCAAATGGTATTCTTTTTAATTCGATTAAAATCGAGTCTATGAAAAAAATTGGCATCGATGCGCGACTCTATTCTCAAACCGGTGTTGGGACTTATCTTCGAAATTTTCTTCACTATTTACCAAAAAAACTTTCTCCTTCAGTACAAATTTTTATTTACATCTTGCCACAAGACAGAGGAAAAATTGATATAAATGATAATCGTATTCACATCCGTGAAGTGAATGCTCCGTGGCACTCAGTGCGTGAACAGACGGTGTTTTATCGTGCTATTATGCGTGATCAACTCGATCTGATGCATTTCACCTACTTTAGTTATCCCGTGCTCTATAAACGCCCATTTATTGCCACTGTACACGATGTAACCCCGCTCCTGTTTAAAACAGGAAAAGCGTCTACCTTGAATCCATTATTATTTGAAATAAAACACTTGGCTTTTAAATATGTTTTATCCCAGCAGATTAAATGGGCAAGAATAATTATTACTCCGTCACAAGTCGTCAAAGATCAACTGGTGCATATGTACGGTCATAAGAGCGCGAATAAAATTATTCCTATTTATGAGGGGGTAAGTGTCGATTTGATGAATGCGTCAGAGAATACAGAATTAAAAAAATCGTTGACGTTCCCCTATTTTTTATATGTCGGCAATTTTTATCCGCATAAAAATGTTGATAAACTCCTTGAGGCATTTCAATTATTTTCTCAGTCAAAGCGGTCTCAAAAAATGAATGATCCCATTCATCTCAATCTTGTCGGACCGGACAATATGTTTGCTCAAAAACTGAAGCAAAAGATTAAGCAAGAAAATATTGAAAATGTTCAATTTGATCATAACGCGGGTTGTGAAGAGCTTGTATATTATTACAAACATGCACAAGCTCTGATAAATCCATCGCTTTCAGAGGGTTTTGGCCTTCCCCTGATTGAAGCGTCGTATTTTGGTTGTCCGGTCGTAGCATCGGATATTCCGGTGTTCAGAGAGGTTTTGGGGAAAAACTACCGTTCTTTTAATCGAGAAAATATTCAAGACATCGCAGAAGCGTTGAGTGAGGTTCCTTTGGAATCGCGCCACCAATCAAAAAATCCTTTTATAAACACATTTTCATTTGAAAAAATGACTACAGAAACATTGAATGTGTATCAGTCTTTGATTTGAATCAACAGTATTCGTATGCAGTATTTCTTTTATATCCTCCGTTGCGCTGATAATTCACTCTACAGTGGCGTTACTACTGATGTAAACAGGCGACTTTCAGAACACAATGGGGATGGCAATAAAGGAGCAAAATATACGCGATCGCATCGTCCGGTGCAATTAGTTCATACAGAGCCGTATGAAGGAAGATCTGCGGCATTACGGCGCGAATCTGAAGTTAAGAGCATGACAAAGGAAGAGAAAGAAAAACTTCTTGAATAAGGTACTGAGCCAGCACATGGTATCCACTCCAAGCTCCTAATTCTGCAGAGAC
>CAYVKV010000016.1:0-20900 GCA_964452355.1 uncultured Gammaproteobacteria bacterium | reverse complement strand
ATGTTGTCCTACCAAGCTATTTCTGACAAAAACCAACCGTTTTTGTGACGGTACTCTCTTGCAGGCCCGAAGGGAGTCGAACCCCTATCAAAGGTTTTGGAGACCTCTATTCTGCCGTTAAACTACGGGCCCTGGTGTCCTCGAGTGGACTTGAACCACCAACCTTCAGATCCGCAATCTGATGCTCTATCCAATTAAGCTACGAGGACAAGGTATGCCAGGCTCTATTTTATCATGAAGAGAAACTGAAAGAAAGCCCGCAGAATCGGCTTCTCTTGGTATACTATCTGCCATGATTACTGAAAATCCAATTCCAGATACAGATCCGGTGACAATTAACAAATCCTGGCTTCGCGAAAAAACCGACCCCTATTGGAAAAGCACAACCGAATGGATTACTGATACGATTCCAATTACGGCAGATCAAGCAACTCTCGCGGGACTTGCTGGAGTAACAACCGGGGCGGTGCTGAGAATGTACAGCGCTCAACATGGTGATAAAAATCCTTGGATCTATGTTCCTGCTTTGGTACTTATATCTGGAGGGCTTTTGATGGATTCGATTGATGGAAAAATTGCAGATATTCGTGGTACATCGGGTCAAGGTGCTGCACTTGACGCAGGTGTCGATCGAATTAATAATATTGTCCTCGGAGCAACAAAAATGGTTCTTGCTCAACAAAACGAGTCTGACATTGGACAGGTTCTTGCCGCACTTTCTACGGTGACTGGCCAACTCCCTAGCTTTGCTCGAGCCCTTGCGGAAAGCGAAGGACTCATTGTTGATGAAGGTGGAGGGAATTTTATGAATTTCTTTGGCACTCATCTGGGGAGATCGATTTTGAATGGTACCGGTCTGGTCCTTCCCCACCTCCTTCGGATTCCGAAAGTTGCAGCGTTTATTGATAATAAACTTCCGGTATCCGCTGAGTTCTTGCAAACATTTCCCTACCAAGAAATTTTTGATGCCCTCACCACAGTCATGAGTACAAAAGTTGCATATGACAGATTACAGATCTATCAAAATCCAGCACCAGATCATCCGCGATTTTCAGAAAAAGAAAGGGAAGCAAAACAAAAACAAGCGGAGGAAAAAATTCAATCCTACAAAATCCTCATGGGAATAAATATTGCTGCAATGCTGGGGACGTACGCAGGACTTCATTCAAATCAAATTATCAGCGGGTGGAAGGAATTTTTTTATAATCAGACGAGAGTACCGATCGTCAAATAGAGTACAATCTCCGTTCAGTCTCACCAACTTCCTCCCCCACCTCCGCCACCACCCCCTCCTGATGATCCACCGCTGAAACCGGATGAATGTCCCGTGCTTGAACTTACCGGTGTGACGGCAGACTGAAATGAAGGAGCAAAAGATCCATTAATTCCGCTCGTTAACGCATGTGCCGTCAATACATCAGAGGTCGAACTTTGGTACCAATCCACCCCTTTCAATTTCAGATCCTTGAAACGTTCTGCCCATATTTTTTCAACACCAAATGACACTGCGTACGGCAACAGCTTTTCAAACATCATCTGTTTATCGGCTTGAAACTCAAGTTGTCGTTCTTGTGATTGGAGGAAATTCTTCAAGGATCGCGCAGTATTTGCAGCATGCACTCCATCCAA
Organism: uncultured Gammaproteobacteria bacterium; assembly: GCA_964452355.1. GTDB lineage: Bacteria > Patescibacteriota > Microgenomatia > UBA1406 > GWC2-37-13 > UBA1450. The sequence goes on along the minus strand of CAYVKV010000016.1, from coordinate 19,271 downwards.
TGTTTTCCGTGGCATGATTCTCCCAAAAGTAGTTGCCGATACTGCAAGAATAAAATTGAAGGTGATAAGGGCGAGTCCTGAAATAAGCGCATACGTTCGACGAACTTTATCGGGATTTTTTGGAAAGAATCCGTCTTGAACATTTTGTTCATAAATCATTTCCTCTACCGAGGAAATCAATTGATACAGGCTTTTATCTTTCAGACGGACGTGTGTTTTATCTTTAAAGATTCCTGTTAACAATTTGTCTTCAAAATTGAGTAGTTGGTCTTTTGGAGGAGTTTGCATTGACTTGATAAACTCAAAATCATTTTTTGATTTTTCCCGTATTTGCAGATATCCCCTTTGTGCCAAGTGCACTATTGTAGCAACAATCTCTCTGATTTCTGCACGTTCGTCTATCAAAGTTCCTGTCTCTGCAGGCGTAAGATCACGTCCGTCTTTTTTTGGTGGATCAAATCCCGCACGTACAACACCAACTGATACCTGCTTTGGATCTCTGCCCCCTTTCCACCATTGAATGGGAATCCAGAGAGGATATACGATATACCACAGAAATCCCCAGATCATCATTCCTAAAATCGCCAATCGTCCAATAAATGTCTCAAAAAAATCAGTGATGAGTACCGGTTCAAGAACTGCAACGTGTCCCTTTGGAAACCCAACCACGACACTCATTCCCGTATTTGACTGGAGTGCAGAAGCTTCAAAGACAAGCGTACTTCCCACTTTTCCCGCGATACACTGATCAGTTGATCCTTTTTCTCCCTGATAACAAAGCCCAGTTGTTTCAGAGACGATTATCGAGCGGGGTATTTGTATTAAACTTTGAGCTTGGGCAATTGGTACATCCCATTCATTGCCAGTCACATTCCAATACAGTTCGTCGTGGTCGGAAAAATATGTCAGTGCTCCGGATACAGAATATCGAATTTCATACGTATGCTGTCCGGAAATGGTCAGATCCGGATCTCCAATTTTGAGCGATATCTCACCACTCTCATCCGTTTGAGAGAAAGGATATTTCTTACCCGTTTCGTCAGTGACAGAAATGCCGGAAAACGTCATTTTATATTTTTTTCCTTCCTTGTTTAGCTTGGTGTATGGGATAGTGCGAAAAATCCCATGACGTTCTTGATTTCCAAAATCGTAAGATATCGTTTCGGTAACATCAATAGTTCCATCGGTATTGATAATGGTGATCTGTTGAAAGTCATTGATATGCTCTTCGGAATAGGGAGCTTGAGCATGCACAACAATAGGGGTAGTAAATAGAATGAAGAGAATGGTAAGTAAAATTGAGAGATGCTTCATTCTGTTATTGTACACGAATATATGGTACCCTTTGTGCTATGAAATACGCGCTCGCTCCAGAAATAAAAGAACAAATTGCCAAACTCGTGCCCGCTCTCAAAATGGATCACATTAAGATCGATCAGATCCACTGCATCCGCAGTTTTGATGCAAAAACCAGAGCAATAGCGCGTATCTGGGGTATGGCAAAACTATTCTCAGAAGTGGCAGGAATCAAACCAACGTATATTATTGAAGTCAACGCAAAGCGTTTTGATAAGCAGTCTGAACATGAAAAACTCCATACCTTAGTTCATGAACTCATGCATATCCCAAAGACGTTCTCAGGAGCGCTCCTCTCTCATCGAGGACGATATCATGCAATAAATGATCGAGAAGTTGAAAAGATTCTAAAGAGCATGAAGTAACTGAGAAGGTGCATAGCTCAGCTACTGACTGGGTGATACATTGAACTTCTCCCACACCATCATAAACCTGATTTTCTCGAAACGTGCAATCTCGGGATCAGAGATCACAACTCCAACAGGCACACTATCTTTATATGTAATAAACGCTACATTGTCACCAAAAATAAAATAATCCGTGTTGGTGATAAACTTTGCTGGAATGCAGATGATTTGATTACGAGAAGTAGCATACTCCTGTTGATATTTTTTGTCGGCTTCCGAATCTGAAACAATTTCTTTTGTATGAATCATCCGGCGGATCATACGAATCATATACTCTTCAATATATCCGTTCATGAGAGGAATTGCCTGCTGACTCATGCAGTGAACATATATTTTTTCTGCAGAAAGGGTATCTTCATATATTTTTTTGACTTCTTCAACACCTTCATAGTATCTGATTTTGGGTTTTTGATGGGACATATTGAAAAGCGCTTGAAGTTGCGGCAGCTCATCGGTCAATGAACCAACGGTTTGTTCAAGTTGCGCATGTTTTGCTTTTGCCATGGAAATGAGATCTTCAGGTGAAGCGGGAATATAGAGCTTCTTCTTTCCCTGAGCAGTCACAGAAAGTAATCCTTTCTCCATCAATGAATCGATAAGCAAGTAAACAGTAGTTCGAGGAATTTTGGTCCCTCGCGCAAGTTCCAGAACGGTCGTGCTCCCCTGCTCGAGGGCGGTAATATAGATAGTAATTTCTTCTTCAGAAACTCCAAGGGTTTGGAGATTTTGCTTCAGTTTATCCATGAATAATGTCATTATGACGGATGTTGTCAGATATGTCAACATTTATGACAATAGTTGCATTACCTTATATACCAGGCTAAAATAGATCATATGAAATTTAAGACGTTCACCAACAAACTATTATCAATACCATCTGAAAGCATTCGGCTCAAAATAAACAATACTCCAAAAGAGATCAGGGCCTTTGTTCGACTCACTTCGAAAAATTATCTTGTCGGAGAGTATTGGAAGCTCAGATTTACCGATGGGTCTTTTCTCCTTCTTGTCATACAGGATGAGGAACTGTATTACTCCGATACTTACAAACTTCATATCAAGGAGATCAAAGATGCTCAAATCGGACGAGATAAAATCCTGACATATCAAGGAAAGAATTTTAAACTTGGAAACAAAGACGACTATCAGTATGTAAAAGAGCTCGTATACGGATCACCGGTGGATATCGAGGGAGAATGCAGGTTTTCAGATTATTTTCCCGTTGCAGGAGAAAAAGAGTTTTTAAGCTTAGGCTGGCTCTCAAAAACAGGAAAACGCGCAGATATCCATTGTAAAATTATTCAGCTATCAAGTATTCATTGCTCCAATAACTCGTAAACTCTACTTGAAAAGACTCAGCTCTTTTGATTGTGATAAAATAGAGCTCGGACAGGAATTAACTGCCGCAGTGGCGAAATGGCATACGCGTACGGTTCAGAACCGTATGGGGCAACCCGTGGAGGTTCAACTCCTCTCTGCGGCACAATGAAATGATCGCGTTATATAATCTGACAAGCTAGATTTTATAGTTTCTTTGATTGGAACAAGGAGGGTTGCCAGAGTGGTAATGGAGCGGCTTGCTAAGCCGTGACGGTGAATAGCCGTCCACAGGTTCAAATCCTGTACCCTCCGCCACTATGAAAGTCAAAAAATTTTTAATTGCAGGAGGGAATTCAACTGCATTAATTTATAACAGTCCTCTATCAAATAGGGGGGCGATTGCAAAAGAATTTCTCAAAAATGTTGAGCAGGTAGGGTTCGTTTCTTCAAAAACGGAACTTCCAACCTTGATTATGATGGGAGAAGAACTTTGCATAAATGCTACAATATCATTTGCGTCCACCTTAAATAAGCATGGCAAATTAACCACAAGCGGTTTAAAAAACCCAGTTTCATATTCGAATCTCAATGGGTCAACAACAATCCAAATTCCTTCTAAATTCAAAAGAGACAAAAATGTAGTTTTATTGGAAGGTATTGGATTTATACTCTACGACATAAAAGAAAAATCTGTAATAAATAAATCTGAGCTTTCAAAGCTATCCAAAAAATATGAACTACCCGCATTTGGCGGAATTATCTATAAAGGAAATGAAATTATCCCCTATGTTTATGTTTTGGGAATAGATTCGTTTGTGAGAGAAACCGCTTGTGGTTCAGGAAGCATTGCTTTTAGCATTTATTCTGGCATCAACAAGATAATCCAGCCGACGAAACAAACGATTACTATAAGCAAAAAAAATAATTTCTTTGATATCTCCGCTAAAGTCACCAGTATTGATTGACAATTAATCCATCTTTACGTTTTGACCAATCCTTGCAAAGGGGATGATCTTTTTGTCGAAACCAATCACTTTATTTATATATTTGTCGTCAATTTTCACCAACTCCTCTTCCCTCTCCGATTCTAAATAAGTAAATCTGTATACTGAAGGCAAACTTCTTAAAAACGATTCGCCAAGGGTGATATTTTTAGAAATCTTTTTAACTATATCAAGAGTGTCATGGTCCCCATAAAGGTAAAGATCCAATGGAGTAGCTGAAATTAACTCATTTTTAGGTCCCTGCATATAAGTAAATAGTGGATCATTGTTTATGATTATGAAATCTTTCGTTGGAATTTGTTCAGTGAGCGCTACACTTTCAAAATCACCAGTTTCTCTCAAAAGAGAGATGTATGCCTCTTTCATTTGAGTAAGATAAGTAGTTTGACTAAAACCACCGATTTGCCTGAGCTGATAATAAAAACTAAAGATTATGAAGCTGAGTAACGTACTGGGGATGATTTCGCCATGTAATATCGCATTACTAATGACTTCAGGATGTAACTTTATTTCAAAACTACCATCAGATGAAACGAGTCTGTTATCGCGTCTCCATAGCTGTACTCTGCCATTGCCATTTTTTGGTAATCCCCAAAATAAAAAAGTGCCATGATTAGTTTTTTCGGAAAAACCGCACATAATTCCATCAAAATATTTAGAGATTAAATCTAAATGATTTTTATCAAAAATCAACTGAGTTATTTTAGTGGTTTTATTGAGATGGTACTTTAACAATATTCTATTGACGAGTCTTTCTTGCTCTACATAGATTAAATCTTGATTTCTATTCCCAAGTTTTTCACCTATTTTTTTCCAAACCGAAAAATTAATTTTGGCAACTTGATTCGTATATAATTTTTCGCTTAGTATATCGTCTCGAGCAAATATTTCATTAATTATGGAGTTTGCTGCATTGTATTCTCTTTTCCATATTGATCTATCAGCCCACAATCTCTCTAGTGATTTGCGCATTTCATCTAAATTTTCCAGACCATACCCGCTGTGGTTAAAAACGGACTTTTTGTCAACTTTATGACTGAAAAAAAGTAATTGATTATTTCTAAGTCCTTTGTTGACGTACGTATGAAATTCAAAACCTCTTGGGAATGAACTATTATTAAAAGATATCTTTGAACAAACCGTTTGGATGTTGTATGGAAAGTGATCTAATAGATTCGAATCTAAAACAGGAAGGAGTGTAGTGAGAATATTGTTAGTTTGTTCAGTGATTCCTATTGGAGTAAAATGCTCTGAATCTGTAAGATGAAAGGATATTCCTACTTGTTTTGCACAAGACTTAGCAGTGACTGAACCATAAACGGACTCTACTTCTTCTTGAAATGCTTCTAGAAATTCGCGTTTACGATCGTCACTAACTGGATATTCAGGTGATCTGTAATATCGCTTTACATAATCAAAAAGCGACATATTACCAAATTCCGATATTATTTCTCTCAATATCGGTCGTCTCTCAAACACCTTGCTTTGAAGACGTTCAATCAAATTGTTGCTTATTTTAGAATTCATATGCAATTAAATAAGAGCACCTTGAGCTTTAGATTATAACATCCAATTAATCGATTATTTGTATGCATCAACGATGTATATAAAAATGGTATTTTATCGTATATAATAGGTACTTTCATGTTTTGGAGGGGTCGCATAGCGGTCAATTGCACCGGACTATTTATAGCCCGACCTTCCCTCGAGCAATCGGGGGTCCGTAAGTTCGAATCTTACCCCCTCCGCAACCGAGAACATCCATAGTTTTTATGTATTTATAAACTATAAAATAAGAAAAAGAATATTGCAAAATAGTACTTTACCTATAAAACCATGCTTAGTTTGTTTCAAAGATACAAACCTCTCTATCTCTTTTGCCCCGGTCCTGTCCATGTCGCAAAAAACGTGAAAGATGCTTCAGTGGGGGTCGAAATTGGACACAGAGAGCCTGAATTTTCAGAGCTTTTTGACAGTATAAATAAGAACTTGTTAAACGTCTTGGAAATCCGACGTAAATCGAAGTTTTTTACCGTTGTTATTACAGGATCTTCTTCTGCCTCAAATGAATCAGTTCTCACATCTGCGACTCAAAATAAAAAATTGTTGCTTATTTCGAATGGAGAATTTGGCGAACGACTAATCAAAATAGCAAATATAAATAAATTAAAATATTCAGAAATTCATTTTCCGTGGGGAGAAAAATTTAGCATAAATAAAATTGAGTCAAAAATAAAGGAGAAAAAAATAAATGCGATTGCTATGGTGCATCACGAAACAAGTACCGGAATGCTCAATGATGTCAACCAGATTGGCAAATTGGCAAAAAAGTATAAGTTACTTTTTATACTGGATGTCGTCAGTAGCGTTGGTGCGGAAGTGATAGACTTGGAGAAATGGAATGTTTCATTTGCAATTGGGTCTAGTGGAAAGGCTCTCGGAGGGTTCCCGGGTTTATCTTTTGTGGTGGGTAAGGTGGATGAGTTTGAAAAATTAAAAAACGTACAAAACACATCTCTTTATTTAAATCTTTACAATCATTATGTCTTCGCTAAAACATTAAAACAAACACCCAATACTCCCGCCGTTCCGTCATTTTTAGCTCTTGACATGGCTTTAGAGAACATATTGAATGAAGGAATAGAAAACAATAGAAAGAAACTAATACATTATTCTCATTACCTACGTTCCGAATTTAAAAAACTAAATCTTACATTTTTATTAGATGAGGCAGACATGAGTTCGGTACTCACGACGATTTACACACCTCCGCACTTAACAGTCAAAGAAATTCAAACCGAGCTGAGAAAAAAAAGGATCGTCATATATTCAGGCAAGGGCCCGATTAAGGAAACTGCTTTCCAAGTTGCAAATATCGGGAACCTAACGGAGCGAGATTTACATTATTTCATTTCCTGTTTTCAACAGGTTATAACTTCACAATGACTATTGCGATCACCAATTCAATAAGGAAAATGTATATATTTACTAATTGGGTTGATCCTTACTTCCATATTGTTACGGTTCGATTACTCCCTTTTGTGAAAAATCGTTCTAAAATCACTCCAAATATTATTTCTGTACTGTCATTTATTATTTACCTAGCAGGTTCTGTTTTCTTATTTTTACCCATCCCCTACCACCTGATATTTTCTGCATTATTACTGCCCATAGCATACGTTGGTGATCAATTAGATGGTCAACTCGCTAGAAGTACCAATCAGTCTACTGATTTTGGTGGATTTTTAGACAACATCCTTGATGTTATCAAAATATTTTTTTTAATAGGGTGCTTGAGTACTGCAATATTTTTAAAAACACATGACGTTTTATACGTTTATTTGGGATATATTTCTATTTTCTTTTTTATGTTCAGATGCTACCTGAGGTTAGAAACGGTACTTTTAAATGCTAAAAATGATGATCAATATTTAAAAGTCCAAGATATTATTAAAGAAAAACTTGAAAATGCCGCTATTAAAACCTTTAATTACCAAAATGCTCGAGGTCTACAAGGTAAAATTAATGTGTGGTGGTTAAAAAATAGAACAATATTTCTAGTAGGTGAAGGAGAAATAGCCTTTTTTGTAGCTCTCGGTGCTCTCTTTGATAAACTAGATATTGTTTTGTACATTCTTCTCATGAGCCAAGTAACAATAGGATTATGGAGATTTTACGAAAGAGGACTTCAGATTAGGACTAATTCTACAAAATTAAACGAGCCAATTAGGAGATAGTCAAAATTTATATGAAAGCAATAATATTGGCTGCTGGTATTGGTTCACGGATTCGCCCACTGACAAATGACAGGCCAAAATTCCTTCTTCCAATTGGTGATAGACTGTTGGGACAAATAGTAATGGACAATTTACTTGAAGCTGGGATACGTGAGTTTATAATTATTACTGGTTATTTTGCTGATAAGGTCGAGATATTCCTGAAATCCACATACCCTTCGGTGCCATTTACTTTTATCCATAATCCCCTATACGATAAGACAAATACAGCATATTCATTATCCCTAGCTGAGAAGGCAGTTGGTCCCCATGAATTTATCAAATTAGACGGTGACGTGCTTTTTGACACAGAAATAATCAACAAATTAAAAATAGCATCAAAACCAAGCTGTCTGTGTATGGACACAAATATTCATTTGGATAAAGAAGAGGTAAAGGTGAGGGTAGATTCAAGCCTAAGAGTGTTAGAAGTTGGAAAAAAGATAAATCCAAAGCTAGCTACCGGGGAATCAATAGGAATTGAAAAGGTTGATGTTAAAGCTGGAGCAAAGCTATTTTCAATACTTCGTAATCTTCTAAAAAAACAGTCTAATCATCAAGAATACTACGACGACTCCTACACAACACTGGTTCAGAAAGGATTTCCCTTCTACGCAATTGATATTTCAAATCTTGATTGGGTAGAAATCGATACCCTCGCAGATTACAAAACCGCTTTAAAATTATTTACTTAAAACGAATAGTGGTAGTGAGTTTTTTTTCAAAATCTTCCTGAATAAACCACACCTGAGCCCCAAAGTCATCAACTTTCATTTTCTTGTGGCTTAACCACCATTTTTGAATATGTTTTGCTGTTTGCTCAATAATTGAATTAGATTTAGATTGTCGTATCATTTTATTCAAGCCATTTTCCTTATGAGTATTTATGTGAACATTTGGGAAATAGTTCACGATCCAGCGATTATTGAACTTCAAAGATTCGTACGTCTGTCGTTTATCGATAATGGTTTTCAGTTGTAATAACTCATGACCGATATATTCTGAATGTTTATTCTTGCGAAGATTCATCCCATCTTCGGCAAAAAAAAGATTGAAGCACAGTTTCTTGCCAATGTGAGGAGAAAGCACCATCAAAAGATGTTTGTATATCAATAATGCAAACCGCGTCTGCCATATGGTTTGACCTGCTGCTACGACAAAAATATCTATATCACTCTCCCCTGAGATGTATTTCATGCTGAGAGATCCTGATATTCCGAGATAGTAGACTGAAGGAATGAAACGAAGCACTTGTAGATATGCCTGTGCGGCACGATAGAGGGATTTTCCATGCTTCAGCTTGGAAGCTGCACCTTGAAGGACGTCTGCATGCTTTCTCAAAGCATACCGAACTTCCCCATTTACTTTCTTATTATTGATTTTATTGGCTTCTACTAGAACTTGTAACTGCTGTTTCAATAGTCCGTGACTTATTTTTATTGGTAAAAAAGTATAAATCTCGTGTTCGGTCGGCGGATATGAAAATTGAGCGTAATAGCGGCAAACATCGCAGATTGCTTCATACATGAAGATATTGTACGTTATTTTGATGAAAATTTTTGGCGCAATACTGCCAAAATAAACTGAACTAATCGCATTTGTCTTCTCCACCTCCATGGTTGAATGAACAGTCGGTACAGCCATTCAAAACCTAAATTGCTTATCAGGACGGGCGCTCTCGATATTTTCCCGGCTGCAAAATCAAATCCACCGCCAACTCCCATACAGATAATTCCATCAAACTCCCTTTTGTGACGGGAAAAAAACATTTCTTGGTCAGGTGAGCCAAATGCGGCAAAGATGATTTGTGGCTTGTAGTCGGCAATCATACCAAATATATGATCATTTTCTGCTTTGGAAGGGTTTTGTACATCCTTAAAACCTTCTTCTCCAAGAAAGCTGATATGAGGGTATTTTTGGGTGTAGCAGTCAGCAAGTTCTTTTGCTAAATTTGCCTGACCACCTAATAGTACTATGCGGAGACCTTCCTTCTTGATGGTTTGAAGCATGATTTCGATAAAATCAACACCGGTCATCCGCTCACCCACTGCAATATTCAAGAAAGCGCATCCCAAAGCGACACCCATACCATCAATGAGTTGAATATCCCCTTGTGAAAGGATATTTTGAAACTCATGATCTCCCATCGCTATCGTAATATTTTCTGGATTCAAAGACACGATATGTAAAAATGCGTATGGCTTGTGTATAGATTTTTGTATTTTCTCTAGGATATACGATATTGGTTGATTTTTTATAGTGGTACCCAGTAGTTTTTGATTGTTCATATTGAGTAAAAATTATGAGCTAATAATCAATTCTTAATTATACTTGTTTGTATAAATAATTTATACTTATATTATTGTTGTTATAAAGATTTAAACTCCATTATTTATGGAAATATTTTGATTTTGTATTTTCAATACTATATTTAATAGCTACATTGTTTACAATGAGCTTTTTTTATTTTGTACGGACAACGTATTGATATTTAAATATTATGAGTTATTGAATAGATTTGTTGACGAACTTCTTCAGACACATTTATCGAATTGATTTCTTGTAACTATCCAAATTCTCAATAGCCATACCTATCCCACGGATCACACAAAACAATGGCTCTTCAACCACAAATGCGGGAACACCGGTATAGTAGGTTACGTACTTATCAAGATTTTTCAAAAGTGCGCTCCCTCCTGATAAAACAATTCCCTTTTCGATAATATCAGCTGCAAGTTCTGGTGGACTTTCTGATAGTACTTCTTTTATTCCATCAATAATCTGTTTTAGGGGTTGTTGTAATGCTTCGTTTATACTTGTTTCACCTACTTCCATGATGCGTGGAAGCCCCGATTGACTATCGCGACCCTTGACTTCAAGTACACTCTCCTTCAGTTCTTTGTTCTCCTCTAAATCTTTGATATGTGCATTTCCAATCTGCATCTTAATATCTTCTGACGTGCGCTCACCAATATGAAGATTGTGTTTTTTGCGCATGTGTTCAAGAACCGCCTCATCAAGTTTTGTTCCTGCGGTTCGAACCGTCTTGAAAACCACGAGCTGACCAAGTGATAAAATACCAATCTCTGAAGTTCCTCCACCAATATTGACGATCATATGCCCGGATGGTTGGGAGATGGGAATACGGGCCCCAATTGCCGCCGCAAGTGGCTCTTCGATAAGATAGACATCTGATGCACCAGCTTGTTTACAAGCTGCAACAACCGCCCGCTTCTCTACCTGCGAAGATCCTCCGGGAATTGAGATCATGACTTCCGGCCAAAAAACACGACCCTTCAATGCTTTTCGGAGGTAATAGGTGATCATTGCAGAAGTTGTGGTATAGTCTGCAATAACCCCTTCCTTCATTGGTCGTGCGGCAACAATTGAGTTTGGTGTTCGCCCGATCATTTCGCGCGCATCATTTCCAACCGCAAGTACTTGTTTGTCATCCTGAGAATACGCGACAACCGTTGGTTCATTGAGAAGAATCCCTTCTTTCACCACGTACACGAGAGTGTTTGCTGTCCCGAGATCAATACCAACTTTTTTTTTAAACCACATAGAGTATTTGTAATTACAGGAGAATGGTTCAACAACCATACCCCAATAATGACATTGATACTATTGTATAATATATACGGCTTTGTTTGTAGATATGCGTCAAATAATAGATCGTATTATCTATTAAATAGATCAAACAATATAATTATTTGAGAACATGAAAATTGTAATTAAAACCACGAGAAATATCCTTCCCAAAATTATCATTCTTGGATTGTTTTTGGTGTTACTTATCGGAGTTATCTCCTATGCGAGAGGATATCGTTTCAACCTTCAAGAAGGAACCGTCACGTCAACAGGCATTATCTCAGTAAACTCAACTCCTCGCGCGGCACAAGTATATATAAATGACGAACTAAAAGGTGCAACCGATACCAACATCACCCTTCCTTATGGCCAGTATGATGTTGAAGTTAAAAAAGAAGGATACACGAGTTGGTCAAAACACATCTCACTTAAAGGAGAAATCGTAATCAGTTTAAATGCAGTGCTTTTTTCTAAAAATCCCTCACTTACTCCCCTGACTAATATTGGCGTAAATGCGATTCATTCTGTCGGAAATACCGACAGGATTATCTTGATCAGCGAAACGGGGGATGTTGAACAAGATGGCATATATCTTTTTGAACCAAGCACAACTCCCGTCTCACTCTTTCCTCCACTCAAACTTTTGATGCTTCGGTCTCTGGTACCGGTCACCCTTGATTTTACTTCCTCAACGTTTGTGTATGGACCACAATACCGTCAGGCTATCGTAAGCTTTCAATATGTCAACGAGCCTGAAAGGAGCATCTCGTATCTTGTATCGCTTGAGAATGAAAATGTCGAACTCTTTGAGATCACCAACTCTGTTGATGAGATTATTGCAAAATGGCATGAAGAAAAAAACAAAGAAATGGCGAAAGTCATCGAGACACTTCCAAAATTATTTCAACCAATTGCCACCGAATCATTTCATATCATTTCAGTCTCTCCGGACGAAAAACGAGTTATGTATCTATCAAAAGATGATGCATCACTTCCGCTCATTATTGATCCTCCGCTTATTGGTGCAAATCAAACTGAAGAACATCGAGACATAAAACAAGGAAAGCTCTACATATATGACAAAAAAGAAGATAAGAATTTCTTGATTCCGGTAGAAATCGCTCTTGAAAAAGCAGTCTTTGATCCAAAGATTGTTCCGGCAACAAATTTAGTCAACGATGCAATATCTACGGTCGTGCTGAACACGGTGAAGTGGTATCCGACATCCGAGTACATCGCAATCAATGAAGACGATACCATTTCAGTACTCCAGTATGATGGTACCAATCGAGAAACGGTCTATGCGGGACCCTTTGATCAGTCATACTTTGGCATTTCTCCCGACTGGAACCTGATGGTCATCATAAACCTCAATCCTCAGAATAATGAATTTGGAGATCTGTACTCCATCGGAATACGATAGTTATTCAACCACCCGCTCCGCGAAAATCATCTGACGTTTGAGCGTAGTACCTGGTGGCCAACGGGTGTGAGGCGTAAGAAATTCTTTATCGGTTTTTCGGGTAATATAATCAACCTGATCGGGATCAATAATCTCCTTCCCGGTCACTTTGTACACGAACCGTTGTCCTTTATAGAAGATATTCACCTCATCTCCCAGCTCAAGTTTGTACAACAAGTAGAAAACTGCATTATACGAGCCAACATTCCACACATAATCGGTCGAATGAGCAAACATATAAATATGCCCTCCTTCACCGGGAAATGCAGTACCTTCAGCATGAGCTACCCCTGTTTGCAATGCTGCAAGATACTCTTCTCGATCTCCAGCATTTATATTCGGTACGACCGGAGCATTTGCGGCAATTTTTGGAATCACGATGCTAAAATCCGGATCTGATGGGATAAGAACTCCAACGTTCTCTCTCTTAAGGAGTTCTCTCAACGCACCTTTTTCTGTGATCGATCCAAAATCGCGTTCGACAATAGCAGCAACTTCCTGTTCGTCCTGCGCCACGATATACTCCTTTTGTGATTGTTTTTCCATCAAATAACGCACCTCTTCACGCACCGGCTGATAAAATGTCTTTCCAATCATAAGAAGAGAACTGAGAATCATAAAATTCCCGATCGTACGAAGAACGAGAGTTCGGTAATAGTCAGAGTCTTTTTGATGTTTCATATTGGGGTAAATCGGTGCCCTCACGAGGAATCGAACCTCGAACTATCCCTTAGGACGGGACTGTTATATCCATTTAACTATGAGGGCATGTCTATGAGTATATTGTAACACTTTAGTTCTTTGAATTTTCATTTGAGTATTATGAGCGCAGATATCTATTTTCGTACGATTCGGGGTAGGGGCCCCGCTAAGTAAAGAAAATATGATATCAAGCTCGACATATACATTGCTCATTTACTTTGAGAATACCTGCAACAAAAATGGCTGAAGGTTTATGAGCATATGAAGAATGATGGCATACCAAAGATTGTCCCATTTGTGATAGATATATCCAAGAAAGAGTCCGAGAACAAAACTACTTAAGATAAGCCCCGGATGAATATGTGCCAAGCCAAAAATGATACTCGAAATGAGAATGCTCACTCTCCCTGAATACTTTGTCCGCAAAAATCTTTGTATCACCCCTCTATACAGCAACTCTTCATGAATCGGTCCTACAATCACAAATGACATAAATCCAATTGTAGATGAAAGCAGAGTTGATCCATCAAAGACCGACCATTGATATTCTACACCTGCGTCAAGCGTTTCGGTTATTGTATCGCCAAAGATGAGGTACAGAATGATCACGACGACAACTAACGGCGCACGAGTTAATAAAGAAAGAGGAATAAGCTGAAAGATTTTCTTAGCTTGAATGTTAGCTTTGAATACTCCATTCCACACGTCCGCAGAATAATATCGAAATGCAAGAAACGCAACAATCAGGGTTAAATAATCAATAACCAATGTTGTGACCGACTCTGATATTTGCCCTATTCCAAAGAGACCCAGGACGCCAATGCCAATGAGATAAAATATCCCCGGCACAATAGTATAAATGAGAAACTGACTGATAATCTGAAAGAGCGTACTCAGGTGCTTTTTCATTTCATCATCTTCTCTTCAACCCGTTCATAGCTTACAATCTCTTCTGCAGAAAACCAAAGATCAACCTCATACTTTGCTTCGTCCACTTCACCTGAGGCATGCAACATATTTTTGATCGGTCGTTTGTTGGTATTTGCAAGATATGATGAGTCAAATGAGTAATCACCTCGAATCGTACCTGGCGCTGATTTTAAAGGCAGCGTATGTCCAACCATTTTACGGACGAGCTCAACCGCGTGAGGACCTTCCAAAACGATTGTCAAAACTGGTCCGGACGTGATCATTTCGACCAACCACTCTCGAATCTTGAGTCCAATCTCATGAGGATCGTTTGTTCCGACTTCTTTCACCGGATCTATTCCCATATCTTGATAATTCTCTAATGTCTTGCCTCCCATGCCATTGATAAACGCTTCGCGAGATGCGGGATAGTGTTTATCAGCAAGTTCACGGCTCACCATCATCATTTTAGCGGCAACAATCTTCAAGCCAACGCGCTCAAAACGAGCAGTAATTTCTCCAATAAGCCCTCGAGCCACCGAATCTGGTTTAAAAATAACAAGTGTTTGTTCTTGCATAATAATAAATAAATAATAATGCTCAAATCTCAATCTTATCACATTTCCAATGGTATATCATTTCTTCATTGATCAAAAACCATATAGTTTACTGACGAATAATATTACATCTTCCTCAAAAAACATCATAAGATACATTCCCAAAATGAGAAACGGTCCAAAAGCTATTTTTGTTTTTCGCTTTCCTTTTTTGGTAAGAAGTAATACTCCTCCGACTATGCCACCGACAACAAATCCTACATATAAAGCCAAAAATCCTGACACGAGTCCAAGAATGAGTCCCATCACAAATGCAAGCTTCACATCACCAAAACCCATGCCACGCCCTTTGGTGATCAAAAATACCAGAAGTAACGGAGACATCACCGCAGCTCCATACACCATGTGCATCCCCAAATCTTGTGATATGCCAAGTATACTTGCCCCTCTTAAAAACAAACTCATATATACTATTTGAGAAACCCCTAACATAAAGAGCGCAATCTGCATTTCATCAGGAATGATTTGATATCGGATATCCGCAAGAAACATCACAATAAGAACTGCAGCAATCGCAACATGGATGATATGAAGCCCAAATACATCAGTTGAAATAATTATGCGCTCAGTAGATAAATACCAAGTTAGCACAAATATCACGCCAGTGAATATTTCTGCAAGTGGGTATTGGATAGAAAATGAGGCCTTGCAATAACGACATTTTCCCCCAAGAATAACATATGATACGATCGGGATTAAATCATTCCATGCAAGGGTACGCTTACAGGAATCGCACATCGAACGACCGAGAATCGTTTTCCTTTTGCTTAATCTGTCTGCCAAGACATTCAGAAAAGATCCAAAAAATAAACCTATGAAGAATATAAAGGTATAAACGATGAGGTGCGAATCTGAAGCGAGCGTCTCTATCATTTACTCATGATACAACAAATGGTAATACAATTACTAGATTCGAATATCACCTTCTCCAATCGGACCTACGACCGCAACATTCATCCCCTTTTCAACAAATAGGTCTTTTGCAACAGACACAATCTGTCCTTTTGACACTTCATCAATCGATGATAATATCTCTGCGATCTCCGGCATATCACCGTACAATAGCTTTCGGGTGCCGTAGAGAGAAGCTACCGAATGTGAGTCTTCTAAAGACAGCAAGAGCCTACCCTTAAGAAGTGCTTTTGCTCTCTCAATATCAACATCGGAAAGCAACCCTTCAGTAATCTGCATATGCTCTCCAATAATGACCTTTATGGCTTCATTTACTTTCTTTTTGTCGGGCGTTACCCCCGCTTGAGTCACGATGTATCCGGTATCATTGTAAAGATCTCGTCCGGTCGAAATATAGTAGCAAAGTCCTCGACGTTCGCGCACTTCTAAGAATAAGCGGGATGACATTCCCCCACCAAGAATCGCACTCAAAACTGATAAGGGATACCGACGAGGATCAGTAAAGGCAAATGCCCGATATCCAACACAGATATGTGCCTGTTCTCCTTTGTTTGTTTTTACGCTGATTTGAGGAGATGATTGATCAAAGGTAAACTTCGATGCTTCTTTCTTCTCATGATCTTCCCACATACTAAAATGTTCCTTGATGGTATCGGTGTATTTTTGAGTATCTTCAAGTCCTCCCGCAACAACAATGGTGGCATTTGAAGGGTGATAAAAGGATGCAAGATAATCAGTAAAAGTCTTCTTTGTAAACGATCGTACCGTTTTTGGAGTACCCGCAATATCGAAACTTAATGGATGACCTTTAAATATGAGTTCGTCAAAAACATCAGATACTTTTTGAGCTGGCACATCTTGGTGCATATTGATCTCCTCCACAATCACTCCTTTTTCTCGATCAATCTCCTCGGGAACCATGAGTGGATGAAGTATCATGTCTGAAAGCACCGATGAAACGGTCTCAAAATGCTCACGTGGTGCTTTTACCCAATATCCCGTATGGTCTTTTGAGGTAAACGCATTGAACTGTCCTCCAAAGCCTTCGATCGTTGATGAGATGTCATAGGACGACGGATACTTGTTTGACCCTTTGAAAGCCATATGCTCAAAAAAGTGCGCAACACCATTATTTTTCTTATTTTCGTATCGGGATCCCGCACCAACCAAGACCATCATGGTGAGCGTTGGAAATGAATCCGTGTTAATAAGAAGCGTTGATAATTTATTTGAAAGTTGGTGACTGTACATTTTCATATTGAGGATTTATTGTAGCAGATCTTACTCAATAATGATCCAGTCAAATGTAGCACCAAGCGGTGCAACATTATTAAACTCTACACGAAATCCATCTGCAGTCTTTTCAGTAACCTTGAAATCGGTATACCAGTTTGGAGTGATTCCAATGGCATAATCATCCGTATCATTTACCTGAACAAAGGGAATATACATCTGATTTGACCCTTCAGAAACTATGACATCAATACCTCGAATGCCATCATTTCCTTTGATACTTCCTTCATCAATCTCCAAATCTCCCGCATAGACGATAAGATTTCCCCCAATATCCATGCGAATAAAGTCATTCACAAACGTCACGTCCGCAAGCCCATTGTGTTGAATTCTGATCGGCCCGGCAAGAGTGCTGATGGTCGTACCACAATTTTCGTCTGGAGGAGTCGCTAAAGGATCAAGGGCATCATACGGATCTCCGGCTGCAGGAACACAGGAAAGTCCATCGATTGTTAAAAGTCCGCTCGTGATCTTTCCGGTCACTGCAAGATCGGAGAGATTCGTATTTCCCAGTACCGTCAGATCTCCTTCTTCTATCAGGTTCTTATCAATTATCACATCGGCATCGGTGATCTCCCGCGCGATCAAGGCAGAACCAGAGGCATTGAGGACACTGATCTGATCAAATGTTGCCTGGGTATCAATGATCTCTTGTATGAGAGTGGCTGACATTGATGCGGATTGTACGAGAGCCTCAAGTTGATCGAATCGATTGCGCAGCGTATCAAGGTCTGATTGATTTGCTTTGACTGCCACCTGAGCCTCAATCTCATCAAGACGCGTGGTCAAATCCGATACGTCCTGAGGATCAAATATGACCATGTTTTGATCAGCTTGTGTAGTGACTTTTCCCGTCGGACTTATGACCAATCCACTCTGTTGATCAAGCTGAATCTTTGTCTCAGCAAACGCTAGACGGTTGTCTTGAAGTTCTATCATCCCTTGCTGCTCTTTGATCGCCTCGGTAATGACAGGAATAACACCAATATAATTTACCCCAAGATAGCCATTTGCTGGATCGACAACGCTCACTAATTGGGGGAGGATTACTTGAACATCCTGAGCTTTGTATCCCAATTCAACCTTACGAGCATCTTCTCCAATCAGGTTAAATTGATAGGCCCTGAGGGAGAGAATTTTTTCTAATGGATTATTAAGAGTGACAAAATTTTCTTTAAGGCGTGCATCGGAAACGTCGGTAATAGTACCTGTATATTCTATGTCACCCTGAACCTCCAGAGCAACGCTTGGATCGGTCATACCAATGCCGACTCCCCCAACACCTATATTAAAATACGAATCACCATTTGAGTTAATGAGATTAACGATAGTGGTTGTATTTGATTTCACTCTGATACTACCGGCCTGTCCATTATCTCCTCCTACAAAGAGTTGATTACTACCATTATCATAATAGAGACCTTGTGAGGCTGCAGTTCCCACACGGAAAATAGACGTATTATTTGGAACGATAAGACTTCCTCTCACATCTAAAGCGGCACCTGGCGCCGCAGTGCCGATGCCTATATAGTTACTTGTTGCATCTACGCTAAAGGTAGTACCATCAACAAAGAAGCCATTTACCCCTCCACCTGCAGTGATTTCTAAGTCTGCGGAGGTTGTCCACGTGCCTCCATTCATGAGTTCTGAGTCTCCAATATTATCAGCTGCTATATCTCCTGCAAGAATAGTGTCTGTTAAAATGTCTGTTGTTTCCACACACCCTGTACAGGTTATCGTGTTGTTTGAAAGAACTAATGTTCCTGTGGATGTAATGGTACCATCTACGAGTAAGTTATTATCACCTGCATCACTATCTCCCCCTACATGCAATCCTCCATTAATACTAAGCTTTGATAATTGGTTTGTCGTCCCGATGCCGACGTAGCCAGTGGTTTCTTTGATTGATATGGCATCAAGAC
>CAYVKV010000015.1:0-21496 GCA_964452355.1 uncultured Gammaproteobacteria bacterium | reverse complement strand
TTTTCATACCGTTTCCTATCTGAAAAGTGTATACCATGTGCTGACCTCCCTACAAGTGCTTCTCATGAATCGGTTGAACTCTTCAGAACACTATGGTATTATATTCTTTCTGGTTACTTGAGCGACCTGGCACCAACTCTTCTCATCCCGAACAGAGTCTTGAAACGGGTCAGCGCCGATGATACTCGCTGCAAATCGCAGAACGGGGAAAGTAGGTCGTAGCCAGTTTTTTTTTGGAAAAATTTACTCTCCTTCTTGCGCAAGATCTTCTATATTCTTCTCTTGAAATGATATCGAATTTGGCACTTCAAAAAGCTTCTCATCGATAATCGAAGATTTACATGAATCAGATATACTGGATAGTACATTTGGTGACACCGGCAATGACGAGTCAAGACCAGGAATGAATGAGACCAAAGAACTAGCAGATCCAAACGAAGAGAACATTTCAAACATTGAAATATATTGACCAATATTGCACATTTTTATACCGTTTACTTCTTTATCAGCCCATTGATATAAACAATCTTCAGCGATCAAAAACGAACTCACCTCATTATTTTGATTAACCTTGGCAAAAATATGCTTATCTTTTATTTGAGCTTCAACAGTGATACCATCTCCTGTATACGAGCATACCTGCGGTTTATTAAGATCAAATCTGTCTCCTGCGCCACTCAAGAAAGAATCAGTCAGTGATGGAGCAGCTACTTGTGCGCTATACTCGCGCGCATCATTATTTGGAATAGTCATGGACTGTATATTTGAAGCGCCTCTATCAATGCTACTCGTTTGAATAAAGAGAGCAAGAATAAGAATAGTGATTGGAACGGCAATCGCACATTTAATGAGGGGATGAAGTTTATTGAAGTGATTCATGTCTTTATAATAATGGTTCTTGATCATCTTTACCAGCCTCTGAATCAGCAAGTGAATTTTCTTTTTCACCAGATCCATCAGGAAGCATCTCGAGACCCTTCAGCTCTGGAAGTGATTTTCCCATGATGCTTTGCAAATCTCCTTGCATGCCCATGGTGGTATCGAGCACGTTACGAAGATTTTTTTCTTCCCGTGACCATTTCAGTGCAAACCACCGACGTTCTTTCTCTATCTCCTGTTGCATGTTGCCAAATGCCTCAATGATTGCCTCCACTCGATGACGAAACTCGGTGCTCGTGACATAATCATATAAAAGCTCCATTTTCCCTTCTTGACCCTTTTGTGCGAATTTGACCGTTGCAACTTCAAGAAGTTGAGTCCGAAGCGCATAGGCTACGCCACTTATGAATGCATACCCACAAACCCACACGCCTTCACTCATGCCAAAATGAGATATGCCCTCAGGAAGAACCTCAGATATTAACACAGCGACTTCTGCCTTTACACTGCGCTGATCTTGCTTGAGTTTGGCAATCCATTGATTACTCCAATTTTTGGTACGCTTCGTCTCCCAAACGATCTGACCGCATACTTTCCCTCCCTTATTTTTTACTACTTGAATAAGATCTGCACCATTTACCCCTTTTGGAACTTCTTTAATATCATCAAATGGAAAATCTTTTTTCAAAAGCTCTTCAATTGCAAGTTCTAAAACCTCACCTTGCATCTGTTGAGAGCCTTGTTCAAGCTTTCGTCTCAGATCTTCATTTGCTTTGACCACATCTTCAAGTTTTTTATCTTTTTCGCGTATTTTGAGCTTGAATTCTTCTTCAATTCTGATCTGTTCTTCCTTACGGAGTTTTTCTTGCTCTTCTGCAAACGTTTTTTGCATTTCAATTTCTTTGAGTCGATTTTCATTTTGAAGTTTGCGCATACCCTTGGTCAGTTCTAGTAACTGATCTTGAAGTTTGTTGTTTTGTTCCTTAACTTCGTTTGATTCATTCTCAGTATCTTTGAGCTTGAGCTCCATATCTTCTTTGATTTTCTTTTTCAAATCAAATTCAACTTCTTTGGCAGTTTTCTCTTTTTCTTCTTGAATGCGTACTTTGGATAATTGGATCAGACGCTCTCGTTCTTGCTCACTCTTTTCTTTCAATTGAGCGATCTCTTGTTTATATTTTTCATCAAGTTGATGACTGATCGCTTCGGTGAGAGGAATACTTTTTTTGCAGTTTGGACAGGTGATTGAGTCAGACATGAGTGGACACAGATTATCACAGATATGGTAAACGTTCAATATGTGTCATTATTTTGACATCATACCAAGCACCGCTGAAACAATTGAAAGAACAACGCTAAAGATTACGGCCCAAAGAAAACCGACAACGGTAAAACCATCAATGAGCTGACTTGCAAACCAGATAAATGCACCGTTTATGATGACTTGAAAGATCCCCAGAGTCAGTAAATTTATGGGAAGAGTCAACAGGCTCACAACTGGTTTGAGAAACGTATTTACGATACTCAAAACAACCGCAACAACTACCGCCGTAAAAAAACTATCGATCGTTACATTGGGGAGAAGATATGCGGTGATTGCAACCGCAAGAGCGTTTACGAGGAGTCTAACGAATAATTTCATATGGTTATGATAGCAAAAACAATAATTACAGTCAATATAATCCTCAAGTTGCTATAATAACCTTCATGATCAATGGTCTTATTCTGGACATCGATGGCGTTATAAGCGGTGATAGAAAAGGATATAACTGGCCAAATCCCCATCCTGAAGTCATCAAGGCAATAAAAACCATTCACGCCAAAGGAATGCCCATTAGTCTTTGTACCGGACGTGGCTCGTTTGGCATGCATCACATCGTAAAACTATTGGAACTAGACAATCCTCATGTTGGTGACGGTGGCGCAGTTGTTATTGATGTTCTGGCAAATAAAATTATTGACGCACATTATATAGATCGCTCAATTTCAAAAACAATCGTCTCAAAACTTCAAGAAAATCATCTGTATCTAGAGCTCTATACCATTGATGGCTATATGATTCAACAGGGTACCGCTTGTGGTATTACACAAAAACATGCCGCAGTCTTAAGACATAAACCGACTCAAGTATCATCTCTTCTCAAAGAAGCATCCACACAAGAACTTATTAAAATAATGCCCATTGCCAATGGCCCTGAAGAAAAAAAATTAGTAATGCATTTATTTGAACCATTTAAAAATCAACTCACGATCCAATGGGGAACGCATCCCAGTGCAGATCCTTATGAATTTGGCATTATTACGAAAAAGGGAGTTTCCAAACGTACCGCCGCACAGAAACTTGCTCAATCAATGCATCTGGATCTAAGCGAAGTGCTGGGAGTTGGCGACACCATAACCGATTGGGATTTTATTACGCTGTGTGGATATGCAGGAGCGATGGAAAATGCGACCGATGATCTGAAGCGAAATGTACTCACAAAAAAACATTCGGTGATCGGAGGAACAGTAGATAACAATGGACTACTCGATATTTTTCGTCACTTTAAACTTATTGATTGATCTTAGTCTCGCCTCTTCACCAATCTGACTGAGGTCACCATCTCCCGAACTTCTCCATCGGTTCCAGTGATTTGTCGCATCCCACTTTCCTGATAATACTGAGTGAGATAATCAGAAAGCGCTTGTTGCGTCTCTTTGACTCCGGTACGAAGTTCAGTCACTTTTTCATCAAGAAGAGCAACTCCCGGGTCTTTAATAATTCTGTCTTTTATTGTTTTTTTCAATTTTTGTACTTCTCGTGCTTTTTCTGAGACTTCTGAATACTCGGCATCATTTTCAAATGCATCTTTCAGCATGGCATTTTGTTCTTTGAGGCTTGATTGAAGTTGTTCAAGATCCATAAGATTTCCATTGATAAGATTTTCAAGACGCATGATTGACTCGAATTTTTCGCTGGGGTTAGTAGTTTGATTATTTGTATCTGACATAGAATGTACACTATACGAGAACAAGTACGATAAAGTCAAGAAAGTTATTTGAACAATAATTCCGACCAAAGTATTGATATAATAGCGCATGGGTATCAAGCTCCAAACATATCAAAAAAAATTCGAACACTCCTACTCCTTTGGTCCGTACGCAACCATTGAACTTATGAGGTATCACCCTGAAAATATCAAAAAGGTCATTATTCACACAAAAAGTGATAAAAATGCAGGTGTTCAGAAAATCAAAAACTTCTGTGAACAAAAAAGAATTACTATTGAAACCAACGATGGACTTCTTAAGAACTTGTCAGGAAAAGATAATGTGTATGTCGCTGGTATTTTTTCAAAATTTCCCAATCCACTGAGCGCAAAGGAGAATCATCTCATGCTTGATCACCCGAGTGAAACAGGAAATCTTGGAACCATTATTCGAACAATGCTTGGATATAATATTCATAATCTTGCAATCATCAGACCTGGTGTTGATATTTTTGATCCAAAAGTGATTCGAGCGTCGATGGGCGCATTGTTTAAGATTCAGTTTGAATATTTTGACTCGATTGAGCATTATCAAGAACGGTTTGAAAATAATCTCTATTCATTTATGACCGATGGCAGCCACACACTTCAGGATATTGTTTTCGAAAAACCCTATACACTCATATTCGGAGGCGAATCTGCCGGTCTCCCCAGTTCATATAAAAAAATCTCAAAAACGATTCGAATCCAACAATCATCAGAGATTGATTCGCTCAATCTTGCAGTAGCAGTCGGGATCGGACTCTATGAAAACTCTATAAAGAAGAAGTAATTATTTTGGTGTATAGCTGGTAAACAGCTGTGCACAGCTGTTTCCATAACACTCTCCACAACTATAGATAAAATCACTTTCAATTGCTTTTCGATGAATAGGAGAACTCAACCACCAATTGAATACCGACTCTTCTGATTCTCCATACTTCATATTCTCTGTAATCCACCAAGGAAAATTTCTCTTATAAAACCCTCCATGAATATTGCCATTGGTAAATATTTCATCGTATAATTCAGGTCCTCGTTCTTGTGCCATCGTGCACAGCTTTTCTTCTTTTTCAAATGCGGTAAGTCCCAGATTTGCTCTATGCTGATTGATCATGTTAAAAATGAGGTTTGCATCAAGTGAAGATGGTTTTTCTTGTGAAGTTGGTACCGGGGTCTGAGGACTGATCGGATTTGTGGGTATGGGAGTCTGTGTCGGTTGTGGCGTTGGTGTGTTCACCACTATCTCAACCCCCTTTGCACACGCATCAATAGATCCGTCAGTACTACAATAATGAACGTCAAAATATGCGGGGCAATATGCCTCTTCTTGGGATCGTGAAATAGTGAGAAGTTCCGACGCAGATACTGATTGTGTAATCAAAAGAAAAACACTCAATCCGAGAAGCATGCGTTTCCTTAGATTCATATGAATCATTTTTTGAGAAGCCATATTTTACCATATATGCCCTTAATAATGAATATAAGTCCATTATCAGTGCTTAATCTGTCCACCACTGAAGTAATCAAACATTCTTGAAGAAGTGGATCATTTTGTGAGAAAATGAATGACACGATATGAATCGAATCATATATCTTTTAAAAACGACACTAGAGGAATATATTCATGATAATGCTGCACAAATGGCAGCAGCGCTTGCCTACTACGCACTCTTTGCAATTCCACCAATACTTCTCATCAGTCTTAATATATTAAGTATTTTTCTGCAAGATGCACAAGCACAATCTACCCTTATTACGCAAGCTCAAGGAATTACCGGAGGATCAACATCAGAAATTCTCAAATTTATTATTGACCATCTTCATCAATATTCTGCACAAGGAAATATTGCACAGTGGATCGGTATCATAGTACTTGTCTTTGCTTCAACGGGAGCTATTGGTCATTTGCAAGTTTCCCTCAATACCATCTGGGATATTGCTCCACAACCAGGCAGAAGTATGATGATAACTTTCGAGAAACGACTTACTGCAATGTTTTTTATTTTTGGCATTGGACTTCTTATTTTGATCTCATTTATCACCAATACACTCTTCAGCACACTCGGCGTTTACATCTCAGACCTCATTGGCATTTCGCCGTTCTTTTTACAAACCATCAATATGACCGCTTCATTTTTGAGCAGCACTCTTTTTATAACTCTTATTTACAAACTTCTTCCCGAAGGAAACATGGCATGGAAAGACGTATTTATTGGCTCTTTAGTGACTGCTCTTCTTTTTTTACTCGGAAAATACATCATTGGACTCATCATAATAAACAACACGTTTAGCACCATATATGGGGCTGCAGGTTCATTATTAATACTCCTCATCTGGATCTACTATCTTTCGCTCATATTTTTCTTTGGTGCAGAATTTACGCAGGTGTATTCTCGTCTTCATGGAAAGGGAGTGGCGCTTGGCAAAGGAACCGTGAGTGTTCTGGATCGAATATTGCTCAACAACAATAGCAAAAAACTTGAAGTAAAAAAATAAACGAGCTATATCTTTTTTATTCCCACCGTGTCTTTAACAAAAAAATCTACGCCATCAGTCTCAAGTACAAAATAGCCGGTATTTTGGATTGCATATCGGCGTAACTCCGTCTGCTTGGCCCACCCTAAATGAACGAGAAGATCGCGCATGACGCCACCATGGCAAACGGTAAGAATCGTTTTTCCGGGATGACCCACTGCAATTTCTCTCAAAAAAAGCAGTGCACGTGAAACCACTTCTTCGCCTGTTTCCACACTTTCATCCACTCTATGTCGAAGCCATTCACTTTCTGCAAGTCCATGCCATTTTTCAAATAGAGCATTTACCTCTTCGGTATAATCATCCGTTGATATTCCTTCAAACTTGCCGTAATTGCGTTCCCGCAATGCCTGAGTAGTGGTCACGACAAGATCATGTTCAAGCGCTATGATTTCGGCAGTTTTATGTGCGCGTATTAAATCTGAAGAAAACGCATGATCAAAATGAATTTTCTTTAAATCCTGTGCTCTTTTTATTGCTTGGCTCACTCCGTTTTCATTGAGGGGGAAATCTATTTGTCCCTGCTGGATATGTTTGACATTACCATCGGTTTCACCATGACGGACAATGTAAAATTTGGTCGATCTATTTGTCATATATTTTAATGAATATTTAAGACTTCATTATATCGAAAACGGGCATATTCTTACTTGAGAAATTTTCAGAGCACTTGACTTTCATTTTCATCATTTATAGCGATTGAAGGAAGTACATACACATCAGTTCGATATTCATCAATAAATACAAATTCTCCCTCTCCATTCACTATCCGCTCCATTGGTTTACATGAATAACATCCATTATCCGGGCAGGAAAATTGTCCAAGCTGTCGAGCAGTTTTCATTTGACGCGCAACATCAATCACTTGTTCATACGCATCTTTATCATCGGGCAGTTCTTTTTCTTCAAGATCATCTTGCCTTGAAATGTACCAGTAACTAGCTTTGGAGACTGTGCGTTTTTGCGTGTTTGAAACCAATAGGAGATAAATCGGCAATTGGAGCGATGCATCATCTTCGTTTGATTTCCCCGTTTTGAAATCAATAATATGCACACTGTCTGTGTCGGAAAGATATTTCAACCAATCGACTTTTCCACAAAGAATAATATTCTCTTCTTCTGAAAGCCAATAATAGGGAAGTGACTCTTTTATTTTTACCGCCTTCTCTGCAATGGGACCGGGATGCTTTGTGATTCTTGCAATCATTTCTCGTCCTCGACGCTTATATTTGTCCTCAGTATCGCGGTCAAAAAAACCACCTTTTTTACCGGTTACTTTCTTCCACAATTCATCATATCGATCCATGGGTATTTTTTTGAAACGATCTTGAGTTTTCAGTGTCGACATTTGCTCTATCACCTCATGGACGATCTGTCCTAAGGCTAAAGGCGGGGTCATAATTTTCATCTTGTGTCCGGTTTTTGGATCTTTGTAGACGTGTTTCAAAAAATATGCCCGCGGACATTGGCGAAAATCATTTATTGAAGTGTGTGATACCCAAACCGCACTGTATTTATCTGGCGTCATAGTATTGTTATTATACCTGAAATCATTTTCAGCTCATTTTCAGTATTACCTATATAATATACTTATGCGAATTTTGGTGGTAGAAGACGAGCATCGAATTGCTCAAACAATCAAAAAGGGGTTGAATCAAGAGCGGTATGCAGTTGATATTGCCTATGATGGAACTGCAGGGTATGATCTTGCAACAACAGAAGATTATGACGTCCTTATCCTTGATCGAATGCTTCCTGAAATATCCGGAATGGAAGTATGTACAAAGCTTCGTAAAAACGGCAATCATACGCCAATTTTGATGCTGACTGCAAAAAGTCAAACAGCAGACAAGATAGATGGTTTGGATGCTGGCGCTGATGATTATCTGACCAAACCCTTTTCTTTTGAAGAGCTTTTAGCACGAATTCGTGCACTTTCTCGACGACCAAAACAATCACTCAACACCAAGATATCGATCAAAGATCTCACCCTCGACAGAAAAACCTTTCAGATTTTTCGTGAAAATAAAACTATCCAGCTTTCAGGGCGGGAATTTTCTATTCTTGAGTATCTCATGCGAAGTAGGGGGAAAGTCATTTCAAAAAAACAGATTATCGATCATGTTTGGGACTTTGAAGCAGATGTATTACCAAACACCGTCGAAGTCACGATCAGAAATATTCGAAACAAAATCGAAAAACCTTTTACAAATAAAGGGTTAATTATAAAAACGGTCAGAGGATTTGGGTATAAAATTGAATAACGTATGTTTCATTCAGCGCGCATCAAACTGACACTCTGGTACCTTCTGATCATTATGACTGTCAGCATGGCATTTAGTGCTATTATTTATAGTTTTACCGATCGTGAAGTGCATCGATTTGCAGTAATGCAACGGCAAAGAATTCAAGAACGTCTTGAAAGTGACGAGTACCTTTTCAGTGGTCGTCCTCGCGGTTTGCCACATATTATGGAAATTTCAGATGATGAACTTATTACCGAAGTGCAGTCAAGAACGTTGGTCTCACTCGGGATTGTGAATGGAGTAATCTTACTGGTATCCGGCGGTCTGGGGTATTTCTTGGCAGGAAAAACCTTGCGACCAATTCGACAGATGGTGCTTGAACAAAATCGATTTATCTCAGATGCATCTCATGAACTCAAGACTCCTCTTACCTCTCTCAAAAGTGCGTTTGAAGTATTTCTTCGAGATAAAACGCCAAAGCTTAATGACGCCCAAGAACTGATTCAAGAAAGCTTACTCGATGTGAATAGACTTGAGCATTTGTCTGAGTCACTTCTGTCGCTTGCTCAAAGTGAGAAGCCCCATGACCCGCATATTATGACCAAAGTCGATCTGAAAAAAAACATCGAATCTATTATCAAAAAAGTGCAGGCGCTTGCTCAGAAAAAACAAATAAAGATCACCAAAGTGATGGAAGATATCACAACAGTAGCCGATCCATATAGCCTTTCCGAGGTATGGATGATTCTTCTTGATAACGCAATTAAATATAGCCCAGAGAGATCAAAAATCATGGTGACATTAAAAAAATCAGGAACCAATGCTGAGGTGCATTTTTCAGATCAAGGTATTGGCATTTCAAAAAAAGAGAGCGAACACATCTTTGATCGATTTTACCGTGCTGATTCTGCTCGTTCAAAACAGGGGGGCAATGGATTTGGACTGGGACTTGCCATTGCAAAAAAAATACTCGAACACCATTCTGGATCGATTTCTGTAAAAAATAACAGCCCCAAAGGCAGTACGTTTATCGTAAAACTCCCTATTAAATAATAGGATAAACATGCCTTAAGCTTCTTTTCAGTTTCGATCGATATATTTATGGTATTAATACATTTGCTAAAAACGAAAAGGGGGTGAAAATACACTATGCATGACAACATAAAAAAGCTTAATAAAAGAAATCTTATCTTACCAATTGCTATTCTTGCAACGGCTGGTGTCATCTCACTCGGAGCTATTTCTACCAATGCCTATTTCGGCGGCGGGCAACGCCATGATGATATGGTGAAAGAACTGGCAGTAAAACTGGGTGTTGATGAGTCAAAAGTATCTGCAGTCTTTGAAGAGATGCAAAAAGAACATCAGCAAGAAATGGAAAGTCAAATGAGTAAGAGATTGGATGAAGCAATCACAAACGGTAAGATTACCGAAGCACAAAAGGCAGCCATACTTGCCAAACGTGAGGAAATGAGAGATGAACATGATGCAAATCGGGAATCATTTCAAAACATGACGCCGGATAAGCGACGTGAAACTCGACAAGCAGATCATGACGAAATGGAGGCTTGGGCTGAAGAACAAGGAATCGACCTTGAATACTTTATGGGACCAATGGGAGGTCATATGGGAATACGAGGATCAATGATGAAATGGGACAATTAGTAAAAGGGGGACGACGTGTAGAAACGTGACAAAGCAGCTCCTGACTACCGGTGTCAGGACTGTTTTTGTTTTTATTGTATGAAGCGTATATAATTCAAGTAATACATTCATGCCAATAAAACAAAAACTTACTTATAAGCAAAGTGGCGTAGACTACGAGGTGCTTGACCTTCTCAAAAGACTTGCTCAAAAGGAGTCAAAAAATACTGCAAAAAATCTTCCAAAAGGAATATCAGAACTATCAAAAAGCCGCGGAGAATCTGCGTATGTCATGGATATTGGCAATCAATACCTTGCAGTTGTTGAGGAAGGTTTGGGAACAAAAAATCTCATTGCTGATGAAATGTACAAAATAACGGGAAAATCCTATTATGATCAGATTGCACAGGACACGATTGGTACCATGGTAAATGATTTGATAACGGTTGGTGCACGACCACTCAGTGTTGCGGCATACTGGGCAGTGGGCAGCTCTGATTGGTTTAAGAACAAACAACGAATGAATGATTTGATCAAAGGATGGGCACGAGCGTGTGACATGGCTGGTGTGGTCTGGGGTGGTGGCGAGACACCAACACTTTCCGGCATTGTAAATGAGAACACGATTGATCTTGGTGGCGCATGTTATGGCATCATAGATCCAAAAGATCGGCTTATGCTTGGTGAAAAACTTGTCGCAGGAGATCGTATCGTGGTATTTGAAAGTAGTGGAATTCATGCCAATGGTTTATCCCTTGCACGAAAAATCGGCGAAAAATTGAAAAATGGATTCAGAACGAAAATGAGCGATGGACGAATGTATGGCGAAGCCATTCTTGATGGATCGATTCTGTATCCAAAACTGATTCAGGAGTTATTTGAAACGGGAGTGGATATTCATTATATGGTTCATATCACCGGCCATGGTTGGCGGAAACTCATGCGTTTAAATGCTGAATTCACCTATCAAATAACTCATCTTCCACCGGTGCCTCCGGTCCTTTCATTTCTTGTTGAGCAGGCAGGACTCAATGATGAAGAAGCGTATTCTACGTTCAACATGGGTGGTGGATATGCCGTATTAATTCCAAAAGATTATGTTCAAAAAACCATCAAGATCGCAAAAAAATACAGGATCAAAGCATATGACATAGGCAACGTTGAAGATGGTAAAAAACAGATCATCATCAAACCTCTAAACGTCACGTACAAAAGTGAGAGCTTACATATCCGAAACTAAAGCTTTTGTAAAGCTGCTCGAATCCTCTGCTCTATCGGATATTCAAATCCTTCAAATGTTTTTCCGCTGATTTTTTCATACACCGCAATGTATCTTTTGGCAAGGTCAATAATCAGGTCTTGTGGCATTTCTGGAGGCTCGCCATCGCCGGTATATCCAAGTTCATGAGCGTACCGTAATCGCAAAAATTCCTTATCGAAATTTTCTGGCTCTTCTCCTTGGTCAAATCGCTCCCGATAAGTATTTGCTTTCCAGAATCGTGACGAATCTGGAGTATGAATCTCGTCAATAAGCATGAGTTTTCCATCGTGGATACCAAACTCATATTTTGTATCAACAAGTATCAATCCTTGCTTCTCGCAATGTTTTGATCCGAAATCAAAGAGTGACAATGCTACCTGCTCCATTTGCTCATACATATCTTTTTCAACGATTTTTTGTTTAATAATCTCATCTCGGGTCAGTCGTTCATCATGAAGTTTGCTCCCTACCTCGGGATGCGTTGTTGGAGTAAGCACAGGTTCAGGTAATTTTTGATTTTTCTTGAGACCTTCAGGAAATTTTAAACCATACATTTCTCGTTCTCCTTTTTCGTACGAATACCAGATTGAAGTTTTGGTAACGCCGGTCATATACCCACGAACAATCATCTCGACACTGGTTGGTTTACAATTTCGGGTAACCATCACATTCGCATCCGGCACAGAGATCATGTGATTCTGGATAATAGATTTTGTCTGTTCAAACCAAAACTGAGAAAGAAGATTGAGCACTGCTCCCTTGTATGGAATATGCCCTAAGATCACATCAAATGCAGATTGTCGATCTGTCGTGATAAGAATTCGCATATCTTCTTTGAAGTAAATATCTCTTACTTTTCCCTGATGCTTTTCTCCAAGTTCGGGAACATCAATTGTTTTTAACACCTGTGGGATCGCCTCAAGAATTGTTTGATCTGAGATCATATGAATTTTTATAATGAATAATATGAGCGAAGTGATCAAAAATTGTGAGGAAGTGGATGTTTGATCCCGACGTTTCGTCGGGAGAGTTCACTTCCGAATAAATTTTCGGTCACGAGCGAATGCTAAATTCTTACCGCTTCAACCTTCTTTGCTTTTTGCTGAACCTTCTTTTCTAAATCAATTTTAAACTGCTTCAACTTCTCTTGTAAATCGGTATCTGCTACGGCAAGAATCTGAACCGCCAGTATTCCCGCATTCATGGCGCCGTTTATGGCAACGGTTGCAACCGGCACCCCAGGAGGCATCTGGACAGTCGAATACAAAGAATCAATACCACGCAGCGCCGGCGACTGTATTGGTACGCCGATCACGGGAAGGGTGGATATTCCGGCTAAAACTCCGGCTAAATGTGCGGCTCCCCCCGCTCCCGCAATGATTACTTTTATTCCATTTGATTGTGCTTCTTTTGCAAAAGAGAATGCGCGGTCGGGCGTACGATGCGCAGAAATCACGGTCATTTTAAAACTCACCTCAAAACTTTTTAAAATTTCAGCAGCTTCTTTCATAATCGGAAGATCTGAATCCGATCCCATGATTATTGCAACCTGAGGTTTTTTCATATTAGGTTTAAAATAATAATTTACGTGATTTTTTCTATGGACGTTATTATGACATTAATTCTTTTTGTCACATCTCCAATATGATGATTCACATCAAGTAGTGATGCGATCTCTTCGGGTGGAATATATTTTTGAATACTTTTATTCTGAATAAGAAGGTCACTGATTGGATTTACCTGTCCTTCCTGAACTGATTGCCACGCTTCCATCGCAATCTCGCGGATGAGCTCATGCATTTTTTGCCGATCTGCACCTTTTTTTACTACCGCAATCAATATGCTTTCGGTGGCTGCAAAGGGTGCGAATTGATCGAGATTGTGTTGGACTTTTTTTGTGTGAATGACCAAGCCTTCGACAATTTTTGTGGCAGATACGAGCATCTGATCAAGTGCGAGGAATGATTCCGGAATGATGATTCTTCGATTTGCCGAGTCGTCGAGCGTTCGCTCAAGATAGGAATGGCTCGCATTTTGAAGTGCAACGGGCGGTAAGGTTTCAATATACCTTCCAAGAGAACAGATATTTTCTGCGGTGATAGGATTTTTCTTGAAAGGCATGGCAGATGAGCCAACCTGCGTTTTTGTAAATGGCTCACTCCACTCTCCAATGGTTGGTGACTGAAGTATCCGAAGATCAGACGCAAATTTTGAAAGACTTGATGCAATACTTGCCAATGCCGAAAGCACCAGATAATCAACTTTTCGACTACTGACTTGGGTGGTGATGATGGCCGCTTCGATACCAAGTGATTTCATGACTACTGATTCCATTTCCTCCGGTGTCATCTTCGTCCCCTTCAAAACAGAAGTATAACTTGCCGCAGTCCCCACGGCACCCTTGAACCCTTTCCCTTTCAACTGTGTTTTGACAAACTGCAGATGCGCAAGGTCGGTGAGTAAATCCTGCGCATAAAAAGCGAGTCGATAGCCGATCGTTGTAGGTTCTGCCGGTTGTAAATGCGTATAACCGATACAGGGAACAGATTCGTATTTTTTAATTTGTCGCGCAAACATCTTCAACAATTCCCGTACTTTTTTCTCAACTATTTCAATTGCCACGCTCATTTTCAGAGTGTCTGCATTGTCTACAATATCCATGCTCGTTGCCCCCAGATGAATCTTTCCTCCACCAATCGTTGCTTTTTCAGCAAATTCCCTGATTGCCGCAACAACATCGTGCCGTGTTTTTTTCTCAATCTCGTTAATTCGTTCAATATCAATATTTTTTTGATGTTTTTTCAAATCTTGAAGCTCTTCAGAAGTAATGAGTCCTGCTTCGCTTTGAGCTGAAGCAAGAGCGACCCAGATTGTGCGCCATAACTGAAGGCGATATTCTTCAGAAAAAATAGTCCTCATCTCGGGAGATCCATATCGCCAAGAAAAAGGAGAAGTATAGGTATTGTCTGTATTCATATCAAAATTATACTTCATGATGTCAAACTGATAATCAATGCCAAAATACGCGCCGGTCGGTAAACACCATTATTATGCCTGCTTTGTCAGCTGCGACAATAGAGTCTTTGTCTCTGATTGATCCACCCGGTTGTACAATAGCTGAGATCTTGTACTGCGCCGCAAGCTCAACCGTATCTGAAAAGGGGAAAAATGCATCACTTGCCAAGATTGCCCCAGTGGAAAATGAATCAGCTTGCAAAAGTGCAATTTTTGCTGCGCCAATCCGTGAAGTCTGACCGGTCCCAATGCCTCGCGACATGGGAATACTTTTGTCAACGATAAGAATCGCGTTTGACTTAACTCGAACAATAAATTTCCATGCCGTGATGAGTTGCTTCATCTGGGCTTTTGTGGGCTTCTTTTTGGTCACCATTTTCCATTCTTTTGTGTCAATATCTATCTCATTATTCAAACTCTGCAGTGCATATCCCCCATCAATCCATCTGATCTGATAACGAATTGAGTCTTTTTTCGGAAGATCACCAAAGGTGTAAATTCCGGTAGTTTTTCTCACTTCTGAAAGTTGCTTCACGGCTGCTTTTGTCAAATTGGTGGCGGCAATAATATCTACATTACTTCCATTTTCTTGTTTGAATTTTTTCACGAGTTTTGCAGTTTCAAGATCCATGGGTTTATTCATCACAATCACCCCACCAAAAGCAGAAACGGGATCAGCTTTGATTGCGCGCGCCAAACTTTCTGCGGGAGTACTCCCTATTGCAATCCCACATGGGGTATTGTGCTTGATAACAACCGCACATGGCTCTGAAAATAATCGAATTGACTCAATTCCCGCGTTGATATCGGTTACGTTTGTGACTGATAAATCTCTTCCTGATATTTTTTTCAAAGACGTAAGTGTCGATTTTGTATAAGGTTGAAGATACCATGCTGCCTTTTGATGAGGATTATCTCCGTATCGAAGATCCGCTACTTTTTTCCCATTAAGCGGATAATATTCAGGAAACTCCTGATCATTCAGATAATGAGCAATATGGGCATCATACCAAGAAAGGTATGAGAACGTTTTAGCCGAAAGTTCTTTTCTCAGGTTACTGATTTTACTCTTTGATTGTATATCCAAAATAACTCGATCATAATCTTTAGGATCAAACACCGCATAGACGTGTTTGAAATTTTTTGCTGCTGCGCGCATCATCGTCGGCCCTCCGACATCGATCTGTTCGATCGCTTTCGTTTCTGAAGTAGATTCATCTACCACACGGTCAAACGGATAAAAATTGCAAACAACAATATCAATTTGGGGTATTTCAAGTTCTTGTGCTTCCTTTATATGTTTTGCTTTTGATCGGTCAAACAAAATGCCGGACTCAATCTGAAAACTGATTGTTTTCATTCGTCCATCAAAGCATTCTGGGTTTCCGGTGATGTCTGCAACAGGAGTGACGGGAATTTTATTTTTTTGCAATACTTGCGCTGTCCCTCCGGAGGAGATAATGCTAAAACCTAGACGTACCAATTTCTTTGCAAACGGAATAATATCTAATTTGTCATATACGCTCAAAAGAGCAAATTTTTTCATTATTTATTTAAAATAAGTAACAGCGTTCTCAAAAATATGATTGCACAAACGAACACGTTTACTTCTCCAATTTGGGTGATGATGGGAAAGAGTATTTCTTTCAGGGTGAGGCATCAGTCCTAAAATATGTCCAGTCGAATCGGTAATGCCAGCTATCGAATGAAATGATCCATTTGGATTTGCAGGGTAATCCATGGTTACTTTTTCCATATCGTTAACATACTGAAACACCACGTGATTATTATCAATAATTTTTTGTCCAACCGACTTATTCTTTACGACGAATTTTCCTTCGCCATGGGCAACGGGCATGTTAAAAATCATTTTTTCAAGTCCCTTGGTAAACACACAGTTTGAACGTGCAACTCGAATCTTTATCCACCGGCATTCAAAATGGCCAGAGTCATTGAAAATCAGACTCACCTCTTCTGCTGGCTTCATGTTCCAAGGCAAATACCCCATACGCACCAATGTCTGAAATCCATTACAGATTCCAATCAATAATTTTTTCTCGGCAATAAATGCATCAAGCTGACTTTTCAGACGATTGCGAAGTTCATTTGCCAATATTTTTCCAGACAATATATCATCCCCATAGGAAAAACCTCCCGGTAAACCCAAGATTTGATAATCGCTCAGATTTTTTTCTTTGCGAATCAACTGATTGACATGAACCATTTCAGATGATCCACCAGCTTTTTCAAAAGCATAAAAAAGCTCTTCATCGCAGTTTGTTCCATCGGTTCTTAAGATTGCTATTTTTGGTTTCATTTGTTGAAAAATAACCTGAGCGAAGGAATTAAAATTTGTGCAGCAGGAAAAGGTCGACATTTTAGTGTCGAACCTGGCTGCAAACAAATTTTGATTCCGAGCTCAGAACGCAAACTTTAACTAAATAACTTTTTCATTGGCTTTTTCCACGCACGCTTCAACTCAACCACAGAACACTCAATCAGCTTTTTGTTTTTGAATGAAATGTGCACATTTGATTTTTTGGTCACCGCTCCAATGTGTGCAAAGCTTACTCCCGACATATGTTTTTCAAAATCATGAGTACATTCTTTTGGCACTTCGACGATCAATCTTGCGTGACTTTCAGAAAACAGTAATTGATCTGCTCGCATCTCCTCTTCATGTGGAATTTTAGATATATCAACCTGCCCACCCCTATTTCCAAAACACATCTCAGAAAGTGCGACGGCGACTCCTCCCTCGGAGCAATCATGTGCTGAAATAATGTACTTATTTTGAATTGCTTGATAGATTTTTTTATATTTTTTGAGTGACTCCTTTGCATCATACTTCGGGACAGAATTCCCTACTTTATTTTTTAACGCATAATACGCCGAACCACCAAGCTCTGCCTTCGTTTGCCCAATAATGTATATTGCATTTCCAACTGTTTTGAAATCTGCCGAAATTGTACAATCAATATTTTTGATGGGTGCAAATGCCGAGATACACAGTGTTGGGGGAATATTTATAACCGATCCATCTGCGGCTTTGTAGGTGCTGGAAAGACTGTCCTTGCCGGAGACAAACGGCATCCGGAGACCCATAGATACATCCACACATGCATCAACCGAACGGTCAAGATCGCCGAGTTCTTGCTCTTCAGGAGTTGGCCAGATGAAATTATCAATGAGGGCTATTTTTGCAGGATCTACCCCAACTGCGACCATGTTTCTGACTGCTTCATCGATTGCTCCTGCTGCTCCCCAATACGGATCAATGCTATTAAATATTGGAAACATCCCATGTGATACAGCAATTCCGGTTTTTTTTCCGAGAAGCGGCGCAATGATCGAAGCATCATTTGGAACATCTGCTTGAGGTCCGGTAAATGGTTTTAAGACCGAAGTCCCTTGGACCTCATGATCATATTGTCTGACGATTGGCTCTTTACTACAAACATCCCAAGATGCCAATAGTTTTTTTAAAATGGTATTATAATTTTTTGGTTCAGCAAATACCGGCTCAGAAAATGATGAAGGAATGTATGTCCCGATTTTTTTGGTGATCGGACATCCGTCATGTAAAAAGTTCATGTCAAGATCACATTCAAGATTCTTTTTGTAATACAATCGAAGTCGCTTTGTGTTGGTGATTTCTCCAAGCACTTGTGCGTCAACATTAAAGTTTTTACAAATTCGGATCACGTCATCAATATTATTTGGAGCAACCACCACAACCATCCGCTCTTGTGATTCGGATATCCAAATCTCCCAAGAGGCAAGGCCGGGATATTTCAAAGGAATTCGATCGAGATGAATATCAACGCCGGTCTTTTCCGCAATCTCTCCAATTGCAGACGAATATCCTCCGCCACCACAGTCTTGCACAAAACGAAGAAGACCTTTGTCTCGACACTTAAGAATTGCATCAAACATTCGCTTTTCCTCGATCGCATTTCCAATCTGCACGGCTGAAGAGCTCGTAAATTCAGTGTTTGCCGTCATTGAGCCACTGGCAAATGTCACCCCATGAATCCCATCTCGTCCCGTCTTTCCCCCAACGGTGATGATCGCATCATTCACTCGTAATGTTTTTTTATTCACCTGTTTTTTCGGAATAATGCCATACGCACCGACAATAATACTTGGCTTTGCACGATAATCTTTATGGAAATGTACCGACCCATTATTTGTCGGAATTCCCATGCGATTGCCATAATCTCTTACTCCTCGCACTACTTCTTTCAAAAGTTTTTTTGGATGAATGCACCCGCCGGGGACATCTTCACCTTTCAAATCAGGTTCACCCACACAAAACATATCAGTACTTATGAGCACTTTTGATCCCAAACCACATCCCATGATGTCTCGGAAAACCCCCCCTGATCCGGTCATCGCACCACCATATGGCTCGATTGCAGATGGGCTATTGTGCGTTTCTACTTTGCCGCTTATGCCAAAATCGCGGTCAAGTTCGATCACTCCGGCATTGTCCTTAAATACTGAGAGGCACCATTTTTTGTCCAATGTTTTCGTTGCATTTTTAAGTCGAGACATCAATGATGGTTTCTTTACTCCATCAATCGTAAGCTCCGCATTGAAGGTTTTATGAGAGCAATGTTCTGACCACGTTTGAGCAAGAATCTCAATTTCAACATCAGTCGGGTCTCGTCGAGCTTTTTTGAAATAGTTTTGAATTTCTTGCATCTCCAAACGATTGAGCCAGAGTTTGTCTTGACTTAATTGCATCAATTCATCTTTGTTCATCGATCGAATTCGAATTGTTTGTGTAGGCGTCCGTTTGCTTCCGACGATCAAGGTTTTTTCTCTCTGTCTGACCACACGATCCACAATCTTGTTCATCAGAATTTTTTCGGTGATAAACGTAAGCTGTTTTGGAGATAGTTTCCCTGAGAAAATATATTTTTTCCCCGTTCCCGCCATCTTTATTTTTTTGATTCCAAGATCAGAAACTGCTTTCATCAGTGATTCTGTCTCAGTATCCATGACGCCCGGCTTTCGAGCAATTTCTACCATGTGAACATTGTCTGATTGTATAACAGAAGAGTTAATAGCGTAATTCTGCCAAAAGGACTCAACTAATACTTCATCTATAACCGTTTGTAATTCTTTTTTTGAAAGGCTTCCTTCAAGTTTGAAGATTTTAACGACCCGTACTTTTTTGACTGATGTAATACCAAGGTCATGAACTTCTGATAATACATGTCCACCCTCTCCATCAATAAATGGGGGAACATGCGAGGTCACCTCAATGCGATACATCATTTTTTATTTGTTTTATTTTTTAATCCTTGCCAGGCGATATCTGATCGAAATTCCATCCCATCAAAATGTACTCCATGTGTTCCGATTGCCGAATATGCTTTATTCCGAGCTTCTTGAAGGGTAGATCCATATGAAGTAACCGCAAGAACTCGACCGCCGTCAGTCACTATATCATCACCAACTTTTTTTGTTCCCGCATGAAATACCTGAATGTCTGGATCGGTGATCAACTCAAGTCCGTGAATTATTGCTCCAGCCTGATATGATCCGGGATATCCTTTGGATGCAAGAACGACACAGATCGTGGCGCCTAGTTTAAATTGGACACGTTCCGAAGAAAGAGTTCCGTCAATACATGCTTCAAGAATTTCGAGAAGGTCACTTTCAAGAAGCATCATCTGAGGTTGCGTCTCCGGGTCACCAAAGCGGACGTTAAATTCAAGAACTTTTGGACCATCTTTCGTCACCATAATCCCTGGATAAATTGCGCCAACATAGGGGTATCCTTCTTCACGCATTCCAGCCATCAAAGGTTTGAGAATCTTCTCATCAATATCACTGAGTAATGTCTGGTCAACCTTTTCAACCGGCGCATATGCTCCCATCCCGCCGGTGTTAGGTCCGAGGTCTCCATTATATGCTCGTTTGTGATCTTGAGATGGCACCATTTTGACCGCTGTTTTTCCATCGGCAAAAGCGATCATTGAAACTTCATATCCCTCAAGTTTTTCTTGAATCAATACTTTGCAGCCAGCATCACCAAATACTTTTGAAATCATCATGCTCTCCACCGCTTTTGTGGCTTCAATTTTAGATGAAGCTAGCACTACGCCTTTACCTGCTGCAAGACCATCTGCTTTGATGACAAATTCATTCCATGAACTTTGTGAAATATGTTCTTTTGCTTTTTCTACTTCAGAGAAAATATATGACTGAGGACACGGAATATGGTGCCGCTCCATAAACTCAACCGCCCAGGCTTTGCTCGTCTCCAGTCGAGCAGCCATTTTGGAGGGACCAAATATCCGCATCCCATGACTTTGAAATGTATCCACAATCCCCGAAGCAAGTGGCACCTCTGGTCCAACGACGGTCAATCCAATATTGTTTTTCTTGACAAATGCAACCAAACCTCCGATTTTCGTAAGATCAATATTTTTCCCGATCTTTGTAGTTCCCCCATTTCCCGGAGCAAAATATATTGTTTCAACATTTGAAGATTGCTTCAGTTTCCACCCAATCGCATGTTCTCTCCCCCCTGCTCCAATGATTAATATATTCATAAATTATTCATTACACAATATAATTAAAGATTCAATATATATTTTATGTTCCTCATTTTTCAATCTCCCATACAAACTCTCAACAGTATCATCTTTTTCAATTTTCACAAAACAACGTTTGAGAATCGGACCAAAATCAAACTTATGTGACAAGAAATGTACGGTTGATCCAGCATACGTATCATTCCTGTCCAGAAAATTTTGTATTGCTTTATCAGTAAACTTCCCTCGGTTCCATGCCCCCACACTCCCATCCGGACATTTCACCACTCCACCAAATGAGTCTGGTATAAGTCCGGGATGCAGATTGAGAATTCGATTTTCAAATATATCGAT
>CAYVKV010000014.1:1624-22020 GCA_964452355.1 uncultured Gammaproteobacteria bacterium | reverse complement strand
GTTGTCCTACCAAGCTATTTCTGACAAAAACCAACCGTTTTTGTGACGGTACTTGGGGTGACCGACGGGATTCGAACCCGCGACAGCCTGCTCCACAAGCAGGTGCTCTACCAACTGAGCTACGGCCACCAAAATTTTGTCATCCCAGACTTGATCTGGGATCCATTCTTCAATAAGTACGTAGAGTATTATAGCAAAAAAGGAATGGTAAAGGAGGAAGGCGCTTATATATTGGGATTACAAAAAGACGTGTTATAATATTCCTATGTCGGCTATACCTCAGGCTGAAAGACCATACACAGAACTTCTCACGGTTTATAGACCAGAGATTGTTGTTTTACCTACACCAGAAGAAGTTGATTTTTATTCAGCTCAAACAGTTCAAGATCAAGTTGTGACAAAACCAGACTCAATTCTTACTCTGCTAACCGGCAGTACTCCAATAGAAATGTACAGACTCCTTGTTCAAGCTCATTTAGACTGGAGCGGAATAAGAATAAAAAACTTAGATGAGTATTATCCTATAAATCCACAACATCCTGCAAGCTATGCTGAGTCTATGCGTCGACATCTGATAGATCATATAAATATATCGCCAGGAAATTGGGAAATACCAAATGGAATGGCAGAAGATCCTGATGATGAATCAGCTCGTTTTGAGCAAGTATTCACAGAGTTTGGACTAGTCAATTTGGCAGTTTTAGGAATTGGGTCGGGGGATACGTGCCATGTTGGTTTTAATGAGAAGGGTTCGAAACGTAATTCAAGAACCAGATATATGCGTCTTGATCCACAAACTCGTGCGGCAAATGCACCATTTTTCGATGATCCAAATGATATGCCAGAAGGGTCGATCACTCAAGGCGTTGCAACAATACTGGATGCACAACGGATTATCCTTCTTGCAAAAGGAGTACACAAAGCTCAAGGAATTTTGAGAACGTTGGAGGGAGTGATTGGTCCCGATGCACCTGCCTCCTTTTTAAGATATCATCCAAACGTAACCTTCATATTGGATGCTGCTGCTGCCAGTCAATTAACCGTACATAGTAATTAATGAAAACCCAAAAGAAATCAGTCGAATATCTTGCTCATGGAGATTTCGTCTATAGACACGATCCGATACCAGTATTTGTAAAAGCAAAGGGAGCGTATCTAGAGGATGCAGATGGGTATAGATATTTTGATGCTGAAGCGGCAAATGGTACGGTAAGCCTTGGTTTTGATAGCTCACTTCTTGACGAGGCGCGCAAAGTTCAAAAAAACCTTCCGTCAATCCCTTCATTTTGCGAGACTGAGATCAGGAAAAAAGTTGCGGAAAAAATAGGAAAAATGATGCTGCAGATTACGAAAAAAAAAGGACGCATTGCATTTGAACTGGGTGGCGCTCAGGGGATGGAGCTTGCAATAAAAATTGTGAGATCAAATACGAAGAAAACTCAACTCGTTGTTTTTGAAGGGGGATATCATGGTCGATCTGCGTATACTTCACAGCTGAGCGCAAGTCATCGCTATCGGAAAATTATGGGGGACTGGCGTATTCCTATTGCTCGATTGCCCTATCCAGATTTTGAACAAACATATCCCGGCCTTTCGACTGATGAGGCAAGGGCGATTGCCATCAAACAAATTGAAAGATTCTTATCAACAGAAACAGCTGGACTCGCTATCAGATCGGGAGAACAAGATATTTCAGCGCTCATCATCGAACCCATACTCAATGCAGGAGGCATTGTTATGCCGGATAAAAAATATTTGGAGACTGTAGTAAAAATGTTTCGCAAGGCAGGAGCTCTCATTGTCGTTGATGAAGTATTTTGTGGGTTCTATAGAACCGGCAAAATGTTTGGTTTTCAACACTATACTATTTCTCCTGATATTGTGGTGATGTCAAAAGCAATTACCAATGGCATTGCACCATTAAGTTGTGTCTGGGGAAGAGATCCCTATATGTTGCCTGCAAAATTTCCTCCCGGTACTCATTCCGCAACATATATCAACAATCCAGGAACGCTCGCAATTGCAGATGTGGTGCTTGATAGATATCAAAAATGGGAAACGAAAGAGAAAGATATCAAAAAGTTGGAGCGCTCGCTTCATGATATTATTCAAAAAATTGTTCAAAGTTCTTCACTTGTCAAAAGTGGCTATAGTATAGGAGGAATAGGAAGAATGTTACTTACTGAAAATATCGCAGGAAATATATTAGATATTGCTCTTACCATTGGTCGAAAAAATCCTATCAAAGGTGTGCATGGCCTTATCTTAGCAAGTACCGGAATGGCTCCAAACGTCATTGCCTTAAACCCTCCGTTAAACATTAATACATCAGACAGAGAGATATTAGAAAAGCTTCTGATTCAAACATTTAAAGTAGCTGAAGCGAAATACTCAGTCGTCTCGGAATCTTCTTAGTATGAGACATATTCAATTCAAGAAGCTGTACATTCCCCAAAAGGGAAAACCAATGAACGTCATAGTGTTTGCAAGCGGAAGTGGGGGAAACCTGCAAGCGTCTATTGATCTGTCGCTTGCGCAACCAGATCTTTTGAAGGTTGGACTCGTGGTGACGGATCGATTGGGAATTTACGCAATCGATATCGCTCATAAATACCAAATCCCGGTGATCGCTGTCGATTTTGAAAAAAAGTGCGGCTCGTGGAATGAAAATAGCAAGAATCTTAAAAAGATTTTACGATATCAACAATGCGCAATTCAGTATCACAATGATATTTTAAAACGGATTCGAAAAATTGAAGAAAAAAATACCGTTTGTTTTGATCTGGCTGTCCTGTCTTATCATCGATGGATACATGGAGATTTGTACACCTACTTTCATGAACGCATGATCAATCAGCATGCAGGTGACTTGACCATCGTAAATGACCGGAACGTGCGTCAGTATGTCGGGATAAATCCGGTATTATACGCATTGAAGGCTGGTGAGAAAAAGACGAGAACAACGACATTTTTGGTTCGCGATGGTCATGATACGGGAGAGATTTTGTGCCAAGGTCCGTGGGTTGACTATACAGGATCTTATCCAATTACCGTTCAGAAATCCTATGAGCATGAACTCATTCAAAAAAGAGAAAGTGATTGGCCATCTCTTCAATTTGCTCTCAAACATATAGCTGAAGGCAATTTTGGTATCTCAAAGAAGCACAAGCATATTGATGGCTGTAAAGTAATCTCATTTAAGGGCGAACCAACAGGGTACGCAGGAGTACATCTTGAGGAATCTACCTATAAATTAACACCATATCATGAATAAATTATTGACCGGTTCTGATGCAGTTGCAAAAATACTTCAAAAAGAAGGGGTGCGGTTTGTTTTTGCATATCCGGGGACTTCTGAACTTGTCCTTTGCAATGCATTCGCAAATACCAAAGGAATACGGCTTATCAATGGACGTGGAGATAAAGAATCTGCGTTTATGGCTGCGGGTGGATCGCTTATCAAGCCGCTCCTGTCTGTAGCGCTACTTCATGGAGCACGCGGAAGTACGAATGCAATGGGCGCAATTTGTGATGCTCAAAGAAATGAAATAAACACGCTCTTTATTGTTGGTTTGCCTTCCACACAATCCATGCCATTTCTTCCCCCGCACGGAGAACGAGATTTAATACAAAATCTTGGGAATTTTGCAAAGAAAAGTTTTGAAATCAAAAAAGTTGATGTAAAAAATGCTCAGGAATATGTACGTATTATCCTCGATGCAATACTGTGTGCAAAAACAGTACCCAACGGTCCCGTAATTCTTGGTATTCCGCAAGACGCATTAGAAAAGAAATGGATTCCCCAAGATTTGGTGAATAACTTGGCGTTGGAAAAAAAGCAGATGGTCAGTACT
Organism: uncultured Gammaproteobacteria bacterium; assembly: GCA_964452355.1. Classification (GTDB taxonomy): domain Bacteria; phylum Patescibacteriota; class Microgenomatia; order UBA1406; family GWC2-37-13; genus UBA1450. The sequence goes on along the minus strand of CAYVKV010000014.1, from coordinate 18,166 downwards.
GAAAACGTATTGGACAAAGCGGTAACATCGATAAATAACAGTTTATTTCCCGTCATTTTGATCGATGATTTTCTTTTCAAGGTGCCAAATGCTGAGAAAACATTATTACAATTTACAACAAAAATACATGCACCGATTTTTCAAATTTGGTACAAAAGAGGACCAATGATGTTTCAACGTCTGCATAAGTCACAGAACCCGCATTTTATTGGGTCATATGACGTTGAAAATAAGAATCATGCAGAAATGATGGAGCGATCAGATCTTCTCATTACGATCGAAGATCGCAATGCATATGAACGTATTATTGGTAAACTACCAAACGGTAAAAAACTTGCACTTACTTCAAATCCAGAAATGACAAGAAAGAATAACTATTTGAAACGAGGCGACGTACTCATTGAAGGAAATGTTGTCGACACGATGATGAGACTCATGAAAAAACTACCCAGAAAAAATGGATCATCCTTCGAGAATATTAAAAGTCTAAAAGATACCACAACCAAAAGCACCGATTCTCCCAAGTATCAAAAACTCAGAAATGATATATCAGGTGGTTTGGCACAGGTATTACAAAGCATTTCCCACCCCGTATTGGTTGATGATAGTCAGATGTTTGGCGGGTTGCTTTTTGAACAGTATGAAGAATTCCCTGAACATCTCCGAGTTTTTGGAGATCATGGTGCTTTTATTGGAGGAGGAGTTTCGCTTTCTGCTGGACTTGCATTGTGTAATAAAAATCACACCGTTTTTTGTACGCTTGGTGATCAGTCATGCACCAATGCCTTGCAAGGTTTCATATCAGCAGTTCAGGAAAATATAAATATTACATATATCGTTTGTAACAATGGAAAGAGTGTATCTTTGATTAAGCAGTTTTTGTCGCAATATCCAAAAACGCCCGATGCAAGACTGATCTCTTTTTTGAAAAATCCAAAAACAATGGACTACTCATGCATAGCTGATGTGATTGGATTACAGAGCTTACGACTTGCATATGATAAAGCAACTGAAGATAATTTTGAGCATCGGTGGAAAAAAGTATTATCAAAGGCGGCAAGTTATAATGGCCCATCATTAATTGAGTTGGTACTTCCATCAGATCCTGGCATGTGGGAAGGGATCTGGTCAGTGAAAGGAAATGAAACAAAATAATCTATGCACATTGAAATACCAACAGCTCAATTTATCGGTCAGTTAAATGAAAGTGTCGTGAGCAGAAGTGGCCCACAGGGATTAGCAATGCTCACGCGACATTCATTTCCAAATCGTCACATCTTTGATTCGATATCCGATGAATATCATGATATTGGATTTACACAAATGGGTGGAAGAGTGCGAAGAAGAACGCCTGAAGAGCAATATTCATTTATGAGATATTGTGCGCAAGAAGGGCTGAGGGTTATCCCTCCTTTTGAGATACATCAGTCGGCGATCGACCTTCCATTTCTTGAGCATGCGAGGACTTTAGATGTATTTATGGCAGATGCAGACGGAGCATCAGCAGAAAAAGTCGCCCATGATTTATTACTTGATATGTCAAAAGCACATCAAAAAGGCGTTGTGTATGGAGATAGATGGTCGAAAAATATGCTGGTCGATCCTCGATTTGGACCAATGCATATTGATTTTGATCTTGAGATTTCAGGTCCTGCCTCAGCTGATTTTGATCTAGCTCAAATGAGTTATTACATTTTGTGTGGGGGGAAAGGAAAAGTCATCCCAATTATTGCTCAGTTCTTGGGAAGAACAAAATCATTAGATTCACTCCGCAAGAGAGAAACATTTTTACGTGGACATGCGAGACATTTTTTTGAGAGACCTATATATGGTCATGTTATGGAAGAAACAGAAACGGTAATTGATTCTATGTTTCATATTCACGAACAATTAAAATATTCATAATTATTTATGAAACTTGTCATTTTTGACTTTGATGGATTGCTGGTTAACACAGAAGAAGTTGTTTTCCAGAGTCTCAAAAAATTATTTAAAAAAAATAATTATGAGTTGCATTGGGAGTATTACTGCAAATATTTAGGGATGTCTCTACAAGAAGCACTTCCTCATTATTTTCAAGATTTTCCTATTACAAAAACATATGAGGCATTTGTGAAATTGAGAGATGAAGTAGTGGCGAGGGAACTTGAGAACTCACTGCAACTTATGCCTGGCGCGAAAGAATTACTAATATATTTGAAAAAGGAGGGAATTGGTCAAGTAATTGCCAGTTCTGGCAAGAAAGAATATGTAAAAAATGCAATTACTCGATTGAAAATAGCCTCATTTTTTACTGAAATTATTACATCAGAAGATGTGACCCGCAATAAACCCTCCCCCGATATTTTTTTGAAAGTATTAGATCGTACAAAGTGCAATGCAAAAGATGCGCTCGTCATTGAAGATGCACCTCATGGCATTACTGCCGCATATCGCGCAGGAATAAAATCTGTTGCAGTGCCAACAAAAGGGTTGGACATCAAAAAATTTAGCAATGCTCATGTTGTGGCCAGTTCCCTATTTGAGGTAAAAGAAATACTCTCTTCAAAAAGAATGCAGTTCTAATAGAGGGGTATTATTCGTATGTGAGGTTTAGGAGTAGAGTACTTCCTGCCAATGAGGATCAACTTCAACCGTCAGGTCAAGAAATACTTTTTTATTTATCGCAAGTGCGATTTCTTTTCGTGCATAGCTTCCCAGTTCCTTGATCTTCCGACCCGCCGCTCCGATAAGCATTTTTTTATGCCGATCGTTTGTCGTGAGGATTCGCGCCTTAATGTACATGAGATTATTTTTTCGCTCAATAATCTTGTCCACAACGGCTGTTGTGGAGTAGGGGATTTCTTCTCCCATCATGATAAATACTTTTTCTCGGATAAGTTCGGCTATAAAAGTCTTACTATCCATATTGAGGAGTGGATATACATGATCAGGATCTACCATTGATACTTCTTTTTCTTCAGAAAGAATCTCAAAAAGTCGATCAAGGAGATCTTCAAATCCATGACTTTTTAACGCAGATATATGAAATGTTTCTGCAAATTCATCCTCAAGAAACATGTATTGGGGAAGGTATGTTTGTTTTTTATCATTTTTATTCACCACAAGAATCACGGGAGCTTTGATTTTGCGTGCAATTCCCAAGACGCGCGCTTCTTCAAAGTCTCGTTTTCGCGTGGGATCTATAAAGTAGAGCACGACATCAAATTCTTTGTTTACCGATTCAAGTGTCGTGCGATTGATTTTTTGAGCGAGCGAATCTTTCGTTTTATCAAAGATTCCCGGCGTGTCGGTAAAAATGATTCTTCCTCGTTCGTCAGAATAGAGTCCTTGAATAGGGAAGCGGGTTGTCTGCGGTTTTGGTGAGGTGATCGCTACTTTTTGGCCGATAACATTATTCACAAATGTGGACTTGCCGACATTTGGTCGTCCAAGAAGCAGCACAATGCCTTCTTTCATAGGGTATATTGTAGCACAAAGTTTGACATGAGGCTGTATTTTGAGGTTTATTTTGATAAAATAGTACTTTGTTTGCCCGGTCGTCTAATGGTAGGACAACGGACTTTGGATCCGTTTATCATGGTTCGAATCCATGCTGGGCAGCACTACTGATAATAAAGCAACGATAAGCCCTAAAATCTTGGTACCCTTGTTAGGTACTATTAAAATACTAATCGTATGAGTCAACAAGTCAGAAATTTTGTTCAAGACTATCGCAATAAAAATAAAGTAACTCAAGAAGAGCTTGGAAAATCAGTAGGAGTGACTCGTCAAACTATTATTGCGATTGAAAAAGGCAACTACACGCCATCAGTTTTACTGGCCTTAAAAATTGCACAGTATTTCAACACGACCGTTGAAAAATTGTTTACAATAGAAGGGTAATTATGATAATTGAAACGATCAGCGCTATCCTCATACTGGGAATTGCAATTATGTTTTTGAACCCAGGGCATCTGACTATGCCTGATAATATGCAGTCGATGCTTATCGTCGCATTCATTATCTCCTTCCTCACATTTGCGGCATATTTGTTGCGAGAAAAATCTTCAGACGAGAGAGAATCTGTGCATATTTTAACCGCAGGAAGAATTTCTTATCTTGTGGGTGTTGGCACGCTGATTCTCGGTGTCATTGTTCAAGCCTCAATGCATGAGATCGATCCGTGGCTTGTGATTGCATTATGCGCGATGGTCTTCTCCAAGCTTCTCTCTCGGATATACTCTCATTTCAAAATGTAAAGTAGACTTGACATTTGTGTTTTGATCTACTACGATGAATAAATAAAGATCGGAGGTGAATCAAATATATGAAAAATCCAATAATAATTTTACTCATTGTCGTTGTTGCGGTTTTGGGAATTGGTGGGTTTATGTATTCGAGAACTTCAAATAAAACGGACTCTATGGTGAAAGAGGATGAAGCCATGATTCCGAAAGAAGAGATGGGCACGGAACAAACTGATGCAATGATGAAGAAAGATGATAGTGCTAGTGAAGGTGTCAAAATGATGGATGATAAGACGGTTGTTTCACGATATGTTCATTACGGTCAATCAGCCCTCGACAGCGCATCAAATAATCGCAGAGTGCTATTTTTCTACGCATCATGGTGTCCGACCTGTAAGCCAGCTGATGCAAGCTTTACCCAAAACGCAAGTAAAATTCCTGAGGATGTAACATTGGTCAGAGTTAACTATAACGATCCAGACACAGATCAGGAAGAAAAAGATCTAGCAAAAAAGTATGGCATCACCTATCAACATACCTTTGTTCAAATAGATAGCGCAGGAAAAGAAGTGACAAAATGGAACGGTGGTCAAATAGACGAATTACTCTCAAATATTAAATGATTTTACTTATCGCATTTGCATTTTTAGCTGGAGTTATAACCGTACTTTCACCGTGTATTTTGCCTATTCTTCCTATAATTCTTACTTCAAGTATAGGCGGAGTGAATACTGGGAAGTCTCGCCCGATGGGAGTTGTTACAGGATTTATCCTTAGCTTTACCTTTTTTACACTTTTTCTTTCGACCATTGTTCGGCTCAGTGGCATTCCAGCAGAAACACTTCGATTCGTATCTGTACTTGTTGTCGCAGGTTTTGGAGTATCGCTTCTTGTTCCGCAGTTTCAGGTTCTTGTTGAACGACTATTTTCAAAACTTGCAGGCCTTATGCCCAATAGCCAAGGGAAAACTGGATTTGGCGGAGGTTTACTTATCGGTTTTTCTGTAGGGCTTCTTTGGACTCCCTGTGTTGGGCCAATCCTTGCGTCTGTTATCTCACTTGCTATCACTGGTTCTATTACCTTTGATGCATTTCTCATCACTCTTGCGTACTCACTTGGTACAGCAATCCCGATGTTTTTGATCATGCTTGGTGGCCAAAATGCTCTGCGACGAGTCCCATGGTTACTTTCCAATCTAGGTCATATCCAAAAACTATTTGGTGTGCTGATGATTTTGACTGCCATCGGAATATTTTTTAATATAGATAGAAAGTTTCAAACATATATCATTAATACGTTCCCCCAATATGGTACGGGTCTTACGAAATTTGAGGACAACGAGTTAATCCGAAATCAATTAGATAAAAAGTCCGGTACTGAAGTCAGTAAAGATGATATGGGAAAGCCAATGTTTGATGTAACTGAGCCTAAAGGTGTTAAAGCACCCCAGATAATTCCAGGAGGAGTTTGGTTTAATAGTGAGCCTCTGACACTTGAACAATTAAAAGGTAAGGTCGTTATCATCGATTTCTGGACATATTCATGCATTAACTGTCAAAGAACTATGCCATATTTACGGGCGTGGCATGAAAAATATGCAGACAAAGGCTTGGTTATTATTGGTGTTCATGCGCCAGAGTTCGAGTTTGAGAAAAGTGAAAAAAATCTTGCTCAAGCAATAAAAGACTTCAAACTTCCCTATCCTATTGTTCAGGACAACGACTTTGCTACATGGAGGGCATACAACAATCGATACTGGCCAGCAAAGTACTTTATTGATAAAGAAGGGTATATCCGTTACACCCACTTTGGAGAAGGTGCATATGATGAAAGCGAGAAAGTAATTCAGGAACTGTTAAAAGAAGCTGGAGCAACCGATGTATCTTCTGAGATAAACAATCCAACGTATCAAGTTCAAGCCAAAACCCCTGAAATATATTTAGGATATGGCAGAATTGAACATTTTGCCTCTCGTGAAACAATTAAAAAAGATACACAAGGAACCTATTCAAGTCCTTCGGCTTTAGGGAATAATGAATTCGCATATTCTGGGAGCTGGAATATCATGGAGGAATACGCAAACCCACAGAAGGGAGCCAAACTTATGTTGAGTTTTGAATCAAAAGAAGTATTTTTAGTTATGCGAACAAAAGGCGCTCATACAAAAGTAAAAGTATTTTTAGATGATAAGTTGCAGGACTTTGGAGAGAATAATATAAATGGCGTGGTTACGGTTGACAACGATCAACTCTACAAATTAATTAACCTTTCGGCTCCTGGACGGCACATTCTTCGACTTGAATTTGAAGATAATAATGTTGAATTATTTGCATTCACATTTGGCTAAATTCATGATGACGCGCCCCAAGCACAAATACAAAATTTTATTTCTTTTAATCACAGTCGCCATCCTTTTGATAGGTGGAAGTATTCTCATAAACCGACACCAAGAGAAAGTCTCACAACAACCCTCGTTACCCAAACAAAAAACAGGGCAGGTTATCTCTGGTACTTTTAATCCAGTCATGCAAAAAACTGATGCAGAGTGGAAGAAAGTATTAACTCCGGAGCAGTTTCATATTTTACGAGAAGCGGGTACTGAAGTACCATTTACTGGTGAGTTAAATAATGAAAAACGAAAAGGAACATATTACAGTATTGGTTGTGATAGAGCACTTTTTCGCTCAGAACAAAAATATGACTCTGGTACAGGATGGCCAAGCTTTTGGGCTCCCATTGATGAAAAATCTGTCGTACTTCGGAAAGAAAGTGGCATAGGGGATGACAGAATTGAAGTTCTTGATACTTGTGGCGGACACTTGGGGCATGTATTTAATGATGGTCCAGAATTTACGGGTAAACGCTACTGCATGAATTCCGCCGCTCTCCGTTTCGTCCCCGACGAGAATTAAATGATCGGAGTATGCCCTAAAAAGTAGTTTCTTGCAACAAACCATGGAGAATTCAGTAACTCCAATTCCCGACTTACATATCTGCAGAAATTGATTCAATACCTTTTGCAGTTACTGATTTTGCACCAGCTGCAAATGGATTTCCTCCGTCAACCATTTGACCTTTAAAGGTACCAAACCACGCCATCCATTTGTCCATGACACTTTTCATATCTTCTTGAGCCATGTCTTCAGGTCTCACTTTGCCGTAGAAAATTAATACAAATTTTTTCATTTTCTTTCACCTCCTCTCATTGGGTTTCTATTTAAATATTGGGCATAGTTTTCTAATGTTTCTTCATTGTTTCCCCAATAGGCTTGATACTGCATAAGCCAATCTTGAAGTCTAAGTAGTGTGCGCCTATTCAACGCAAGAAAGTGAACCCTTCCGATTTTTTTAGCTTTTATCAACCCCGAATCTTCAAGTATTTTTATATGCTTATGAATCGCCGGTAAAGAAAGATCTTGCATCGAGGCTAGTTTGCTTATTGAATGAGGTTGTAAACCTAATGCATAAACCATTTCTCGTCTATGTTTATTGGCGAGAGCTTCAAAAATAGCATCGAGATCTGGTGAGTTTGGTGTGATGGTCATATTACTTAACTTATAAGTTAAGTATATCTAATAAACCCAATATTAGTCAATCCCTTTTTTATAGCGTCTGGTTTGTCCCATTTAGTCATGATGTGAGACTAGCATCAAAGGTTTAAAGGATCCAGACCGGAGCTCTCAGCTTTGTTTATGAATGCAAAGGCAGTCGCCTCATCGATGAACCGCCGTAAGAGGGGAGGGGACAACGGACTTTGGATCCGTTTATCATGGTTTGAATCCATGCTGGGTAGCTAGCCAATAAGATTTAGAGCTATACGAATAAATCATTTTGAAGGAGGTTGGAACAGAGTGTTTTATTTTTCGCTCACTAATAAATCATACAGAGGAATCAATATGAAATACTGAACAGGCCAACATACTAATACAAGAATAGGTATTTGAAATAAATTTACTTCAGAAAAAGGAACATTTGAATACCTCCAAAATCCGCCAAAAGCATTGAATACTTCATAAAATAAGCCTGAAATTAATCCCGCTAAGCACATGCTTAATATTGAAGAGTAATCACCACAAAGAAGATACGATCGACTCTTCAATTTATAAAGAAGGCGTTCAACTATAGATATAGTAGTTAGAAAAACTAAGGAAATAGTTATTATATGTAGGATTGGATGAGAGACAATAACTACTGTACTAATGGAGAAAAATTCATTAAAAGAGTCATTAAGTCTCTGGGAGAATAAATATAAAGTCGCAGTTAATAATATTACTACCTCAACAGCAAATGAAGAGAACGAATGAGCTATATGAACATTCTTGTTTAGTTGTAATTTGTTATTTACTTTATCACGGAAGAGTATTTTGACAGCCTGGTAGCTTTCTAATAGATATAGAGAATAAAATAGTAATAAAGGGACTTCAACAAAAATATAAAAAGCAGTACTCATCTTAGGAAAGTACCAAAATTTACCTAACCAATGTACATAAAGTTCAAGAAATAAAACAAAGACTATATAACATACAAGAGCATAAAAAATTCTACTTGAATCTTTATCGTATGAATGAAGAATAGATTTTTGTGTGCTCTTATATACAATCGAGTCAAAGAACAGAATGTTTCCTAGCATAAAAACAAATGTCGCGAAAGCTAAATTAATAAGTGTATAAGGTAGAAACCAATGTATAAAAGAAAGAATAGTACAAGTAATTCCAGTAGCAAGCATTACATTTACTTTATGGTCATCCATGTAGATATTATATATCTAACTTCGAAAGTTTTCGTAAAAAGTTCCCACATAGTTAACCAGTGCCAGCAAATTTTACCTTTCAGGTTTGAAAGCAGTAAATCCTAGCTGGGCGGCAAAAGTTTCACCTAGGATTCGAACTTTCTGTATACTTCATGTATGAAACAATCAATTGTTCATGTTGCATTAGTAGTTCGAGATTATGACGAGGCGATTGAGTTTTATACTAAAAAACTTCACTTTACGCTAATAGAAGATACATATCAGCCTGAACAAGATAAAAGATGGGTGATAGTTGCTCCACCAGGTTCTTCAGAAACAAAATTACTTTTAGCCAGAGCTTCTAATTCTGAACAAGAAAAGTTTATTGGAAACCAAACAGGTGGTCGTGTGTTTTTGTTTCTCCAAACTGATGATTTTTGGAGAGACTATAAAGAAATGGTGTCAGTTGGTATTAAATTTGTCCGAAAACCAACGGATGAATCGTATGGCACTGTAGCAGTGTTTGAAGATTTATATGGTAATTTATGGGATTTAGTTAAGTTTAGGGAATGAATTATTTCTATAATAGGTTTCAACATTGTCAACCAGTGCGTATTGCTAGGTACAATAGTGTTACCGAAGGAAGCTCTTTAAAAAGACGTTGCTAGGTTCAAGGATGTTACCATACACCATTAGTCATTTAATGGTAGCTCCTATGAACAATATGGCAACAAATGAATATTTATCGGTGATGCGTGTACGATATCAAAAGGCTTCAAAAAATGAAAAGACGGTACTCATTGATGAGATCATGAAGGTCTTGAACATTGCAAGAAAAAGTGCAATACGGTCATTAAACCGTAATCCAAAAACACGAACACTTCCTCGTACACCCCGATACACATACGGACTTGATCTCCAAGCGCCACTTATCATATTGTGGAATGCTGCCGGACGACCATGTGCAAAACGACTTGAGCCACAGATAGCTATACTCATCAAACAACTGGAGAAGTTTAATGAAATCAAGCTCTATGGCAATCAAAAAGAACTTCTTTGCAAGATGAGTAATTGGACGATTAACAATCTCCTGGTTGAGGAGCGGGAGAAGTTGGTAGGACGCGGAATGAGCGGAACCCGAAGATCACCTCTTCTTAAAACTCTCATTCCTGTGCGTACCAATCATTATGATGTTCCTGAGCCCGGTCACGTGGAGACCGACTGCGTTCTCCACTGTGGATCAAGCCTCAAAGGGATATACGCAGAGACAGTAAATATTTTGGATATTGCAACTCACTGGAATGAGAAACGAATGATTATGAAAAAGACACAAGACAAAGTAATTGGTGCGATACATGAGGCTCGAAATGACTTTCCATTTCACATTAAGTCACTTGACTTTGATAACGGTGTTGAGTTTGTGAACTGGCATATGCATGGATACTGCACACGGGAAGGCATTGCCTTTACTCGTAGTCGGAGCTATCACAAAAATGATCAAGCTCATATTGAAGGTAAGAATTATGAATCAATACGAAGAGTTGTGGGCTATGGTCGTATCGAAGACGCTGTATTGGTTTCTCTGTGGAATGATGTCTATCAACATGAACATCGTTTACTTACCAATTTCTTCTATGCCACGATGAAACTCAAGAGAAAAGAACGAGTGGGAGCTAAAACAACTAAGGAGTATGAAACAGCACAAGCCCCCTATGCACGAGTTATGAGTTTGGGTACCATACCACAATCAACCAAGGATGTATTAAAGGCACAATACGGTACTCTCAATCCAATGGCCTTACAAAGATCAATGAAGCGAAAGGTTGAGAAGATTCAACAGCACATGAAGACACAAAATACGGTAACAGTCTCAAACCTAGCAACGTACTCGAGCTTACCTATCCTTGGGTAACACTTTTCACCTTGCAACTCGCAGTGCCAGCCATTCGACTCACTTCGTTCGCTCTTTGATATACTTTCGATATGAATCGTAGATACATATTCACCAAACTCAGAAGTATATTGCCTTACAAAGATTATTGGGCCATGACGGACAAAGACCTAGTATTCATGGCAGACAGGGTCTCAATTATTGACATGTATAATTATGGGACTGCCACACACGATGATTTTGATCCAAGTCTACTTAGACCTGTAGAACCAGAACCCACTAAAGATTCACAGAATACATCAAATTCAAAATAAAAATAGTTGTTAAAAACTAAGTTTAGTACTATAATCGGGGCGTGGAATTTTTGCTTAAAAAAGACTGGGATAATTTACCAACAGGAAACTATAATCCTTCTCCATACTTCAGTGGAAGAGCTAAAGAAATAGAAATAATTAAGAATATAATCCTACACAAAACTTCAGGCTCAGTATTGGTTGGTGCCCCAAGAGGTACAGGTAAGACTGATTTGATGTATAAGAGCATGCAAAAAGCCAAAGAAGTAAATAGGAATTTTATTCCGGTAGTTATAAATGCAAGTCAGTTTGCAACAAATGAGAAGGACGAACTTTTAAAAAGTCTTATTACACGTACCTATACTACTTTTAATGAAACGGATAGTCCAATTTTTAAGAATATAAAATCACTCTCAGCTAGATTATATTTTCAATCAACAGCTAAAAAATTTCATGAAGAATATAGTAATGAGAAGAAAGATGGAGTTAAGATCATGGAGACATCCGAAACATCATTTATTTCAGTTTTAAATTTAACTTTTGATTTAAAAAAAGTAATTGATACTCTTAAAAAAAGTATTACACCTGCATTACTACCTTTAATTGTTTTATTGACTAAATATAACCCGCCTACATGGTTACTATATCTACTAATAGTTATATTTACATTAATTACTATAATACTTCAACTGGATTTTGGATTAAAGAAATCTAAAAAAACCGTAACAACATCTACAAATGAAAAAGATACATTATCTATTGCTAAATCGATTTACTTAAGAGATGCCAATATAGGTAATTTGGAATATGAGCTAAAAGAGCTTTTAAAGTTAGCTACGAAATCAGGCTTCAAAATAGTCTTTGTAATAGATGAATTAGACAAATTGAGTGAATTGCCTGATCAAGTTCTCGATGTGGTTAAGAAATTTAAAGGATTATTTAATCATGCTGATGCACTATTCCTATTCATAGGAGATATTGGAGCTTATAGATTAGCTGAAACCGCAAGAAAAAATAGAAATGATGATGCAAGATCAACACTTTTTACACAAAGAATATTTCTAACAAGACCATCAGTAAGTGATATGAGGGAATATTTAGAAAAAGTTATCGAATCAACAATGTTGAAAGATCGAGAGAAGTTGATAGATTATATTATCTACAAATCTCGAATGGATTATTATAGTATTCAAGATACTATAAGAGATTTAATAGTCAATTTCAGAGGAGAATCACCGGTCATTGATTGGAATAGCAATGTATTAAAGGAACAAATAGTTAATAAGCAGACAGTTATAAGTGCACTGCTACAAGAGGGTCGTTATTTATATTCCTCACAATCAGATTTAACAAAAAATGATGACCTGATAGAAAAGGCTTATGATGTGGCTAATAGTGAGAACCTGTTTGAAATTCCTAAAGAATTTGCACCAACTGATTTTGAGACAGAAAATATTACACAGCTTCAATTAAAAGCTGATGTAGCGAAATATCTTCATATAGTTGGAATTTATGAAAGAGAGGAAATTGATAGAGAAGGCAGGAAATATTACTATTACAAACCTACCTTATTCCCAGGCCAAAGTTTAGTAAAATTGAGTGCACCATTTGAATTTGAAATAGAGTTATTTGAAGCAGTAGATAAATTTAATAACTTTCTGCTGAACATTGATAGATTTTTTGCAAAAGCCTTTGGGAGCCCAAGGAATAACTCAGTTAATCAGTCATTGATCAATAATCTAAACGAAAGAACTAATTTTTCCGATGATCTTTACACTCGAACATCAACTCTTGTTAACGATTTAAAGAAATATCCTGCAAAACACCCTAAAAGCCAGGAGGAAATTAAAAAAATAGTTGAATCTTTAAAACTTCATCAAATAGACTTGATTAGGGAGAGCGTCCATAAATTAATTAAAGATTATTTAGACTGGAAAAAAATCGAATACGTAGGATTATCTTCAGATTTACCACAATTGGCAGGACTACAATCTATAAGAAATCACATAGAGACTAAAGCAATTATTGGATTTTTTTTAGTTACTCAGAGGTATAAAAAACCAAGGTTAAAAATAATATCAATAAATCCTAGCTTGAGTATAGCCACCGACTCAGAAGCGATGAATGAAGTAAGAACACATAAAGTAACTGTTAATGAATTTTATTTTGATGAAAAAACATTGCCTGTACTCAGTGATGATGAGAGCAAATTAGTAAAAGTAAGGAATGTATCAAATTTTGAGTTATTTCCGACCGACATATAAACAGATTTAAATCATTCAGATTTTTATTGAAGGAAGTGGTTAGACTTTTGATAAGTTAATTCTGGATAAGTTATAGCTTTCGTCCATTCAAAAGTTCGGAAATCGTCAACCAGTGCCAGCATCACAGTTGGAGAAATAAATACAGCTTGTAGAGAAAGTATCGGCACATCTCTGCTTCGTATTTTCCTGAAAATATACTCGGACCCTTCCTCTGGGAATCTAATGTAGAATTGAATTGTGAAAAAAGTATTGAAAATAGTGGGCTTTTTTTTAATCGCCTTTCTTTTCATAAAAACATTTTTTCCTTACTATCGAGTACAAACTTCTTCAATGGAGCCAACCTTCAAAAAAGGCCATATTATTTTTGTAAATAAACTCCAATATTTACGTTCTTCACCAAAAAGAAATGATATTGTACTTTTTAAACCCATAGAAGGAATTTTTGAGAAGGGAGTATGGACACATCGTATTATTGCAACAGAAAGAGATATGGTGATAATAAGTGATGGAATTGTAACTACTAATGACGAGTTAGTAGATTTTCCTGAGTTGCATCAAAATGTTGATGAAAAAGTTGAAGTCCCTTCAGGTTTTGTATATCAAAAAGGAGATAATCGGATAACTATTCATGGCTTAGTCCCAATCAGTGCCGTACAAGGAAAGATTATTTTTTCTTTTTAGTTTTTTTACTTACCTTCATTGAAATATAGGTATTCAAAGATCCAAGAACTATAGCCAACCCCTTGTATAAATTTTTATCCGATAAATGATCATTTAGTAATCCATGGATATAAAATATTCCAAAAATTATTGAAAACACCAGCCAGAATATTGCATATTTTTTAGCTTTTCTAAAGCTAATTTTCAACAAATATCCCAGGATTATCATGAGTGAAAAAAAAGGAGATAGAATAATAAGGATTTGAATCGTTTTAGGAAGTTGATTTATAAAGTCCATTTAGACATATTATAATTCATGTAAATATCATCAATCAGAGAAATTAAAGTTTTAAACTAGTTCCAGTACCCGTTGCTACTATTTTCCAAGTTATTCTAACATTCTTTCTCAAATCATTTTGAATAACAAACTTGAGGTATAATAAGGTTATGATAATCCCTGTACCAATAGGTGAGCAATACTTTATTTTTCCAGCCAATACTTCGGAAAAAGAAATCAAGCAAAAGATACTTTCAAAGCGAGAGTTGATGTATAAAGTTGTTTCAATTGCTTTGTCTACGGTTGGAATTATGATGTGGATTCTTACAAAAACATCACTTTCAGAGTTGTATGAAGGCTTTGACAGATCTACTCCATTTATCTACGAAATTGCTCCGATAACTTCAGTATTCTTGGGAGTAATGTTTTATTTTCTATTACAGAAAATAAAAGATAATGACGTGGATTATGTATCTTCAAAAACTCAAAATGGCAAGCTGAAAGTGACCCCTGTAGTAAGCCATAAAAATGAAATATATATTGTTGGAATGATCATTATTTTTGTTGCAGTAATGATCATGACATTTGTATTACCGATATTTTCTTTGACTTCCTCTATCTATGACTCAGTCTCGCAATAGCAATCTCTAATCTATTCCAGTGCCCTCAGCAAAAAAAATTGAGTTGAAAATATCAGTAGGGTTATTTGACAAAATATTTAGAACCCATCCTTAAATAACTCAAACAAAATAAATAGTAGAATATAGACATGGATAAGAAAAGAAATCAAAACAAAAATTATGCATTTATAGATGGACAAAACCTCTATATGGGAACTGCAAAGCTCGAAGAAAATCCATGGAAAATCAATCTAGAGCGTTTTCGAATATATCTCGAGCAAAAATACCATGTATCGAATGCTTATTACTTCTTAGGATATGTGCAGGAAGCGAATCAGGAATTATATGAAAAAATTCAAAAAGCTGGTTTTGTGCTGATATTTCGAGAACATAATACGGCGATGATAGGAAAGAAGAAAGGAAATGTAGATTCGGACATAATCTTTCAAATAATGAAAAAATTGTACAAAAAAGAGGATTTTGAAAAAGTTATTCTTGTGTCAGGTGATGGTGATTATAAACTGCTGGTTGATTTTCTCATAGAAGAAAATCGGCTCGAGAAAGTACTATTTCCAAATAAAAAATTTGCATCTTCTTTGTATAAAAAACTTGGTTCGCAGTACTTTGATTATCTTGATAATGAAGGGGTAAAAAGTAAGATAGGTATAAAAAAGAAAAGGGCTCCTTAGGTATTTAGCCTTTCGGATCCCTCTTCGTCTGAATACTTGAATTGTAGCAAACCAAGGGACCAATATCAACTGGGGTTTTGACTTTGGACTTTACATTTATTTTACATGAAAACATTCTTCAAAAAACACTTTAGATTGGCTCGCGTATTTGTTCTTTATTTTGTCGGAGCAATGTTAATTAGTTTGGGCACGTTCTTTTTCTATTACTTTAGAACTCCATGGGCATTATTGATTATTATTGGGATGACATTTACCATTTCTTATTTTGGGCCTCTATGGTGTCGCATAATACTTAAATCAAAGCCATATAAAGGGAAGTATGAGGAAAAATTATATTCTTTTACGAAAAATCAAAAAATGACATTGCAAGGAATTTACTCGATTGAGAGTAAATCATCACAAGCTTTTACCTGTGGTTTTGCGAGGAGCAAATCTGTTTTTTTACCACTCAAATGTACTCGAGAATCATCTGTATGACGAGATAGAGGCGGTGATGGCGCATGAACTTGGACATCAGGCACATGGCGATATCACTCTTTACACGTCAATCGTTTCAGCCATTCTCATATTCAGTAGCATTCTAAACGTTGCCCTATTTTCATATATCCAAACGCATTTGGTCGTTTTACTTTTCTTTTGTTTTCTTACCGCAGCTATTTTTCTGCCGATTGTTTTGGCGATTAGTAGGTGGCGAGAAGGCATGGCTGATCAGTATGCCTATGATTTACTGAGGGATAAAACAGCATTTGCTCGCTTTCTTGAGCGATTATTGAAATATTGGGAAAAAGAAAATGGAGTAAAGGTCGGAAAAACGATTTCACCGATTGCAAAACTTTTTCTGACCCATCCATTCATTTACGACAGGCTTAGAGTATTCAAGATGTCGAATG
>CAYVKV010000014.1:0-1614 GCA_964452355.1 uncultured Gammaproteobacteria bacterium | reverse complement strand
TCAACATATATCAAAATCACCGTAAGTGTCACTGAAGCTGATGCTAAGAGAGTGCGAGACGCTATGGGTAAGGCTGGAGCAGGGAAACTGGGCAATTATTGTTATGGATCATTTTCTACAAAAGGCATTGGAAGAGGAAAAGCACAAGATGGTGCAAACCCTGCAAAAGGGAATATCGGAGTTCTCGAAGAAGTTGTTGAAGAGAAAATAGAAACCTTTTGCAAAAATGAAGATTTACAGAATGTCATAGATGCGATAAAGAGCGTGCATCCATACGAAGAACCGGTCATTATGTATTATTCTGTTGATATTATATGAGCTGGTTTTTTCTTACACTACTGAGTGCCTTTATCGTTTCTGTCGCAAATATTTTGCAAAGAGTCTTGATGAAGGATGATAAAAGCGATCCTTATTCTTACGCCATTATTTTCCATTTGTTACTAGGAGTCATCAATCTGGTATTTGCAATACTACATGGCTTCCAACCGCTTCCTTTGAACGCAAATCTCATAGGTTTTATGTTAGCGGTAGTTTTATGGGGAATTGGGACGATATTTCTTTTTAAAGCATTGCAGTTGCTTGAGTCGTCTGAAGTCACGATACTCACTTCAATAAGAGCTTTGGTGACTATCTTTGCCTCTATACTCTTTTTACATGAATCATTTAATGGTCAAAAAGTCATGGGCACGATCATTATATTAGGCTCAATGTTTCTTATAGCAAACTTTAAAAAAAGGACCAACTTTTTTAATAAAGGGATTTTATATTGCTTTGCAATGGCATTCTTTTACGGCTTGGCAGTTGTTGTCGATGTATTTAATCTCAAACATTTTGAACCAATTTCATACATGGCTATTGGTAACTTTATGATAGGATTTATATTGTTGTTGATCTACCCTAAGGCTTTAAGACAATGGAGAGGTTTTATAAAACCAGCATTTCTCAAAAAAATGCTGCCACTGGGGATACTCACCTCGGTCCAGGGAATTGCATATGTTTTTGCATTAACAAAAGGACCAGCATCGCAGATTGCCCCCATCAGTCAAGCTCAAGTCATAATCACCGTATTGTTGGCAGTCATTGTATTAAAAGAAAGAACCAATTTATTTCGTAAACTTATCGCCGCATTTCTTGTGATGTTTGGAGTAATTTTATTGATGTAGAAAGTTTAAACTCAATACTCATCAAATATTACGAATTTTTTATGATTTTTAGCATTTCTTCATGAAGTAATCCATTGGTCGCAAGAGAAGTTTCTCCTAATGCGTACTCATCACCTTCAAAGTTAGAATAGGCTCCTCCCGCTTGCTTAATAATGATTTGAAATGCGGAAATATCCCATGCTTTTGGTCCCATTTCAAAAAAGACTTCAGACCTTCCTGTCGCAACCAAATGATATCCATAAGTATCTCCAAGGCCTCTCATATTCGTCACCCTTTTATCAACCGTTTTTACGATATTGAGAAAGCGGGGTGTATCAAATTTTGAAGGGTTAAAATTGACAAAACTATCTTCGAGTTTTTGAATTTGAGATACGTGGGTAGGTTTGCCATTAAGGGTAGTTTTCTCTTCTACTGATGCATAGAGCAGTTCTCCGATAGCGGGCATATTTGA
>CAYVKV010000013.1:0-27378 GCA_964452355.1 uncultured Gammaproteobacteria bacterium | reverse complement strand
GAAACCATCTTTTATCTCTGATCGAGGGTTAGGGGTTCATTAAGTGTCTACTAAAAGGGGTACGGATCACCAAATGAGAATGAAAAAACAACTTCATTCAATTTTCCTCAAGAAATCAGCCTTTCCTCGAATTCGAGCTTCGAATTTTTGAAAATTGACTTAGCTCGGAAGTAGTTATATTGGTAACCAGAGTCGAACCCCTTTTGTATAATACTGATTAAAATATGCTTAAATCTTTTGGCTTAATTGACAATATTTGGTTTGACTCTAAAGTGAAGTTTCCCTTAAGAATAGGAGAGAAGTATATATTTAGAAAATTATATGAGGGCAGATTTGAATACAAAAACCTTTTGAGAGATTGGGAATTATCCAGTAACCACTCAACAGGGAGATATCCTTACGTTATTGAAGTGAAGGTAGAGCATGAAAGAAAAGATTATCATGCAATATTTTCATCTATCAGAAATCTAATCTCCTTACTCAGATTAATTAGGTACAACAGAATATATTTTGCATATATTGTTTGTTTTGAAAGTGAAAAAGTTACCCAGAGTGGATCGTGGGACAATCCTCGCCCATCAAGTTTCATTGGAAGAGATGAAGAAATATCAAAAAAAGATATTAGAACACTAGAAAAAATCATAGAAAATATTAAACAAACTGTGACGGGTAAAAATGAGAGAGTTATTCGAGCATTCCATTTTTGGGATTCTTCATCTTGCTCTGGAACTTTTGAACGAAAAGCTGTGGAGCTTTTTATCTCGCTAGAGAGTTTGTTTACTACAGGGAATGAAGAAGTAACTTTTAGATTAGCAAGCAGAATGGCTTGGTTTTTGGAAAATAAGGATGTGGACAGACGATTGGAATTATACAAAAAAATTAAAAAAGGATACTCAATACGTAGTAATATCGTTCACGGAAAGACTTTTGTAGAGAATAAGGATCTGCCAATAATTCAAGAACTACATATCCTTACAAGAGACATACTGTTTAGAATCTTTACAGATAAAAATTTACTGTCAACTTTTTCCGGAGACGATATTGACACATACTTTAACGAGTTGGTAATGGGTAAATCCTAGTCGGTTCCTGCAGCTAAGATGGATCATTTGTATGCCATCAGTTCTCTAAAAGTAGATACCTTCACCACAAAGATCATTCAGTAGCCATAGTATATCAATTCACCTCGCCTTTTTCCTAGCTAAGTTGTAAAATGTGGGTATGAAAACATTGACCTTAAATAATAAAAGACAAATTCCCACTCTGGGACTTGGAACATGGAGATCTGATAAAAAGAATGTTTCGCAGGTGGTAGAAAAAGCAGTACTTCAAGATGGATATCGTCACATAGATTGCGCCAGCATTTATGGGAATGAAAAAGAAATAGGTAAAGCATTCAACAATATTTTATCTTCCGGAAACGTCACTCGTGAAAAGCTTTTTATCACGAGTAAATTATGGAACACTGATCACAACCCAAATAATGTTGAAAAAGCTTGCAGAAAGACACTAAAAGATCTCCAGCTAGAGTATCTGGATCTTTATTTAGTACACTGGGGCATAGCTTTTATACATGGTGAGGATCTCGAGCCGCTTGATGATGACGGTTTGGTGAAAACTGAACCGATCTCCACAAGAGAAACATGGCAAGCAATGGAAAATTTAGTTGTAAAAGGTCTCGTGAGAAGTATTGGTGTTGCTAACTTCACCGCATCCATGATCGTAGATCTTCTCAGTTATGCAAAAACAAAGCCGGTAATAAATCAAATAGAAATTCATCCTTACAATAGTCAAGAAGAATTAGTTGATTATTGTCACAAAAAAGAGATCAATGTCACTGCTTACTCACCATTAGGTTCATCTGGAGAAACGAACAATAAGCCTATTAATGATAAGGTTGTTTTGGAGCTAGCCAAAGCTCATAAAAAGACTCCTGCGCAAGTCTTGATAAAATGGTCTTTGCAAAGAGGGCTCGTTTCGATACCCAAAAGCACGAATCTCGACCGCATTGCTGAGAACTTTGATGTTTTCGACTTTGAATTATCAATTGATGAGATGAGCAAACTCAACAAACTCAATAAAAACCATAGATTTATAGATCCTGTGGAATGGTGGGGTGTTCCGTATTTTAAATAAAAATGTAATTATGGTTTCCTAACTAAAACAGAACTTTCTGCTATGCGTTTTAATTTTGTCTTTCTTTCCCCTTAAGTTAAACTTTGAAAAAATGCTGTCACTGAATTGTTGCAGTGACAGTGTAAGTATAAGGTGTATCAGATGACCAGGGCGGTTGGTTTTTAAATACCGTAAGCCGATTTTAATAAAAGAACTAAACGGGTAAATCTGGCTGAAGTAGATATTGTTTGATATATTTATCCAGACCAAAGTGATTCGAGCTGGGTACCGTTACCGGCTCCCAGTAAAAATCATCAAATCTCTCCACCCTCGCGAACATAACAACTGCCGCACAATGAGTCGTACGTGACGGTATCATCTCCGTCAATAGCCACTTGTTCTCCTTTAAAAACGTACTTTCCATTTATTTTCCGTGTATTAAACTCAGCTTGTGCGCCGCAAAAACACATGGTCGGCAGCTTTTCCAGGTTATCTGCAATTTCAAATAATCGCTTGCTTCCCGGGAACATTTTTGTCTGAAAGTCAGCGCGGAGTCCAAAACAGATGACAGATATATTGTCCTGCTTTGCACATAGATAGAGCTCGCTTATTTGCTTCTCTGTCAAAAACTGTGCCTCATCGACCAGCACACAGGCAAGATTATTATATTTTTTTATTTCAGTTGTGAGGTTGGTATCAGATTCGGCTAGAATATCCACCTTACATATGTGCCCACCACGAGCTACTACGGTACGTTCGCTTTTCGTATCTACTTTCGGTTTTATGACAAGAATCTTCAACTCGCGCTCTTTATAGTTATATGCCGTCTTGATGAGCGTATCACTTTTACCACTGTTCATTGCCCCGTATTTAAAATGTAGTTTTGCCATACCAAGACATTAAACACAATATTGAGTAAAAAAGCAATACTCACTGCAATTCATACAGTATTTTGATGAAGAAAGAAATATTTAGTGCTTTATTGAAAGAGTTGGATCATTTCTGATGCTCTTAGGGTTTTTGGGTGACTATGTTAAAATTATAAGGTTCATCTGCCGGTGCAAATCCATCCGTTGATGGATACATGATTACTTCACACCCAAAATATCTTTTTATCATGTCTAATACTTCTAAAGGTTCATCTGAAGTTAACTGATGCTCCTCATATGGTACATAAAAAACGCTCTTCGTTTTTATTATTGTCTCTGGAAGCTTAATATCTCCACATTGTATTCCTGGAATAGGTGTTGGAGTAGGTATAACTGGTGGAGTATCTGCGCTCACTGGTCCACATGAGGCAAGAAACAGCATCGCTGGGATAAGGGCGAAAAGATAAAAGCGCGACCTTTGTTCCTTCATGTATCGAATAGGACGTTCAAACATATATATTGGGTATGCTATTTATTATACTATTTGATGCATTTATTTACCATATGATGTATTCATCCCATAATTTCATTCATTCAGGGCACTATTAATCGTATAATCATGGTATGAAGGTGGTTCGAACATATCCAATAGTCATTCTCTTTATCATAGCCTTTGTCATCAGGCTGATTTCTCTCAATCAATCTCTCTGGCTTGATGAAGCGACGACTGCCGTTGCTGTCCAAACTCACTCATTCTGGAATATTGTGACGCAGTTTTCCCCTTCTGATTTCCATCCTCCCCTTTATTATCTTTTCATGAAAGTCTGGACAGGAATATTTGGTTATTCAGAAGTGGCGCTTCGAATGCCATCGGTATTCTTCTCTCTTGGTGCGGGATGGATGGTTTATAAAATGGCCACTTATTATAAGATTGGATTCTGGAGCGCTGCTTTTTTTCTTTTCAATCCATTGACCATTTATTATTCTCAAGAGGCGCGGATGTATTCGATGGTGACCTTTACCATTGCGGTATCATTTTATTATTTTCTCAAAATTATCAAGCCATCGAGCAAAAATGAGGCCACAAAAGATTTTTGGTTCATGAATATATTTCTTGTTTTAAGTTTTTATACATTTTATGCCTCTGCTTTTTATATTGGTTCAGTGTGGATATATTTATTAATACTTAAAAAGTATAAGATTTTTCTATTCTCGATCGGTTCATTTATTCTTCCTCTCCTGCTTATCGTCCCGCTTCTTTATGAGCAACTCCTTAACTCTCGCGCTGCTCTTCAACAAGTCACTAACTGGTCTTCGGTACTGGGAAATGTATCGGTCAAAAATTTGATACTCATTCCCATCAAATTCACGAGTGGAAGAATCAGTTTTGAGCCGAAGATGATTTATTATATTCTTGCCGGTGCGTGGATGGTGATAGTTTTTGGAATGATTGCGCTCAGCACATTGATAATTCACGTGAAGACAATAGTAAAAAAAACGCACAAAAAAGAGTTCGCGTATATTCAGATGCTTATATTCTTTTTTGTTGTGCCCCTCATCATGGGAATTCTCTTTTCCGTTTTCACACCCCTCCTCCAGTATTTTCGATTTCAATATTTGATTATATTTTTGAGCGTATTGTTGGCGTTTGCTGTTTGTTCGTTCGACACGTTTTTTGCTCACGCCGTCACCCTAAAGGGACCCACGGCATTGATTCGCAAAAAAATGTCTTCACTCACACTGGCTCGCATGATTGGCTTTTTTATCCTTATCGGCTTTGTCAGCTGGTCCCTTCTCTATCTTCTGAATCCGCAGTTTCATCGTGAAGATTGGAAAAGTCTTGCCCAAGAGTTACACAATGAGAAAGCACCCGTATACATGATTCTTTCATCCTCAGATCCATTGAAGTATTATTTTTCAGCCAAAGAAATCTCTTCTTTAAAGAATATATCTGAAAAAAAATTACCTCGAAATATTATTGTAATACCATACACCTCAGATATTCATGGAGTAAATTATCAAGCAGTATTACAAGAAACGCACATTCTGAAAAGAACTCAATCCTTTCGACAATTGACGTATGAATATTGGCAGGTCAAGGAACCCGCAGAGAATCTTTAAATCAATGTAAATTCTTTTGTTCTTCCACAAATGCCACAACCTGAATCGAGATGGCAACAACAAAGGCGCAGGCTATTGCAATCGGTGGCCCATACATTCCCTTTTCTGGGATAAGAAGAAATGAACCGACCGACACAATCAAAAAAAATGCAACATTTGAAATCAAGATGTACATGGGCTT
This sequence comes from uncultured Gammaproteobacteria bacterium, assembly GCA_964452355.1. GTDB lineage: Bacteria > Patescibacteriota > Microgenomatia > UBA1406 > GWC2-37-13 > UBA1450. The sequence goes on along the minus strand of CAYVKV010000013.1, from coordinate 22,092 downwards.
TTTTACGGTATAAAGTAGGAAAAGCATGATGACCGTTCCCCCAGCGCTCAGCATAAACGGTACCGCAAGAATTTTTGTAATCAGGATCGCCTCATCGAAATTTTCTGTGAAGATCAGTTGAAAAAAGGAGTTGGGGGTAAGAATGAGTGCAATAAATATGCCGATGGGAATAAGCATATAGGTGAATCCTTTTTTCAGTAGCTTATTAATTTCTAGTCGCGTTGTTGCAGCTGCAAACTGTGGGGAAAGTACTTGTGAGATACTCACGATTGTTGCAATAATTGAAAGAATAATTTTTTGCGCAGAGGCATAATACCCAATTTGAGCGCCTAATCCAAAGAATGAGAGGAGAAATAAATCCATTCTCAGACCCACATTGTAAAATTGAGAAGCGGCAAAATAGGTCAATGTATAATTCACCTTGATTTCACTTCGATTGAAGCGTGCGTTCCTTATGGGGACGATTCGATCATAATTTTTGAAAAGAACCATAAGAAAAAAAATGAGCGGCCCGATCAGTCCATACGTCATAATGACCGATGAAACAGAGATATTGTCGGTAAACATAAGCATTACCAGTATTATGGCCTTTACGAGATTTGAGGTATTTAAATACACATTTGCATGGAAAAATCGTTTTGCGGCAAATAATACATTGGTTAGGAAGTTTTGCCATACAAATAAAATGATGGTAAACGCGGTCATGGTCAGGATCCACGGAGCCGCTCCTGTTTTGAAAAAAATCTTGTCAAGGTACGGGAAGCTTACGATGAGTAATCCAATAGCGATGACAGACAATGTGGTCTGGTAAAATAACGTACTTTTAATAAACACGTAGAGACGATCATCTTCATCCTGAAATATAGCAGGAACCGTTGAGTATATGGAGGCAGTAGTCCCAAATTCGAAAATATTTGACATGACATACGAAAGTCCGATGAGAACACTAAACATGCCATATTCGATCGGAGACATCGTTCGAAACAAGATCAACGCAAAAAATGCGGTAAACACAACATTGATGTAGTTGCCGGACGTATTAATGATGATGTTTTTACTGGTTGGGTCTTTGATGAAACGGATGAAGCGATCAATCATTCTTCATTTTATCATCATTCGTACAGCTTGCTACAGGAAAAGAGAGTTAGTTGTAGCCATAAAGATTAAGTAACAGTGGATATACGTCAACTTAAAGCTACACTAATTCAGAAAGAGATTTGTGAGTGGGTAAATTTAGCTTGAGGTGTTGATATTTATATGGTCTTTGATATACTATAGGGTATGTGTACTGAAAAAATTACTAATGGGTTAACTGCCGAGATTGCGGAAGCAGCACCATTAGATTCTCAGAATCTAATTACCGAACAGGATCGACTTAGCCCTCGTTTGGGTGTCTACCCATTTGCTCGTATTGGAGCTGTTAGGCGAAATGGAGAAGCCAGTGATGTCATGGAAATAGGAACACTAGGTAGGGGGATGGGTTCCAGTGGTGCAGATCACATCGGTGTTTTATTAGATCAAGATATTGGAGATAGTACCATACAAAATACTTTCAAGCCGGGAGTTACTTTGGATGCTCAACAGCTTCATGTGATACAGATTCCGGAAGAAGTACATGATCCGATCGATATCTGGCTGATCGATGGTGAAGATGTTAGTCCAAAACAAACCCTTCATGATCAACATAAAGCAATTGTTTATGCTGACGAGGGGGACCTAGATACCAATACCATAGATGGTGTATTTACCTTTGAAGAGCTATTCGAAGGTCTAGCGCACGTTCAAAGCGTTAATACACTTACTGAACCATACCAGAATGCATGGCCATCTACTCAAGCAGGCGCATCGAAAAAACAACCTCTTTTATATACTTTTATTGGACACAGACTCCTTATATTTGGTAGTGATGTAGATGGAAGCCTCCAAATGAGCGAATCACAATACGCGCTGTTTGCGCGAAGAACAAATGAAGCCTATCAAAAAGTAGTGGATCCGAATTTACACGATCAACCGGTAAATCCAGACGAAGAGGGTTGGGCGAGAAAATGGATACGTGGATTGACTGAGGTCAAAGGAATTGTGAGATATCCAAAAAAAACAAGTATCCCCATGTCAAACTTTAGGGGTAAGAAGAGAGACGATATTAAGGCATATTTTGCATCACTGATTCCTCGTGAGCCAGATGAAATGGTACAACCTATACAGACCCCGGAGATAAAGAATACAACACACGAGATTACATTGGTAAATCGTCTTCCGACTGAGCCTTGGGATAATTCTCAAGCACCGTATTATATTGATCCCGATAGAAAAATTTGTCAAATCTGGGAATCAGACGGTGAGGGTGTCGAAATACCTGGTGGAAAGACTGTGCGACAGCTGTGCGTCCTTGAAAAAAGAAGATTTGTACTACAATCGGATGGTTATATTGTGGACGGCAATAATTCGTACCTAAGAACACCCATGCAAATTGAAATCGAAAAAATATTTGCAAATGGCCCAGATTTAATACTACAAGGACAAAAAAATGGCCTTTATAATGTTTTTGGAGTCGCTCCTCGCGGTTCAGGTCCCATTTCTTTAAGAGATTTAGATCGTGGTGTAAGCGTGAAACCTGCGGGACAAGACGTATTAGTATTTCAGTCAGGTAGTAATACGACTTTTCGTAGATATGAAAAAAAGTCCGCTGATTCTGTCAGTCTATCAAGAGAGATTAACGATGGAATTGAAGGCGAGTTTCACAAAAGTAAACCCATCTATGGTGGTCTTACTGCCATTACTTGGAAAAAAGACGACACCTTTCGGCTCGATTTTTTTAATCCTAGCACTTTGCATAGCCCAAAAAGTATCGATATGCAAGAGGCAGGAATGATACCTGTTTGTGCGCTCAATGGAAAGAGAATGTGTTTGGTAGTGACACATAAATCCCCAAATCTTCAAAATGGTTTTGTAGTAACGTTTGATTTTGATGAGTTACAAAGAGATCCTGCATTTACCAGACGATTTGGACTTGATAATTTGCCTGGACAACAGCGAACTTACTTTAAAGATAATGATGCTGTTCGGGAAGCTTTTAAAACCGCAGTCAGCACCCCAGCTCAAGTATATGCGCACAAAAGTGGATTCAGAATTCTTCTGGGTAGATGCGTCTTGGAACTTGCCTGAGTCAGTTGAAACAGAGAATTTATATTTAAATTGAAGGTGCTAGAATACTAAATCAGTGAAAACGGCGGTGTTTGAATGAGTAAGAAGAAAACTTGCAGGGATCTCGAGTGTTGGTTTTTCAAGTTTGATAAGTTTCTGAAATATCTCTTTTTTTGATTCACCCGTCGCAATCAATACGATTTCTCGTGCCTCTAATATTGTCCCAATTCCCATAGTAAGACCATATTCAGGAATGGTGCCATATGTTTTTTTGAGCGCAGTTTCTGACGATTTTGTAATGGTGATTTTTCGAGTTCTGCTGGTAACTTCTGATCCTGGTTCATTAAAGCCGATATGTCCGTTGGGACCAAGTCCCAGAACTTGAAGATCTATTCCACCAAGCTCTTTGATGAGCTTTTCATATAACGTGCATTCTTCAACATCATTTTTTTCACCATTGAGAATATGTCCGTGAGCAAGGTTAAAACTGTGATTTCCATCATAAAGTGGTTGCCAAAATTCATGAAACATTTCCTGAAAAAAACTTTGATTCGCAGTTTGTGATAACGGATAAAACTCGTCAAGATTGAACGTGTGAAGATTTGAGAGATCGAGGTGTGAGACGCTTAAGAGGTGAATCAAGTGCTTGTACGTTTCCTTGGGTGAGTTGCCTGTTGCAAGTCCAAGGTTGAATTTACCCGACCCTAATAGCTGGGACTTCATTTTTTCATAAATATACTGAGCGGTTTCAAGGGAGAGATCATGGTATGAAGAGTAGTTTTTCGTTTGCAACATATGGGTATTATATCAAGAATAGGACTTCATAATAAGCTTAAACTGATAAGTTATTGAGTTTCAGTATGTGCCTTGATATACATTGCCATGTTCCACGATTGGTAGGGTACTCCCATAGGAGTTCCATGCTGACCGTGGAGATACTCATTAAACTCCCAATCATGTACTGCATTTGCTGATGCGAGTTTTTCGAGCTCTGAAGTAGCGATTTTTTTGTCATATTTTGAAAGCCACCATACCCAGAAGCTACCGATGTATGGCCAGATTCCTCCATTGTGATACTGCCAGGGATAATTTTGTCGCCCTTTGGCCATGTAGAGTCTCCAGTCAGGCTCTCCTGGATAAATTGGTGGATACATGGCTTTAATTGGATACGGAAGATTTACTCCTGCACGGATGATTTCTTGGGTGATAAGTTCTGCTTTTTTTTCATCTGCAAGTCCGGTAAGACAGGCTAAGATATTTCCATAGGTTTCAAGTCTCATCTCAAAGCTTCTATGTGAAGAAAAACCCAGATAATATGGCAGGTAGACTGCTTGGGTATTTGACCATTCGATCATGGTTTGTGCATATACCATTGATTTCGTGTATTCATTTTCTGGTACGTAATTTGCCCCTCGGTCATCAAACTTGTGTACCCAGAGAAGAGTGTTTACTCCTTCGTAGATTCGTTCCTTCAATTGATTTAAATCACTTCTCTTTTCTACCTCAATCCGCAGTTTCACCAGCCAATACCATAATGCATTAGGATAAAGCACTGTTCCCTGTCTTGGCATCTCATCATCCCACCCAGCACATTCGCCTTGTTCGAGCAAGTGGTCATTATTCGTGTCCTGATATGTGAGCCAAATAAAAGCCTTTTCAAGATTCGTTTGATATTTATTGTAAAACTCCTGATCATTCGTTTTCTTAACATATTCCAAAAATGCGATTGTCCACCAGAGCGTGCCATCAATTGTCCCTGGCATCCACCAATGGATTTCATGCTTTTCAGGCACATAATTTTGAGGAAATTGTCCTCTCTCGGATTGTGCAGGGATGAGACTTATCAGTGATTTTTTTGCAAGTGCAATCAGTTCATCCTTTCCCGACGCAAGCATACCAAGCGTCGAGACTCCAATATCACGAGGGAAAAGCGATGCATATGTCCCCTTCTCCATGTCTTTTGTGGGGCGAGACGCGGTCATGCCATACTCTGACTGATTTTGCAGAAGGTATTGAGTTGAGAGTTCGAGAGCTTTTGCAGTTTGACTCATATATATTGTAGTGTATCAAATTTATGCAGGTATTTGAATACCAGGATAGACTCCATTGTATTCGTCGGGGGTGAAAAATCCTGGAAATTTAGCATCAAGAATTCTCAATGTTTGCTCAAGAATCCTCCCTGATGAGAAATTCTGCATTACATAGTTGTATCCTTCTCTGGCAATGTCTAGTATTTTTCGTGACTCCCTCGAGAGTTGGGTAGAACCTGGTTGAAATGCTCTTTGCAAGTGTATTGCAGATTGAAAAACATGTTGATAGCTAACGTAATTGCCAAGGCTATCATCAAGTGGCAATGGAGTAAACCATATAGCAGTATCTTGTGTATTTGTTCCACGGTGGCCTGACGCTTGAGTTGAAAGTGCTACTGCTTTGCCTGCTGCAGATGCTTCTTTTGCGGAAATATTGAATGATTCTTCCCATGATGGATATATCTCCATGTCGAATATGTGAACTACATCTTCGTGTGGGCGAGGCGAGTGTGAAATGTGAATTTTACTTCGTATATATAATGGTAATTCGTGCAAAAATTCCTGCATGCTTTTCTCTTTTTCGGCGACTCCAGTTTTATTTGTCGGACCACCAATGATGAGTAAATCAGGAAGTTCAGTTAATTCACTTTCTCGCATATTTCTCGCAAATTGGCCATATGCCTTTACTAGGTCCCAAATGTTTTTTTCATGATCTCTTCTGCTGACAGTCCCTATATATCTTTTGTTCGGGTCAAGATTGAATTCACTTAACAAATTCAAATTTCGAATTTGCTCAGCTCTTTGATTTCCGCTAGGATCTGGTTTGAACTTTTCGGTATCAATGGGGATTGGAATCGTGACAAAACGATCTTCCGCCTCTCCTGAAGTAAGCCAACCAACATCTGATACAGCTTGAATTGTTGCAACACGTTCAGGATCTGTCGATATGAAATGCACATCTCCATGTTGCACTGCTTCTTGCTGAATATTCCAGAGATATGCCGTTTCAGGATTATATCTTTTGTCATTTGGTGAAATTGAGCCATATGTTGCAGCAAAATAATCCGGAGTTAGTAGCGCTGTGGTTGGGAGTAACTGCGAATGATATCTCATAGCAACTACTCTATCTGCATTATTTAGGAGTTGAGCTCTCAGGCTAGCTTCCATCGCAACACTGACGGTGTGATGTAAAAAAGATAAGTGTCTTCCAGGTTGACTTTGTTGTTCTGTGTGTCGATCCATCCATACAAGATCATTTTCATATGCGGGTATCATATCGGCCCATGTCATAACTTTCTTGTTGGGATATCGCGGAACATCATAGAGTAATGTTTCAAAAGGAAATGCTGCTCCTTTATGAATATATCCGTCTATGGGATTTGGAGTATCGAGTATAGTGTGCGCTATTTGCTGGGCATTGAGGGCTTCATTCCAGACTGCAGGAATTGTTCCTCCACCCACAGCTCCAAAACCCGTTTCGTGGTACGAGAGACCTGTATATTCTCTTGCAGAAGCCAGTGCAGATTCATGAAGAAGCTTTTCAGTAATATGAATATAAGGTGGCAGTCTTTCGACCATACTTAATTATATTATGTATTTTACTTAACAATGCGAATTAAGAGTATTCCATGTGTATATCTATCTGGAAAATTATCCCACCAATTTTGCCGCGCCGTAAAGATCGCTGTGTTTGATTTGTTTGTATGAAGCATGATGGTTTGGCGCAAGTTTTTTGACGATTTCATCAACCGTTTCTTTGTATCGATATCCTTTCCAAAACAAACTGCCTTGCATGATAAAGGTCAAATCGCGGTCACAAAACTCAAGGATTCCTGCGATCAGGATTGCCGTAAATGCTGCCGAATGGTGAAGTGTATTTTGTGCAAGTTCAGAAAGTTCATGATTCTCATTTTTTGCATAATCATCAATTTCTTTGGTTGAGGTGATCTTATCGATCGCGAAGTTTAGTTTTTCTGCGGCAATATTAAAATGATGGTATAAGTATGCTCCTGATACTTCCTTTTCAATGAGGGCTGATCCAGGCGCAACCGATGCTTTGTCAATGATTTTTCCTGCCTCAGACTGCTCGAATTTATCAAACTCAGCAGCTTCAAGGTTTATCGTTGTAAATTCATCAAGGAATAATGCAAAGTTCAAGCCGGTTCCGACAATGCCGGCAGCAAGATTATTCCATGATTGATTCATCAAGCCAGAAAGAAGGAGGCAGATGGTATCATTTGCTGCAGAAACCATAATCTGCCGATTAAGATTTTTTTCAAAAAAATACTCAATCCGCTCCCCCACCATCTGACCCACGAGTCCTTCAAAGGTATTTTCTTTCGATCCGGAAACAAGTCGCCCATCAAGTCGTCCATCACGATTAATGGGCGTCATTGGATACGCAAAGTTGAGCGCTACCGTTTTCACTTGTGGATCAATATGTTCAGAGAGAAAGTCCATCAAGGCTTGTTCAGATAGAAACGGTGGCTGAGAACCTTCTTGGTGTGAGATCATCTCAATCCCCTTATTGGTTTTTTTCATCAGAGCTTTCTGATAAAAACTTCCCCCAACAACCATCACTTGAAAGAGCTCATCAACGCAGGTTATGGAATGTTCTGAAAGCTGATGTCTGATAAATGGAAGGCAGGTTTTTTGACTCTGTTTCCCGGAAGTAAGTTCTTGAATAAAACGATATTTTATTGATTGGAGGGTATTTATGTCCATATTGAGATACGTTTATTAATTTATTATATACCTACATTATTACCGTATCATACTTGTCTTATGTTACAATATTATTCATGTCAAACACTACCCCAATGGTTTTTCTTGACTCCGGTGATCCGTCAGAGACAAGAAAAGCAATAAACCTGCTTGGAAAAGTTGATGGTCAAACCACCAACCCGTCACTTGTTGTTAAAAATCCCGAAGTATCAAAATTTTTAACTGATGGAAAAAAGTTCAGTGAACCGGAACTTTTGGATATTTATAAAAAAATCATCCTCGAAATCAGAGAGGAAATGGACGGACCGCTTTCTGTTGAAGTCAATGCGAGTTGGGATTCAACGTGGGAAGATCTGCTCCGACAAGCTGAAAGTATGTCCGCATGGACCTCAAATATCAATATCAAGTTCCCCACAACAAACGCAGGGGTACGAGCGGCTCAGGAATTTGTCGTGCGAGGAGGACGTGTCAACATGACCCTCGTTTTTGACCAAGTTCAAGCGGCGGCAGTGTATGTAGCAACTAAAGATACAAAAGAGCCAGCGTTTATTTCACCTTTTATGGGACGGTGGGATGATCGGGGATATGCAGGGATTGATTTGGTTCGCAATATTCGAAAGATGTACGATGCATTTAACCAAGAGCGAAATGTTGATACAAATCATGTAAAAATTCTTGCTGCATCAATCCGAACAATGGATCATTTGTATGCATCTTTAGCACTTGGCGCAGATATCCTTACCATTCCTCTGACGACTATCGAACAATGGATTGCTGAAGGAAAGAAAATTCCAGGTGCAGATTATGTTGTTGATCGAAAAGGGCTCACGGAAATTGAATATCAAGAACTTGCATTGAAAGAAAATATCTCAGAATATGATATTCTACAATCAGAAGGCACGCTTCTTGACGCAGGTTTGAAGAAGTTTGCTGCAGACTGGAATAGTTTGTTGGAGTAGTTCATCAAATATTATGAAAATATACGTCGGACTTGACTGTGGCGGAACAAAAACGGTTGCACTTGCATCAGATGAGAGTGGAAAAATTATTGGACGGGGTGTATCTGGTGCAGCAAATCCCCTCTCCGTTGGGCCACTTCGAACGGTAGAAAATATCATATCGGCTATAAATAATGCTGTTTTTGATGTTAAATCTCCGGATTTTGCCAAAATTTATATTGGAATGGCTGGAGGAAAGCCTGCCATGCTCCGAGAGATTCAGAAACGACTCAAGCTCTCCCCTGCATTAAAATCTGCAGATTCTATTGTTGTTGATCATGATTTGCGCATTGCACTTTACTCAGGGCTTCCCAAAGGTGACGGAATAGTCATTATCGCAGGAACAGGTTCTGCAGCATGGGGGGTTGATCCCGATGGGAATGAAGTGTTGGTAAGCGGTTGGAATCATCTTTTAGGTGAAACCGGTGGATATGAACTGGGGGTAAAAGCCATTATTGCCGCAACTCGTGCATATGACGGAAGGGGTCCAAAAACTGTCCTTCTAGAGAATATCATTGAGGCATTTCAACTTGATTCATTTGAGGATATTTCATTAGTCGTTAGAAATTCGACCGATAGTCCTCGTATTGCATCGCTTGCGCCGTATGTCATTGAAGCTGCAAAGAATGGTGATAAGGTCGCATACAAAATTCTTCACAAGATGATTGATGAAGTGAATCTTTCAATAAAAACAGCAGCAAAACGCTGCAAAATAAAAGGGCTATTAAAAGTTGTGATGGTCGGTGGGATGTTTACCATGGATTACCCCCTGCTTGAAGAGTTAACGAAACGAGTCCATAAGTGGAATAAGGAAGTTAAATTTGTGTCGCCAAGAGAAGAGCCTGTTCGTGCAGCATTAAGGTTTGCGAAAAGCTAAAATTACACGCTTACAACGAGCTTTGCTGACAATCCATTTTCAGGATGAATAAATCTCCCTCTGTTATTAAGCCACTCCTGCACATCAGATGCACCTTTTTGGTTCATTTCAGAATGATAGATTCCAGGATAGTCAAATAAAGGTTCAAGCGCATCAGGTCTTTCTTTCAATAGCCATTCGTATCCAGCAACTGCTGAATGTTCTGATCGAGGAGCTCCACCATATGAATAGCGCTCACGATATCCCCTCGCTTTTGGTCCTGAAGGGGTTGTTACATTTTCCGAAATACTTGCAGCCCACCAAATAACCATTCCATCGTCTTTTATAAATGGCTCAATAGTCTCCCTTGGTAAGGCAACAGTAGGAATAACTAAATCAGCCCGATCAGTTCCAGTTGCTTCAGTTAGCGCATATGATAAATCATCATACCCTTCTTTCTCGAACCCTCCACCTGTTATTACTGTTCTGATTTGATTGGGATTAACTCGTTGTATTGCATCAAGTTTTTCGCGGTTTTTCCCTACAACAACAATCTTAGCCTCAGGAGCAAACATTTGATAAAACTGCATCATTAACAAAGAGTTGGGTCCGTCTCCAATAACAGCAACACTCTTTGGAATTTCACCGTTCATGAGTAAAGATCCGTGAGCTTGGTATACACACGCAAGTGGTTCAGTACTTGTCGCAAGAATCCCACGACGATGAGGATCTGCCATAATAAATGCTTCAAGATCGGGAGAAATGGGCGTGAGTGAATCGAGCATCATAGGCATTTTTCCTGAAGTTGCAGTTCCAATTGCTTCGGTATGCCCTCGAGTTGCTTTGGGTAAGTTTCCATGGGGATGAGTATTTCTATTACATTGTTCTGGCCATCCAGTATTTGCATCAATATGCTCTGCACTCGAATGCCAGTCGCATAAATACGCTGGATTGAGAACCGCCATACTTCCTGGGCGAAAACCTGATTGGAAATTCATTGGTACAATTCGGCGCTCAAGATGTACCGGTCCAGAGCCGTTTGTTGGTACATACATTTGTACTGGTACGTTGGGTCGCTGGTGGTCTTCAAGCAGGTCTTCAATGATCCCCCACCCTTCATGAAATGGTGCACCAACCATGATTCTTTGAATGTCTGCAGGATCGCTCGTAAATCCTGCTGCAAGAGTACGAGGTAAATATTGATTCAGCTTATGTTCATTTGCAGAGTCTTGCATAAACCTCGAAGGTGCATTTCCACTCCCCATGTAGTAGCCAATTTCGCTTGTGCACGACCCCCATTGTCTCATCTGGACAATTCCTACTCCAGGTGGTGGATTTCTCTGATACTCAACTTCAGTATGAGAAAAATCTACATGGGCAGATCTCCGTCCATTTTCGTAAATTTGAACGTCTAAAAAACCGATTCGTGATGCTTCAGTTGCCATATTATGATTCATAATCATATACTATCATACTTGACTTTGTCAAGATTATTTGGTACTATAGGCTTTAGATATTATTTAAATTTCTTCACTATGGATCCAAAAACTTTTTATCCTCCAGCTCTTCCATTATATACCGAAAAACCAATGGTAATGGTCGACTGCGATGATACTTTACATGATGCAGAAGATCATATTATGGCTCGAACATGGAACGCGCTTCTTGCACCGTGGGGAGTAGTATGGAAACAGTTTGAAGATTCAGATCCTGAGGCACGATTCATCACCGATGAAGAACGACCCGGTGTAGGTATACGACCATTGGAGGTAGTCAAGCATTTTATGAAAAATATCGATAAACTCGATATGTCCCCCCTGACTGCAAATGAAGATTTAATATTAAAGCTGGGAGTTCGTAAAGAAGATTTTGATAGGATGAAAGGTGAATGGAATTCGTTTTCAAACGAGGATCAGCTTGATCAATGGGCACGTCTTCTTGAAACTTCAAGAAACTCACTGGGGGTAGAGATAGTAAAGGAATATGGCGTAAGAGAAATTCCTGGCGCAGTAGATCTATTACGACGGATTCATGAGGCTGGATATTCAATAGGAATTGTTACCTCAGGATCGTTATCATATGCTCGTGAAGTATTGGGACAGCTTGGACTAGTGCATCATCACCCAGATGGTTCAATCACTGCAGACTACGATATGGTTGTTGCTGGAGATATGGTGCAAAAACCAAAGCCAGATCCAGAACCACTTGAGCATACAGTCGAGCTCATGAGAGGAATGCGAAGAATTAATCCTACACCAGTTGCAATGTTTGGCGACTCCGGTTCTGATGCAAATTTTGCACTGAATACTGGAATACCTCGAGTATTTATCCGTCGAAGTGAACATCTTTCTGAAGCAAAAGAACAACTTTTGGCTGGGAATTTAGGTTCCCAAATAGCATTTCTTGATGACTGGCATGATTTTAATGTTGAGAGTTTACATGAGATAACTGCTTCAATAGAAGGTCCAAGATTTTCGGTAGCCGAAAGAAAGTAATTCTCTTCCAAATTAGCGTGAGACTGATATAATGATTGAATTAAGTAGTTTACCAATATCATGAAAAAATCAGCTCTCGTCACCGGAATATTAGGCCAAGACGGTCCCTATCTCGCAAAACTTCTTCTTGAAAAAGACTATAAAGTATATGGTCTCATTCGCAGATACTCAAATCCAACATTCTCAAATCTCGAATATTTGGGAATCCAAGATAAGATTGAGTACGTTGATGGAGATCTCACTGACGAATCCTCTCTTATCAATGTAATAAAATCAATACGACCTGACGAAGTATACAATCTCGCAGCACAATCGTTTGTCGGAGCTTCATGGCAACAAGCAAAGCTTACGACAGAAGTAAACGCCCTTGGAGTTCTTTCGCTTCTCAATGCAATCAAATTTTTCTCTCCCACGGCAAAGTTCTACCAAGCATCAACTTCTGAGATGTTTGGTCTTTCAAATGACGACGGGTATCAAGATGAAAACACCCCATTTCACCCACGAAGTCCGTATGGAGTTGCTAAAGTCTACGCATACTGGATGACGGTAAATTTCCGCGAATCATACAAAATGTTTGCGGCAAACGGGATACTTTTCAATCATGAGTCACCGCTTCGAGGCATAGCGTTTGTCACCCGAAAAATCACCGATGGGATCGCAAAGATCAAGCTTGGTCTTGCAGAAGATATTCACCTGGGAAACCTTGATCCAAAGCGTGACTGGGGATTTGCCGGAGATTATGTTGAGGCGATGCATCTCATGCTTCAAGCTGAGGAACCGGATGATTATGTGGTGGCAACCGGTGAGACACATAGTGTGCGCGAATTTGTCGAAGCCGCATTTAAAGCTGCTGGAATTGAAGACTGGAAACAATATGTCAAAATTGACCCGCGATACCAACGACCTGCTGAAGTGCCTCATTTGAGAGGACGACTTGATAAAGTCACGAAGAAGCTCGGATGGAAACCAAAAGTCACCTTTGAAGAGCTCGTCAAAATGATGGTTGAAGCAGATATCCAAAGATACACGATCAAAAAATCATTGGGATAATTGATACTATAAATTCTTCGATTTTTATCAAATCACCTCATGTGGAGCGGGTACGGAAGATGCCTGACCAGTTAGCCAGTAATATAAGGCTCCTTTTATTTCGTTTGAGCGATATTGCACTGCTTGAACATCAGTGTTAGTTGGCATTGCATATACATAGCCCTTTCTTTTCGGGGGAATCATTGAATGTTTTTCAGCCATTCTCATACTTCGGATACCCTGAATGTTCGTTGGCTCTATATACGACTCTCCTGCCTTTAAATTCTTTGCTAGATATTCCTTGAATTGTCTATTTTGGTCAAGTGTATTATCAACTTCTTCTGGTGGTAATATATCAACATTTTCTTTTGGAATAAAAATATGTCTCTGATGGAGTACCGCATCGATCGCCAGTGCCTCATCGGGTCTGCCACTATATGCTATTCGAATACCTGATTCTCGGATAGCAGCTTTTGCCTTATCTTGGAGCGCATTTAGTTTTGGATCATCGTTTGTCAACACGTGCTTGTCTAAAAAAAGCAGTAGATCATCTTCTTCCCAACCTTGATTTATACCTGCGATTACGATTGCCAATATCGCAGCTTGATCTGAGCGAAGTCGGTCGGCTCCTCTTGTTGCAGGCACATCCTTCATTCGGTCATCTTTAAATAAATGATAGTAATCGCCAGGCGCAGATCTATCGAGAATTACTTTTATATTTGGTGCAATTTTTCTCAGTTTTTCAAGTCGGATCTTGGATGATTCTCTTGAAATAGTTTCATATTGATTCATTTCTGCTAGGCATGCATGTATAAACTTGGGAACTGCTTCATCTAATTGGCTCTCTGTCAGACCAATATAATCTTGATGATTTTGAGCTTTGTATACTTCAGCAGTAGGAATCGATGCTCTCATTCCAATTCCAATAGGATTAACTTGAGAGAGGATATCAATATAAGTAGGTAAATCTGCGACGTCGTACTCATCGTCCCAAGGATTTGGAATTTTAGGGAGGGACTCATGTGTTATTGCACCTGTTTGACCAAATGGTTCTGAGTCAGACATGGTATAGATTATACTTCAAAATTTTTGTAGAATTGGAGCCACATATGAAAGCAGATCATGATCTCAACTCGCAACAAAAACACCTCTCCGCGACTTCCTATGATCTTAGGATCACAAATTTAGCTCGGTTTATTTATTCTAAAATTCATAACTCTATAGATTCTATTGATCGGAAAGTGAAATTCCTCGATGTTGGGGCGGGAAATGGACTTTTCTTGAAGTTTTTCAAGGCAAAAGGGTTTGAAGTTGCGGGATTTGACCTTGAAAATCAGAACGTGGTAAATATGATAAAGGATCCGGAATTGAAAAATGAACGCATTTCACAAGGTGATATCACAAAACTCAAGGGAAATCAGGAATATGATATTGTATTGGCAAGTGATGTGATTGAGCACATAAAAGATGACGTGTTGGCGATCAAAAATCTGTGGTCCTTTGTAAAGCCTGGTGGCATGATGCTTATCACCGTACCTGCACATTCATATCTCTATGGAAAGCGTGATGAAAAATGGGGACATCATAGGAGATATGATCTAGGCATGTTGAAAGAACATATATATTCTGCCATTAAAAAAGGATACACGATTGAGTTCCTCACCCAATGGAATATCGTTGGGTTTTACCTCTATTTTCTGTTTGAAAAAATCCTCCATAAGCCTATTAATGAAAATATGAGATACAGCAGCTCACGAGTAAGCAGATCAGTTCGAACTATTCTTGACAAGATACTTCAACTTGAAGAGATGATTGGAGGACTTCCATTGGGACTTACTCTCATTGTTGGGGTGAGAAAAACAGTGAACAATACACGATAAACATAAAACAGGAGTCAATGTGTATTTACGATTGGAAGTATATTCGGAGACTATATTTTTATGGGAAACGTTTTGCTCGATGAGCCTTTTTTTGTTTTGACCGTCACTTCGAGGGTAGCTTTTGTAATATTTTTATGATATCGACATACACCCGATGAGCACGTTCCAAGCAAAAGTTTTCGAGAAATGGGCTTTGAGTTTTTGGGCTTGATAGTACCAACCGCGCCTTCCGACTTACCATTTGTATCATAACTGAGGATGTAGGATATGCTGGTCACGCCTTTGAGATTGCTAAAGGTTGCGGTAATAGATGTTTTATCTTTACTTGCTTTTGCGGATACTCCTATGGGGAAACTTGATTTTTTGGCTGCTGCATAGGTGACTTGAGGGGCCATTACAAAAGAAAAGATGAACAAACTCAATAAAATGATACTATTTTTCATACACTCACTATAGCAAAAATTTTAATGGTTTAAAAGTCGTAAGCGATACGTTATTTTTTCATGAGAATCAAATATTTTGCATACAGTAAAAAGTCATAGAATCCTCGAAGGAATCCTGCGATCACTCCCCGCGTACCATCTTTATACCCTTTGTGCCAGATCATCCACCGAGCAAAAACATATGCAGGCTGGAAAATCATTTTTATGAAAGCAGTTTGGTATGATTCATGCAATTGCTTTGCCTCCATTGTCGTGTATACATTGAATTTCCGAATTGCGTCGCTTAGTGTTGGGTGAGAATAATGAAGAAGTGGATTTTTCAGATACCCAATCATTCCATCTACTTTGAATTGTTCATGAACTTCAACTATTGGATCAAACCGTGCATATTTTGGTTGAAAAAGTCGCACCAATCGGTCATATGCCCAGTCGCCACCTTTCAAGAAATCACCCATGAAATATTGGCTCCGAGGAACGCCATATGCGACAGGTGAGACAATGGACGATAGACTTTGGTCGATGGATAACATACTCTCTATTTCATCTTTGAGCTTTACTGTAACTACTTCGTCAGCGTCAACTCGAATCATCCAATCTGTCGTTGCATGGTCTATCGCCCAATTAATATTTTTTTGTACCGAGATAAAGTTTGGATCTGCACCTTTATTCATTTCAATAACTTGAGCACCAAGCGATTGTGATAGTTTGCCTGTTTGATCATCCCCCATCCAAAGAACCTGGACTTTATCACACCACAAAAGGCTTTTTATACACCGTTCAATATTGAGCGCTTCATTATGGGCAGGGATGATTGCGGTGATTGTATGCATATGTGAGATTATACATGGATTGCATTTTATGTTAAACATGACGTAAGATACTCGTATGGGTATTAAGTATAAAAATATTCTTCAGATAGGCAGTTTGATGCTGCTGATATTTGTTATAGGTGCTTCTTTTACTCTTGCATTTCACAATGTGTCATTGTATGAGCCTTTACATGGATTTGACGGAAGTGGTCATCTCTATTACATCAAGTATGTGTACCAAAATTGGATTACTCCCTCCGTGAACCTTGGGTGGGAAACTCATCAATCTCCTTTGTATTACTTTCTTGCGGCAGCGGTCATGAAGATTGCCGGTGGGTCTTGGAAGATTGCCCAATACATGAATACATTTGTCATGTGGATGACCATTGGCATGGCTGGTGTTGGATTTTGGAAGCTTTTTAAAAATAGGAATCAAGTATTTATTGGGATATTCGCACTTGCAGCGCTTCCTATGCTCAATATTTTTCCACCAATGCTTGGGAATGAAATGTTGAGCACATTCTGGATAATTTCTGCACTGGTTACATTGATCTTCCTTGTACAAGAAACAGTATTTAAGCGGCAGATTTATTATGTTCTTTTGTTCATGGTTTGTTTTATCCTCGGGTATTGGACAAAGGTCTCCATCATTACCATTATCCCAGTTACGATTGTAGCAGGGGTTATGGTGTTCTTTAAGAACGCCAAACAAAGAGTAAAACTGACTCTTTTTGGACTTATCGTCGGGGTCATCATGATGCTTGCGATTTATCCAATAATTCAACGATCGCAAACAGCAATCGGGCCATCAAATGTAGCTCGAGCGCTTACCACAAAAGAATATTATCATGGTCCTGATTTTTTTTATCGTCTTGACTGGATCACCAATCTAGATATTCATAAAGCACAGTATTACTCTTTATGGGGCGGTGCATGGAATAGTTTTTGGACTGATGGACACAATGCGATTACTCCATTTGTGCCATTTCATAAAAAAGCATTTGTTCTTTGGTGTTTGGGATTTTTACTTTTGCCACTGAGCTTATATGGGTTATATCGACTCGGAAAGAAGAATCTTCTGAATGGGCTTCTCATCTCATCTGCTGGAATAAGTCTTCTTGCTATTTACGTCTATTTGAACCTTATTACTCTTCATTATTCAGCAGCACGACTCACTTACGTTATGGCTATTATTTTTCCTTACGCAGCCGGAATAGCCTCAGCATCTCAAAATAGAAAATTGCAGTATGTGATATTATTACTTCTTCTCATACAGTTTGTGGTAATGGTATCTTTTTATTGGATTGAGCCATGGTGGCATGTCACTCGATAACCACACGGTATAAACCTTCTCGACTTTTTATGACAGTTACTTTCATTTGAGGTTTTATATCTGAAATTTTTTCTTGATATAACCATCCAAACATAGAATCAGCCTTGCTTTGTGCAGGTCTTTTACCATAAACCTCAAAAAGATATCTCCATCCTTCGGAATCGATATCTCCGTCAAAATCTAAGTAGTAATCTGTAGTTAATTGACTTGAAACGTTCGATATTAAATCTTTTTTAGTCATTAATCCGCGTGGATTTGTATATGAAACAGTTGTGTAAATATTGAGTAATACATAACTTCCAGAAAAAAATACCCAAAGTGAAAACGGCAGTTTACGAAGGAGAATTGCTCCAGATAAAGCTACAAATGGAAACAATAACACTGCATAGTATTCTTGAATAGGTCCCGGGTAAAAGGAAAAAAGAAAGATGAATACAACAATAATGTTAAGGAGCAGATTATTTGGATATTTTTTTCTATTTGATGTAAGAACAATCAGCGCGATAATCGTAACTAACGTTACCATAAGCGTGGGAAGAAAAGTTCGTTCATTACTCCACCACCAAATGTTGTCTACTGAGTTTATAAGTAGGCGTACGTTGTCAAGTATCGCAGGAGACTGGCCTTGACCCAATGCTTTAAGCATGCGAACTGGCGTAAGTATGTTTGTAAATTTGTGTACGAGATCAAAAAAAATGAGAGGTGAAATAATGAGTAGGAATCCGAAAATTGAGAAGGTCCATGTTGTTCTATCAATTCTTTTTCGTAATGTAATGAATGACCAGACAATAAATGGAATAAAAATCAAAAGCGATAAATGAACGTGAAATGCAGTTCCTATTAATACAGAAGAGAATATTAACCAGCGTGTATCATTTTTTCCTTTTGCAAGGGAGAAAAATAACCAAAGAGCAATAAACGGCACAAAAATTGGCCAGTATGTGTGATGGTAGTGACTGATAAACGACGAAAATCCGTATATCAAAACTGCATTGAATGCGGTTTGTTTGTCGTACAAATGTTTAGTTACAAAGGAGAGGCTTGCCGCAGTGAGTAACCCAATGCCTGCGGAAAAGTATCCTAAAATTGCTGGATCGCTCTGCGATAACCATAACAAAAAAGCAGTCAGATAAACTAAGCCTGGTCCGAGATAAAACCCAGTACTTCCGGCGCTCACTCCGATCCAGATGATATGAAAGTTGTCCAAAAGAGTCTGCGCGTAGAGAGTCTGGTATTCGGTATCGATGTCGAAAGTAAACAGTTCCGGCACTCTATGAAAATACAGAAAAGTAATACTTACGAAAAGAATAATTACTAAGATGTTATCTTTAATTTTCTTCTGTAGATTTGCCATAGAATTTCACTTCCCATTATACATACTAGTAATAAGGTTATTAAACCGTATGTGATTGCAGAAAGCGGACCAAAATATCGGTTCGTCACGGTAGCTACTCCCCACGCGGTTATAAAAGCAAAGAAGTTGAGGATACCTACAGGTAGCTGCTTTTTTAAAGCGAGAAGCGGTTGAAAAAAGACCTCCACCACACCCCAGCCGATAGCCGGAAATATAAATAAAGGAATCAGCGATATCGTTATCTGAGCATCTTGGTATGTGAATTTTCCGCCTACAAAAAGAAAAGGAATTACAACAGGAGCGATAAGAGAGATGATGAAGGCTACCACAAGAGAAATACCCAGCGCGACTATTTTAGACCTATTCACATTACGAATAGCTTTTTCGTATTGATTTGTATTGATATATTCAACTAAGTGAGGTAAAAGGACTATCTGAATGCCTACGGTCATTACTCCTGTTGCAATAGAAAAAATTTTTGCAATAAGGTTGAGATACACCAAGTAACCGGGTGCAAGTTGAGATCCAAACGAACGGATGAGTATAGGATCACTTCTTATTGCAAACGAGCCGATAATAAGTGGGAGCCATGCTATGAGTAACGGCAAAGGATTGATAGGTTTTAATACTATTTTTGTAATTGATCTGGGAATTACAAAAATAATTTGCATGAGAATGCTCATTAAAAAAGCAATTATGAGCGACCAAGTACCAATAATGGGTCCCAAAATGAAAATGATAATTAGATTTGCCATACTACCCAAAGCCTGAGCCAAGGGAAAGCGGTAGAACATTTTGCGGACATAAAAATAAGAACCCAAGAGAGTCGCAATTACAGCCAAGGGAAAGCTATAGAACAAGTAATTCATTTGAATTGAAACAGCTTGGACAAACTCCTCTCCCCTACTAGCGTATAAAGCTGAACTAATCGGTTTGGCAAAAAAAGTTAGGAGGAAAGAAAAAATGAGTGAGACCCCTACTAAATAGAGAAGAGTAGAAAAAAAATAGGAGTCTGCTCCTTGAGGATCTTTAACCTTTTTCTCTCCAAATAATGGAAGGAAGGCTTGATTGAGAGTGCCATAAATTACCGTCACCATAATCGTGGGAATTGATACTGCTGCAAGAAAAATATCAAGGTCAAGCTGAGCGCCAAATATTCTCGTTACTACGATCTGGCTCAATAGTTGGATACATGTTGAAACGATAAAAATTACCGTTACTACAATGCTTTTTTTAATCATGATTATTTATATGTTTTGAAAAGGTAGGAGTTAAACATATTTAAGTTATAAAATGAGAAGTTTTTTATTTTTTTTACTATTCGATCAGTCAGGGTATCTGTTGTTTCCGGATAAATCAGAAATCTCGAATACACTCCCAAAACAACAGGGTTACTTACTATCGTGCCTTGTTCTCGATGAAGCTCATCTACCGGTCTTTCTATCCATATTTTAAGTTTACCTGGATCAGTAGACAAAGGTACAATAAATTCGATAGTATCTTGATCCCATTTTTTTATTTCTGTAATATAACCTTGGTTAGAATTAATTTTATATGAGTCATCTGATTTTATCCCAAAATGATATCCAATTAATTTTACTTGTTTTGCTTGAGCTGCATCAGGAGGATTGATAGAGGTGATAAGAAAATTTCTGCTCAATCTGTCTCTATATTGAACGTTTAAGTAATGGATGTATGAAAATATCCCAATGAATACAGCAATAACGACCATATATATGAAATGTAAAATGATTTTATTGAGTGGTATATCAGCTTCTTTTATTATTTTACGCAGATTTGCAATTGAATAACTGCTTCTTTTAGATGATTTGATAAGTTGAAAAAATATATAGTATTTACTTAAGGATTGAAAATAACCTCTTTTGATAGTGTCCCGAATTTTAAGCGCAATATATTTTCGAAGGAACAATAAAAACTTCTTTAGCAAGCCAACTAAATTGATATAGTTTCTCATAATATATTTTTTGTTATTATCAAAATCATTCGAATAGTGTGGGAAAAGCGATTCTACAATAGTGGTCATTACAAAGAGAATAAGAAATATGATAATCCATACAGACAAAGATTCGGCAACCGCTTTGTTGTTTGCAATGATAAATACTGGACACAGTATGAGAAAAAATAGCGCTCCAATAATGAAGAACCTACTCTTAAGTTTGAAATATATATACGGTATGATCAAAATGGCTCCCGTACCAAAAACAGTCATACTACCTAATGACGCTTGTATAAAAATCCTATTTATTAGTAATATAATAGAAATGAGAAGCGTCATGATCATGAATATAGTAAACACTCCACTTTGAATAAATTGAAAAGATTGATATGGCTTGACTTTTTCACCTCTCCTCATTGAGAAAGGTGCTGGTACAACAAGGGTAGTAATATGAAGTGGAAGTGTTCTTTTTTTATGGTTGTTTAAATTTAATTTAGTTTTTAAAAAAATAGATACGTACTCTGATGATAAAATAACGAGGATTACATACATGCTTAATAAGCCCGTAAATCCATACAAGATAAAATAAAGATATGTTTGTGGTTCATATCGCAGATAAAGCTCTTGATTATCCGGTACAAATTTTGAAGGAATTATCCATGCATTCATGAAACAATTTACCGGGAAATGTTTAATATTTTTTAAAGGTTTTGCAAAAATATTGTTTGAACTATATATCTTCCACCCTTCATTATAAGTTTCGGCAAAAAGTAAGCCGACTGGCCCGGATAGTTTATTGTGAAGTAAGAGTTCATATGATGAATCGCTCATTTTTTTCATATCAAATGAAAAATTGTGCAAAATCGGGAGAGTATCTAAGTCTTTCTTGTTTACATATATCTGAGAATTTGAGTCACTATTTTTGTTGAACCTAAAATCACAAGTATCTTCTTGATGGGAAAGGAAATTCATG
Source organism: uncultured Gammaproteobacteria bacterium (assembly GCA_964452355.1). Lineage (GTDB taxonomy): Bacteria > Patescibacteriota > Microgenomatia > UBA1406 > GWC2-37-13 > UBA1450. The sequence goes on along the minus strand of CAYVKV010000013.1, from coordinate 67 downwards.
GTCCTTATTTTTTTTGTATTGTATTCTTTTTTGATTTCATAGAGAGCAATCCTTCCAAAAGTTTTTT
>CAYVKV010000012.1:0-29066 GCA_964452355.1 uncultured Gammaproteobacteria bacterium | reverse complement strand
TGCTACACTATCAACACAAAGTGTTCAATTTACCAACCGATTTTGTGACGGTGCCGTCACCCCAATACATATTAGGTAATATGTAACAATCTCCATTTAACGAAATATCTAGATTAACTGAGTTTCTTTCTTCAGTTTTAAAGCTTTCATCACTCTATTTTCTTGGCAATCAAAGTTCGGTGTATATTGTTTATTTGATATAATGCGAGTCCGTACTGTTTGGCAAACTTTAAGTTAAAGGCTCGCGCTTCTTTTGCTCCCAAATTCATCAAAGGATCTGAAGTAAGCTCACAACCTAATTTGTCTTCAATGAGATCTGCAGTAACTTGTTGAACAACCCTCCCAAAGAGGGCGACTTGGAAAGCGATGAAGTCGCTGACAAGGCTAGCTTTATCTTTAAATGTCGGTTTATCTATCACTTTTGTACTGTCTGTTCTTACTGCCATAATAGCAGAATTTCCATGAATAGTACCAAAAAGTCTGGGAGGCTTGTTACCCCCGATACCATTTATAAGAAGCATTAGATCTCTCATCGATAGATTATCTTCTGCCATTGGTTCATCCGGCCTGCGATCTTTAAGATTGAAAGGTATTGGATGATCATGTAACACTACTATATCTCCGTTGTTAATTTGTTGGAGGGTTTTATCAAGATATATCGATCCTCCATTACCTTTCGCCATCTCCACCACTTCTTTCCATTCAGACTCATTATCAGGAGACAGAAAAACCGCATGTTCAACCGGTGAATGTGAACTTAAATTAGACAACCGACTCATATAAGGGTATATTCCGCTACAGTTTAGAGTTAGTGGAAGCGATTCCGGACTTTTAATGAAAGCGCCGTTTTGGTCTGGGGAAATAATAGATTGGAGAGGTAAATGCTCCTCTTGAAGATGTTCAAATATCAAACCTGTGCTGGTTCCTTCCATTTTATCATTATAACATCACTCTTGTAGCGTAATCTTGGCTTAGGTTCGATAGGTATCCCGTCGGTCACCCCAAAAGGAAATTAGGCTATTAGAAAGGGCTAAATAGAATCAGTCCATCTATGGACTAAGTAATTGACAATCAGACCATAATTCTGTATTATTGGTCTAATATGAGTATTCTAGATCACACTTTCCCACCACATTTGGTTGACATTTATACCGAAGAGCTAGCAAATCAGCTCGCAAATACGCAAGGAGCTATAGGTAGTCTTAATCAACTAGATAGAATATTACATAATCCTAATTTACTTATGCATCCTATTTTAGGCAAGGAAGCAGAATCTAGTTCTCGTCTAGAAGGAACTCAGGCCAGCATAGGTGATGCATACAAAATCAATATCTTAGAACAGACAAAAGAAGAGGTAATTGATGCATCAGAAATTGTTAATTATGAAGAGGCTATGCTAGTTGGATTAAAGATAATAAAAAACTATCCCTTAAATAAGTTAGTTATGAGAGAGGTTCATAAAACACTTCTTCAGGGAGTTCGTGGCAAAGAAAAGCATCCGGGTCAATTTAGAAAGGATGATGCATGGATCGGGCAAGAAGGTACAAAAAAAGGTGAATCAAGGTACGTTGCACCAGATGCAACTCATGTAGAAGGTTTGCTTAATAGTTTGGAGGATTTCATATTAAATTATGGAACTATTCATCCTTTAATAGCTGCAGGAGTTATACATCATAGGTTTGAAGGGATACATCCTTTTGAAGATGGTAACGGAAGAACCGGTAGATTATTTATAACCTTATTTTTGATAAAAAACGAAGTGCTTAAGCTTCCTATTCTCTATCCTAGTGGGTATTTTGAAAAAAATAGAGATGAATATATGGATGCGCTTTCAAGTGTTGATCAGAATCAGGAATGGTATAAATGGCTGCTATTTTTTCTAAAAGGTCTTGAAGAGCAAGCTAAACTTTCTTTGGAAATCGGATTAAAAATTGACAATCTCTTTAAAACGAGCAGAGAAAAAATTCAAAAGGAAAATGCAAACATAGGACTAATACGTGTACTTGAACACATGTTTAAGAAATATTATGTTACAGCTCCATTAGTTAGTAAGGCTACTAGCATACCTTTGACAACATGCAAAAGGTATTTAGAAACATTATCTAAGCACAAGGTGATTCAAGATCTTTCAATACATAAAAATCAGAGGGTTTTTGCAAATATTGGATTACTTCAAATACTTGATAGTATTTAGATAACCCTTTAGTTGAACCTATTGATGGTTAAAAAGAACATGCGTGCTTTCCATCTGGGTTCGAATCCCGTCGGTCACCCCAAACCAATAAAACTAATTCCTCTTAAAACCGATCGATATACCCACTATTTTCGACAAACGCCAGTTGCTTCAATACTCGCCCGCCGACTTTTGGTTCAAAATCAAACTCATTGAATCTATTTCTAAATACTGCAGTAAGAAATAAGTCAGCTTCAAAAAACACAATACTCCCCGTTGAATCTACACACCAATCACTTAGGTCATCCCATGGAGTAATAATGCCATATCCTTTTAATTCTTGTGATAATTCACACATTCTCTTTCTATTTTCATCATGAATCAAGCGATGTTTTGTACAATCAAAACATCCACAGGTGCTCAGCTTCTCACCATGCAACCCAATAGAGGCTTGTGATCCAAAATGATGATGTTCTTTTGGAACATCCAATTCTTTGAAATAGAGGCGATGATTCGGTCGATATGACGGAATGCCTCCTTCGTCTAAATTCACTGATGAGCTTCTCATATCAACGCCACACGATACCACTTCAGCAAAATGTTCTGGGAAAGCAGTGTGACATATATCGTGAATACAATATAATATCGCGTAGTTTAGGGGGTTTTCATGCCCCTCTTTGCGGACTAATTGAGCGCGCTGAATACGAGCTTGAGGCTCATCTCCAGAAAGACGATAAACCCGAGCGCTTCTACCATTAGCTACATATTCCATTATGCAATTATACTATGGGATTATTTTCTTTGCATGTTTAGCAACATCAGATAACTATCTTCTGAAGGTTTTCTGACTTCGAGAAGCTTTCGGACAAGCTCATAAGCCAGCATTCTGTTCGTAAGAAATATTTGAGGCCGTGTTCTTCGCCTGTAAATAAACACGTTGAAGAGTGCAGAAACAATTCATAACTGATCTATAACATATCATTAAGTAGTAAGATTATTCTCATTAAGAATACTTGTAGAAAATTGCCCACCACCTGCTGAAATAGGAAAAGGTATTGCAACTTCTTCAGTTTTTAGTCGATCACGGCAAAATGCCAGATACTCTGGCCATGGTCTTACCCCCTTTTTCACTCGCAAATCATACTCATGTTCTGATACTATGCCGATTGCTTGCCTATCCAAACCGTAAATGAGATCATCAAGAGTCAACGTGTACATTACTGGGTGAGGTCGATACACCTTTCCCAGAAAACTAGATGCCTTTAGTGGTCTCCCTAAAAGTCCATTTTCACCCCGATCAATAATGATAGTATCTAACTGTTCTTTTGTGTATAACTTTAAATTTCCTTTTCCTGCAGAATTGCTCCACCTCTGAAGGGTGCCCGCTCTATTCCAAGTTATATCCGGTTTCAACTTTTGAAGTTCTTGCAATATAAATCTCTGTCCGCCAATTACATGAATCATATCACTAACAATACTATCTAAATGACTTGCATTCCTCACTGCACGCACAAGCCACGGCTCCGCACCCATTCTTTGCAAAAATCCAAGCGCCACGCCTTTGAGTGATAAAACAACTGGTATAAGCCCTTCTTCTTCCGCAAAGATAGATTGATCTTTAGCGAACTTTTCGACACCATTTCTGGATAATGGTTTTGAAATTGACACTTCTGTTGTAGCTCCATCACCCATATGATCTCTACTATAACATGTACAATCGTTATTGCAAAATACTGCTCATTACATATATATGAGAATTGATTTATTCAATATAAAATCCTGATCGAATATCATCCTCAATTTTACTTTGTAAAGTATCATAACTATAATTTGTATGCACTACCACAAACGCAAATTGTTTATGGGTACAAATGAGAAGGCTCACCACCAGTACCTATTTCTCTCAGTACTTATCGTAAGTATTTAACCACCATAAGATGCTTACAAAAGAATATTTACTATAGGTCTATAGTATGATATACTTTATTTATGTTCGAACATTTACTCTTTAGTCAAAAACACGACATTCCTGAGTTGATAAAAAACGCTCATTTTATTGCTAATAATGAAGGCCTGACTGTCCAAAATACACCATATCGATTTATTCAGGATATTTATCAATACAATGGCAGAGAGTCTGTTTTTCATTATAAAGATCATGATAGTTTGCCGGAACGCATTAGACTGGCGAAACAAAATCAACTTGAAGAATATGTGGAATCAGCAGGTGGATTATTGGTTCTTGGAAAAAAATACTTGTTTTGGGGACATACACGTGGTTGGTTTGATGAAGAAAGAGTACGAGGAGCGGGATCTTTTTTCCCCGATCATCAGCTCACATTTGTCGAACCCGCTTCAAAAATTCCATTCTATCCATTTATGGAAAAGTATCGAGTGAAATCCCATATAGATCAATTTGTTGGGGCAGACTTGCCAACAGTTGGAGATAAAGTCGTTATCCCTATAGATCAAACTTTTAGTCAATGGAATGAGCTTCCCCGAAGACTAAGTGACGATATTGTTTGTGAAATTCCAACAGAGTTGTTGACGGGTCAAAACCCTAACTGGAAATATCAATTACTTAACTACGTGCGATCTCCTCTTTCCGGAATTACATATATTTGTCCGAAATTAGTAGAGTATTTCCAATTACAGGGAATCTCTGATATTCTGGATTTCTCAAAAATAGTAATTCTACCCGATCCCGTTCCAAATAATTATATGGGCTCTGGACTTAAATGTACAATAAATTTTTGCTAGATTCATATATTTAAAAAAGGAAATACCCTTCCCAAAATCGCAGTTTGGGAGACAAGGAAATAACTCGAAACAAGAAGAAAGACATGAAACTAATGATTTGCAGCATTCAATAATCTCTCAATACACTCTTCTTTCCCCAATATCTCCATAGATTCATTCAATGGTGGAGTAATTTTTTTGCCGGAAATCGCAATACGAATGGTCATGAAGAATTTTCCAAACGCTACTTCTTTCTCTGTTGCCACATCTTGCATGGCAGATCCAATAGCATCCGCGCTCCACAATTCTACTTTCTGCAATCGATCAGCCACCGACGTAAGCAATTCCTTTTGATCCGATATGTCTTTTTCATAACTTTCAGGACGTTCAAATAAAAACCCTGCAATATCCCAATATTCATTCACTTTTTTGATCCGCTCTTTAATAAGTGGTGTCGACTTTTCGACAACGACTTCATCAAGTTTTTTATCCTGATACATCTCTATTATGAGTGTTTTGAGTTTGGTATTTTCCATTTTCATGATGTATTGACCATTCATCCATTCAAGTTTTTTGATATCAAATATCGGTCCCACTGCTCGTACTCTTTCCAAAGTAAACTCTTTGACGAATTCTTCATGGTCAAATATTTCTTTCTCTTCTGGATGTGACCATCCCATAAGCGCAAGGTAATTGAGTACTGCTTCAGGTAAAAATCCTTGCTCCAAATACCACGATGCCCAAACAGGATTTTTGCGCTTCGACAACTTTGATTTATCAGGATTTCGCAGGATCGGAAGATGGGCAAATATCGGTAGCTCCCACCCAAATGCCTGATACAAAAGAATGTGTTTTGGTGTTGACGAGATCCATTCTTCAGCTCGAATCACGTGAGAGATTTTCATGAGATAATCATCCACAACGACCGCCAGATGATAGGTAGGAAATCCATCCGACTTCATAAGAACTTGATCATCAAGATTGTTGGTGTTAATTTTGATCTCACCGCGAATCAAGTCTTCAAATACGACTTCGGTGTTTTCCGCGATATTGAGTCGTACGACGTATTCAGCGCCTTTTTCAATTTCCTTTTTTACCTCATCTTGCCTTCCCAAACAATATTTGTCATATTTTGGGACTATTTTTTGCGCTTTCATCTGCTCTCGCACTTCTGTAAGACGTTCGCGAGAACAAATACAGTAATACGCTTTGTTTTTGGAGATCAATTCATCTGCATATTTTTTATAAATTGAAAGCCGTTCCGACTGACGATAGGGTTCAAACTCACCGCCAACTTCAACACTTTCATCGGGATCAACTCCATAGGCTTTAAGAGTTGATAGAATCTTTGCTTCTGCTCCTTCGACCAATCGTGTCCGATCGGTATCTTCAATGCGAACGATGAATTTTCCACCCATTTTTTTGGCGTAGGCCCAGTTGATATATGCGGTATATAAATTGCCTATGTGAATGTCTTCACCCGTTGGTGATGGAGCAATGCGAGTTCTGATCATGTGTGATAGTATACAATATAAGTTCAGCTGAAAAAATAGGTGGCCGAGCTGGAGGGTTCCCGACAGCGCGGAGCGAAGTGAGCACTAACGGGAGGATAAGCGAGGGCAGAATCTATTTTTCAACTATACTTAACCCATGATCAAAGAAATTGACTACACTTTTTGTCCAAATTGTGGATCAAAATTTATAAAAAAATTACCAAACTTATTGGAATGTAGCGCTTGTCATCTGCAATTTTACATAAATCCCAAACCCACAACCGCAATTCTTCTCATAAACTCAAAAGAAGAAATATTGTTTGTTGTTCGAAAAAATGACCCAAAAAAAGGCATGCTTGATCTTCCCGGTGGATTTATCGATATTAATGAAACACTTGAAGACGGGATAGTACGAGAGGTTGAAGAAGAACTTGGTATTCACATTTCTGTAAAAGACCTCATCTATCTTGGATCATCGGTTGATGAATATTCATATGGAAATATTGATGGTCGAACTATCAATATGATGTATCGTGCAGAGCTTCCTGAAAATTCACCTATTGTTCCCGCAGATGACGTTGAGGATTTTCTCTTCATCTCACCAACAAACATTCCATATGATAAATTGGCATTCCAAGGATTGAAAGATTTTTTGAAAGAATATTATCCGCGTGATTGATTTCGCTTCCACAATCGCCACATTCCGTAAAGCGCAAATATTCCGGGAAGAACGATGATATTTGCATATTTATAAAACTCCTGTACGTTTTCAGGAAGTTCTGGAAGTGGATATAAATTTACCGCACGGCTACTGATTCCGCTCAAGGCGCCATCTGAAGCGTAGTCACCCAAAACATTCAGGATGAATTCTAAGTTCTGAGACTCTTGAGAAAGATAGTTACTGAGGATAAATCGCGCAGATCCAAGTACCATGATGTTTCCTGCATCTTTTTTAGTGCTTTCAACCGCAACAGGAAATATCTTGAGCTCCTCTTTTGAAGGCTCTTCAATTTTTTGTGGATCGAGAATAAAGATATCTTTTTGCTCCCATGATTCTTTTCCCGTGAAAATAATTTCTTGCGGAGTGTATCCATTCCTCTCTTTTGCAGAAACCGTTGATGCCCAGGGAAAGGTGACTCTACCCACTCCCGTAAAGAGACTTTTTTCTGATGAAAAATCACTGGTCCATATCCACAATGGATACGGAACAAGGAGCGAAAACCCTCCACCACCTAAGTTTACAAACTCTGATCGACCGGAAAGAATGAGATTTGGCTCAACTGAAATGCCATACTTTTTGATAAGTTCAATAAGCCCCGCTTCGCCTGCTCCTGTTGTCAATGTATCCCCAAGAGTTACTCCATTGAGCATGAATATTACATTTCCTTTTGCAGCATATTTTTCAATTTCCGCAAGTTCTTGTTTGGTAAAATCAGTAGTTGGTGAATCGATCACTACCAATGTATTCACGTCTGGATCAATCGTAAATGGCTCCTCCTCGGTATTCAATTCTTCTTTACCAAATAATTGTGGCGTTGTGATAATCTGAACATCAAAAAGTCGTCCGGCAACTTGCTTGAAAACACCAAGTGAATCTTGTTGAGGATTAAAACTGTCGGGAATTCCCATCACCGCAATTTTTGGGAGCTTCTCACGCGTCATCTGATAAAGCGCTGAGGTGACATTGTACTCAAGATTTTCTACGTCTAGAGATTGTGCTAATACACTTTGTTTGTCGTTGTAGTTTATCGCAAGGCCAAAATATATTTCGGTCAAAGACACCTCGCTCTGCGCTTGTTCTCGAATAGGAATCGGTACGATTCCAAGCTCTTGTGCTTCTTGCGAGATTGCAAGATCTTCATCGGGATTGAACTCATTGATGGTCAGCGTCATGTTCCCGCTGCTTCGTTCAAATTCTCTGAGTATATCTACGACTTCTCGCTTGAGCGGCTGCAGACGAGCAGGAAGATTTTTTGAGATATACAATTTTATTTCAGCTGCTGAACTTAAATCTTTGACCATTTTTTTGGTGGATTCCGAAAGGGTATATGCCTTTCCATTTGAAAGATCAAGTCGAAGTGAAACAAATGAAAGCATCATATTCGAAACCAAAAAGATCACGATTGACGTTAGGACGATCGCACTTGTTTTAAACCGATACAATCCAAACATCTGTACAAAATTGACTCGCGCAACTGTTTTTGGAAATCGAATTTTTTTGAAAAAGGTGATGATTGGTTTCATATTATGGTCGTTTTTCTAAGTCAACAACGGTCAAAAAGAGAAATAACACGGACACGCTCACAAAGTAAAAGATCGATCGTACGTCAAGAACTCCTTTTATGAAGTTGTCAACCTGTGTCACTGGGCTCAGATAGTTCAATATTTCTTGCAAGATTTGAGGAAAAACACTTGCCGCAAAGTCAGTGGAAAAAATGATGAGAAAAAATAATGTTATCGCCGATCCCAAAAAGGCAACAATCTGATTTTTTGTTTTCACTGAATAAAACAACGATATGGCAATAAAACCTGATGCAAGAAGGAGTTGTCCAAAGTACCCAACAAACACTTCAGGTAAATAAATCCGCGCCCCAGCTTGTTGAGTGAGTGCATACATTGAAATAGGAAGACCCAATGTAAGCACTAATCCAAGTGCGGTCATGGCAAGTGTTGCTAAAAACTTTGAAATAACAATCTGCATTTCAGAAATGGGCAGACTGAGTAAGAGCTCCAATGTGTTTGTGCGGCGTTCCTCCGCAAACAATCTCATAGAAAGCGCCGGAACAAAAATCATAAAAAGCCACGGCAATATCTCAAAAAATGGCCGCATCGAAGCTGATCCATAGACAAAAACATCTTTCACAAACATAAAGTTTGCAAACACCCCAAAAAGTACTAAGGTAATGTAGCCTAATGGATTATTGAGATAAAACTGAATTTCTTTTTTGAATAACGCTTTCATATTACTTATGATTTCACTAATTTCTTGAATAACGTTTCAACACTTCCTTTTCGTGCCGGCTTTTTGCCATCATACACAATTTCTCCCCGATTAATAATGATCAAGCGATTTGCAATATCTTCAACCTCAGAAAGGATATGAGTTGAAAAAATAACCGTCTTTTTTTTCGCTACTTTTTTTATCAAAGCTTTAATCTTGTCTTGTTCCAAAGGATCAAGACCAGAAGTTGGTTCGTCAAGAATCAAAAGTGTCGGATCGCCCAGAAGTGCGGCAGCAAGTCCCACCCGTTGTTTATATCCACGAGAAAGTTCATCAATTTTTGACTCGGACTTTTCATCAATGCTCACTTGTGCAATTACTTCATCAATCTCTGATGGGTTGTCGATACTTTTCATTTGGGCGACAAAATCAAGATATTCTCTTACTTTCATCTCTCCATACAGCGGATTATTTTCTGGAAGATATCCTATTTGTGGAAGCACATCAAGTCTCTGCTTGATCGGATCAACTTTTTGTATGGTGATTGATCCTGAAGTTGGCTTGAGAAGTCCAAGAATAAGACGCATCGTGGTCGTTTTTCCCGCCCCATTTGGTCCCAAAAACCCGATGATTTCGCCTTTCTTTGCTTGAAAAGAGATACCATCAACGGCGTGAGTTTGACCAAATTTTTTTACAATATTTGTTACGACAATCATAAAGTATTTATCGGATATAAAACATATTCATATTACATCACGCCTTTTTGATGTCAAGCAGATCAGGTCTTTTTGTTTTTGTTTCTTCATATGCTTTTGTCAGTCGGTATTTTCGAATCTTTTCATGATCACCTGAAAGCAGTTCTTCGGGTGCTTTTCTTCCATCATATTCTTCTGGTCTCGTGTACTGCGGGTATTCAAGCAGTTGCACTTTTGTGATACCATTCTTTCGAAGTTTTGCAAGAATTTCCGTTTCACCCACAACTTCGATAAGTTCTTGGACCGACACTTCATAAAAGCTTTCTTCTTCTGTAGCGCCATCTTTTTTCAATACACCGGGAAGAAGTCTTACAACTGAGTCGATGATCACCGCAGCGGGAATTTCGCCGCCCGTAAGTACATAGTCTCCAATTGATATCTCTTCATCAATCTGCGTCATCACGCGTTCGTCAACCCCTTCATAATGTCCGGCAATAACCACAATGTGATGATGCTTAGATAGTTCTTGGGCTTTTGCTTGAGTATAGGTTTTTCCTTTTGCACTGGTTAATAAAACCGTTGAGTTTGAATCTTTGACTTTTTTTATGGCTTCATCTAAAACATCAGCACGCATCACCATACCCGCCCCACCACCATAGGGACGATCATCAACTGTGCCATAAGAATCTTTGGCAAATTCACGAAGATTCACTATTTCAATTTCAACAAGCTTTTTTTCCTGTGCTCGCTTTAGGATACTTTCATTTAAAAATCCTGAAATCATATCGGGAAATAAGGTAATCACAGAAATCTTCATGTTACAATTATACTGGTTGAAAGTGACAACGCCGATCATGTTATTCGGATTTAATTCGATATGAAACCGATCATTCTCTCTTGTATTCGTTCATATCAAAAAACTTCTTTTTTTCACAATGAATTATTTAAAACATTATTCATGACCGATTCAGTCTGTCGTTTTGAACCAACCTGTTCGCGATATACCTATGCCGCAGTAGAAAAATATGGAAGCTTCAAGGGATTGTGGATTGGATTAAAAAGAATAATGCGCTGTCATCCGTGGAATAAAGGAGGATACGATCCAGTAAAATAATTACCTATGTCATCGCTTGAAAAAACTACTCTGGGAATGGGCTGCTTCTGGTGTTCAGAAGCAATCTATCTGCAGCTTGCAGGAATCTCAAAAGTAACCTCAGGATTTTCCGGTGGTCAGGTAACGAACCCTACCTATGAACAAGTATGTAGCGGAGATACGGGACATGCGGAAGTGATTCAAATCGAATTTGACCCAGAAATAATCGTGTATGAAACGATTCTTTCGGTCTTTTGGCAGCTTCATAACCCAACACTTCTCAATCGTCAGGATTACGACGTGGGGACTGCATATCGATCAATCATTTTGTATCACACCAAAGAGCAAAAAGTTATCGCCGAACAATCCAAAAAGCAAGCACAGCGCTTGTATGAAAATCCCATTTTGACTGAAATCGTTGCATTTGTCGACTTTTATCCCGCAGAGGCATATCATCAGAATTTTTATCAGAATAACACCGACTTCCCCTACTGCCGTATCATCATCGATCCCAAGATTGAAAAGCTCAAAAAAATGAAAGAGACGCTTAAGTAAAAGGACTTGAATTTATAGAATCTTCTTTCTATAATATTAGCAGACACAGATATCAATTGCTAATTTGACGTATGCAAATGAACTATCAACCACCAGTCGATGATGAAAATCCACTGGAAAAATATACCATTAATTTTACCGATCTTGCCAAAAAAGGAAAACTTGACCCGGTCATTGGTCGCGATCAGGAAATTCGACGGGTGATTCAGATTCTTTCTCGTCGAACCAAAAATAATCCTGTACTTCTGGGAGATCCCGGGGTGGGAAAAACCGCAATTATTGAAGGCCTTTCACAACGAATTATTGACGGAGATGTACCCGATACCATAAAAAATAAAGAAGTATTGTCTCTTGACCTTGCGGGTCTTCTTGCCGGAGCTGCATACCGCGGAGAATTTGAACAACGACTCAAAAATTTGATCAAAAAAATCACTGACTCTGAAGGAAAATATATCTTGTTTATTGACGAACTTCACACGCTTGTTGGAGCGGGAAGTGCGCAAGGTGCGGTTGATGCATCAAATATGCTCAAACCAGCACTTGCTCGCGGAGAACTTCGGTCAATCGGCGCAACAACGACCAAAGAATATCGCCAATATATTGAAAAGGACCAAGCTCTTGAACGCAGGTTTCAACCGGTATTTATCGACGAACCATCAAAAGAAGACTCGCTCGCAATACTTCGTGGCATCAAAGAAAAATATGAAGTCCATCATGGAATTAAGATCAATGATGATGCGCTCATTGCTGCAGTAGACCTTTCAACACGATATATTTCTGATCGCTATCTTCCGGACAAAGCCATTGACCTTATTGATGAGGCGGCAGCTTCTGTCAAAATCGAAGTTGAATCGATGCCAACCGAGCTTGATGAGATAAAGCGACGCATTATGCAGCTTGATATCGAACTTGCCGCGTTAAAACGAGAAAAAGGTCTTGAAACACGAAAAGAGAAACTGAATGAAGAACGGAAACAACTTCAAAACACCTTTGATGACCTTCAAAAAAAATGGAAAGAACAAAAGGATTTGATTTCTCAATTACAAAAAAGTCGTGTAGAACTTGATAAAAAGAAGGCAGACCTTGAGCTTGCTCAGCGCGATGTCGATCTCAACAAAGCGGCAGAGCTTCAATATGGCAAAATTCCGGAAGTTGAAAAAGAAATAAAAATTCTCGAGGAAAAATGGAGGCACATCCCCACAGAAGAACGACTCCTTCAGGAGCAAGTGACTGAAGAAGATATCGCAACGATCGTTTCACGATGGACAAAAATCCCCGTCACGCGCCTACTTGCATCAGAATCTGAAAAGCTGGGTCATCTTGAAAAAGATATCCACCGACGCGTTGTTGGTCAAGATCATGCAATTACACTGGTTTCAAACGCTATTCGAAGATCGCGCGCAGGGCTCAAGGATGAAAACAAACCAATCGGATCATTTCTTTTCTTGGGACCAACGGGGGTAGGTAAAACCGAAACCGCCCGAGCGCTTGCGCAAACGCTTTTCAACGACGAACATGCGATGATTCGGATTGACATGAGCGAATATCAGGAACAGCACTCGGTCGCACGACTTCTGGGAGCCCCACCGGGATATGTGGGATATGAAGAAGGTGGGCAGCTTACCGAACTTGTCCGTCGAAAGCCATATTCGGTGATTCTCTTTGATGAAGTAGAAAAAGCACATCCACAAGTTTTTAATGCATTCTTACAGATTCTTGATGATGGTCATTTGACCGATGGAAAAGGTCATATTATAAATTTTAAAAATACCATTATCATACTCACCTCAAATATTGGAAGTGATATCTACGAAAAAGAAAAGAATTCCAAAGAACGAGATAAACACATAATTGAACGAGTAAAAACACACTTTAAACCTGAATTTATCAATCGGCTTGATTCGATCGTCATTTTCAATCCACTCAATGAAAGCATGATGAAAGAGATTCTTGATATTCAGATCGCTGAAGTGAGCAAACGACTTTCCCAGCAAAATCTCAAACTTGCCATTTCTCAACCGCTCAAAAAATATTTTCAAACGGTTGGATTTGATCCTATCTATGGTGCACGGCCCTTGCAGAGAATTATTAATGAAATGCTCATTGACGAGATCGCACTGCAAATCATCGAGGGAAAGATAAAACCAGGAGACATGATTTCTGCAGATTACAAAGGAGCGAAGGTGGAGATATCAATTGAGAAACCAAACTAGTCAAAAATAAGAACGACAACATTTGACGTACGATATACTAATCATATGTCGAAGTTTTTCAATCTTCTTGTTTTTATATATATCTTCTTCTTAAATTTCATACCCGTCAAAGACCCTGATTTTGGCTGGCATTATCGGTGTGGATATGAACTTCTAAAGGGGAATCCCTGTCTTTCAAATACCTTTACTTATTTTCTTGCGGACTATCAGGCATATTATTCAAGCTTTATTTATGATGGGATGATTGCTGCTGTGTACGACTTTTCAGGATTTCTCGGACTTAGCATTATGCACGCACTGATCATGACGGGAGCTTTTTACCTTTTTTATAAGCTCTCAAAACAAAACATACTATTTGCTGCAGGACTCTTTTCCGTAGTGCTATTTTTGACGGGAGGTACTCTTGGTTTTGGACTTCGGCCACAGATTGTCACCTTTTTTCTCATTTTCTTTGGTTATTGGATTCTTCAAAATACAAAAACCATAAGGATTAATTCTTTTCAATTCCAAACTCTGTATCTCTATCCGATAATTATGTTGTTTTGGGTCAACACTCATATTGGATTTTTTACGGGGCTCGTGATTTTTGGAGCATATTGGTTGAACGTTTTGATCCAAAGAATTTCGGGAAAAGTAACAATGAGAACAGTGCTCACCGTAACCACGGTCGGATTTTTCTCTTTCATCGCAACACTCCTCAATCCCTTTGGATACAAAGTATATTTTGAACTTTATAATCACTTCACAACACCCCTAAACACTATGATTGCCGAATGGGTCGCCCCTCCCCCACTCTATATTCTTATCATTCTGATAAGTCTCGTGTTCATTCCCATCATTAAAGTGATCCAGAAAAAACTCTCAATTTTTGAAATGGCACTTCTTCTCTTTTTTGGCATTACTTCACTTATGGCTCGCAGAAATACCCCACTTTTTCTCACGTTTGCAGCGATGTTCTTCCTCCAGATGATACCGAAAAAAAATATTAAAAATATGTATCCACTCATACTTCCCTTTGTTGGAGCAATCTTAGTTTCAGTCATGTTTATCAATATCCAAAAAACAATTACCTTTCATTCTGACTGGAATCTCTACTGCACCAAAGGTGCAACCAATTATCCGTGTACCGCAATCAAAAACTACCCAACGTTCTCAGGAAATGTATACGCGGCATATGAATGGGGAGGATTTTTGATATGGCAACGACCTGATATCAAAGTCTTTTCAGATGGTCGCATGCCAGCGTGGTCTGATGAAAATGGAGAAAGTCCATACAATGTCTTTCTCAAGATTCTTCAAACACAACCAGGATGGAATGAAAAGCTTCGAAAATACAAAACCGATTATCTCATCCTTGCTCAGGGCACGTTCTTAGATCTCCTTCTTGATGAGAGTGCTCAAGAACATGGATGGAAAAAAGTATATGAAGACACGTCACATGCGATTTATAAAAATCTCCTTACCTACTAAGAATTTCAATGTCTTTATTTTTATACACAACGGTCAAAAAAGTGTATAAGCGTGCATCAAATTGCTCTTCCTGCAAAGATACGACGACAAGATTGATATTATTTTCTTGTAAAAATGCCTGAGCATCTGCTTCAGATAATGTTCCCGAGTAAAACAACTCAGCTTTTGCAAGCTTTGTATCATAACCAGGAGATTGATCTTTAATTCCAAAATACACCTGCTTTCCGGTACGCGCTGGAATGTAACTTGAGAGCGGAGGAAGGGCCAAAACACCATTTTGATCACTTCCTTCAAGAAAGTCAAAGCATTCCTCATAGGATTGAGGAATATAAAACCAAATATTACGACTATTACCTGCTTCCGATGTCCGCTTATAAAACGTGTAGAACGCGGTCGGAAGTACCATCATAAGTACTATTATCATTACGAAGATTGTAAACAACTGCGAATGTTTTGAAAGATTTTTAAGATGTAGCACAAGTAAAAGAGCCATCGGAAACAACAATCCACTCAAAAATAATCGACTCAATCCAAAGGGTAGAAACGACAAACTCATAGACACAATAATCCAAATATTCAAAAACCACATAAGTGAAGTTTTGTTTTTTATCAGAAACAATTGGTAAACAAAAAATATAATAAATAATCCGTAGCCGAGAAAAAGCGATAATAATGAAATGTGATATGGTTGATAATTCGTGAGAACAGAAAAACCAGAATCAAGAAAATGAAACGTATAATAAATGGTGGGAGGAATAACAAAAGCTGAAAAAATTCCCAAATAAATAAATGGGTAATTTTTTTGGACTCTCAAAAAGGAAATAATTACAAATAGTGAAGCAATCAATAAGAAGCTCATCAACCGATATGGATAAATGGGGATAAGTAATATGAATGATGCAATTGATATCAACAAGAAGCGTATTTGCTGTTTTTCTATAGACTGAAAAAAAAAGACGAGAGACGAAATGTAAAGTAATGCTGCAATTGCTTCATGCGGCTTTTGAAAATTACTCAAAAATGTAACGCCGGGTATATAGAGGTCAGTTGACATTTCAGGGGCCGAAAAGAGAAAACCAAATCCTCCGCCAAGCGAGATGATAAGAAGCGCATACAAAGAATAAAATGGTTTTTTTATCAGTATATTTGTTAATGTAAATATTCCTATAGCCAAAAGAGTTCCACAGCTTATGGCAAGTGTATGGTAAAGCAGAATATTATTTATATTCGGAAATAGGATGGCGGAAAATGTGTAGATTGGATAGATAAAAACGGATTTAACTTTTTCAGTCGTATTAATGTTTGATAAAAGTATATTTTGATCTTTTTGCGCCAATTTGATCGTTGCGAAATAGTTGTTTATATCCCAGGGATCAAACCATGAAGCTTGACCAGAATATGAATAGTTTTCTGGCGTATTGATCAGTCCGTTATAGTGAGGATAATAATTGACATATAAGACCACTCCAGTAATAAGGGTAAATAACAGTCCCACAACCAATTTCATTTTCAATGTTCCCATTCTCTTATTCTATACTTTTAGACCCCGTGATAAAATAGCCACATGAAACATAAAGTTATTATCATGCTTCCTGCATACAATGCTGAAAAAACACTGATAAAAACTTTGAAAGCCATTCCTCATGGTGTCGCAGATGAAATTATTCTCAATGACGATGGTTCACATGATAAAACAGTGGCTATCGCAAAGAAACATGGAATATCAATATTCCAACATGTCAAAAATAAAGGATATGGTGCAAATCAAAAATCATGCTATCAAATTGCTCTTGATCACCATGCAAGTATCGTGGTAATTCTTCACCCTGATTATCAATATGATCCCCATCTTATTCCTCATCTCGTCGATTTTATTAAAGAAGGATATTTTGATATTATGCTTGGTTCACGAATTCGAACTCGAAAAGAAGCACTTGAAGGAGGAATGCCCATGCATAAGTACTACTCGAATCGAATTTTAACGTTAATACAAAATATGGTAACGGGTCAAAATCTCGGAGAATGGCACACAGGTATGCAAGCATATTCGAGCAAAGTATTGAAAGCAATTTCGTATAAAAAATTTTCCGATGACTTTGTTTTCGCAACTCAAATGTTTTTAGCCGCATCAAAAAAAGGATTTCGAATTGGTGATATCCCCGTACCTGTTCGATACTTTAAAGAAGCCTCAAGCATCAATCTCTCTCGGAGTGTTCGATATGGAATTTTGACCTTAGTAGAAACTCTGAAATACCTTTTATAACCAATCATTCATTAGAAACATCACCACAAGGCCCAATGATATGAGCACAATGCCGATTATGATGCCAATAAAAGCAACCGGTGAATTTTGATAGGGCAGTGCAACATTCATACCAAATATACTTGCTATCATCGTTGGAATCGTAAGTATGACGGTAATTGAAGTAAAAAAACGAATGATCCGATTGGTATTATTGGTCATAATAATCGAATACGCATCTCTTATATTTACAATACTTCGTAGGTTTTCCTTTGAAAGTTGAATTAACTGATCGTTGTTTAGAAAAATATCCTCAATGAGGTCGCGATCCTCTTCAAATAGTCTGATGAATTTATGCGAAAGAAGATTATTCAAAACGGCATTGATTCGAACAAGCGCAAGATGAAAGTCATTCAAAACTCGCTCATATCCTACAAAGAGAACAATATCCTTATTATTAATTTTTTCCAACTGATAAGAACTACTTCGTGTTTCCTTACTAATGGTATGCAAGTATGTGTTAAATGATGTATTTATGAGCGCAAACACCTGCAAAAATAGCTTGGTTTTCTGAGTAGTATAAAATACATGTCGTTTCATAAACCCCTCAAGGAGAGGAAATGTATCTTTTGTGATTGTGATGAAATTTTCATTTGCGACAATAAAAAGAATCGGAGAGGTAGTGATTTGATTATTACTACTGAAGGGAAATCTGCTAAAAATATAGATAATTCCATCTTCTTCTTCCATACGCGGCACTTCGTATTGGTCAATGGCGTCATGAAGCAAACTTATATCCAAACCGTATGAATCGGTCAGCGTTTGGAGATCTTCTTCGGTTGGCTCCTCGACATGAATCCATGATCCAACTCGATATTTTTCAAGCTTCTGGATTTTCTTGTCTCTGAGATTACGGTAGTATATATCGATCATATTGACTCGTTCATTATGCGCCATGGCGCACTCATTTACAAATCAGCTTTGTGGGAGGTGATATCCACTTTTTCACCAATAAAGTTTACTCCTTCTTTTTCAAGTCGTTTTCTCTGAACAGATGGACCCCCCTGTCCGTAGTTTGGCGCAAGGCTACCATCTTTCATAACAACTCGGTGACACGGTATTTCTGGCCAACGTGGATTGTGATGAAGCACTTGTCCGATTGCACGATATGCTTTCGTTCCAATCTTGTGTCCAATATCACCATACGTTGTTACTTTTCCAGCAGGCACCCTCTTTATTGTTTCGTATACTTTATCTTTTATTCTCATCACAACGTTTTAATAAAATGATTATTCTTGTAATTCTCTTGCAAGTTTTTCTATTTCACTTTTTTCCATTTGGAATACTGAATCAAAATGAAAACCTTCAAGACTTCCCGTGCTTTGTGGGATGATATGAATATGTGCATGGGGCACTTCATTGCCAATGGTCACATATGAAATATATGCTGAACGTTGTTTTTTTTGAATCATCGTACCGACCTTTTTTGCAACCTCCCAGTACTCTCCAAACTCCGGCACATCATTTACCCATCGATAATGTTTCTTCGGGATCACGAGTGCATGTCCTTTGACTCGGGGAAATATATCTAAAAATGAAAGATACTGATCGTCTTCGTAAATCTTGAAGCTCGGCAACTCTTGATTTACAATTTTACAAAAAATACAATCTTCCATATATGTGGTAATCATACTATAATGAACTTATATTGACAATCTTCGAGAACATTGTATGATGGTGTATGAGTACAGTCTGCTATTATTAATTTGCATTCTCGATTATGAAAATTTACATTCCGGCTGACGTTCCAGAGGACATGCGCGCAACTTATGAAGCAAATTACAAAACCATGACTCATGATACCGGACGCCTTATGTTATTTGCCGGAGATCAAAAGATAGAACATTTGAATGATGATTTTTATGGCAAAGGAATTGCAAAAGAAGACAATGATCCCGAACATATGTTTAAGATCGCAAGCCAAGCAAAGATTGGTGTGTTTGCGTCTCAACTTGGGCTGATTGCACGATATGGAGCAGATTACAAAGATGTACCGTATCTGGTAAAAATGAATTCTAAAAGTCATCTTGTTGGTACCAGCCAACGAGATCCATTAAGCGCTGCGTGGTTTGATATTGAACAAATTGCTGAGTTTAAAGAAAATAGTGGTTTAAAAATCCTGGGAATTGGGTACACATTATATCTTGGCTCAGATTCAGAGCCGCAAATGCTTACTGAGGCAGCTCAAGCCATTTATGAAGCACATCAGTATGGACTCCTTTCGGTGGTCTGGTGCTACCCACGCGGAAAAGCAGTTCCGAATGAAAAAGATGCACATCTCATAGCCGGAGCTGCCGCTACCGCAGCCGTTCTCGGAAGTGATTTTATTAAAGTCAATCCTCCAAGTCAAGATGGTAAAAGTGATGCTTTACTTCTTCAGGAAGCAACACAAGCTGCAGGAAGAAGCGGAGTCGTGTGTGCAGGTGGTTCATCTGCAACTGCAGAAACATTTTTGCAAGGATTGTATGATCAGATTCACATCGGTGGAACAATCGGCAATGCAACGGGCCGCAATATTCATCAGAAGCCACTGGATGAGGCAATTCGATTCACGAATGCAACCTATGCAATAACGGTTGAAAATAAAACTGTTGAAGAAGCCATTAAAATATACGAAGGAAAATAATCAGATACATTACCATTTTGCTTTTACAAACATGTCAAAAATCAAAGTAGGTCTCAATGGATTTGGCCGTATTGGAAGAGCCGTAACTCGCATTGCAGAAGGGAATGCACTGTTTGAAATAGTACACATTAACACACGGAAAACTCCCAATAAAACACTCGCATATCTTCTTAAATATGACTCGGTATACAGAACCTTTGACAAAGAAGTAAAAGCCATTGAAGATGGCATTGAAATTAATGGTCGAACGATTACCACCAGTATCTGTACTGATCCAGCTCAAATCCCATGGGGTAATGCTGAAGTACAAGTGGTGATTGATGCAACCGGTTCATTTGATACCAAGTCAGAGTTATCAAAACATTTGAGAGATACGGTACAAAAAGTTATATTGACGGCACCGGCAAAAGACGATGAGACATTTCATATCGTTCTTGGAGTAAATGAGCTTGATCATAATGAGCAGGTGATTTCAAATGCCTCATGTACCACCAACTGCGCTGCTCCACTTTTCAGCGTACTTCATAATAATTTTAAAGTTATACGCGGATACTTGACCACTGCTCACGCATACACCGCAACTCAAAGCTTACTTGACGATGGCGCCAAGACTCCAGACCGCGGACGAGCTGCAGCACTCAATATCATTCCTTCCACAACCGGAGCTGCAAAGGCTGTTGGGATTGTAATCCCCGAGCTTAAGGGAAAAATGAATGGCATGTCGCTACGGGTGCCTGTACCGACCGGTTCATTTGTAGATATTACCGCAGTTGTCGAAAAAGTAACAACACCGGAAGAAATAAATAGTATATTTAAGAAAGAATCAGAAGGCGCTCTGAAAGGAATTCTTGGGTATGCAGAAGATATTATCGTCTCATCAGACATTATTGGTTCGTCATATTCATCAATATTTGACCCAAACTATACCGATGTAATTGACGGAACATTTGTAAAAATATATGGATGGTATGACAATGAGTGGGGATATTCATGTCGGGTCGTGAATCTGGTTGAGAAATTGCAATTAGCCTAACCTATGTCTGATATCAAATTCATCGATGACGTTGAGATCGAAGGAAAAACTATTCTGCTTCGTGCTGATTTCAACGTAAGCATGAACCCAAACTATCTCACAATCGCCGATGACGCACGAATTCGGCAGGTCATTCCGACAATAAATTATTTACTGAAACGTAATAACAAGTTGATACTCGCATCTCATCTGGGAAGACCCAAAGGTGAAAGAGTGGCTAAATTTTCACTCCAGATTGTTTGCAATCAACTCAAAGAATACCTACCCGATTACAATATCATACTTATTGATGATTTTCTGACCGAACCTGAGTCAACATTCAAAAATCAAAAAGCTGATGATATTTTCGTATATGAAAATACTCGATTTTATCCAGGTGAAAAAAAGAACGATCCAGAATTTGCAAAGAAAATGGCATCTCATGCGGATATATTTGTAAACGATGCATTTGGTGTGTCACATCGAGCTGATGCATCGGTAGTGGGTGTCGCTCTTATTCTTCCTTCATATGGCGGACTTCTTTTGAAAAAAGAAATGGAGATGCTTTCAAAGGTATTACAGAAACCGGAAAAACCATTCGTTGCTGCAATTGGTGGTGCAAAAATCGAAACAAAAATAAAAGTATTGGATCGAATGATGGAACTTGCAGATAATCTGATAATTGGCGGTGCGTTGGCAAACACATTTTTGTATGCGCAGGGAATAGACGTCGGAGCAAGCTTGTTTGAAAAAGACAAGGTCGAGCTTGCGCAAAAATTATTGTTTAAAGCAGCACAAAATAACACTACAGTCATCCTCCCATCAGATTGTGTTGTCGGAGACTCACAACAACTTGAATACGGTGGCATGGTTTGTAAGGTAACTGAAGTACCAAAAGATAAACAAATCCTTGATATCGGACCGGAAACAACGGCTCGAATTGGATCAATCATTGCCAAGGCAAAAACGATTGTCTGGAATGGTCCAGTCGGATATTTTGAAAATATTCATTATCGACAGGGAACTGATTTCATGTACTATGCGATCACAAATAATGATGACGCTGTCTCTATTGTGGGCGGTGGAGATACGCTTGCTGCTATTTCAAAGAAAGAATATCTTGATAAACTAACCCATATTTCAACCGGTGGAGGGGCCATGCTTGAATTTATTGAAAAAGGAACGCTGCCCGGAATTGAAGCTTTGAAAAAATAACGCTTCTGTTTGCTTGAATATATTTACCATTTAATACCGAGACTATGGATCGCAATCTTGCACTTGAATTTGTACGCGTTACGGAAGCTGCGGCTATTGCAGCTGCTCATTGGATTGGAAAAGGGGAAGGGAAAAAAGCAGATGGCGCTGCGGTTGAAGCTATGCGAACAAGATTTAATGCGGTTGATTTCAATGGTCGTATCGTCATTGGAGAAGGAAAAAAGGATGAAGCTCCCGAACTGTACGTTGGAGAAAAACTTGGAACGGGCAACGGTCCTGAAATGGATATTGCGGTCGATCCTCTTGAATGTACTGATAGCGTAGCTTTTGGCAGATACAATGCGACAACGCTTATCACCACTGGGCCAAAAGGAAGTCTCTTGAGTGCGCCTGATACCTATATGGAAAAAATTGCCGTTGGACCAATGGCACGCGCAGTCATAGACTTAGATGCACCTATCAAAGTAAATATTGAAAATGTGGCAAAAGCGCTCGGCAAAGAGGTGAGTGAAGTCACGGTATCCATGCTTGATAGACCACGTCACACGGAGATGATCAAAGAAGTTCGAGAAGCGGGCGCACGCATTCGGCTCATAACCGATGGTGATGTCGCAGTCGCGGTTGCGACCTGCCAGGAAGAAAGCCCGATCGACCTGCTTCTTGGATCAGGCGGAAGCGCTGAGGCGGTTCTTGCAGCAGTTGCCGTGAAAATATTAGGCGGTGAAATTCTTGTCCGATTAAAGCCGAGAAATGATGCGGATCGAAAAGAAATGGCAGAAATGGGTCTTAATGACAAAACAATTTTTACATCTGAAGATTTAGCTCGTGGAGACAATCTGACCTTTACCGCAACCGGCGTCATTGATGGTCCGATGCTTCCCGGAGTTATATTCAAACCAAATTCCATTCTCACCCATTCGGTGGTGATGAGAAGTGTCTCAAAAACAGTACGATATCTGACAACACACCATCATGAAGAATAAAAAGAAATCTTATTGAATAACTTCAACAACGGTATCAGCCGGACCAGGAGATTGGACGGTCACAATGGTTTTACTTTTTTCGATTGATGGAAGATCACTTTTCCCCACCACTTCGCCTTCATTCATCCAAATAAGCTGAAGATCTACAAACGTATTTTTATTCCAAAAAAAACGAATTGAAGAATCTTGATACTGAAAAATCATTCCCTGAACATCGGTTGGCTTTCTCACAAACATAAGTCCTTTTTCGCTTTTTGCAGGTGTATCTGCAACAAGAAGAGTGTATGTTTTCCCTTCAATTTCTAGAGAAGTAGTTTCATAATTCTCCCACGTTGGATTCTCATCTTGAGAAATATCGGAAAGACTTGATTTGTACTGAATAATAGTGAGCGCTAGTGCACCAATCAGAAAAAATCCAATCCCAATAATAGCGATGCCTTTCCTCCGCGACAACAATCTCGAAACTGTATTCCTCATACTACATACTATATACTATTACCATGCCTGAAGAAATTAACATTCAATCAAAGCTCGACATCCATCTCAAAGATTCGCCACTTCCGCGCGAGAAACGGCTCTGGGGTGAAACAATTGTTTACAGCGTCATCATTTTTGTTGTTGTCGCAGCATATTATTTTGTGACCAATCAAACATTCTCAGATCGGGTTCTCAATCGCGTCGCTGGTGATGTCTCCCTTCTTTTGATGGGTCTTTCGCTCATTTTGAGTAGTGTCTGTTACTTCTGGAACTTTGCTGACAAGTATATTATCTATCGGAAACATCTTGGTTTAGTTGGCATTGGATATTTGGTATTTCACATTGTCTTTTCTATATTATTTACTGCCTATTCCCCATTTCCCGGATATTATCTTGAGGCTCAAAGGATATATTCATTTATCGCCGCTTTGATTGCAACGCTCATCTTTTTGGGTATGGCGATTATTTCAAATCGCTATGCAATTCATGAGATCGGACCTGCACGATGGAGAAAGCTTATGAGATTGGGGCATCTCGCTTTTCCCCTCGTTCTTTTTCATTTTGGTACAAAAGGGATGCCGTATTGGATTCCCTGGCTGACTGGAAAAAGCGAAGCACTATTTCCCTCATTTGGTTTGATCGTTTTTCTCTTTGGATCTGTCGTAATACTTCTTCGAATTGCGCTGTGGTTTTCTACTATGAAGAAAACAGGAATAAAAGTATAATATCGAAATGCTTAAGAAAAATAAAAATTACATTTTTGAGAACTTATTAAAAAATCTTATCATGCTTATTGTTGTGGCGCTCTTCATTCCTGGAATTGAAAAGGGTGTCTCTCAAGTGAACCGAGAAGACTCGGAAAGCATCCTTGGACTGATCGGACTTTTGCTTGTCTTTAGTGCAGCAGTGAACTTTACCTTCTCATATGAAGCGGTAAATTTCGAAAATATTTTTGAAAGATATCTCGCACATATTACAACATATATAGCCCAGATCGTAATGATTCTCTTGATATGGGCGCTCGTATTTTTAGTCAAATCACTCTTTCCTTTTCTCTTTTTTTTCTCATTAGTAATCGGCATCTTGTCAATAATTGCTATCCTTCTTTTTGATTTTTGGGATCTTCTCAAAAATCAAAAAATATAGAAAAAATTTTCTGCGCTCAGGATGACTTCTTAATGAACATCTCTACCAATTTTGGTCCAATCTCACGATTTGCTCGTCTATTTGGATGAGAGTCGAAAAACAGTGGTAAACAATACTCACGCTTGAGAAGATTATCATCATTTGCCAAAAGGTCAAAAAAATCGAACACAACGATATTCTGATGTGTCAATGTTCCTTTCATCCATTTTGCAAGTTCTCGAGCTCTTTTTGCATACGCCGGTTTTGTCGCTTCTGATCGAAGCGGTGGTGGAGAGAAAATAACAAAACGCTTATCGGGATATTTTTGTAGACTCCTTGAAATATTCAGATAATATTTTTTATGATCATTAAGCATTCTATTTGTCACTATTTTTGTTGTGGGAAAGCAGTTTTTGAAAACAATCAGATTGTAATTAAGAATTGATTTTAATGTAAAATCATCTGGATCTCGAGAAAAAATCTCATCATACTCTTTCGGAGAATTGTTTGACAAAAAAATGTCGTAGTCTGTTCCGGTCATTTTTCCGTCGGCATCAGACAATCCAGTCCGATATGTCAATCTGTTCATAAATGATGGCCACCCTTTTTGCAGATTGTACCCATGGTCCCAGAGTTTCATATGTGGAGCTTTTTCCAAAAGAAGTTCTCGGACATTTCCTTGGTTTAAGAGAAGTCCTCCGGTCGAGTGATGAATAAAAAGTATTTTTATCTTTTTCATTTTTATCGTAACGACTCAACTATCAACGTATCATCTTCCAACCGAAGTTGGCGAACATCTTTTTATATTATACTGATATTAATGTCTACAAAAGTCTTGGTACGGATAATAATTGGGGCAATCATCGTCGGCCTATTGGTC
This sequence comes from uncultured Gammaproteobacteria bacterium, assembly GCA_964452355.1. Classification (GTDB taxonomy): domain Bacteria; phylum Patescibacteriota; class Microgenomatia; order UBA1406; family GWC2-37-13; genus UBA1450. The sequence continues at coordinate 3,074 of CAYVKV010000012.1, read as the reverse complement.
ATCATTTATTTGTACCAATCAGACACTCTTCAAGGAAATAATCTGGATCTATCAAATTCTCCAGTAGCTCAAGGGGAGCAACGGATGGAAGAACCGACTGAACAGCCGATTTCCGTTGATCGTGTGAAGTCTATAGTTGAAGATATCAAAGCTCTTGAAGAAGCAGTGTCCGATCAGAAAAAATTAATCGATACATTATCCGAAAATAATGACGTTGCCGTATCAACATCTGACTCAAACTCAGGTCAAAAAGTACTATCGACTGCTCAGGTAAAAGGCCCTTCATTTAGTACCGGCGCAACAACATATGCAGCGATGAATACATTTGTAAATATTGTTTGTTCTGCAAAATGCATCTTATGGGTAGATTTTTACACAACCTCAAAAAATGACACGGCAAGTAATGTGAATACCTATGGTATTTTCTTGAACGGAGGAGATCAATCGATTTCAAGCTATGCTACCATGCCGATTGCAAATGGCGTAGTCCCCATCTCGCTCAGTGGAGCGATACCAACGAGCGCTGGCACGCATACGGTGGAAATTCGTGCAAAAACATCAGGAGGAACTCTTCAAACCGATACTTCATTCCTTAAGGTTCTGGCTATTGAGAGACTGTGAGAATATGTCGCCTTTAAGTGACAGTGTTCGAACTTTTCTTGATTTTATCTTAGATATTCACCGTTCTTATACTCCGAACTGCGCTCTGGATTACGACAAGTCATAGAGAGTGAGTTATTTTGAGTCGTATAAAGAAGCCTTCCAACTTTTCCCCTTGTCATTTGAAGTAAGTATTATATCGCGCTCTCCCATCCACTCTCCATTTAGTTCTACAACTTCATAATAAAACTTCTTGCCATTATCTAAATTCTCTTGCACATTCCCAGCAACCACAAGTTGAAGAGTGCCGTCGCCTTGACTTTTCAATATAAACTGTTCTGATAGATGCTTTATTGCATCGTCTAAGTCGAAGCTTTCAGTAGTATTGCGATTTGCTGAAAGAAATATTCGTAACGTTATATCAGCAATATGCTCAAATTGGATAGATGTTTCCCGACCAATAGATACCGTTAATCCACGGCTTAAATTTTCTTTAGTTTCCTGGGGTGTATCGGGACTGCCAAGAACGTCAGGTGAAGCTTTGTATATAGATGCTTCACATGTATCAAACTCCGTTTCTGGCTTCTGAATTGGCGCAAGAGCAACTTGCCAATTTTCATTACTCCTATCAGGAATCCTCATTGCGATCGTGCCTCCACTCGGAAGCTCTGCAATAGGATATGTATCATTCCCTCCGATTATTTCCTTCGCCTTACAAGCCGTCGTCACATCTGCGTCTCGTTTCTGTATTATATTGGCAAACAGAAAGCTTAAGGCTCCGATGAGAACGATTCCCACGAAGATTACTAGTATGTTGCGAGTTTTTGATTGCATAATTTGATATTACAATGATACATATACGAATACAGACTGTAGATCATATCCATTTATGAAATCAAAGTGAATGACAAATTTGTCAAGAAAGAAGACAGATTAATATGTAAGTGAGAGCACCTATGTGTGATTTGTATTGAAGAGGTCCAAATGTCGGCACGGCGAGACTCGCCTGTCCGCCTTTGGTGGAAATTCGTGCAAAAACATCAGGAGGAACTCTTAATCCGCAGAAAAACTCAAATTTATATACTCAATTTTTGCCTTATACTTTCATTCATGAATACAGGCAAGATACTCGAACATTTCAGTCGCAACGACCCGGTGATTTATACCGTCATGAAGTCGATTGATTTTTCAAAGTGGCTTGGAAAAAAGAAAACAACCCGACTTGAATACTTTCGATCTCTCTGTCGACAGATCATTTCTCAACAGCTTTCCGGAAAAGCCGCCGATACTATCCAAACACGATTTGAGGCATTATTTCCTGAAAAAATGGTGTCCCCTGAAAAATTACTTGCATTTGAAGACGCAACTCTCCGCAATGTAGGGATGTCGTGGGCAAAGGTTTCTTATGTGAAAAATATTGCAACGGAAGTTCTTGGCGATACTATTCAATGGGATGATTTTGTGATCCTTCAGGATGAGGATGTGGTCGCGGAGTTAATAAAAATCAAAGGTGTCGGAAGGTGGACCGCCGAGATGTTTCTGATGTTTACCCTTGGACGCGAAGACGTGTTTTCACATGGTGATCTTGGACTGAAACGAGGAATCGAGAAACTTTACCATCTGAAAAATCCTTCGCCGAAAAAAATTGAGACGATTACTTCAGTCTGGAAACCATATCGGAGTTATGGAAGTATTTCCTTGTGGCAAAGTTTGGAAAAATAATTTCATTTATATTTATTGCAGTCCACAGCTTCAACTGATACAATAGACTCCAATCAATCGGGACGTAGTTCAGATGGCTAGAACGTACGCTTTGGGAGCGTAAGGTCGCGAGTTCGAGTCTCGCCGTCCCGACAAAAAAATACTTAACCTAATCATAATTACATATAATTTTTTATCCTTATGCCTGAAGGTGATGATTTTTATTCGTATCAACCCCCCGAAGGAACTCTTTCAGTGGAAAAAAAGGCGCCACAATATAGCAGATTAGAGGAGTTACCCCCTATCGAAACTCCCGTCGTTGAGGCATTGGAGTTACCTCCACACACTTTTCTTCCTTACGATTATTTTCCTAAAGCCCCCCCGTCGCCTACTGTTAAAGACATCGCATACGAAGAATAGCTCAATCGAACCAAGTGCATGACGTCATTATATTTAATGAAAATACGTTATCGAAGATGATCATCTTCTTGAGAATAGCTTTATATTCAGTTATCCTATTCTGACATGTTCAAAAAAACAAAACTGTGGCAGCTCTACATTATCCCATTCTTGTTTGTCATTCTTGTTCTTTCGGGAGAAAATACATCACTCTTTTTTGACAAACTGCAAAGCTTTGAAGATATTGCAAAAGAAACGAATGCATTGGGAGAAAGAGATGTCAGACAGATGGAAAAAGTTCATGTTCAAAAAGTGATAGATGTGATGTGTACCCCATTTAGTAGACACTTAATGAACCCCTAACCCTCGATCAG
>CAYVKV010000011.1:0-30097 GCA_964452355.1 uncultured Gammaproteobacteria bacterium | reverse complement strand
TGTTGTCCTACCAAGCTATTTCTGACAAAAACCAACCGTTTTTGTGACGGTACTAAAAAGAGGGGTGGATTTGACGAAAAAATACGATGTTGTCCTACCAAGCTATTTCTGACAAAAACCAACCGTTTTTGTGACGGTACTTGTGACGGTACTATCATGGAGCGGGGTAGGGGACTTGAACCCCTGACCTTCTCTTTGGAAAAGAGACGTTCTACCAACTGAACTAACCCCGCTACTATGTAAACTCTACCAACTGCCAGCCATAGGCTGATCCGCCTCTGGCGGAAACTAACCCCGCTTGATTTAATGAGTTTATTATATCAAAGGAATCGTTCTGATTCTCATACTCTTTTATTATCTTGTTGTAGGAGAAATTTATCGTGACGGTGAGATAGACGTAGATTTTAACAATGTTTTTCTTGGTGTAATGGTAGGCTTCTTTGTTGGCGTTGGGGTTCTGGTCGGAGTTGATACAATGGGTCGAATCGTATACTCAAAATAATGTGAATTATGAAATCCACTGGCTGGCATCATGACAGATATTGTTCTAAATCCCGTACTACATCCTGTTCCTTCTGCTTGTTTTGCCAACGTTCCTTTAGAAATATTTGTGTAGTAATGTACCCACCCCACACATTCATAGCCAGAAGGGAGCCCTGTCAAGGTATGATTGTATCGTACAGGAAATGAGATATCTCGAGAAAAGTAGGGAATTGTTGCGCCTTGACACCGATCAAGATAATACCCATTGACATTCATTGTGGCCGACTGAGAAAATCCTGATGAGGTTCCACAGACCGTAGTATCTTTTCTCCAAAATATCCCATCGGCGTTTTTTACTCGACCAAATACTTTTGCTTTATTGTAATTTGTATTTACCCATGGGACAGGCACTGGTGTGGGCGATTGTGTTGGAGTAGGTGCGACTGAATAAAAAATTCTCCCAATGGCCTGAGCGTTATTTGCATAGGTACTTGAGTCATTGAGATTATTTTCAAAATGCCATAATCCAATAGTTTCATCATCGGGGGAAAACGGCTTTTCATAGTCTGCATTATTCCAGATAGTCGGGATATCGCGAACAGATTTTGAGATACGCAGTTCGTCTATTTCTAACCGATTGATACCACGCCCGATATCTATAGAAAGGTATTTGTTTATTGTCTCGTTGACAGTACGTACTCCCAAACTACCACCAATATCAACTCCATTTATGTATACTCTCGGAATCTGACTATCCACTGTAGCTGCAAAATGATACCAATTGTCCTTTTTTAAATTTATTGGTGATGTGAGCTTATATGCAATATTTCCCGATGAGTACCAGAATGATAGAAAGCCATTTTCATACCAAAATGCATAAAGAGGCAAACCTTGTCCACCATCTCCACGCTCAATATTATTAAAAAGTATCGGTGTATAATCAAACACCTTGACCCAAGCTTCTATAGTAAGTGGATGTGCCGAATTGAGAATATGATCAACAGTTGTCGCGGGGATAGTGATGTAGCTGTTCGAATTTCCTGTTGTTATTACGGATTGTCCAAGCGCTGTGGGTTTAGGCTTTTCTGATTCAGATACTAATACCTCAATTGTCGCGCTTTCTTGCGTATGAGCTACTTGCTTTATAACAATATTATTTTTCTCATCAGTGAATACTTCTCCATCATCAAGAGGTTCATCTAGATCAGAATCTGTATTTGGTGTAGTATCTATTAACAACGACTTAGGTTTAAAACCTGTAGATTTCTGTCCAATACGGAGATGAGCATTGCCATAATATGTACTTGCCAAATGTGATCCAAATATTCCAATCGGCTGATGGTAATCAAGATAGTAATATTCACCAGTATTATTTTTTGGAATTTTGATCGATTTGGTGATAGATTCGTCATTTTTCTCCAATGGATATAAAGTATATGTTCCAGATGTTTGAACCTCTTTAATTTGGCTATCAGAGAGCACTCCAAGCTCTCCCATAAAATAACTATTAAAGAAATTCTTTTCGCCCCAGCCCATTGATGAAGCTCTATCGCCATATTCAGTATCTTTGCAAAGACTGTAAATATTTATTTGTACATCTTTACAATTCAGGCTATTTGCATGGCCCAAACCGAACGTATGTCCAAGCTCATGATTGAGCGCCAATGAATCGGGTGGATTTGAGATACTTCCCCCCATACCGTTGGCAAAAAAGGTTGTACTTTCTGCCAGTCCTCCCCATGGACAATCCCCATGTGGCGGAAAAATAAATCCAATTCTGTCATAATTATCTTCATTAAATCCCTGTGATTTTGCCAATTCTTTGGCTTCATTTGCCCATTTATTATGATCAGTCCAACAATTGTTACCACTTATACTTGATGGAATTGTCACCCAATTATAGACATCTTGTTCTGTGCTTTTGATCTCAATCTTCCCAAACGTCACACCTTTATAAAATTGAGCTACACTGTCGCCCTCACCTCCGACTATGCCGAAAATCTCATTCTTTGTAAATGGAGTACGTTTATCGTTTGTAAAGTTCATAAGAATTATTCCTAGTCTGTATGTCCCCACGGCACTCGTTGGTTTTTGGTTCACTTTGGCCATAGGATCACTGTATAAAATTGATGATGTATTTGAATCTGTGATATCGAGTATTTTTAGTGGTATAAAGTAGCTTCCAATGGAGATGCCGTATACACGCACCGTAGACCCATCAAGATTATCTGGTTGGCCAAAAGGAAAGTAAAGTGTAGAAAATTCATTAGAATCATCAAATGCAATTTGCATTCGAGTAATATATTCTTTTTTTTCAAAATTATCCGCATGTGTTATATGGATACGTCCACTACGTTCAACGTATTCTTCGACTAATCTAGGTTTCTTTAAGAACATGGGTATTTTCTCAACCTCTTCTTTAGTCAAAAAAACAGTAATTCCGTCAATAGTGCTATTATCCAAATTTTCTACTATTGCCTGCTTGCGCTCTTGAGCCTGCATGATCACTTCATTTGACTTTGAAGTTGGAACCATCCTCAAGAGTATCGATTTCAAGGCAGTAAGATCTTTTGCGCTAACTGAGGCATTAGAATTTAGCGTGATTTTTTTCTGATTCAAAAAATGAACAGTTACAAAGCTACAAACGAATATAATAGCAAGCAACACGATCGTAATGTAAGTTTTGTATGTATGTAAGAGTGATTTCATTCGTCTTAAGGCTAATTGTAGAAGTATTTATTTTAAAATATTGTATGCGAGTATAATCATGCAGAAGATATCTTTAAATATCAATAGTCATTTTGGGATTCTCACTTTAACCTGGATAATCTGATAACTTTGTTTGGAAATATTTTCACAAATTCAAAGCCATTAATTTTTTCAGAAGCAACCAAGATCAATTCTTTTGAAATCGACGTTTGAAGACTGTAATATTCCCCATGACTTTCAAACTGATTGTAAACATATATGTCATTTCCATCACTGAAACCAATATTGAGCGCTTGGATAAATCGACTATGTTTATTGAGGTCAGTGACTGTTCTTTTGAGTGCATTCTCGGGAGAATATTTCTTGAGGTATATCTGAAGAAGCGACCAAATCTTTTGAGCGCCAATCGTTCCTGAAAGCGGGTGGGGGAGCGTGACACCTTTGAGCAGGCCATTGAATACAAAAGCGTACCGTCCTTGAATATATGGCTGATTGAACTCGATCGTATTTTTGTGACGTTCAAAAGATGCACTTCTGGCATGAATACAAAGAAGTGATGTTTCGGGGATAAACGAGAAGAATTCTCGATCTTCCCACACCGGTTTCAACGAGACATACTGTTCCCAACTTCGGCCGTTCCACCAGCATGCGCCCCAACCATCACCCTGCCAATCCCCATCGTATGCTTTGCTTTTTTGTGCCATATCGGCAAACGACTCAAGTAACTGAGTTGGGTCTTGTTTTTCTCTTGATTTTGATAGTAAAAAACGGCACATACCTATAGACCTTTCAAAATAGTATTCAAAACTGCGATTGTTTCATCAATGTGTTTTTTTTGAATGATAAATGGTGGCAAAAACCGTACCACGTTTTCTCCAGCAGGGATCGCAAGAATGGTATGGATCTGCAAAGCTTTCAACATTTCATTTCTTTTATCCTTCATCTCGAGACCTATCATAAGTCCCTGTCCTCGAACCTCAGTCATAAGAGGAGAGATAATTGTTTTTAACTGATTGATAAAATACATTCCCATTTCCTGCACATGCGACATCATTTCTTCATTTAATAATTCCAATGTCGCGATAATTCCTGCGCAAGTCAGTGGATTACCACCAAAAGTAGACGTATGAATCTGTTTGGGAATTTTGGCCGCAATTTCTTTTGAAACCAACGTGGTACCAACCGGCAATCCACCAGCTAACCCTTTGCCCATACAGACAATATCGTAATTTATTTTTGATTTTTGCGACGCTAAAAATGTCCCCGTTCTTCCACAACCGGTTTGAATTTCATCGAGAATTAAAAGAATATTGTGTTTGTCGCATATCTCACGGACTTTTTGTAAATAATCCAAAGGAGGTGTATAAATGCCGCCTTCACCCTGAATCGGCTCTACAATGAATGCCGCAACATCAGGACCAATTGCTTTTTCCAAAGATTCACAATTTCCATGTTCTACAAACTCAAAATCCCATAGGAGCGGAGAAAACATTTTTTTATATTTATCACCGTACGTTGCAGACAAAGCTCCCAATGTTTTACCATGGTAGCCATGACTTGCTGAAATAAACTTTTTTTTACCGGTGGCAAGGACCGCAAATTTTAAAGCAGCCTCCACTGCTTCGGCTCCTGAGTTTGAAAAGTATACTTGTGACAGCTCTCCACCACATTTTTTAACGAGTTGGAATGCAGCCTCAGCGCGGGTATCGCTCGCAAAACTTCCATGGAGAACGGTAAGTTTTCCCAGTTGATCTGACAGGTGTTTTGTGATAACCGAATGAGAATGACCCAGTATATTTACGCCGTAATTACTCATCATATCAAGGTATTTATTTCCCTTTTCGTCGTATAAATAGACACCCTCACCTTTCACCAAGGTAAGACCACGGTTGACATACGTATTTACAACAAATTTTTGTTGAAGAAAATTATAGTTTTTCATATATGTTTCAACTTCTAATAAATAATTGTTCCTTTGCCCTCAAGAGCAGACTGTATTGGATTTTTTATTCTACCGTCTCCAAAATAAATTTTCTCTACTCCGAGCTTTAACGCCTTCTGTGCTCCCATTACTTTTTTCTTCATTCTCCCTTGCGCAAACTTCATAAAGCTATCAAGCTTATTTTTATCAATTGTGGAGATTACTGAAGACGAATCATGTAAGTCTTTCATAAGTCCTTGTGCTTCAAATAAATACACGACGGATTTTGCACCAAGTGCCCCCGCCATCACTGCAGTTGCCCAATCATTGTCTGTATTTACGATCTGAGAATCAAAGCTAATCGCTGGTGCAGAAATAACCGGCAGATAATTATTTTTAAGAAGCAATCGGATAAGTGATGTATTCACCTTTTCAACTCTTCCCGTCATGTTATCTCGAATGAGACGTGTTTTTCCTTCTTCTTGAACCATCAGATTGGGTTTTGCTTTCGCTTCCCACAATCTTCCATCAATTCCTGAAAGTCCGATCGCATTGATGCCACTTGCTTGCATCTTTGAAACTATAGTTGAATTTGCAAAACCAGCGTAAGACATTAGGAATATTTCAAGTGCCTTTTTATCTGTGTAAACACTTGATATGCCTGAGGGGGAAGTGACTGTTTGTGTTTGAAAACCCATTTTTTTTGCCAGTTCATCCCTTATTTCACTTGCCCCATGTACGACTACTAGTTTTTCCCCATGTTCGAGAAGAGATGCAATGTTGCAGCAAATATAATCCCAACGTATTGTTTTGCCTCCACCAACCTTAACTATGATCATATTGTTAACTAAAAGTGCTCAATGCGTTTTTTAAGATCTCGGACTTGCACGGGTATTTTTTGGTAATTTTTTTGACGAACCAATTCTAATAAGACAGCTTCAGGTTTTTTACCACGCCCAATGGTATGTGCGCTCATTTTAAATTCTTGTGCAATTTCACGAGCTTGTTCTTTTGATATGTCAATAAAATGAAATTCCCGTAAAAAATAATATATTAAATTCCAACCACTCAAAGGTCCCAAGAGTAGCTGATTTTTTGTCACACCAAAATCTGCAAGATCTACTGCTTCATACACACATTTGTTATGAATCATTGCATTCTGGTGCACTCCAGCAGTATGAGTTCTATTTGTGATGGAAATTGGCTCGTTGTATGGAACGTGATATTTGAGAATAGATGCCATCAATACATTTAAGGGATATGATAATTCAATTTTATATTTCGAACATAGTGTCGGGTCTTCTTGAAAAAGATTAAACAACAGTCCAGTAAATGAGGTAATACCCGATCGCTCTGCCATCCCCCAAATTGAAGTATCTACATATGATGCACCGGCAAGAACCGCCGTCATCGCATTTATCAAGGAGTATCCCCGATCATTGTGAAAGTGGCACTCCAAATCAACCGTTGGATATCGCTTTTTCAACGCCGTTACTCTATCATAAACCATAGTCGGAGTTGCTATTCCCACCGTGTCGGGCATACCAAAGGTATTGACATACTCCGAAATAGAGTCATACAACTCATAAATATCCGAGAGTTCTGTTCGAAATGCATCCTCAACGCTAAACCGTATGTACAAATTGGGGTTATTTTTACTTACTTCTTTGATAATGGGTATTACTCTTTCTTTTATTTCTGTAGAATTCATCCCGTGACTATACTTTTGAGCATGTTCCGCAATGCCAATGTATAAATTGATTCCATCAAATCCTGCATCAATCGCCTGTTCTATATCTGCAGGATGACATCTACAATGGGCAAGTAACATCGCATCATCGGTTTTTGATCGTATATATGCTTGTATGGAAGCAAAGTCATCTCGTTCAATATCACTTACTACCGGTGCAAAAAATTCAAACATACGAACGCCAGATTCTAAAAGTCCCTTCACCAACGTCAGTTTATCATCCAAAGAAAATCGATATGTATACGTATCAAAAAGAAGAGGGGATTGTTGTCCATCTCGAAGAGTGGTGTCAATAATACCCTTAAAATTATTGATGAGTTTAATTTTTGACATAAAAGTATCAGATCGGGTGTAATCCGATAAATTCCAATCCGGTCGTTTCTGTAAAACCACCCATCAAATTCATTGCCTGGACAGCCTGTCCTGCAGTACCTTTTACTAAATTGTCAATTGCGCCAATAACCACCAAACGATTTGACCTCGTATCCATCTCAAAACCGATATCGCAGTAATTTGTTCCTTGCAGTATTTTAGGTTCAGGAAAACGATATAACCCCTGCTGTTCTTTTACGATTCGAATAAATGGTTCATCTGCGTATTCTGCTCTATACGCTTTCCAAAGATCTTTTTCAGTAATTCCTTTTTTGGGGATAGTGTGAATGGTCACCAGTAACCCACGTACCATATCCAAGGCAGTTGCCGAAATGGCGACATCAAGATCGCTTCGTAGCTCCTGCACTATTTCTGCTGTATGGCGATGCCCACTTGGCATATATGAGCGGACCACACCTGCACGTTCTGGATGATGAGAGGACAAAGTAGGCGAAAGTCCGGCTTGCGAACTGCTCATTTTTGCGTCAATAATAATTTTATTTTCGATAAGATGATGTTTAACAAGAGGATACAGTGACAAAATAGAAACAGTTGCTTCACACCCACCACAGGCAACATATTTGCTTTTTGCAATTTCTGCGCGATGTAATTCTGCAATTCCATAAACAAACTTTTTCATGAGTGACGGTTGTGTGTGTTTCTGTTTGTACCAATCTTCGAAAACTCCCTGATTGTGCAGTCGGAAATCTGCACCCAGATCGATAATTTTTTTTGCCTTTTTCATAAGTTTCGGCATTAAATCCATAGATGCTCCGTTCGGAAGACCGACAAATAAAATATCGCATTCTTCAAGTTTATCCGGGTGAATAAACAGGAGTTTTGTCACTTTTCGCACGTTTGGATGAGCTGCACTAACAGGTCGCCCGGCAAACTGTCTCGAAGTGACTTGTTTGATGGTTACTTGTGGATGACCAAGTAAGATGCGCAGAAGTTCACCACCTGCATACCCCGATCCGCCATAGATTGATACTGATACCATAGTTACGATTTTTTAATATATTGAATACAATAATCAACGATTGCTCCCGAAATACTTACTCCTGTGGGGGTTTCTGAATTTTTGAATTCCATGGTGTGATTTACCTCTATGATTTTGAGTCCATCGTCTGTCTCAACCACATCAAGAGCTAGTATGCCACCGCCGATTGCCTCTGATGCTTTTTTACAAAGCTGAGATAATTCTGGCGTAACGGGACAATTACTCGACTTTCCTCCTCGAGCTGTGTTGGTAATCCAATGATCTGAATCTCTATAAATTGCTGCAATCGTTTCGCCACTTATCACAAATGCTCGAATATCACGACCTTTTTTTGCAATATACTCTTGAAGATACAATGCTTTGTGATCAGGTGAGCCGAGAACCTGCTTGTGATCAATAAGTGCTTCCAGTGCGTCACGATCATTAATCTTGGCTAAAAGTCGCCCCCATGATCCGGTAGGTGGCTTCAGAACCACCGGATAGCCACCAAGTTGCGTTATCAGTTCGTCTGCTTGTTCCAGGGAAAAGACCATTCCAAAATCAAGTGTTGCAACGCCTTGTTCTTTGAGCACTAGTGAGGTAAGAAATTTATCTTCGCATATGTGTGCAACTTGAGGAGTATTCACGACGGGAACACCCATCTCATGATAGAAGCTTGCGGCATAGGTTCCTTTGACGGTTGATACTGAGCGCTCAAGTGCGATATCTATCGTGTTTTGATATAAATTTTTATGCAGTGCGTGTGTGCGAATATCAATAAGCTTGATGTTGACATTCCGCTTTTTTGCAGCTTGCATGATGAGTTTCTCATCAGCTCTGATTGTTGAGTGCAACAAACCGATTGTGACTGACATATATTTATTCTCCCCAATCTTCTTCAATTTCCGGTGCCTCAGAAACCTGTGCGCCTTCAGCTGATATTTTTTCAACTACTAACTGTGTACTACAATCTGCGCACGTAATTACTTCAGACTCTACTGTACCTTCTGGAATTTCTACCGAAGCTTCGCAAACCGGGCATGTCGCTTGATGTGCTGTCATAATAAAAAAATTGATAATAATCAGAAGTGTAGTGCAGCTTGTTATACCTGTCAAAAAAACCCATATAACTTTATAAATCACTAAAAAATGTTATAATCCTAACATGATAACAGTACCGCAAGTCGTACGACAAGTAATTCAACGATCTCCATTTCTTGGTGAGGCATTGCATAAAGATATTATTAACTACACGGGTCTTGCAAGAGATATGCGTAAAGAAGTCGAAAGAGATACTATGAAAAAGGTAGAAATCGGCTCAATTGTAATGGCGCTCAAACGGCTGAAATCGGGGTTGAAGGATACATCGCAACTGAGTAAAGCACTGAAAAAAACGCCAGATTTAATAGTGCGTTCAAATCTCGTGGAGCTTACTTTCAAAAATTCTGACACACTCCTGCAGAATCAAATTAAGATAATCGAATTACTGAGAAAAGATCGTCAGAACTTTACTACAATCACGCAGGGTGTTTTTGAAACAACGATCATAAGTGGCAGAGATAATAAATCGATTATCAAAAAACTCTTCAACCACGAAAAAATTGTGTCTGAACTAGACAATCTCTCTTCTATTACCGTTCATTTCAATGATGATATCGTCCATATTCCTGGTGTGTACTATATGATTCTCAAAGTTCTGGCATGGGATGGTATGGAGATTGCGGAAGTAGTATCTACCAATGCTGAGTTTACCATCATTCTGAAAGAAGCATATGTCGATCGGGCATTTAGTTTGATAAAGAAGTTGTTTTCTCCGTAATTTACTCCCACCCATTGGGATGTTTGGTATACCAATCAACGAGTGACTGGACACTATCTTTGAGGGAGCGTGCAGGTTGCCATCCAAGTATTTTTTGAGCTTTTTCAGTTGATGCAATCATTTTGGCATATTCACCAGCGCGTTCTTGTCCATGGTTAACGGTAATTTTTTTGCCCGTAATTTCCATAACTTTTTGAACTATTTCCATAACTGTATTCCCATCACCGGTTCCAAGATTGATTGTTTCACTTTTTCCACCATTTATGAGATATTCAACTGCCAAAATGTGTGCGACATTGAGATCAACAACGTTGACATAATCCCTGATTGGCGTGCCATCAGGAGTATCAAACTTTCCACAGGTCAAATTGAATGGCTCAATCCCGAGCGCTCCTCGCACCGCATTTTGCATAAGGTGAGGTGAAGGGTTTTTACTATCACCAATCATGCCATCATCAGTTGCTCCGCACACATTGAAGTATCGAAGGATTACGTAATTCATTCCCTTCAACTCCCCATACCACCTGATGATATTTTCAGACATGAGCTTCGAAGCGCCATAGGGGTTTGCAGGACGCGTTGGATGTTTTTCATTTATGGGCACGTATTCTGCTTCGCCATACACTGCACAGGTAGAGGAGAAGACAATATTTTTCACCTCATGATCAAGCATGGTGTGCAAAAGTCTTTGCGTTCCACCGGTATTATTGGAAAAATATTTTTCGGGTTTTTCCATTGATTCATTTACGCTGCAACTTGCAGCATAATGGAGAACAAGATCAATCGAGTTTTCTTTAAAAATATGAGAAAAAGATCCCTTTAAATCCACCTCGTATATTTTGAGCATCTCGGGGTACTTTTCTTTGAGAAGATCTAATGGTGCTCTATAGCCGGTAGAGAAATTATCTGCAGCAACGACTGAGTATCCTTTTTGCAAAAGAAGAGATGTGGCGACAGATCCAATGTATCCTCCCGCACCGGTGATGAGAATGCTGTTCATATTTGATGATTTTATCATAATCTATAAATAATTATCTTTTCTATCACAAAATTACCCATTAACATGCAGCTCTTATCTCGTATTGGGCTTTGACGGCGTTGGTCTTGGAAGTGCGGTAAAAGTCGGAACTATTGCATTCCCCATACTCTGTACAAGAACCATTGTCCGCATCTCGCTGCCTTTGGCCATGGTAACAAGAACATTTGGCTGTGGAACCACATCGTATGTCCCATTTGAAAGACCTGGAATTGAAAAGTTTCCACTATTGTTTGTTGTAACTTGTGTAAGGTAGACTCGCGATATTCTTGTTAATCCTTGGTATTTATATACTTTCACCACAACACGAGGCACGCCTATCCCACCCGAATACTGAACTCTTCCTGTTAATGTATGTACTGCTGCTAGTGTTGGCGTAGGTGTTTTTGTTGGAGTGTTAGTCGGCGGTCTTGGGGTATTGGTTGGTGCAACTTGTACATCAACTCGTAACCAATTGGATGCAGTACGAATACTTGCCTGATCATTTCCATCCTCCTTACAACCCATTTGCATATTGTATTGACCACTCTTTGTGAATCGTACGGTTGTCTTTGCTGTGTTTCCATCTTTGGTATAACGCATAAGTCCATCAGTGTTTGCTGAATTGACACTCCCTCCTGAGGGTGGAACAGACAGTAAACCATAGTTGGTGTTTACTCCGTTTACTGTTGCGACTCTACTACATGATCCCGCTTGTGGAGTTGTGGGAAGAGCAAAGGAAAGAACAATATCTTGACCTGCAGTAATGGTACCTGTTGTAGCGACCGTCAGACTTTCACAAAAGCTGATATTACTTGAGGTCCCCGATCCGGGAACATATATTTTTACCGTGTCTGATAATTTTTTATGGGAATATGAACAGAAATATCCTTTGGTTCCCCACATACGATAAAATGCTCCAGACATATAATTTGCAGTACCTGGTGTCCCCCAACTACCCTGCCAACAACTCTGTCTGCTTTGAGGAGTATCTGAGGTTGTATATGTTTGATATTTTGAGTAAGACTGCATGGTTCCGAGCGAGTTTCCAGATGTACTTTGTACTTGTATGGTATTAAATATGTTTGAAGAACAAGTTCCATTTGGAATATATATATCTACTCGTGCATCACTTTGAAGTTGTGCTCCTCCTCCAAGTTTTTCTTCTGTGTACCGTGCCTGGGGAACTCCGGGAGTGGGGGTATTGGTTGGCCTTGGTGTAAATGTTGCGGTAGGAGGAATGGGGGTATTGGTTAGTGGTCTTGGTGTATTAGTTGGCGGTTTTGGCGTATTTGTCGGCGTTCGAGTTGGACTTGGTGTTTTAGTCGGAGTAAACGTAGGTGTGCGAGTTGGTGTCAATGTGGGTGTACGAGTTGGACTTGGTGTTCTTGTAGGTGTGAGCGTTGGAGTTCTGGTTGGTGTCTTTGTTGGCGTAGGAGTTGGTGTCTTTGTTGGAGTTCGTGTTGGAACGGGTGTTCTCGTAGGAGTCAACGTAGGTGTACGAGTTGGTGTGAGCGTGGGAGTAAATATGCTTGTTGGTGATGGAGTAGGGGTTAAGGTCGGTAACGGCGATGGAGTATTGGTAATACATGGAAGAAAAGGCTCTGTAGTAACTTCTACTGATTGGTGAAATGAAGCATCAAGATTTTTAGCAGTAAATATATTATTAGTCGTTCCAGTACAAAGGGTGGTTTTAGTTAATTTTGTCATGACAACGATACGAGCTCCACTTTTTGGTTCAATTGATGGGATGATTCCACTAAAAGATTTCTTGTCTGGTGTTTGTGAAATAATTGAAACATTTGAAGTAGATTCAATATCAATTATCTCAGGATCACCATCAAGATAATTGATGTGGTCAGTAAACTCAATATCTTTATAGGTGCTATTGTTTGGATTGAAAATCTCTACAACATATGTCACTAAAGTAAAGGATGAATCAGACTCTAAATCTTTGACGCTTTGCACAATATTTTTAATATTTGGTTCAAGTAATATGGGAGGTAATGATGGAGTAGGAGTAAATACTGGAGTTTCAGTAGGCAGAGGTGTAAAAGTAGGATCCGGCAGCTCCACATAATGCTTTGTTATATCAGCTTTTTCTACATACAATACCCTATACCAAGTACCATCATTTACAAATAAATTATCCTCTTGATCAAATCTTAGTTCTGCGTTTGCGCCTATTGGTAGATTTAAGTAGCCATCTGCTTTTTGGTTTTGAACAAATGATCCATCTGAGTTTTTAAGCAACGGACTTTTATAATACCATAATTGATGAGTGTCTCGAAACTGTGACGATCCGTGACCTTTATACGATCCATCATTTGCAACGATCATTTCACCATTACTATTAAATGCTATGCTTACCGGGGAGCTTGGTCGATTTTCATAATTATCGTAAGCTACTGCCTGAACATCAACATTGTTTTGTACAAAGACTTTTTCTGTTGCAATCTTAGGAAAAAGAATTTTTTGTGCCATGGCCTGATCTATTTTATCCTTCATCCATACACTTATACGCATATTTCCATGACCTTCATAAATATTTTCGACAACATATAAATTTCCAAGGCGATCAAACTCTATATCGGTTGGGAGACACATCCCATCTGCTTTTGCTGGACCAGTGGCAACCCATCCTTCTTCCTGGTCATGATTGCATTTCACACTATTTTTATCCGGCTGACCTATCACCATATCTACATACAATCTGCCTTTTGTTTGAATATCCTTATAATTGCCAATTCGGAAAATTCGATGGTGTTTTGTATCTGCTACATACATTGCCTTTGAAACAGGATCAAAGGCAATGCCTCGTTGACCAGCATAATCGATCTTCTCTTTGGTATCAGACCAATAAAGATCTATACTTTCGTCGATAGGAACCGAACCATTTACGAATGGTAGCTGGTAGACTACTATTTTCCCATGAGCTCCAAAAGTCCACAATCTATCGCTATCATCAATCGTATGGAACGCATCACGGGCTATATCATTTCCTAATTTTTGATACCCATCCTTTTGACCGATTATGATATCAGCAGGTCTTTGATTCGGATTGTCTTTATAATTGTTCCACACCATCAGTCTATTTTTGTCCCTTACGATAAGTTGATTTTTATATGCTACCAGTCCTCCTGCTTCAGAAAATTTGTCTGGAGAAACGCTGTTTGGCTCTCCATCCGTCATCCAACCACCATTGCTTCTTGGGACAAATACTCTCCCGTCCTCGTTCTTTATCATGTTATAGGGTAAGGAAAATCGTACCATCTGATGTGACCATTCATCAGCTATATATATATTATTCTGATTATCAAATCCCAAAGATCCACCTGGCCATATATTGCATATTTTTATAAATGGGTCACCATTTACCATGTCGCAATAATCATTAATCGCACCCTTACGATATTTTGCCACAGGATCTTCAAGTGTGGTAATTTTTTCTGGAGAGCCATTTAATACATGCACGATATTACCTTCGTAGTCAATAAGCAGAATACGCCTCCCTTCATTTTCCACGAGCCACAATTTCCCATTGGCATACTCAGGGATACTTGTCATGTTAAATTCAAATCCTGTCATTTGAGGATAATATTCTACCGGCCATCCATCATGTTTTGCAAAAGGTAATGGTTGTTTGACTGTAATAACTCTTTCAGCACTTTGACCATTTATAAAATCATTTGTTGTCGGATTCGGGATATAAACGAAAATATTCGTATGTCCTGCGAGAGTATATTTTGTTACGGGATCCTCTTGTTCTGTTTGATCGAGTACATATAGATACCCTGTATTGGGATCAATTTTTGCGGTAATAGGCTTTGTCAATTTGCTCAGATTTAGTGATTGATCAAGTGGCTTTTGAAAATTCCCCCGCTCATTGGAGTTATAATCTGGTTGACCAATGACAATGCTTGCTTCTTTACTGTAGCCTAGATTATTTGATAACTTATTAAACCGAAGGACTCGTGCATTAAAGCTATCTGCGACCCAAATATTACCATCTTTATCAAATGAAGCTCCCCATCCATTTGTGCCACGTCCTCCCGATTTATCAATGCCCATAAATAAAGAGGATTTACTTGGCGATTTCACACCATTGCCTAAATTTACTTTGTTACTTTCAAAGTCTGGTTGACCAATTACATAATCTGCATTGATATCTGTTTTTTTTCCCTTATCAAAAGGTTTTTTATACACTAAAACTCTATTATTATAGATATCAGGCACGAGTAGGTCTCCTTGACTATTCACATCGAAATTCAACCTTTGCCAAGCTTCTGAAACATTTCCAACTGTTGGGTAATGCAAAAGACACAGCGTATTATTTCCTGATTTCCCAAAATACCCTTCAATATTGTTACGGTTACAAGCAGCACTGGAAAAATCTTTTTGACCTATCACGATATCTGCCTCTTTATTTGGATTTATCGTACAGAAATTTTTTGGACTTTGTGTAATATTTGGGTCTACTATTGTAGCCTGATCCCATTGATCATTTTGATCTTTGCCGTCTTCAGACAATATTTTTATATCAATGGTTTGGTTTCTAAATGGCTTTAAAGGTATTATGGCACGCTGTAGTAGGCTATCTCTTGTCACAAGCGCAGATTTCCAAACAGACTCATCGTTTATTTTTACCTCTATGAAAAAGCCATCTTCAGAATTGTGTGAACCATCAAAATACCAAAATTCCAAATAGGATCCACTATCTCGGACAACAAACGGTGGAAATGATGCGACTCCATTGGCATGAAGTAAATATGCTTTTTGATACCCAGTCGGGCGTGAACCACCATGATTTTCCTCCCAACAGGTACCCCAACCAGATATACAACTTGTCGGTTGAGTAAATAAATTCGGAGGATTTTGTGCTGGTTCTGTCGGATATATTTCTGGACAATCGCTATCGTTTGTACAGGCAACAGTTGGAATGGCAGAACAACTTCCCAGGCTTGAAAACCCTAGAATCCGACTATTGCCCGTATCTGCCACATATACTTTATTGGGGCGAGAACTTTTGTCTACTACGACTCCTGCCGCATGAAACACTCCATTTCCTGTAACCGTATCTCGTGATGTTTCATAAATTGAGCTCTGACCAAAGACATGAACTTTGGAATAATCTATCGTTTGTATTTCTGACGCTCTATTGTTGAGTGTGAGCTTCTTTGTCTGGATGAGATAAGAAATAACCAAAATAAACACAGGAAAAACTATATAAAGAAGGATAATTTTCAAACGAGATTTGCTCATCTATAGTAAGGCTAACATGATTATCTGGAGTTATCAATAATGATAATATTTTTTTGTGCTTGGTTTGGTATACTATCCTATAATATGGAAATGAGAAAAAACAAAACCACTTGCTGATTTAGAAATAACAAATTCTAAACTCATATTATTTCTTTTAACTATGTCTCATAAAGAATGTCTGTCACAGCTAAATCTGCCAGAAATCCCTACCATCTATCATTTGACCATGGACCAGGAGGAGCGATCACAATTCATGAAAAATGTTTTAAGAGGAAATGATCTGATTCATCGTGCCCAATTTTCTCCGATAATAAGTGCAAAGTATAAAAGCCCTGCCGGAATTCTGAGAATAGTTCATGATCCTTTTCCCCTCGATGATCCATTTTGTTCCACATTCTTATACACAATGAACGAACAATCCAGACGATCAATAATTTCAACTGTAGATTGGTTCCTATTGCAAGACGTCGATGGAAAAACCGAAATTCAAATTAGACAACTGCAGGAGCAAGATAGAGATGCAGATTATGCTATCAGAAGAGGCGTTCATGTCAAATCATCTCGCCATTCTCATCTCACTCTTGGAATACTTTTGTCCGACCTTAAACGAAGAGAGGTCATAACTGATGAAAGTAATGTGACGATTTCTTACCTCGAAGCGGTCCCTTATACAGATCCTACTATTAAAATTTTTGCCCACGATGATAGACCGTCAAACCATCAAATGATGTATGATCAACATTTCAAAAGACAAGAACTCGATTATCCAGAGGCAGGTTTACACAGAGCTCCTTATTCAAATTTCAGTACAAATGATCCTGAAGACTTAAGAAGGTACGAGCTATTAAATCCAAGTCAAAAAGCAGAAATCGCATTGAGAGAAAGGGCTGTTTTAATACCACGATATAGGCAAAGATTTGGTAAATACCCATATTACGTCCCCGAACCCAGCCCACCAATGGGAACAATATGGAAGCATTATTTACAAGAAGGTATTATAAATTTCACAAATCGCGGGACTTCTTTTCCAGCCCAATTAATGACTTCTGCGATAAAAGAGCTGGAATTTAATAGTGAAAATTTCCGTCAGAACTAAAATTAAAGACCGAACTTTATCCTCTCCCACCAATTTTTGTATGTACTCGTTGGAAATGAGGATGTCGTTCACTGACATACACACCAATAAAAATGAGGATACTTCCAATAATAAAATATATATCAGGAAACTCCGCAAGAAGGGGAATTGCAATAAGTACCGCAACAATTGGCTTCATATATTCATAGACCCCAATCTCCTGAGCGGATATTCTTTTTAAAGCATAATTCAAGAGGAAATATGCAAGAGCTGAAGAAAAGAAAATACCATAAATAATGCCAACCCATCCGTGACTCGTTAAAGAGGCAAATGACCATACCTGCAGTTCCTTGACCATCATGGGTATAAAAGCTACAGATCCAACAAAAAACTGAATTGACATAATAACAGAGGGATCAACTGATTTGATTATCTTTTTATTTATGACCGAATAAAAGACACCACCCAACATTGCAATTACAAACAAGAAGTTCCCCAGTATTACAGAACCTGAACTTATTCCATTTTCTCCATTTAAGCCACCTTGGAATAATGGAGCAAGAAAAATGACCAAAACACCAACTAATGCAAATATCATCCCCCGTAGTATCTGTGCATGAGGCTTCTCGTGAAGGACAATAATAGACAATGCATATAAAACGAGCGGTCCTGCAGCACTAATCATGTGGACGTTAATGCTCGGTGCAAGCTCCAGACCGACAAAAAATGCCGACACATTGATCACCACCCCGACCAAACTCCCCATCAAAATATATACGAGTTGGGTTGTAGTGAGCCGTTTCCAGCGCATAAAAGCAAACGGCATGAAAATAAACGATGCAGTAAAGAATCGGATAAATGCGAGAGTAAAAGGAGGAACGCCTTGCAGGGAAAACTTAAAAATTGGTGGGGCGGAACCCCAGATAATTTCTGCGATGATAATTGCAAGTATTCCCGACATAATTTATTCTAGTTGCTAAAAATACTATGTGCAATACCTGCGTGAGAATGATGATAGAGGGCTACCTGTCCTGTTGGGATATCGTCTGAATAAAAAACCGTTCGTTCGAGAGACTGGACAATAAATGCTTCTTCAGTTTCAGGAAATGTCATATCTAAAAGTTGCTCCAGCACGTGTTTTCTTTGCATATTATACTGGTCGAGCTCATCAGTATCTGATTTTGCAAGCTCAGACTCTACTGCTATGAGAGATTGCGACACACTTCCGTGGTATGATTTTGATTTTTGATAGGTTTGGATTAATTCTTGAATATACCGTTCTCTGAAACTTTGTGGCATAAATAATTTTAGTTTGGATCCCGTGGCAACTCTTTCAGAAACTGCAAGTTCAAGAAAAGGTTGATCGGTCTGATAGGGGAATCCACACTGTCGAAATAGTTGATACAAGGCAACATATTCATCAGGCGTCAGTGATCCATTTCGCATTTTATTTTCAACTTCTGAAGGATTTCTGCTCAAAACTTCAGGAATGGAAACACCAAATTCGTTTGCCTTTCTTATCAAGCCGCCTTCACCTTGAAGTATAAATTTTTCAAGAAACATCTCTTTTGGCCCAGTAAAGTCATTAAATCCTTTAAAATGCTCATCTTCTACAATCTCCTTGAGAGGGGCTGCAAAGAAAAGTTCACCGTGTGGTTTTTTCCATCTACTTACGCCTTCAGGGTACTCTTTTATCGAGTATTGTTCATTTACTTCTCCTGCTGAAAAACGCACATCTTCAGTAACATGCGCCGATGACGCCACAGTTTCTTGAAAAAGATGGTGAGCAAATGAAATGCCATACTCTCCTGGCAATATGCTTCCTGCCAAGAAACAGGCGGTAGCTTTTCGTAAATCTGTTGCATGAGCTGCCAATGGGGTGACACTTTCTTCATTACCCTGGGCATACTGTGCCGTCTCATCAACAGAACTATCAAGAATTTTAATTTGCTCTTGTGCGATATCTACTTCCGTTTGGCTAGCGCTGAGCCGACGTTCAAAATTGCTTCTTTTTATTTGAAAATAATTAAATATTTGAAGTCTCAGTGGTGATTGTAAAGTTTGCTCGGTATCTGTAGGCGAAACATTCAGAACTAGTGGCCTTGCTGAATCGATTTTATCGGTCTTTACATCCATAAATACATAGTTAATTTTTCTTCTTGTGCAAATACACAATGAGCTCTCCGATGATCCCCGTCATAATAATCTGAATTCCTAAAATGACGAGAAATATTGCATAAAGGAGCGCCGGTCTTCGATAGAGAAGCACACCCATAAAAATTCGTTCATAGGTGACCCAAGCCAAGGCAAGTCCCCCGATACCAAACAAAACCGCCCCAACGCCACCAAAAAAATGAAGAGGTTTTTCTGCAAATTTGTACAAAAAGTACGCAGACAACATATCAATCAGTCCAACAAATAGTTTACTTATGCCATATTTTGACTTGCCGTAAATCCGTGGTTTATTATGGACATTGATTTCTCCAACACGATATCCTTCGTAAAATGCTGCCAACGGAAGGAATCTAAAATTGTTTCCATAAAGAACCACGTCATTGAGTATTTCTTTTCGAAACATTTTAAATCCACAGTTTATGTCGGTAAACGGGGAATTCAGAAAGTTGTGCAAAAACCATCGCGCAGCCATCGAATAAATTTTGATAATGCCATTGTCTTTTCTCGTGAATCGATGACCATTTACAAAATCGTGTCCGGCTTCAAGTTTTTCAATAAATAATGGAATATCTTCCGGGTCATCTTGAAGGTCAGCATCCATGAATAAAATAGTCTCTCCGGATGCCCGCTCAAGACCTTCACTCAATGCCTTTCCTTTCCCCATCTGTCTGTTGAGTCGAACTACAGTCACTGTTTTCTTTTCGGTAAGTTGTGGCAGGAGAGATTCATATCCATCGTATGATCCATCATCAACAAGAAGAATTTCATAATCATATGAACCTCTTGAGACAACTTTTTCCAAACCATCAACCAACATCTGTAAATTTTCTTTTTCGTTATGAAACGGTATGATAACCGATATTTTTTGTATTGATTTCACAATTATTATTAAAATGGTAATCGCTTAAACACTTCAATCCCATGTACATCATATATCTTAATGTATCTGTAATCACGAAGAATTCGTTGATATTCAGATTGACTTAGTTCGATCTGATATCCGCGGGCAATCTCAAAACGATCAATCACGACGTATTCTGCATTGTCATACCCTTCTGCAAAATTATAAAAAAATCTTCGTGATGCAAAGTGAGGGGCTAAATGACCTGTTGCTGAAACTTTCTTCAAGTCATCCTTTAAAAACATTTTCCACAACCGGACATCTTCATATTTTTCAGGATATGCTTTCCATGGGAACATGTCTCGATGATGCCCCCAGGGAAGCGGGCTCATATAGAGGGATGAAAATAAGATCGCGCCAAACAGAAAAATAATCATTGCCTTTTCAGGATGACGAAGAATTTTTTTATATTTTGATGACAATAGCTGTTGCACGCCATAAATTGCTGAGATGAAAACAAATGGGGTTATCACCGAATTATAGTGAAAATAAATATTGCGCATATTACTATTGGCAGCAAGCAGATTCATCGCAATATCCGGAGTTGCGATCAAAAATGGTAACGGCGCAAATAACGAAACAAAGCCGACAGGAATAAGTAAAAGCGAGACGTACCGTGCTGATTCAAGTCGGAATAATACCGGAAATATTTTCCAAGGGGTATCTCTAAGATACGTG
Organism: uncultured Gammaproteobacteria bacterium; assembly: GCA_964452355.1. Classification (GTDB taxonomy): domain Bacteria; phylum Patescibacteriota; class Microgenomatia; order UBA1406; family GWC2-37-13; genus UBA1450. The sequence continues at coordinate 8,958 of CAYVKV010000011.1, read as the reverse complement.
AAATATTTTGATCCAAAATGCTCACCCCCGCGGAAATAGGGAATGATCACATTGAGAGAAACTAACACCCAAAATATCCCTGAAATGATCAGAATCATACCGAATCGATGCTCTTTTTTTTGTATAAAGGCGATACAGTTTTGAAAGGAAGATCGGTGAAAAATATATTTTTTTGCGTGTTCAAAGAAAGAAAAAGTACGACTCTGTGAATGATAGAACGTATATGCACCAAAAAATGCTACCGAAAGGCCGACTTGCTCCTTGGTAAGCATACTCATTACGGCAAAAACGAACGACAATACCGGTTGTTTTTTCAGCCAAAAATAATACATTGCAAGCAAGAATGTCGTGGCTAACGTTACCGCATGAAAATCAAAGTTATTTGCCTTCTGGAGTGGCGGATAGAGTAAATAACCATACGCAAGAAGTAAAGAAAGCGCTTGAAAATACTTAATGTTATTTAAAACCAGCTGAGCAATCAAAAATACAAAATATGCCCCAAGCCCTACTACGACGGATTGTATCACGAGGAGCGTCGCCGGACCATCGTGAATAAAATAAAATGGTGCAAGAAATACCAAAAAGACATCATTATGCACCGCCATTCGCTTCACTTGTTCGGTTCCAGCTTGAGGATCAGTATGTTCTAAGATTCGTGAAAAGTCACCCGTTTTTATGCCTTGATAGCTATTGTATACCGTCTGATGCATGATCCCAAGATCGAAGTAATGAGCGTAGAATTTTTCATATCTTAAAATACTAAAAAAGGAAAAATAGAGTATGTATGCGATGACCCCAATAGTAAGAAAAGCAAATGGGGGATTGTTCCGAAGGTACGATACCATATATGTATTATACATTTAACCATTCTCAACTCAATCTACTTATTTCCGCTGTGAAATTTCTCATGGACTTCTTTCAGTCTCAAATCAGTCACATGAGTATATATTTGAGTTGTTGCAATATTTTTGTGTCCAAGCATTTCTTGAACAGATCGCAGATCCGCTCCATGGGACAGAAGATCTGTAGCATATGAATGACGAAGCATGTGCGGACCAATGCGGAAAAGAATATTTGCTTTTTTACGATACTTTTCGATCATACGCTCAATAGACCGAACAGAAAGTCGTTTCTTTTCATCGGTCAATTCATCAACTTCTTTGGGTCCAGAATATCGAATAAAGAGCGGAGTGAATGGATCTGAGCGCCTATCGAGATACCGTTTTAATGCATTGATGGCGTTTGTTGAAAGGAAAACAACGCGAGCCTTCCCACCCTTTCCAATTACTCCAAATTCTCCAACTTTTAAATTTACTTTATCCTTGTTGAGCGCAGCAAGTTCAGATACACGAAGTCCGGTTGAAAATAAAACATCGAGGATTGCCGCATCCCTCAAACCCATTTCATCACTGGTATCAACCGAATCAAAAAGCCGCTTCAATTCATCTTCAGATAACGATTTAATCATTCGATCTTTTTGCTTTCCAAGCTCAATCATCTCGGGAGATAAAACTTCATGGCCTGTTTTTGACAGGTGACGAAGAAGACTCCGAAGGGCTACTAAAAAGTAGTTTTGTGTTTGACGCTTGAGCTGTCCTTTGTGTGGATTTGTATATTTTCGGGATAAATAAAGACGAAACTCACGAATATCTTTTTCCTTCAAATCCATGACGTCAACTTCTTTGCTCTTTTTTTCTTCATGCACCCACTCCTGAAAGAAGCGAAGGTAGTACGCATACATACGAACTGTTTTTTGAGAGAGATTTTTCTCAAGCTCACAGTAATCTAAAAACTCTTGTATCGATTCAGAAACGGTCATATAGAGATATATATTAAACGACGTTAGATACATTGTAAAGGAGCAAATTTTTCTTGCAAAACCAAAAGTCTGATTATTTGATTAATGGTTCGTTTTAATGACTACAAATCATTCCGTCAGTATTCACGCATTAGTAACAAAGAAATAATATCCTATAGTATTAGCGCTGTGTTAAGTAGTTTATTGTAATTGAGTGAAATTTAATCATAATTAATTTAGTAAGTTAACTATTTCTCATAAAAATATAAAAATGAATTGTATTAAAATACATTTGTGAAATAGGGCGTATTACTATTAATTAATTACATATATATTTGCTCGTTTTTCCAACATAAATATGCTACTTTATGGCTTTATATTAGGCTAAATATGATTGTTTACTTACCATTTATAATGGTACTCCACAGACCGTATTGCTCTTGAGAATGAGGAGTTTAAATTTACCAAAAGATTTTGGTCAAGCTCAATTTAGCACACTGAAATCTGTGAAATTATTATTCAATAACGATTTCATTTTTTTACCAGAGCGGAAATGAAGAACTACTAAATACGAGTTATTTAAAACCCATAACTTGTAGTTGACGGTTGTCCAATTTGGATAGAATTCAGTATTTATTATGATAATACTTCAATCAAAGCAGGTATGTCAAGAGAGTTTATTTCTGATTGTTCAGACAGGCTTTTGATTATTGGCAGACGTCATGTAACTCTGCTAAAAACCGTCATCTTGTTTTGAAGCCTATTGTAGCAGTCTAAATCTCATTTGGATTATTGCAACAATCCGATTATTCCTATTTTGATCGAAGCGGTGAAGTTCGTATTGTATAAATGAGCAAATCCTTGTATTAATTATTAAAGGATATATTTTAGTCTACTAAATGCTATATTTATCTAATGTTTTCAATTATAGTTCCCATTAAGACAATCCAAATCACAATATAATTGTTAATAAAACATATTGCTATAAGTTCTTTAATATGAGATCTCTTGTGCTGGAGAGAGGACTTGCTCAACTCGCACTTGCCATAGCGCTAGCTTGGCTTAGAGCGAGTTAGTCCCGATAAGCGATAGCGACATCGGGGAACCTCCACTTATTTCTTCCTTGGTGCCGGAGAGAGGACTTGAACCTCCACACCCTTACGGGCACAGGTTCCTAAAACCTGCGCGTCTGCCAATTCCGCCACTCCGGCATATCGAATGTATATTATATCAAGTAATACCCATCCCAAGAAGAAGAATCACCTCAGTTGCTCATCAAAAAATCGAAGTGATGATTGTGCAGCTTTTCCCCAATCGGGAACCATGTTGTGATCAGATGATGGATAGGTGAAATACTCGATATCTTTTTCGAGTGAAGAAATTGTATCGTAGAGTTCATCTGACCATTTTATGGGTACCGCTTCATCGGCATTGCCCTGATGAAGCTGAATCGGTGAGTTGATCCAGTCAAGGTAGTTTGAGAGGGAATATTTCTCTACATCATATTCTTTTTCAAATTTTGCAATTGCACTTCGGATATACTTACCATGATCATCAAATTCATCGGTATAGTATAGGACAGAGTAGGGGAATGGCTTTGATACTGGTGCCCATAAAACAGTAGGAATTTTTTGTCGTGACAGTTCAAGGACGCTTAAAGCAATCTGTCCACCATTACTATGTGCCCACATACCGATTGAAGATTGATCTGCGTGAACTGTGCTTCCAACTTGATCTAAAGATATATTCAAATCATTTGCATTTGCAAGCAGTTGTAAAATAGTTGGATATGCAAGCAGTCTGTCGGCAAATTCAATATCAGGCGCTTCGTCAGAGGTACCATATCCCAATCGATCTGGCGCAAGCGCAATAAATCCATTTTGAGCAAAATATCGTGCCGATGGATTACTTCCCATCCCAGGCGTATATATTTCTTTGTCGACATATCCGCGAACCATGATGATAACCGGATACTCTCCCGCTTTAACCGGAAAATGGGCGATACCACTTACAGACAATCCTTCAACTTCATACGTAAATAACCGCGTCACATAAGAATCTTCCTCGTCTTGGATGGGACCGAATGTAATAGCTTTTGGAAGATATGTTGCTTCTTTCAAATTCGGATATGAATACTTTTGCAAAGGCAGCTCTCCCGTTTCAGTTTCAGGAACCGGAGAGACTTGTCTCCCTTGTACTTTCAGATACAAATAGTACATACCTCCTGCGAGAATGATATTGAGAAGAACGCTTGCGGTGAAAATGAGAGCGGGGACCACTCGAACATGCATATCAAAAGCAGTATAGCAAATTATGAAGATGAAGGAAAAAAATTCCCTTGGTTCTCCTATTATGTTATTTTCCCTCAATAAATGTGAGTGAAATCGAGTTTACGCAATGACGGATATTTTTGTCAGTAAAATGCTCGCCCTCAAATACATGGCCCAAATGCCCGCCACAGCGAGCACAGGTAATCTCGGTACGGATGCGATCGGCATCAAGTATACGCTTTACCCCACCCGCAACTTCATCATCAAAGCTTGGCCAGCCACAACTGCTCTTAAATTTATCTTTGGAGTTATACAGCGGCGCATTGCACTGTCTGCACACATACACACCATGCTCTGAGTTGTTTACATACTGACCAATATGCGGAGCCTCGGTGCCTTTGCCGAGTATCACCCGCTTTTCTTCTTCAGTGAGATTATTTAGTTGCATAGAAGTATTTTAGCAGTTTGCCAACTTTCTAACCCTCATTCTTCATCGTCAAAAATTTCTTTCTTTTTCCCTCTTCCATCCTTTCAATTGCGTAGCGGAGCGTTGTGCGAGGGAGGCGAGAGTAGTGTGCCAGTAAAAACTCCTCACAGCGCTTGGGATCTTTTTTCCACACTTCCCGGAGCGCCCAGCCCACGGCTTTGTGCATCAAGTCTTCTTTGTCACTTAAAAGTTTTTTTGCAATGCGAAGGGTCGCGTCATACTGACCAACTTTAATCATAGCCATGGTGGCAATAATCGCCACACGCCGAGCCCACATATTTTTTGAAACAGCCAACTCATCAAGGAGTTTTTCGGGTACGAGTTTATTCAGCATAGCTTGCCCTACAATCTTATGAGCGGACGAATCAACCAAGTCCCAGTTATTAACTCGCTCCATATTTTGCAGATAAAACTGCGCAATCTGCAACCGGGTCTCTTTATCTTGTGCCTTTTCGTACTGTGTTACCAAAATGAGAACGCCCACAAACCGTTCTTCGTGGATTTCTGAAGCAAGGGAATTTGTTATCTCCTCAAAAGACGAATGGGCAAACTTTTTTACGACAAGTCTCGCATCTGGATTACTGACACCTATAAATACATCTCCCTCGCCATACTGCCCTTTGCCCGTTTTGAAAAACCACTCGTTAGATGTTTTCCGTTTTGCGCTTGCATATTTTTTTAGTTCTTTGAGGATGATGGTCATGGCGATTATTCCTTTTTAAAAAATTTTAGCCTTTTGTTTAGTAGTTTAACATTTTTTATCTGAAACTATATTTGTAGTAAAATCATACAAACACCATGAAACTAGAAATAAAATTTCAGACTCCAAACATAGAAGATATCGCCCAAGTGGTCGCAGACACAAAGGACTTCCCATTTCTCACCTACGTTGAACCACGTTCATGGAGGTCGTTTGATGGGTATTATGTAGCTTATGAAGATAACGTTTTTGCTGGAGTTCTGGCAGTGAATAGATTTGGAGGTTGGTCAAAGCTCGGACCGCTTGCTGTTTTATCAAAATTTCATGGCAAGGGTGTCGCGACTGCGCTAGTCAAACAGGCAATACTATCCGAGAAAAAGAATATTTATCTGTCCAGTGCCAATCCGAATGTTTGGAAAATAACAGAAAGGCTTGGATTTATTGAAAGGTATTCATGGTGGAATTTGCCACTGGCTATTCGAATCTGTTATTTGAAAATAAGCATGATCGCATTATTTCATGGCGCAATGGTATCCTATGTAAAAGAAGCATGGAGAAAACAAAAACTGGCAGATATCCATCATCATCGGCATTTTGTAAAGGAAAATTGATTTCAGTAGAAAGTAATGGTGTAATCGTAAATTTTTCACAAAAAGCTACTTTCAATCTAAAATTTCAAGATACGTATAAGGAGAAATCCATCTTCGGTGAAATGCTCCTTTCCAATCTCGTAAGAAATCCTTGTAAATTCTTTTCACATTTCCGATAGGGATATCTGTATCGTAGTATTCTTTGGAAACTGCCGAATCGTACAAGTAGAAAACTCTTTCGCGATCATTGTATCCCCATATTGAGATGACATGCCCAACGAGTAGTGCTTTGATTGGGCTATAATTTTTTATGCCTTTCGAATAGGTATATCCATTTCCGATAAATACAGTAATAGGCTTGTCTTTAAGAAGAACTTTTTTAAGCATCAAAAGCTTTTGGGAATCGTCATATTCTTTTGCACATACTGCTCTTGTGCGTAGTCCATATTTTCTAAAAACATCTACGAGGTCTTGAGATCGAAACATAGTTCCTGTTATTTTATTCAAAAAGCTTACATGATACTTTTGAGGATCTTTATGAATGCCTTTATGATATGACTCAAGTACTGCCTTTGCAGTATATACGCCACAGTGCACCATGCCTTGTTTTAGGTATTCCTTTGGCTTTCTGTTGACCGCATATTTCTCTGGTATCTGTTTTTTCATAACTATTTTTCATAGTATACTAAACCCACACATGGATCAGCACAGCACCAATACATCAATGAACAAATTTTTAGTCGCACTCGTAGGAATACTTATTGTGGTTGCAGCCACAGCTTTTTATTTTCAAGAAAAATTGATGGCAACACTCTTTTTCAATCCTCGGAAAAACTTTGAGAATATTCAGCCGAGCATTCCCGACAAAGATGTAAATGATATTGAAGTTCTTTTGACCGATCTTACTATTCCTTGGGAAATACTTTACTTAGCGCAGGACGATTATGTGATAACCGAGCGCTCTGGAAATCTTGTCAGATACACAAAAAATGGTGATCAAATATCTCGGATTCCAATTCAGGGCGTACATCATAGTGGAGAGGGAGGACTGCTGGGTGCGGCACTGCATCCGGACTTTGATTCAAATCACTACCTTTATCTCTATGCAACAACCAAAGAGCAAAATACCGTATCAAACCGTATTGAGAGGTATGTATTTGATTTGGAAACAAATACTCTGAAGGAAAGACGGGTAATGTTGGATAAGATTCCAGGAGCGGTCTACCATGATGGAGGAAGGATTGCGTTTGGACCAGAGGGATATCTCTACATCACAACAGGGGACGCAGGTACCGAAGACGCTGCACAAAACACAAACTCTTTGGCAGGAAAAATATTACGAGTAAAAGATGATGGGTCAATCCCAACAGACAACCCTTTTGGTAATGCAGTATATTCGTATGGACATAGAAACCCACAAGGGCTCGCATGGAATAGTGCGGGAGAGCTTTGGGCCAGTGAACACGGCCCATCTGGTGGAAAAACCGGACATGACGAGGTAAATATGATTATCAAAGGAGGAAACTATGGCTGGCCGGACTCCGTCGGAGATACCGTTTTGCCTGATACGATTGCTCCCTTTATCCACTCGGGAACTGAGGATACTTGGGCTCCAGCGAGCTTGGAGTACTACAACAATGCCTTTTTCTTTGCGGGCTTACGGGGTGAACGAATATACAAGCTCACTCCACAAGCCGATACAATGCCAGAACTCACCGAGTTTCTTGGCGCACAGTTTGGCAGATTGCGGACCATCAAACTTCTTCCTGATGGTTATTTTTATATCCTCACCAGCAATACCGATGGGAGAGGAAGTGAGAAATCTGGCGATGACAAAGTATTGAAGGTCCATCCGAGGTTTTTTGAGAAATGACCAGATTCATTTGAGTTTTTGCCTTTGTTATAATAAGCCCATATGATAGACAATAATTTTAATAAATCTCAATATCAGCAATTCGGCAATATTTATTTAGAAGAGCAAGCAAAAAAAGGAGGAGTTGGTGGCGGGAAGCCACATGATAGAGTAGCATTACTAAAAAAATTTCTCCCCCTCGGAAGAACAGTTTTTGAAATTGGATCTGCTGGTGGCGATGATGCAATAGCTTTGCAAGATGCAGGATACACCGTAATTGCTTCTGATTTTGTAGAGCTATTTGTAGATAAACTCAAAAAAAGAGGACTAAATGCAATCGAATTTGATGCAAAAAACCATGAACTTACTCAAAACGTAGATGCAATATATGCCAATGCAGTATTTGTACATTTTACACTGGAAGAAGTAGGGGATTTTTTACGAAAGGCGAAATCACATTTACAAAATGAGAAAATAGTTTTTATGAGCGTAATTAAAGGTGAAGGCTCAGAAAGAGCAACTCGAACTACAGGCTTTGCACGTGACTTCCAATATCATACACTTCAAGCGCTAACTAAACTTTTAGAAAAAGAGGGTTATGATGTTGTTTATGGAAATGATAGTGATCCAAAATGGATTCAAATTATTTGTCAGGGTAAATAATGTGAATAGACTGTGTGTATGATATAAACCACAAGTTTAGAACTTTTGAAATGGCTAGGCGGACTCCTCTGCAATGCTTTTCAGCTTTTCAAGAGCTTTTGGCCACATGCTTTCAAACATTTCTTTCCACTCATCTGCAATATTTAGGTCAACCAACACTACTGTATTCTCGTTTTTGTCTATGAACGTATAGTTTTCATACCCTGGTGCCCATTTTTTCACCTCGTCACTCGTCGTGTCTTCAACACCGTTTTTGACAATCCCCAGATGTTCAATGGAAATAAACTCATATTTTCGATTGGTTTTAATTTGGCTTACCATACCACCTTCGCCCTGTCCGTTTGGATCAGGACCAAGAAAAAGAATCTTTGATCCCTCACTCCAGTCTCCTTTAAAGTATGAGCCGGGGTTAAATACCGAAGTCCATTCTCTATAAGTAACATCTTTAAGCATAGTGTCCCAGACCTTCTCCCTTGATGCATGTATGGTCATTGAGAAATGTAATTTTTGCATATATTTGAGTGTCAGATTAATTCTATCAAAAAGGTACTGAGCCAGCACATGGTATCCACTCCAAGCTCCTAATTCTGCAGAGACT
>CAYVKV010000010.1:8409-30505 GCA_964452355.1 uncultured Gammaproteobacteria bacterium | reverse complement strand
ATTTCTCCAACCAAAATGATGTTTGGGTCCTGTCGGAGAAACGATTTGAGACCGGTAGCAAAGGTGAGACCCGCTTTTGCGTTAATTTGTACTTGATTGATCCCTTCAACTTGATACTCTACCGGATCTTCAAGGGTGACAATGTTTACAGACTTTGTATTGAGCCTACTTAAGACCGAGTAAAGTGTCGTGGTTTTTCCTGATCCCGTTGGTCCAGTGACAAGGACAATTCCATAAGTGCGAGCAATACCATCCTCAAATCGTTTGAGTTGTGCTCCATCAAGACCCAGTTCTCCCAGTGAAGGCATCCCCCCTGATTTTCGCAAAAGTCGCATCACGATTTTTTCGCCATTTACGGTAGGAAGCGTGGATACACGAAGATCGATCTCCTCTTCCGTATTTTTATAGTTGAACCTTCCATCCTGCGGAACTCTTTTTTCATCAATTTTCATCTCAGAAAGAATCTTAATGCGAGAAACGAGCGATTCATGAATACTGGTGGGGAGAGATAGTTTCTCCTGCAAAATCCCATCAATGCGATATCGAACACGAGATTTCAATTCTTGAGGCTCAATATGAATGTCTGAGGCGCGACTTTTCATGGCAAAATCTAAAATCGTGTTGACGATTTTTGCAATGGGCGCATTGTTGAATTCCGCTGACGTCTTAATACCGGTCTCGGCTTCTACCTTTTTTTGTGGCTGAACTTGTGCAATTGCTTTTTCAACTTCCGGTGAAATACTACGGGTGTATCCCACACTTATGGCTTTTGAAATATCTTCGGGGAGTGCGAGTGCCAAAGTTGCTTTGATTCCCGCTTTCATCTCAATAAAATCTTGCAGACTTACGTTGAGCGGATCTGCTGAGGCGACATACAGTCGTTTATCTTTCTCATCATACATATATGGCATGATTGAGTGTCGTTGTGCAACAGATTCAGGAATGAAACTCAGCGATTGAGGGTCGACTGCGGTTGCTGCAATATTTATATAATTGACATTTAAAAATGCGGCTTTGATCTTCATGATTTCCTCAGGTGAGATGGTGGTATACTGAAGCAAATATTGGTCAACGGGAAGATCGCGTTTCATTGAATCAACTTCATATTGACTTGCTTGTTGATCACTAATGATGTTCTTTTCAACCAATTTACTTAAAAACAGTTTCGGAGTAATGCCCATGTTATCACTATATGTTTTATAGAAATAAATTTCAATAGAGAGTAATTGATATGAGTCTCCCCATTTTAGTCCAAACACCCGATCTTCCCACGTTTCACACCATTCTTAAAACAGAGGGAATGGATATTGAGGAAAACAACTGCATAGTCATTGAGCCAAACGGTCAAAATATTCAAATAGATCAAGTACGTACCTTGAGAAAGTATCTCGTAAATGCGGGGAGATCATCACGACAAATTATTTTCTACTCGTTCCAGAAAGCTACAATCGAGTCGCAGAATGCGCTCTTAAAACTCCTTGAAGAAACGGGATCAATATTTAGATTTGCTTTGCAGGTTAATTCAATCGGTCAAATCTTACCCACCATTCAGTCTCGGTGCAAGATTATTGTTGCAAAAAATGTCACTGCAACCAAGCCTTCATTGACGTTCAAGATAGAGGATTTTACCGGAAAATATTTGTTTGATAAAAAAATATCCTTTTCAAAAAAGGATGAAGCTGAAGTATTTTTTCTGGAACTCCTGGCAGTACTTCGAGAAAAAATGAGAAATGGTGAAATATGGACGATACCTGCTCTAAAGAAAACACTTTCACTGTTACAACTTTTAAAGAGTAATAATCTAAATCCGCAACTTGCGGTTGATCAGTGTGTTCTTCAAATCTCTTCGTTACTTTGATCGTTTCAACCAGTTTACTTCTGACAGCGTTTCGATTTATAATGAATATATGAGCAACGAAAGAAATCGCTTCGGATTTTCCCTCGTTGAGATTATTGTGGTGATCGGAATAATGGCGATACTCGCAGGCATCGGCTCAACTTCCTATTCCGGATACATTCAAAGGGGGCGTGATGATCGGCGAATTCAAGACGTTGATAGCTTGCGAGAAGCTCTTGAAAAATTCCACTCAAATCAACGGGGTGGATTTTATCCTGCCAGCATAAATGAAGTTGTTACCGGTAGATATATAGATCGCCTTCCAGTCGATCCACTTACTGGATTGACAACGGCATATCAATACACGCGGCTTCCCGCAGGATGCAATAATACTGCTTTGAATTTTTGTTTAGATTATACGATTCGAGTAAATCTTGAAAGAAGAGGCTCGCGGTATCAAGTGAGCTCAAATGCTATTAGCGGAACCATTATTCCACCATAACAATATGTCTCATAAGCATGATTTCAAAAAGGGATTTTCACTGATAGAGCTTATTGTAGTGATATCTATCATTGCGATTGTCACCGGACTGAGTGTTAATGTCTACAAAAACTCAGTAAATGAACGGAGACTGAACCTTGATGTCAATCTTGTGGTGGGTATTATTGAAGAAACAAAGCAGAAAGCTCGAGCGCGCGATGTATCTCCGGTTGCAACATGTAATCCGTTTAATAGCTATAATCTGGTGATAAACCCTACGGCAAATACCCTGAGACAAGAAATTGTTTGTAATTTAGTAACAACGCAGCTTACCACCTATACTCTTGAGAATACGACAATCACTTCACCTGTTGGCAATACAACTCTTAATTTTATTAGTCCAACCGGACAAAGTACAAATCCAGAATTGAGTATTACTTTAAGAAATGCGGCTATCAGTAGGTGCGTTACTATTCGGGTGCCACCGATTCAAACGGTGATTGTAAGTGATCCTTTTAGTTGTTGATATGTGCAAAAACAGATCTTCACAATCGGCATTTAGTATTATCGAGGTCATTGTGTTTGCTTCGATGCTCAGTGTCGTGCTTGTGGCTGCGGTCGGATATACCGTTCGTCTTGTTTTTACCATGACGCACGACCGGCACAAGATTCTCGCTACTCATTTTGCTGAGGAAACGCAGGAGTGGCTCAATGGTGAGCGAGAATCGGATTGGGAGCAATTTCAAAATCGTTCAACGGTTGCGGGAACAACATACTGTGTGAACAATGCTTTGGCGCTATCCACAACCTTAGCTTCGCTCTCATCGGGCGCATGCGGATTTACCGGCATAGGAACGGCAACTGCGACAAATCCATTGATTTTTCGAAGACAATTAATTCTCAGTAAAGATCGGGCGCAAACGGCAACGCGGGTAACCGCAACGATACGAGTGTCATGGCAAGATGAAGGGGTACTTTATACAGAAGAGGTTGTCAGTGTATATTCTGTTTGGGAATAGTAACTATGATAAAACGAAAAAAGGGTTTTACCTTACTTGAAATTATCGTTGTTTTGGGAGTACTTTCGATACTTCTTCCAACGGTATTTGGCGTGGTGTACATCATCATGCAGCAGCAACAGCGTATTTACCGGTTGACGGAAACGAAAAAACAAGGGGATCTCATCATGTCTTATATGAAAGAATCTATTTCAAGGAGCGCTGTCGGCATCGTAAACGATGCGGGTGTCGCCCAATGCGTGACCCCTGGAATTACGTATTCAAATACTATTGGTGAATTCAACCTCACGATGGATGACAGTTCAACGCCGAATATGTTTTCATTTCAGCAAAACGCAGGTCAACTATTATTTGTCCAGCAGACCTACATGCCACTACTTGCGGTCTACTCTGACACTTCGATCAGCTTAAATGATTCGGTACAGGTTCAAGTATCCAATTTTGTCATCGAATGTCGGAAGCGTTCTGCAGATTTGGTAAATGTGAACTTCTTTCCCGTGGTTGGATTTGCGTTTGATGCAACCTTTGTTGATGCCACTCCGACAGCTCAAGAAGGAGTTGTATCATTGCATTATCAAACAAAAGTAAAACTCCGTCAAACGCCGAATTGATTTTTCCCTCATTTTTTTGATAAGCTAATACTATGTCATCTACCTTTTCAATTGATATCAGCGAACAATATACCAGAATGGCAGATCTTGGACTTTCTAAAGGTAAAGTTGAACTCTATTCTTTAGGATATGACAAAACGGCACTCAATTTTTATTCCAATATCACTGAGCAGTCCGCAAAAGCACAAGCAAGTCTTCTTTCAAAACTTCGCAAAGAACTCAATATCGGCGCGTCACGAGCTAATGTCGTCATTCCCGATGCACTTACCTATTCCCAACTCCTTCTGATGCCAAATTTGCCGGAAGATGAACTCGTCAAGTCAATTAGACTTCAAGCTGATGAATTTGTACCCTTGCCAATTGATGATGTATATATAGATCTTGAAATCATTTCAAAGTTAAAAAATGGCAAGTTGCTGATTGTTTTTATTGCTGCTCAAAAGAAAATCGTAGACCATATTAACATGACACTTGAACTTGCGGGAATCGAATCGGAAACGCTTGAAAATGAGTTGAGTTCGGTGGGGAGATTTATATCCGAGGTGTACACTTTTATTAAAGAACCGTCAATCATCGTCAATTTTGGTTTTGGCTCAAGTTCAATATATGTGATGAATCCTCCCTTCCCCTACTTTCAAATTACTCGATCGACTCGAATAGGATTTGATATTATCATTCGTGATCTTATGGCAAATGCAAATCTCACCAGCGACAAGGCAGTTGAAGCCCTGAGCACGATTGGACTTAATCCACAAGGGAGTATTAATATTTATGCCACTATTTTTCCTGTATTTAACGAACTTATCTCCGAAATTGAAAAAACAATTCTCATGACAAAAGAGAAATATAATGTGCAAATCAAAAATATTTATTTATTCAACTATGATAGTCATATTGCACTTCTTCACGAGACAATTCAGAGTAAAGTTTCCCTTCCAACTCAATCGCTTCCCCTGTCAAGCATTCTTGTTCCAAACCCGATAACACAGACTTTTTCACACATGCTTTCAACGTTTATACCAGTTATAGCAACCCATCTACGATGAAAAGGAGAATTAATTTATTCTCTCAGCGAATTGATAATCAAACAGCAAAAAGATATTTACGGTATGGAAAACGAGTTACATACGGAGTTCTTCTGTTTGGAGTTGTTGCTCTTGTGGTTTTTTTTGGCACGTATATCTTCTTGAACAAACATCTTGCAGACTTAAAAACAAAAAAAAACTCCTATAACAGATATGTATTGGCCAACCAATCATTTAACCAAGAAATTCAACATTTTGTACACAAATTTGCACTGTTAAAAACATATATCAGTACTGATGCGGAAGGATACCGATACTATCAAACTCTTCTTTCGATCGTTGAACCCGTTGGCATGACCGACAATATCGTATCCTTTTCTATAGAAAATACTCATGTGGTGAACTTTTCACTCTCCGCCTCAACCTATGAAGAAGGAATTCAAATGTTGGCTTTTTTTGAGCAACCGGAAGTTCTTGAGCATTTTGATTCATTAACGCTTGAATCATTTGATATCGGACAAAATGTAGCTGAGTATTCATTGAAATTTAATGGTGTTATGAAATCACTCAAGTAGTATGGAAATTGCAGACAAGTTTAAATTACTCATAAGCAAAAAATATATTTCTGTCGTACTTTTTGTACTTCTTGATATTGTATTTATCCTATTTCTTGTCTATCTTGGGTATAAGATTTATGGGGTATATTCGGAAACACAAGCTCTGAAAGCTGAAATTGATCAACTGAAATCTTCGTCGCTTCTCATTAAAAATAATAAGGATTTATTGGAAGACAATATTTCTGAATACAATGCGATACTTGATAAAATGATCCCAGACAGCGAGACGTATTTTCAGGTTATTTCCACCCTTGAGCAACTTGAGGATCGTATGGGAGTGAATGTTGAGTCGTATAGTATTAATCTTCCTGAAACAACAGAAGAAAAAATGTCATTAACCCTCACCATTTCAGGAACAAAGGAATCAATCGAAACTCTTTTTGAAAATTATCGCTATTCTGGCGGCAGGCTTATCACCAATGAGAAATTGGAATATTCTCGTGAGGGTTTGGAATCAACAACATTTATCGTAAACATGTTTCATGCCGCATCAGATACCACTCTTTCAAGTGACACTTCAGGATCAAATATTATTTCAACCGAAGATATTGAGTTTATAAAATCTATAGAAGAAGAGCTGTAAGACACGGTTATTTGAAGTTTATTCTTTTCGGGTTTGAGATAAGTCTTTGGAGTCCTTCCGAAATCTGTGCGCCTTTTTGCTGCCAAAATTCAAAACGTTCTTTGATTATATCAATATTTTTATCTGCCAAAAAAGGATTGTAAACACCAATGTTTTCAATATATGCACCATCTCGTTTCTTTCGCTTATCAAGGACGACAATGCGATAAAACGGTTGCTTTCTTTTTCCAAAGCGCATTAATCTAAGTGTGACTGCCATAAGAGTTAATTATAAGATTCTTAAAACGTTATTATAAAGCGCAAACTATAAATTATCCAGTGCATTTTGCGCGGCAAGTTCTTCAGCTTGTTTTTTTGATTTTCCAAAACCCGAACCTACTTTGTTATTTTTTAAAAAAACATCAACGGTAAATGATTTTTTGTGTTCAGGACCATCTGATGCAGTAAGTTTGTAGGTTGGCAGTTCTCTAAATTTTGCTTGACTTATCTCCTGCAGACGACTTTTTGGAGATAAATACAACTTCTTTTTTATGATCTCATCAAGTCGTTTTGAAAAGAGATACTTGACGATAAAATCATACGCGGTATCGAATCCCTTATCGATAAAAATTCCTGCAATAAGCGCTTCAAAAAGATCTGCCAAAATATTTGTTTTGTCTCTTCCCTCACCTTTTTCTTCCCCTTTTGACAAATACAAATACTGCCCAAGTGAAAGCTCTCGAGCGACCTGAGCCAGGCTTTCCGTTCGGACAATGGAGGCTTTTATATCAGTGTAATCTCCCTCGTGAAGATCAGAATAGTTGCGATACAAATAAATTGAGGTCGAAAGGGAGAGTACGCTATCTCCCAAAAACTCAAGCTTCTCATTTGAGGGAAGTTCAAAATCTTTTACTTCATTGAGGTACGATCGATGCACAAAGACATTTTCAAGCAGTTTTTTATCCGAAATGGTGATTCCGATCTGCTTTTCTAGCTGGTTTCTTTTGGGATTCATATTTTTGAAGTGGCAGTTGTTTCGGCATTGATTGATCCAAGTACTGCATTAATAAATGCGTATGAACGTTCATTTCCCAATTCCTTCGCAAGTTCAATAGCCTCGTTGATAACCACTTTGATTGGTTCTTTTCTCTCAATCAAAAGTTCATAAATGGCAAGGCGCAATATACTTTTGTCAATTTTTGCAATTTTATCCAACGGGTATTTTGGGGCATGTTTCTGAATGTGATGATCAATTTGATCAAGATGAGTGATGATTTCTTTGGTTGTTACATCATCTTTATGAGGAAGAACCTGAGTCAGGTCGTCACTTACAAAGCAGAGTGCATACAGATTTTGAACAATGTGGAGCCGTTTTGAATGACGTATGTCCATATGGCGTTAAAGAGAAGTGACTATCGGTTATTTATTACAGTTTTTACAAATTTGCTGCGCAAGTTTGCGTTTTCCACAGTTTTTACACACAACAAGTTGTGGCAATGAATTTTCCTGTTTACGTGCAAGAATTCGTTTTCCTTTTCTCGCTTTCGAATGTTTTCGTTTTGGTTGAGGAGCCATAAGACAACTGTATTCACAAATATAACAAGACCTAATAATACCACGTACCCATCCTCAAAACAATAGGATTCTCAATCTAATTTTTATCAATAAGATTGAGTTGATACGAATCAATAATCCGTTTCAAATGGGGTATTTTATCAATTGAATATTTTTTCAAAAAACGATCAACTGCCTTTTTCGCTTCAAAGACAAGCTTTGTATCGGTCAGATCGGCAATCTTCAAATCTGAGTATCCATGTTGCTCGGTCCCGTAAATTTCTCCCGGACCTCTGAGTTTCAGATCGTATTCAGAAAGTTCGAGCCCCGATGTCGTTTGTGCAAAAAACTTCAATCGAGAACTTTTCCACTGTTGAGGAGAGGTAAATAAAAGACAGTATGACTGTTTTTCGGCACGCCCCACTCTCCCGCGCAGTTGATGAAGTTGGGCGAGGCCAAACCGTTCGGCGCCTTCAATAAGCATAATGGTCGCATTTGGTACATCTACCCCCACTTCAACCACCGATGTTGAAACCAAAATATCAAATAATCCCTTATTAAATTGATTCATAACCTCCTCTTTTTCTTTTGCTTTCATTTTTCCATGCAGAAGCGCCACATTGAGAGACGGAAATATGTTTTTCTTGAGGTGTTCGTACTCTTCTTTTGCCGCTTTTATCGAAGTCATTGATTCGTGTTCAGAGGTTTCAATGAGCGGACAGATGATGTAGGCCTGAATTTTTAGTTCCGTGATTTGCTTTGCAATCCACTGATATCCCGCGCTCCTCTTTGCCGGTGGCGTGACAAATGTTTTTATTTTCTTTCGTCCTTTGGGAAGCTCATCAATCGTTGAAAGATCGAGTTCGCTATAAAGCGTGAGAGACACCGTTCGGGGGATTGGGGTTGCGGTCATGGTCAAAAGATGGGGGTTTATCCCCTTTTCCTTAAGAAGTGCCCGTTGTTTGACGCCAAATCGATGCTGTTCGTCAATGACGACAAATCCGACATCTCGAAAATCATATTTTGCGGAGATGAGAGCGTGCGTTCCGATGATGATATCAAAAGACGATGCGGTTTTTTTTGAAACAATATCTTTGTGAGACCCCGTTTGAAGTGCGACTTTGATATCCAAACCCTTCATGAGCGTGGAAATGGTGGCAAAATGTTGGAGCGCAAGTATTTCGGTAGGTGCCATGATCAATGTTTGTTTTCGATCCAAATATGCGGCATATGCGGCAATTGCTGCAACCACCGTTTTTCCCGATCCGACATCACCCTGCAGAAATCTGTTCATGGGGTTTGGTTTTTGAAGATCGCTCAATATTTCATGAGTTGCACGCAGTTGTGCGGTCGTAAGCGTAAAAGGGAGACGTTCGATAAATTTTTTGACATCATTTTTTTGCTTTTCAGTCAGATGGATTGGTGCGGTCGTTTCTTCTTTTGACCACCGCTTCTTTATCAATTTAGACGAAAGAATGCGAATAAACAATTCATCAAACCCCAGACGTTTTCTTGCAATCTCCACATCACTTATTTTTGTCGGCTGATGAATGGTTTTTATCGCCTGATCCAGACTGATCAAACCGCTTTCCTTCAAAATATCATCGGGAATAAATTCAATTGAGTTTTCGGGGTTTTCAAATACTGCATCAAGCGCGTGGCAGACTTTGTCTCGAATCGTTTTTGAAGAAAGTCCATATACCGATGGGTACACTGGCACAATTCTTCCGGTGTGTTTAGTCTCTGCGTCAATAAATTCAAGTGGTTCATACTCCACCGGCTTCATGACGACGGCTTTCCCAAACGATTCAATAATCCCTGACGCGGAGACGCAGTTGGCATGTTCCAATACGTTTGATAAATAAGGTTGGTTGTACCAAATAAGTTCTATTTTTCCGGTATCATCGCGAAGTACTGCTTTTTGGATGGTGATTCTGCTTCGGGTTGGCACAACTTTGATCGATTCCAACGTCCCTCGAATGGTCACGGTTTCCCCCGGTTGCACCTGACCAATCGGTGAAACAACTGAGAAATCATTGTATCTGAACGGATAATAATGCAGCAAATCTTCATAGGTATGCACTCCGATTGCATGAAGTCGTTGAGTCGTGCGTGAAGCAGTTTTTGGGAGCCGATCTATTGAAGTAGAAAGCATACAGATTTTTGATTACCAAACATAATGGACACCATTAAAAGAGAAAAAAGGGAGCAAAGCTTGTGATGACAAGAAGCAATGTTGCAATTATGATGATAAACCGTGCAATATTTTTAAATTTGAATATATCCTTTAGTTTTTTCTTCATGAAAGTATTTTAGCATATGTGGAGGTTAGTATTCAATCGCCATCCTAGCTTGCCCATCCGCCCCTAAGTAGATTCAGGGTAAAGCCAGTCTCCCTTATGAAGGGAGTACCCCGACGTAACGTCGGGGGGAGGGATGTTTACATTTATTCCATCACAAAGCCCCATGATCGGCATTATGCCGGTGCCGGTGCGGGTGCCGCTGCGGCATCGATCCGCATCCATCTTGACACACATCATATACCATTGCATACTGATACTATGTCGTACACGGACAAAGAACGGCGAGACAATAGTAAAAAACAATTGAGGGATGGGGATGGTCATTTTATTCCCGTGAAATCCCCTTTCAAACCGAAAGTAAAGAATACATCTTCAGTCAGCGATCCGCTCTTTTCCTTTACCATAAACAATCCTTTCAAGAAGATCTTGCAGTGGCTTGATTACCTCCGTAAGCATCATACGACTTCGTTCGATTTCAAGATAAAGGTTCCGCTTATTGCCCTCCCCTTTTTCCTTTTTGCAATTTTTGCCCTGTTTCAGGGATTTTTTAGTCTTGGGCAGTATACCAAGAAGCAACAGATCGAAGCGCTCCCCTCCCCGACCCCGATCATTATCACCGAGCCCACCACCACGCAAGCTCCGGTCAGAAGTTCGTATATTGGAGTGATCCAGTCCACGTACTTCATTCCGACGGTCGTCCTTTCACCCCCTGTTGAGCCCTCATCTTCTGTACAGCCTGACAATGATATTTTCATCACCAATAGATATATTCTTTTGGACAAAGAGGACAAGGTTATTTTTCTTGAGGTTTCCTCAGGAGTGAGTATGGATAGCTATCTTGGCAAGCGAGTGCTCATAACCGGTCTGTATGACCCGCAAAGTCACTCACTTCGCATTGCCGCGGCTTCAGATATTGAGATTTTGAGGTGATATATTCTGATCAAAACATTCTGTTCTGAAGATGGGAGAAGAATACTTTGATTGATTATCAAATGTATGATAGATCATTGACCAGTGTATTGTAAAATGATAATAGAATGAGAGTAAAAGTTAAAAAATAAATACATGGATTTTCAAGAAGCTCAAGTTCCTCACATCGAACCTCAAACATTTCAAACAGAGCCAACTGAAATGGATGACACCGTTTTATTTCGTCCGCTTGACCATGATTTTTTAGGGGTTCAATTTGAAATAGGATCTTCGACGGCGTCGGTTCAGTTTGATCATCGAAATCAACAGCTTCTCGTTGAAGTGCCACCCCTAAATTCAGCCGAAGACCCGACAGCTCGTGTAATGAGAGTGGATATCAGCCACCTTCAAAGGCAAGGACCACCAATACAGTTAACAATAGGAAGAACGAAAGGAACGCTCAATATTCCCACTGACAGAACAGTTTCTGATAGACACCTTCAAATTATTGTGAAGCTCGACTCTCAGGGGAGGCCTGCATTAAATGTTACAGATTTACATTCTACCAACGGGACCTGGTTTTCCGAAACGAAGAAAAAAAAGTGCCAGTCGGACAAATTGCACCGGAAGCCTCAGTCAGTCCAAATCAAAATCCCGAGATGATTTCATTAGAACAGATTCCCGTACAAACAGTTGAGCCTGCCCCTCTCTTGAAAGAAGTTGTAGATGACACTACGCGAAAAAATACGGTATGGTATAAAGCAATGGGACGATACTCCACAGACTGGAGTTATACGGATAAACTTATAGTGAAAGAGACTACTGAGCATAATATGCTTGCTAATTTTAGAGGCTTTTTGACTCGTAAAATAGTTGATGATCCTCTCGTTCGAAGCATGTCACAAGCACAAGGTGAATACATCCATCCACTTTCAGCTGAGAAAAAGGTGGCTTTTCAACACATTCTCGATAACCTGCAGATAATCGGCGAAAAAGAACTGGCAACAGCTGCTGGTTCTATTGCTGATCGACTTGTTGAAGACATGCAAACAGGGCATCCAATTCGGCTATATCAGACCGAACAAGGGGGGCCAAGAAGTGAGAGTTTTGTCATGATGTATGTGAAGGAGGAGTTGAAACGTCGAAATATTGTAGTCCCCTATCAATCGTTTACAAACGTCAGCAATTCCAGATTTCAAAAAGGAGACAGAATTCATTTTATTGATGACTTCTTAGTTTCAGGCAATCGCACAGGTGCTTCTATAAGCATTCTGGCAATTCATCTTAGAAAGCAAGGGTACTCTCTCAAGGAAATTCAAGATATGATAAAGCTTAGCTATGTGGCAGTTGCAAATAGTGAGCATATAGACCGGGGATTCAGCGTTAATGTAGATGATACAGATATCCCACTCAACCTATTTGCACATTATAGACCCAATGCGGACAACGAACTTATGACAGGAGTGTACACAACTAACGACTACGGGTTTGAGAAACCCATGGATAAATTGCTCGGTAAGTCTTTTGATGAAGAACGTACGAAGCGTGGCGATCCTTGGCTTACGTTGGTGCATAAACCATACGAGAAAAATTTTGACCGTTATGCACCTAATATTGCTCCCTATGAAAGGCGAAAACATGAGGCCTTTTCAAATTCTTAGTAATCATTTCTAAATGATAAACCGTTCAGATATTGAGATGGTGAGGGAAAATACTTACATTCTGGCTTGTATTGTATTCTCTCTTTTCTTAACAGGCAATTTTTGCGAATATTCCATTAAATCCATTGTCTTTTACCGCGTGATGCCACTCATTAGAAAACCCAAGATCTGCGTCGGTCGAATATCCATTCCTCAACTGAGAATATATTCCCACAAGATTTCCAACCTTCGTAAAAAAATCACTTTTTGATAGAGATTCTTTCACATTCGCCGGAAGATCAGTAGAATTCCCGAGTGCGACGTTTTTAAGCGCATCAATTCCTCCAACAGCCTGTATTGATCTTACAAATGCGATTACTTCCGCCGAGTCAACAAATACCAGAGCCGCATCAAGATTGCTCGTATTCCCCCATTTACGGTACATTCCTTCAATGAACTCTCTTTGTGTTACAGAGGCTTGTGCAAATTGAGTATTTTCCTGATACGCTTTAATCATCTGAGTTTTGATATGCGCATCCGCACCTTCCTTGGCAAGAATTACTGTTGATAGTGGTGTCATTGAACCCCAAAAGTCCACCATGTTATTCCCATTGTTAGTTCCCATCTGAGGAAGAGTTATGTCGATGTCAGTCACTGTATCAATTTGCCCAAATCGGAAGGCACAAGACCCAGACATACTTGTATTAGTAGGTGATACATTAACATATATTCCTACTTGACTAGCAGTAGAAACCATTTGTATATAAGGTGAGAGTACCGGTGATGTATTAATTCTATTCATAAATTGTTCTACATCGGAAGGAGGATCGTTCGTCCACGATACATCAGCACCTATGGCATTAAAGTATGTATTAAGTTCTGCTCGCACATCGGGAAGACCGGGGATACCTTCAATAATATTTTGTACTTCTTGCTGTCTTTGAGTCAATGGTATTTCTGGAGCGCAAAGACCCGAACCATCCGTATTACTACTAGCCGCAAGAACCATCCACGCTGTTCCTGCCGCCAATCCCCGTAAAAATGTTCGTCGTTCCATAGAAGGCAATTATACTATAAGATAAAGATATAGTCATGTTTGGCTATTTGCTTGAATACACGATGCTTGTATGGACTCGCTCTTTTTTAATGGATTTATCTATAATCACACTCAGGCTATTGACAACTAATATTTGTGATGTAATGATATATGTTATATGGATTATTCCAAAATAACTTAAGCATTTTTGTATTTCATCATGATTTATTGACTATAATAGAGTGAGGAATAAGTTGAGTATTTGAAAAAAATTAAAATGAAAGATAATAAACCACAAAACAACATTGTTATTTACCAAACCAATGATGGCGAACCTAGAATTGAGGTTCGTATCGAGGGTGAAACTGCTTGGCTTACACAAGCACAGTTAGTAGAACTCTTTCAATCAAGTAAGTCAAATATTAGCGAGCATATCAAGAATATTTATACAGAAAAAGAATTGAATCCAGAAGCAACTGTTCGGAAATTCCGAACAGTTCAAAAAGAGAGTGAGAGAGAGGTAGCAAGAGATATTGAGCACTATAACCTTGATCTGATCATTTCATTAGGTTACAGAGTCAAGTCTCAAATTGCCACAAAATTTCGTATTTGGGCCACCGCACGTTTGCGCGAGTATATCGTCAAAGGCTTTACCATGGACGATGAAAGGCTGAAAGGAAGTGGTGGCGGGAACTACTGGAAAGAGCTTTTGGAGCGTATTCGTGACATTCGCAGTAGCGAAAAGGCACTGTATCGCCAAGTATTGGATTTATACGCTACGAGCATCGACTACAATCCAAAAAGCCCCGATTCTATAGCATTTTTTAAAACCGTACAGAATAAACTTCACTATGCGACCAACAAGCAAACTGCTGCTGAGTTGATTTTTTCTCGTGTCAATGCAGATGAAGACTTTATGGGCATGAAAACATTTAAAGGAAATCAGCCAATAAAATCAGAAATAAGTATTGCCAAAAATTACCTCACAGAAGATGAATTATTTAGGCTTAATAGATTAGTTTCTGCTTTTTTCGATCTTGCTGAAATCAAAGCAAAAGAACAAAAAAAGATGTTTATGAAAGATTGGATAGCCGAGCTCGATAAATTTGCGGGTATGTATGGCAAGGGCGTACTAGAAAATGCAGGGGAAGTCAGCCACTCAATAGCAACAAAAAAAGCAGAAGGAGAATATAAAAAGTATCAGGTTAAAACACTGTCTCCAGTAGAAAAGTCTTATTTGGAAACGATCAAATCCGTGCAGGAAAAAGTTGCTAAAAAAATGAGTAAAGGAAAGAGTAAAAACTGGTGAGAAAATCGCTCACAACATCCTCCCCAACACAAGCCCCAAGATAAATATCATCATGAGAAAAATCAACGATACTCCCCGTGCTTCTTTTGCATCACAAACAACCATCGATATCAAAAATCCAACTCTCCGCGCATATATTTTGATGGTAAACATCTTAACCAGTGCGCTTCCGGTCGTAAACGATACTTGTTTGACTATTTCATAAACCAGTTCGATGATCCCCAGAGCCATGATGATCCCTCCCGTAAAACCAAATACGATAAGTATGAGATCGTTGTTACCTTTGGCTACCGCATACATCAGAAAAAAGAATCCAACCACGACAAGAATGATATCTTGCCAGAGTGGAGCAAGTTTGAAGTGCCGATTTTTTTGAAGATGATCTTTACTCATATCTTTTTTCTACCTTACATTCTAAGTTGAAGTTCCCCCATCGTCATTCTGAGCGGAGCCGAAGGATCTCAAATCTTCTCTATTTTTTTTATACTGGGATTCCCAGAGAGTGATTTCATTTGTCGTATTGCACTTTCATTTAAAGTGAGTAGCCTTTCATTTTGAGGAATTCTTCTTTCGATATACTCTGCGTTTATATTTTCCAAGTTTGAAAGACACACAAGTTGAGTCACATTTGCATAGTCACGAATATTACCATCTTTCTTAGGATTTTTATTTCTCCATTCTTTTGCAGTCATACCAAAGAGCGCCTTGTTTAATACATCCGCTTCGGTCGCATACACAACAGTAGCATCTTTTTTTGATAATTTTTGAGGAAACACAATGTTCTCCTGTATAGCGTCCGTATGAATTTTATAATTGATCTTTGTGAGCATTCTTTTTGCATCCCAACCAAGATTTAATCGGACGTTTTCTTCTACCATTAACCGCTGAAACTCCTTAATTAAATACAATTTGAATTCAGGAGATATCCACGTAGCAAATTCAAAGGCAATATCTTTGTGTGCGAAGGTGCCACCACCATTTCCTGATCGAGAAATGACTCCAATAGCACCTGTTTTTTCAATCCACAACTGAGGGGACAGAGTAAAGCTATTAGCACCGGCATCTTTTTTAAAGGAGTCGAATTCGACCCCTTTGAAATTAGGGTTATTTATACGCTCCCAAATGCCCAAAAACTCTATAGTGGAGTAATTTCGCATCCAGTTCTTAACAACGTCTTTTGGTTCCAATGGATTTTTGTACCGAGCTATATCGGTGAGTGAAATATAATCATTTTCATTTTGTGAAAACGTATAAATCTCCAACCCTTGTGTATTTATTTTTTTCATAATCTGAATTTAAGCTGATAGGATATAATTTATTAGTTATATAATGGTACCACATATTATTACCATATTTTATTTTATAATGAAGATATTATTGAACTTAGCTATCCCACTGTCATTCTGAGGGAGTGAAACGACCGAAGGATCCAGTCTTACTTATCTCTTGTTCCTTTTTGATCTATTGAAATATGTATTCCGCACCTCCCCTGTGTGTACAATAACCAATGAACAAGATGTCAGGAAACCTGTCAAATTTGTCAATATTCCTGCTAAGATATACATATCAAAAGATTCACCCTTTTTCATTTATTGGTAATTGCATTTTTCTTTTATCATCTCCCACCCGCATATGCACATCCGGGAAGGACTGATTCGAGTGGGTGTCATACGTGTAAAACGAACTGTGAATCGTGGGGGTTATCTTATGGAGAGTATCACTGTCATGAGAGCAAACCTGCTGTAAAAATCTATCCATCCTCCACGCCGACGAGAAAGCCGACTGCAGTTATCACGAAGAAAGTCATAAAAAAGACAACTCCTACTGCATCAAAAAAATCAGTTAAGGGAGCATCAGTAAAAAAGAAAGCAACTATTATACCAAAGCCCAAATCTAAATATTCCTGTAATTGTAGAAAAACATGTTCAAACCTCTCATGTGAAGAAGCCTACTTCCAGCTAAATCAATGTGGTTGTAGTGTGAGAGATGGAGATGGTGATGGGGTACCGTGTGAGAATGTGTGTAGGTGAATTAGCTATTTTGACATTCCTATATTGCACACGAAGATTCAAAATTCAATATCTTGAGAGTAGCATGCCAGCAAATTTATCAATGGCTCCATTCATAAAATTTATTAAAATTCCCAATAAAATAAACGCTAACCAAAAGTATGGATTACTTTCCTGGATTAAATTTAGAGCATACAGACTGCCACCTAAAAAAAGAAATGTAATAATGACAAATACCCAATCATCACTAGGCTTTAGTTGACTACTAGCCCATTCGTTTAATTTTTCCCAATGTTGTCGTCCGGCTCTGTTTTTATTTCCGATCACTTCACAATGTAGTACTTTGCCATAATGAAGCAATCTATGAAGCATCGCTTGCTCCTCAGTATTGGATATTGTATTTGAAAATTTTTGCATAGATTTATAATTGTTATTGCAACAATACTCGCCTAACTTTCCGGCCAAAGATTTACTTATTTTTATGTCCGATGTTATGTAAAGATTTCGGAAATTCTGTATATTTTGTATTCTTACCAGATCATAATACAATTGATTTAATTCACCAATTATTGAGATGTCTACATTTGTAATTTCATCAAATGAATTCATGCTTATCAAAGATTCGGACGCAGTATTGTAAATTAGTTTAAATGGGTTTGCATTATCAAACTTCTGATCTTCTGTAAGTTCTTCTCCGTAACCTTCGCCAGAGGTACCCATCCACGGACCAAGGCAATCCAATTGTGTTTTCAGTACTTTTAACAAATGTATCCTTTTCTCTCTTGTCGTTTTCTTCCATTGAAAATATGTAAAGTATAAAGCTATTAATGTCAGTAAGAAAGTAGGGTCATTCATATTAAAATAGTTTTATTTCATTCTCCCCCTCACATACTCCTCCACCCTCTTATCCATAAAATACACATAACACCCCTTCATTCCACGTGACATGAGGATTTTGTAGATGTTGCGGACATATTTGTTCAGTGTTTCTGGATCTTCCTTAAGTCCTTTTTTACCACTGGCATCTTTATATGTATCCCACTCTGTATAGAATATTCCATTCTCTGGATCATATTTCAAGTCATTTCCTACAATTACTCCAACATAATCAAACTCCAATCCTTGAGATGTGTGAATGCATCCAACTTGGTCAACACCCTTCTCATCAATCGCCCATGTCGTGCCGATTCGCCTGCTATTCCATGGCATTCTAAAATCAAATTCCGGTATTTCCACATCTGCAGTTTCACCATCTCCATTGCCATCTTTTGCTCCCGTCCATTTCCACGCATACCCTGCGAGCATTCGTGCGCTTTTCCCTTGCTTATGTTTTTCATTTATAGCTTCACGCATCTTATTTGGGTCATCAAAAATCCTAAAGTCAAACTGTCCTTTATCCCAGCCATCAAAATTCGCAGTATCTTTTATCTGCAATACGTCATTTAACCAATTGATGTAGCCTTCCGCGCCAGCGCAACGAAATTGTGAGACCAGCTCGATTTTTTTGACTTCGGCATTATATAGCTCAGCATATTTTTTGATTTCTCTCACCGAACCAATATCTTCTGGGCGAACAACCTGATCATCATCAACAAAGAAAATACTTGTATTTGCTGCATTTATTATATCTTTGACCTGATTTTCACCGTAATATTGATATGCGGTACCATTCTTTAACCTATGTGCTTCATCGACAATGAGTACGTCGAAATCATCTTTTTGCGATTCGTAAAACCCAGCCGAACCTTTAAAGAGACTTTGTAGTCGATCTCTTTTATGAGTTTGAGCAAGCCTTTGGCTTAATACATTTCGAAATGATGCATTTGGAGCGACAAAGACCGTATTGAGTTTATCCTGAAGGAGTCTTCCTAAGAGATTGATGGATATTACTGACTTTCCCGTTCCCGGTCCTCCTTTGATTATAATCACTGATTTTTTACCTCTTATTCTTGCATAAGAATATGCCGTTTCGAATGCTACCTTTTGCTCGTCTAAAAGCACAAATTCCTGATTTCCTTCGAATAATTTCGTGACATGGTTGATGAGCATTTTACTCGGACGGATCCGTCCAGACTCAATTTCATATAGAATCGCGAGTCCATTCCCAGCGCCTACATATCTATTGATAAACTGTTCAAGTTTTTCATAATCACCTTTGAAGTAAATTGGCGAATCTTGAATAAGTTCACGGTAAATGGCAGATCGTAATGCCTCCGGGCTCTGTTCTGCATAATTGTGAAGATACGCACAAGAGTAGGGATGGAGTCCACCATCATAAATACCCTCATTAAAATCATTCAGAAATTCCTTGTATGAATTTGCTTGATATGACGGATGTGTTGTATCGCGAATGCCACCCCCGAGTAGTGTGCGGACAACGCCGTCAAGTTCTGTTGCTTCAGCTTTTTGCCACTGCTTCAGCTCAATGATGATAAAGTTCTTATTACCTTCACCATCTTCCCCCGAAATAACAAAATCAATACGATTATTTGTGGAAGGGATTATATACTCGATCATAATGCCGCAGTCATCTGCCACCTTTGATCGCCTGACAGTTTTTTCCATAAACGACATAGAGTTATTGATCGCAGATCCCTCTTGTGGAGAAAAATTTCTGCCTCGGATTCGGAGGTACAGATCAGATACTTTTTCAGTAATTCTATTGGTCTCAACATCTTCACGAAATCCAGCAGCAGTATTTTTGTAGATGATCATAATTTGTCGTATTTCGTACTTTTACCTTTTGATTTTTCGACCGGATACTTCTTCTTATTCTGCTCAAGTTTTTCACTTAGGGCTTTTTCAAGATCTACACCCACCTCATCTGACATAAGAAGGAGAAATGAAAAAATATCCGCAAGCTCGTCTGCAACTTCTTTTTTGAAAGACCTCTCTTTAAGTTCTTCTGCGATTTGATTTTTATCTTTCCACAAAAAGAGTTCTAATAGTTCGCTCGATTCTATTGAAATTGCTTCTGCGAGGTTTTTTGGATCATGAAACTGCTTCCAATCTCTCTCGTCTCGAAAGTCCTTTATTTTATGAAGAAGATTTGATACTGACTTGTCTCGCATATCCCATTATATCAACTTTCCTGCCACACAGTCAGATTTATTGACAAAAAAAGGATTTTTGAGTACACCAAGGAGAAATATGAAAATTGTTTGTCAGGTTGATTTTCATACAAATTTCATACTACACTGTCAATACAAAGATCCAGTTTCCGAATTGTCACCGTATGGTGTGCGTTTCTAGGAATCCCTAGAATAGGAGCTGGATCGATTTTTTTTTACTTAAACTTCTAAATATCTGCGGATTAATTCCGTTATCTGTATTTTGCTTCTCATGTATCAAATATGCTAAACTGTTTGACAGTTGATATCATATAAGATATCATTTCTATATATGAATACAGATAAAGAGTACACATTTCGCGATGATCTGGCACAACGTCTCAAAGACCCCAAATTTAAAAAGGCATGGGAAGAGTCAGAGTTAGAGTACCGACTTGCAAAACAAATTATTGATGCACGGTTAAAGAAAGATCTTTCGCAGCGTGACCTGGCGCATAAAATCCAATCAACTCAAGCTGTCATATCTCGCATCGAGACTATGAGCGCAAATCCCTCCCTCAATCTCTTGAAACGAATTTCTCGAGCACTTGATACCCCACTAAGTCTAAACATCCACTGATCATTATCGGCACTTCCCCCCTGCCACACAGTCAGGAAAGCTGACTAATAAAATAGAAATCCCTAACTTGGAGGTCACAGTTTGAGAAACAGCCTTTTTCACAGCCTAAAGAATAATTTTCTCCCTATTACACTTTGTACGTGCTAGTGGGCGAAAGCCCTTCTTCAGCGAAGACATGTCTAAGTCGAGAACTAGCAGACTGAAGAACGTCCTAAGGGCGTTTTTTTGTTTTAACAAAAATTGATTACGCAAGTGGAATAAAAGACCAGATATCTGAAGTATCTTTGAAGGTTGCCTTCACTATTTTTTTATTTTCTTCTTTTAGACTTTTTATGAGCAAAGGATTTTTCTTATTGAATTCTTTGTTGCTCGTGTAAATCACATAAGAATAACCTGAAAATTTTTCTAATAATTCAGGTTGGTCTGCAATATATTTTGCAAGTTTATTTGCGAATTCTAGTTTTAGTTTTATATATTCAGTATTTGACATAGATTAAATATAACTCAATTTTTTAAAGATTGGAATAGTTAGATTAAACGAGTTTATATTATAAATCATATCCTATAAAAATAAATAGTTGGTGAGAACAGTTAAAAGATATCAATCTTCTCTTCAATTTCTGGGTTTCTCCCAATAAATGATTCAATGTAATTCATAAAATTTTCAGTTAAGTCATGAATCACCCACGTGAGAAGGTCTCTAGGAATTCCTTCCATGATAAAACCATCTGTTGGTATCTCGGACTCATTATTTAAAACAATTCTGATATGTCGATGAAGGATGTTAGCATGAGTATTATCATAATACACAATTGTTACCCAATCATCTCCGATTTTGATATTTAGAGAAACACTTGTTATCTCTGTTAAAGTGCGAGCTTGTTTATAAATTTCTCGATATTTGTAAATTACTTTGACGTTAGCTCCTGGTAAAATAGAGATCTCTGCTTCCAATATTGATTCTTTTGAATTTCTACGGATTCGTCTCATGAAAGCATTTTATCTAATTTTCCATTACTTGAACATCTTACCAAGATAAGGGTAAATTACTTCCGAATTACTTTTGAAATCTTTGCGCTTTTGACATGCCTTCAGTATGACTGATCATCTCGAGAATAGTGTAATTACATTTACTATATTTTTGAATGACAAAAATGTCAGAAAAGCTGACAAAATGTATCTCCAACGAATCCAGCTTCTCCCTCAATATGCTACAATGATCTGATGGCATACGTACCGCAACATCGCCGAAAAAGGCGCTTTCCTCGACTCAATAAACAAAAGCTTTTGCTGTATGGCGTGGTGGGAATTATTGCTTTTATTATCGTCGGGTATCTGGGTGCAGTGGTTGTGTTTGCATGGTATGGTCGCGATCTCCCCAAGCCGGGAGAGCTTTCTGAAGCGCGCGAAAACTCAACCGTTTTTTATGATCGGAATGACGAAGTGATATATGAGATGTATGAAGATAAAAACCGAGTTCAAAAAAAAAAAAAA
>CAYVKV010000010.1:0-8399 GCA_964452355.1 uncultured Gammaproteobacteria bacterium | reverse complement strand
TAACCGTCAAACCTTTCCCGTGTGGGGGAGCGGACTTGTAGCTCAGTGGTAGAGCGAGTGGCTGTTAACCACCAGACCATGGTTCGATTCCATGTAGGTCCTTGCTGCCGAAGTGATGAAACAGGCGACGGTGTCTATTGAAGACAAAAGGTTTTACGAACACAAAGGGATTTCAGAGTTTGGTATTATTCGCGCAGGTATCAATTCACTTTTAGGAAATCCTCAAGGAGGATCTACGATCACCCAACAACTTATTAAAAATGTTCTTCTGACCTCCGAACGGCGTCTCTCGCGAAAAATTAAAGAGGCAATTCTTGCGTATCAAGTTGAAAAACAGTATGACAAAGATGAGATTCTCACGATGTATTTAAATGAAGCGCCGTACGGGGGAAGTTATTGGGGCGTCGGTTCAGCTGCAAAAGGATATTTTGACAAAGAACCAAAAGATCTCTCACTTATTGAAGCGGCATTTCTCGCGGGTCTTCCTCAGCAGCCGTCCATTTACTCACCGTTTGTTGGAAAAAAAGATGCATGGAAATCACGGACAAAGGATGTTTTGAGGCGGATGCGGGAAGATGGTTATATTGATCGTGATGTTGAGGAGAAGGCCTTGACTCAGCTTGAGAAGCTGAAATTTTCAAAACAGACAAACAATATTACCGCCCCACACTTTGTCTTTTATATTAAAGACCAAATTGAAAAACAGTTTGGACCGGGAATTTTGAACAAAGGCGTTAAGATAAAAACTACGTTGGATGTAAAACTGCAGAAAGAGGCAGAAAAAATTGTTTTTGATGAGATTGAAACACTTGAAAAACATAATGTCGGAAATGGTGCGCTTGTGGCGATCGCGCCCGATACCGGAGAGATCATTGTGTATGTTGGGTCATATGATTATTCAAACGATGAATACGGAAAGTATGACGTCGTTTCCCAAGGAAATCGACAGCCTGGGTCTACCTTAAAACCTATTGAATATGCGGTTGCCCTTAAGAAGGGGTACACCGCGGCAAGTGTTATTACCGATGTGAAGACAGTGTTTCCAAATGTAGTTGGTGAGGATTATGTGCCGGTCAATTATGATGGAAAATATCGGGGACCGGTGCAGCTTCGTTTTGCATTGGGGAACTCACTCAATGTCCCGGCGGTCAAGATGCTTGCCATGGTGGGTATTCATGACTTCTTACAACTTGGGTATGAGATGGGTTTGGATGCCCTTGAGCCAACTGACGAAAACATCAGTAATCTTGGATTATCAGCGTCACTTGGCGGTGGTGAGACAACCCTTCTTGATCTGACGCAAGCATTTTCGGTTTTTGCAAATGAAGGTAAAAAAGTCGAACCGTATGGAGTTATAGAGATTACTGATTTTAACGATAAAAAGATTTTTGAGCAAAAGGAAGCAAAAGTACAGGAAGTGCTTTCAAAAGAAATCAGCTTCATTATTTCACATATTCTCTCAGACAACAATGCGCGGATCGATACGTTTGGTGCAAATTCATATCTGCGCATTCCGGGTAAAACGGTTGCGGTAAAAAGTGGTACTACTGATGACAAGCGTGACAACTGGGCGGTAGGATTCACGACCGATATTGCACTCGGGGTCTGGGTGGGAAACAATGACAATGCAAAAATGAATCAAGCTATTGCGTCAGGCGCGACCGGCGCGTCACCGATTTGGCACGACGTCATGCAAGCGCTTCTTGCTGAGTTTGGCGATGGCATCATGGAAAAGCCCGATACCGTTGAAGCGGTTGAGATTGATGCATATCTTGGTGGCTTGCCAAAAGACGGGTATCCAAAGCGAACTGAGTACTTTGTCAAAGATACGGTTCCAAAAGAGACTTCACCCTATTATAAAGTTTTGAAAATATCAAAAGAAACCGGCAAACTCGCCAATGATGTTGAGATTCGATCGGGAAACTATGAAGAAAAAGAATTTATCGTCATAACCGAAAGTGATCCCATCTCAGGCGATGGAGTGAATCGTTGGCAGGACGCGATTGACGAGTGGGCGCGCGCCCAAGAAGATGGGAAATACCACTACCCGACCGAAACATCCGAAGCACGGTCAGACGACGTTGCGATATCTATAAAAAATCCTGAAAATGAAAAGCGCATTGATTCAAAGTCTATTGAAGTATATGCAAAAATCACCTCTCTTTCCCCCATTCGTGAGACGAAGATATTTATAGATGGCGTAGAAAAGAAAAATCTTTCAGGAAACCGTGATGAGATCCGTGAGACGTTTGATTTTGAAAATGGAAAACATACGATCAGAGTTGAGGCGCGCAATGAAAAAGACAAGGTCACTTCATCTGAAGTCAAAATAGCGGTAAATGAAAATTATTAGTACCTCATGAAGATGACGGGGGGGGTACCGCTGTGTCTTTTTCTTCAACTTGATTCGAGAACAAAAATTTGACTACTAAATAAACCAAACCAATAATATCTGCAAGATTTGTCGTCAATACTATTCTTAAAAACCATTCATCATCATATTTCAGCAAGCCAAGTCCTACAGCAATAACTAACAAAATATTAAAACCAAGAATAACCATCAAACAGTTTTTTAAAAAACTACCCCAAACTCTTCGCATGTCAAAATATGTTTTTAAACCATCAAGTCGTATTTGAACTTCAGTTGATTGTTGTTCTCTCCGTGATTGAAGTGCATCGGAGTATTCATTTATAAGACTCGGTTTCGATTTTTCAAGTTGTATTTCTTGCGGTTTAATATCCGCAAGTAATTTTGCGTAGTCTTTAGAAGCCATGTTATTTATGTAACTGGAAGTGGTGAAGTCTATATCCAAGCACTTCCGGTGACACCCCAAAAAGTGCGCTCAAAAGCTCAATTTTATTTTCAGGCAATACATCTTTATACTGTTTCAATACGTTTTCATACATTGACTCAGGAACGAGAAGTGAAGCTGCAAAAAAATTCGCTTCCTGCTCTTTTTCATCACTGTCTTTTTCACCCAAGGGTCGTCGATATAAAATCCCTAAATCAGGATTTTTTTTAAGTTCTGACGAATGAAGTTTGATATGGCCGAGCTCATGGGCAACGGTAAATGCTTTTCGTGTATCAGTGTCGGCTTTATTTATGAAAATAATATTTTTTTTAATATCCACGAGTCCTGCAACATTGGAAGGAAGCTCCGTTTCTATTACTTCATATCCATAGTTTCTCGCCAGTTCATATACTGGTACGGGAGGCTTGGATATAAAATTTTCTCGCAATACTTCAGAAGCGACATTTTCTGCTTTATCAAAGTTTGCCATACCCTTATTTTAACTCAAATGAGCGGTTGTTACAATGTTTTTAATCACTTGAATTGAATTAAAGACAATAAATCACTAAATTTTTGAATGGTCATGTCCGGATGATGGTGATCAAATGCGCCCTTTTTATAAAACAGCACGTTTGCAGGAGGATGATACCATACACTCATGACCTGTGCTGCTTTTGCCGCAAGGATATCGACATCGCTATCACCGATCATGACCGATGTTTCTGGTTTTGCATTGAGACGCTTCAAGGCTTTCAACAATGGTTCGGGATGCGGTTTATTATTTTGAGTATCTTCCCACGCAAACGTACAATCAAAATATGAATCTAAGTTATTTTTTGAAAGAAACAATTTGACTACTCTTCGTTGTGAGGAAGTGATGAGTGCAGTCTGGTAGTTATTTTTTTTAAGCGTTTTAAGGAGCGGTAGCGCGCCACTATGGAGTGGCGAGTTTATCGAATTTACTTCATAGTTTGCATACAGTTCTTTTACAAAAAGATTCTTATCGATATGAAAGTCTGTCTCGTGGATTCTTTGAAAACCAATGGTAATAATTTCTTCATTTGAAATAGAAACACCAAACTTCTTAAATGTTTGCTGAAAGCTCTTGAGCCACATGGGAAGGGTATCTGCAATACATCCGTCAAGATCGAATAAGAAGGTTGTGATAGGTGCATTCATCACCGTCATTGTATCATGAATTTAAGGCAGTCCGAATTTGTTCAAGCTCAAGCAATGCCTCTTTTTCAGTAATGTTTTTTGTTTTTGACGAAAAATAAAATCGTAATGAAATTTTATTTTCAAAAGAACTGACGTATTCGACATTTTGTAGGAGCTTTGAGTTTGCAAAAGATACATCATGCATTTTTTGATACGACATCTTTTTTATAAGAGTAAGATCAAGTTTTACCATCGCATATTGAAGGGGCGTTTTGAACGCATGAATGGTTTGATAATTCTCAATAATCGGTTCAAAATCAATCTCTGCAATATATATCTGCTCCGTGAGACTGAGTTTATCTGCATATTTCTTGTGGAGCGCTCCAAATGATCCTATCATTGTGTCACCCAAAGAGATTGATGCCGCGTTTGCCATCAGGTGATGGTCTCCTGATTGTATTGAGAAATGATGTATATTGAGCTCGTGAAAGAGTGCGGTTATGATTCCTTTCAGATCATTAAAATCAGTGTTTACGGCAACTGCCAGTCGATGCAGTTCTTGGGGAAGTTCCCCTGTCCTTGGCTCATAAATTTTTGCGATTTCAAATAGTTTCAATTGATTTTTTCTCCCACTATTCTCCTTCATATTTTTGATGAGTGACGGGAGAAGAGAGGTTCGCATATACTCAATTTCTGATGATATGGTGTTTGCGATTTTGAGGTGATCAGATAACTTGAAATAAAGTGACTGTAAGAGTTCGCCTGAAACCATCGAGTAATTGAGAAACTCATGAAGCCCTATGTGTTTCAGATAGTATTTTGATCGATAGAGTACGGTATAGAGATTTGAAATATTTTTTGGTTGTTTGATATAGGTCAATGGAGAAATAGTATTTGGCAAATTATGATACCCATAAACGCGTGCCACCTCTTCAATAATATCTTCTTGGATTGCAACATCATCAACGCGAAACGTTGGCACCGTCACGTCAAAATGAACGCCATCGGGATAGGCAAGTTCGCTATCCTCATGTCGATTAACCGTAAATCCAAGATCAGTCAAAATTGAGGTCACTTTTTCCTCTTCCAATGCAACGCCAATCACCCGCTGAATATCTTTAAGATATGCTTTTACGTGAGTTTCCTGTTTTTTATGCGGATAGATATCAATAAGTTCAGAACGTACCACTCCCTTTGTCAAATCTTGAATAAGTTCGATACCATATGCAAAGGTAGGCTCAACTCGCTCAGGATCAAGACCTTTCTCAAAATAGGTTGCCGCAAGGGTTCTTTGACCGGTCACCATTGAGGTTTTTCTGATTGCCTTTTTGTCATACGTTTGCACGAAAAAGACAATGCGCGTTGTGTCTTTTGTTATCGAGGAATTCTCTCCTCCCATAATTCCACAGAGATCAATAAGCCGCCCTGATCCATCTTCAATCACGATGTCATCACCGGGGAGGGTTAATTCCTTTGCATCAAGTGTTGTCAGCTTCTCACCTTTCACACTTCTTCTGACCTTCATAACACCGTCTTTTATCTGGTCAAAATCAAACATATGTACCGGTTGACCAAGTGAAAGCATGAGGTAGTTTGAGATATCTACGACATTGTTGATTGACTTTACTCCGGAAAGTTGCAGCCGTTTAGAAATTTTTTCCGGAGACTGCGATAATACTACCTCATCGAACACAATTGCGGTAAATCTTGAAACAAGTGTAGGATCTTCAATCTGAACTGACAATGAATGTGTTTTTGTGGGCATTGCCTTTAGATTCTCAAAAGAATACTTCTTAAGGGGATTAACCTTCAATTTTGCTTTTTTCCCAAACATCGGAAGTATTGCTTGTGCTTCTTGAGCAACGCCAAAGACACTTGCCATATCGATCCTATTTGACGTGATCTCAATATCAAAAACATAATCCTCCCCAATTTTTTCTACTGTTTCGATGGAAGGCCCACAGAGGGAGAGAAATTTCTGCATTTCATACGGGTCAGCATCTGTGTCAAGATACTCCAAGAGCCAGTCGTAGGTGATTTTTATATTCATATTAAAATTGTTCCAAAACTCTGATGTCGCCATCGTACAGCGCTCTCATATTATTAAGTCCAACTCCGGGCTTCATCATCATGACCCGTTCGACACCAAATCCAAATGCCCAGCCGGTGTATTCTTTCGGGTCAATTCCTCCGGCCGTCAATACATTCGGGTGTACCATTCCAGTTCCTCCAAGTTCAAGCCATCCTTGTTTGCAGAGCTTACATTTTTCGCCCTTAATTTTCCCCGTTCCTTTGCACAGATCACAGGTGATATCCACTTCAAACGAAGGTTCGGTAAACTGGAAGTGAAAGGGTCGAAGTCTCGTTTCCCGATCTTCACCAAAGAATTCTTTTGCAAAGTAATCAATCGTACCTTTGAGATGGGTAATGTTAATTTTCTTATCAATACATAATCCTTCAAATTGATGAAACATCGGGACATGTGATGCATCCCAGTTGGGTCGATAGGTTTTGGCGATATTAATCATTCTGATTGGGGGTTTGCCCAGACGGAGCATCTCTCGAATTTGTCCCGAAGAGGTGTGTGGGGTCAATACCATTTTTCCATATTTCTGGTGAGCTGGGGAATCGATAAAAAAAGTTTCAAAATCATCTCGTGCCGGATGATCTGCAGGCATATTGAGCGCTTCAAAAGAAAACCATTCCCATTCTATTTCAGGGTATGACATTCGGATAAATCCGATCCGCTCAAAGATTGCGCTAATTTCCTCTATTGCATAGGTTACCAAATGAAGACTTCCTGTCTCATATTTTTTCCCGGGAAGTGTTACATCAACGTTTTTACTTTCATCAACTGCGGAGTTAAGTTCACCTTTTTTTACTGAAATCTGTTCGACAATGTTGTTTTTAACCAGATTGATTTCCTGACCAAGTGCTTTTCGTGCTTCCGGGTCAAGGTCTTTCATTGATTTAAGCGCCGCATTGAGAACGCCATTTTTACCAAGGTATTGAGCTTCAAGGGCAGTTAAACTTTCAAGGGAAGTGACGGTTTTAAGATCTTCTTGAAATGTGTGAAGTGCATTATTCGGTGACATCATGAAAGAGTATATCAAAACACGCGTGAAACATACAATAAATAATTACTTATTTATTGATTTCTTTAGCGAGTGTATCAAAAACCTTTGGAAAATCTAAAGCAAGATTGGCAAGAATTTTTCGATCAACGCCAAGTTTCTTTTCTTGAAGTTTATGAATGAATATATTGTATTTCATTCCATTTTCTTTCAAAGCGGCACCAATGCGCGTGATCCAAAGCCGTCTCATGTCTCGTTTGTGAAGTTTTCTTCCTGCAAATGCATATTGACCTGCATGAAGTACCGCCTCTTGTGCTTTCTTAAATTGAGTGCTTCGAGACATCCAATATCCTTTTGCGAGTTTTAATACTTTTCTATGTTTGTTTCGTGATGCGGGACCTGCGCTAATACGTACCATAATTTAAGCCTTTCCAAGTAATTTTTTAATCTTTGTCTTCATGCGACCCTCTACAGCTTTATCAAGGTTGAGTGCACGTTGTTTACGTTTTGATTTTTTCACTTTCAAGTGACGAATTTTTTGTGAACGATGTAATACTTTACCCGTTCCAGTTAATTTAAATCGTTTTGAAGCTCCTTTGTGTGTTTTTTGTTTATTCTTTGTCATATTATTTCTTTCTGGAAACTACCGCGCGGACAACCCGACCTTCAACTCGTGGTTCTTTTGAGACATTTACATCTTCAAGCTTTCCAATGTAATCCTTCATAAAATCGATTGCCATGTTCTTTTTAACGATCTCTCTTCCTTTCAATGTTAAATTCAAACGGACTTGATGACCATCTTTCAAAAATTCTTTAGTTTTGTTGATAAATCGTTCTTTATCATGCTCACTAATAAAGAGTGAAAGCTGAATATCTTTTACATCACTCTTCTTTGCACCTTTTTTTGCATCCTTCAGTTTCTTTTCTTCTTGATACAAAAATTTCTTAAAATCCGTTATTTTTGCAACCGGTGGTTTCGCGTTTTGTGCGATAAGAACAAGATCAAGACCCTCAGCTTGAGCTCTGTCAAGCGCGTCTTGCTTTGACATCACTCCGACAAGTTCACCTTTCGAGTCAATGACACGAAGTTCTTCAGCTTGAATTCGAAAATTCAGATGGTAATACTTACCTGATCTGTTCGAGCTGTTGTTAAAAAATCGCCTATTCGGTCGCCTGTTAATCAAATTGAAAATATAATAAAAATATCAACATACCCCGCATCGACAAAATACTTCATTGGCGAAGTATGGTCTGTCATCAACGGGGCGATGTAATTATAATCGGAATACAAGGTATTTGCAAGATAGAAACGCATGTGCGTTGTAGGGAGGTCAGCACATGGTATACACTTTTCAGATAGGAAACGGTATGAAAA
>CAYVKV010000009.1:0-37517 GCA_964452355.1 uncultured Gammaproteobacteria bacterium | reverse complement strand
AATGGAAATGTAGGAATAGGTACCACTGGTCCTGGTGCCTTTAAACTCAATGTTAATGGGAATACCAACATAACAGGTACTCTTGATATCTCTTCTACCTTAACCTCCAATGGAACATTTGATGCCAATGGAGTAGTAACTCTTGGTGATAATGGAGACAATGTTACGATAGATTCAAATGTATGGGATATTACCGGAGCAGGAGTTGGCTCAGGCTTTACTGGCTTTGCCTCTACCGGAACGATTGCTTTCTCAGGAGCAGGAGCATTCTCAGTTGACTCTTCTGCCTTTGATGTAACCAGTGGTGGAGCTATATCTGGAGTTACTACTCTTGGCATGAGCGGCGTACTTACCAATACTTCTGCCACAACCACTGCTCTGACCCTCTCAGGAGCAGGTGCAGGAATCACATTTTCCGGTGCAACTACCACCAATCAAATCATTACTGCAGCAAGTGCTGATCTTGCTCTTATGCCAGGAACAAAATTTGTAGGAATAGGTACTACCAATCCCAT
Source organism: uncultured Gammaproteobacteria bacterium (assembly GCA_964452355.1). GTDB lineage: Bacteria > Patescibacteriota > Microgenomatia > UBA1406 > GWC2-37-13 > UBA1450. The sequence goes on along the minus strand of CAYVKV010000009.1, from coordinate 37,002 downwards.
AGGAGTACTCAACATACAAGGAGCAGGAACAACCACAGGATTTTCATTTCTTACCCAAGATAGTGCCAGCGCACATAAGTTTGCAATACTAGATAATGGAAATGTAGGAATAGGTACCACTGGTCCCATAGGAACACTCAACATCAGAGGAGCAGGAACAACCACAGGATTTTCATTTCTTACCCAAGATAGTGCCAACGCACATAAGTTTGCAATACTAGATAATGGAAATGTAGGAATAGGTACCACTGGTCCTTCACAAAAACTTGAAGTCAATGGAAGAATTCGCATGAATACGTGGACCGCTGATGGAGATGTTGCCGCCTATCAAGACACTGCAACAAATAGTATTGCTTTGATTACATCAGATCAAAGATTAAAAAAGAATATTACTCCTCTTACCGGATCACTGGATATTGTAAAGCAACTCAATACATACAAGTATAATGACCTAGATCAGGAAGATGGAAGTAAACTAAAACTAGGGTTGATGTCCCAAGAAGTACTCCCCCTCCTGTCGGAACTCACCTTTGCATTTACTAAAGAAGGATCAAGTGAGACATATTACGGGGTACATTACGATAAACTTCCCGTACTTTTACTCGGAGCCTTGAAAGAACAACAAACAATTCTTGACTCACATTCAAACACACTAAATAATATCAAAAATGAAATCGATCTTTCAATTAGTGAATCAGGAGATCTGACAGGAAGCATCATTGATGATTTGGCTGCAGATGCCGCAAGTATCTCCTTACGGACAACAACAAGCGAGTTTTATATTGCAACCCTATCAGCACACGATATTGAGCTTGACGACCGGATGAATACAATCGAAGATAGGTTAAATTCACTCGAACAAGCTTCAGCCTCAGCAGCACTTGTTACACAAACCGACCGAGGGACCGTTCTCGAGCAGTTTTTTGGCAAAGACAGCAGTGGTTCGGCAGTCCTTGGAATAGCTTCGGAGTCAGCGACTATCGCCCGCAAGATCACCGATCAAGAAATCATCTTTGACAAAAAACTCATCGCCGAAAGTGACCTTACGGTACTAGGAAAAACCGTACTCTCAGATCTTGGTATCGCAGGAGATCTCACGGTCGGCATTTTAAAGATCGGAAGTATCGACAGCTCTATAAATGCCCTTGGCTCAAGTCTCAAGTTACAGTCTGAGATAGGTGCAGGCGATATCGAGGCATTTGGAGGGAAGATGATAATGACAAACACAGGAGATATCAAAGTCAAGGGGACAATCACCACAAAGAAATACAATGTAGACATCTCGGATATAGCAGGGGCAAGTGCGGGGAAAGTCACGATCCCAGATGCAGAAAGCGAGATCATGGTTGAAACCACTGCTTTGACGCCTGATTCACTGGTCTTTGTCACTGCAGAAAACTCAATAAGTATCTTTACCTATGAGGTCACGAGTACAAACAAAATCAAAATTTACACAAGTGAACCTGTGACAAAAGACACGAACGTGAACTGGTGGATAGTGAATTGATATTATTAGGTGCTTGTGGATAGAAGTAGATACATCATAATGTAATCGAAGCAAGAGGGATGTGTGCCAAATTTTCCACAACCCAGACGATAAAGCTCAGTGGCGGATACAAAAGCCAGGAAAAAACAAATCCAAACTGCCAAGATATCAGACCAAGCACGATCATGAGGATTCCCAGAATCATGATCGGCGCTATGAGCCATGCGACAAGTATATTTGCAAGGGGTGCTATAAAAGATATTTGTCTGAAATACCAGAAAATGATTGGGAGAGTAAATACTTGTGCTGCAAGTGAGATACGAAGTTCCTCGAGAAGGTAAGTAGAGATCCCCCTTAAGAAGGGGGATCGCCCATCGGGCGGGGGATGTTTTTGCTTTTTTACATCCCTCCCCCCTTCGGGGTACTCCCTTCCCGAAGGGAGATCTCTTATATTCTTTTGTTCCATAGATCCAAAGAGTATGATTCCCAGTGTTGCGGCAAACGATAGCTGAAATGAAATACTAGAAATCCATTCCCTGTTAAAGCAGACCATAATGATCGCGGAAAGAAACAAAAGATACAGTGCAATGGTACGTCTGCCATAGAGAAGTCCGATGAGCGACAAGATCCCCATCATAGCAGCGCGCACAATCGGCGCTTCTGCTCCAACAAATACAACAAATGCAATGATGATCACGATCGTGATCAATGATGCTATTTTTCGACCAACATAAACTACGATCGTATTCATTATGATCGCAGATAATAATGTGATATTCATGCCGGAAAGGACTACTATATGGATTAAACCCACGTCTTTCAGTTGGTTGTAAAAGGTGTTGGTTACAAATAATGGACGGCCGAGCAAAATTCCATTGAGAAGTGATGCATGAGGTTCATGAAAATACGAGTTAATAAATGAGGTAAGGACTTCCATGAATCATAAATTAATATTATTTTTTATCTTTTCAAAAGTTGCACTGTTTATGACTTTCTTTGAGATCAACTCATCCAAAGTAAGGTATGGTCGATTATCAATGATTTTTTGAGCCGTGACCGGTCCAACTCCGGAAAGTGTCTCAAGCTCTTCTTTTGAGGATTCATTAATTGAAATGGTTAATAACGAGCTTTGTGGCGCTGGCTCTTTTACCGTTGACAGGGCAGTTGATGAGTTTGTTGAGTAGAGTGGTTGAAGGTACTCAAGAATTCGCTTTTGTTCAACGAACGTTCCATTTATGATATCCCACGTATATGGGATATATATTTTTTTTTGATTTTTCACAAATTTTGCAAGATTGTAATTTCGTGCAACATAGAGTGAATCTGCCGCGGCAGAAAGTCCACCTGCACGTTCAATCACATCTTTGAGGCGTGCACCGGGAGAAACCTCATAAACATCAGGCTCAATAATCGCACCAGATACTTCGACAAAAATCATGCTCTTGATGGGATCAGAAGCGGGGGTGATGGGTGATTGCTTTTGAGGAGTGATGAGTGGGGCTTCCTTATTTTGAAGTTGCAGAACTGTTGACCATATAGTGATAATTGAAGCCAAAAAAATGAGTGTGATTTCAATGGGATGAAGCTTAAAGAATCGATATACCGAGTCGGCAGAAACTCTTTGTATGAACTCCATGTAGTTATATGTAAAAACATAACATATATATGAATTCTTGTCAAAAGATCTGTCAAATTCATATTCACAGCGACAAGTATGTGTTGTATACTGTCTGTCATGGCAGATACAAAACCGAAGTTGGTGGCATTTGATTTATTTAACGAACTCAAAAAAGTTACCTGGCCGACGCGAGAAAAAACAATTCGGTTGACCATCATAGTTATTATGATCTCCTTGATTATTGGTCTCTATATCGGTATAATTGATTTCCTGTTGGCGAAAGGACTCGAACTTCTCACGAAGTAATATCAATAATGAGATCTTTCTGTAGATCTAAATCATACGCGATAGAGCGTTTATTGTTGAAAAAAGTCCTTCCAACATATTAATGCATATTATGTCAAAGAAAAAAGACAAAACAAAAATAATAGAAGAAGTTGAAGAGAAAGTTGAGGAATCAGGAGAACAAGCTGATCTCAAAACATCAGATTCAAAAGAAGAAGAGCCTGCTCAGCCAAAAGGTAAATGGTATGTCCTTCATTCGCAAACGGGACATGAAAATCGAGTTAAAAACAACCTCGAACAAAGAGTACAGAGTTTGGGAGTTGAGGACAAGATTTTTAGTATTATTGTCCCAACACGTGAGGTTGTAGTCATAAAAAAAGGAAAGAAAACAAATCAAAAGGAAAAGGTCTTTCCTGGATACATATTTGTCCAAATGACTTTGAATGATCAGTCATGGCTCGTGGTTCGAACGACCGAAGGCGTGACAGGATTTATCGGCGCCGGCACAAAGCCAACGCCAATATCAGATAAAGAGGTAAGTGCTATTATGCGCTTTGTTCAACAAGATCAACCAAAATTCAAAGCTGCTTTTTCTGTTGGAGAAGCGGTCAAGATTACCGAAGGACCATTTGCAGACTTTTTGGGCTCTGTTGATGAGATAGATGATGAAAAAGGTAAGCTTCGAGTATTGGTTTCCATTTTTGATCGAGAGACTCCAGTAGAATTAGATTTTTTACAAGTGAAAAAACTTTAATATGGCAAAAGTAGTCAAAACATCTTTCAAACTCAATCTTGCGGCAGGTGAAGCAACTCCCGCGCCGCCAGTCGGACCGGCTTTGGGTCAACATGGTATTCCAATCATGGAATTTATCAAAGAATACAATGCAAAAACCGCAGAGAAAAAAGGAAATATTATTCCTGCAGTGATCACCGTGTACGAAGATCGTAGTTATAGTTTTATCACAAAACTTCCGCCAATTGCAGCTATGATCAAGAAAGCTTTGAAAATTGAAAAAGGATCAGGACAACCAAATACCGTTAAAGTAGGAAAGCTTACAAAGGTACAAATTGAAGCGATTGCAAAAGAAAAACTTGAGGACTTAAATACTGACAATGTGCTCGCTGCATCCGCAATCGTTTGCGGAACTGCACGCAGTATGGGAGTGGAGACAGAGTAATTAGATAATTTTTCCGCCATAGGCGGATCAGCCTTCGGCTGAAAATTTTAATAATATGGGAAAAATCAGAACGCGCATCATCGGAGATACAGACGTTGAAGAAGAGCAAAAACAAAAAGCTAAAGAACGTGCCGCACGAAAAAAAGCTCAGGAAATGAAAGAAGAAGTTGCTAGTAAAACAGATGAAGGAGCTGTAGTGGAAGAAAATGCTCAGGAAAGCTCAGATGATGAGAAAAAAGCTAAAAAGAAGAAAATGACTAAAAAAACCGAACGTGAGCCAAAGAAGCATGGAAGCAAATATCTGAAAGCAAAAAAACAAGTCGAATCCGGAAAAATTTATCCACTCAATGAAGCAATCGCCCTTCTCAAGAAGTTGACTTATGCATCATTTGATGAATCAGTTGAACTTCATTTAAATATTACTGAATCTGGTTTGCGGGGAGAAGTAACACTGCCTCATGGAACAGGACGATCTGTAAAAGTTGCGATCGTGGATGATGCAGTTCTTGCTCAGATTGAAAATGGAGTAATTGAATTTGATATTTTGATCGCGCACCCATCCTATATGAGTAAACTTGCAAAGTTTGCAAAAGTGCTTGGACCAAAGGGATTGATGCCAAATCCAAAAGCAGGTACCATTGGACCAGAACCAGAAAAACTTGCGGAGAAATTTCAAAAGGGCTCAATTCGATGGAAGTCTGAAGCAAAGTTTCCCCTTATTCATCAGATGATCGGAAAAATTTCTTTGAAGCCAGAACAGGTGCATGAGAATGTAAAGAGCTTTATTGATGCAGTTGGTATAAAGAAAATAAGCAAGGTATACATCAAAACAACCATGTCACCTGCACTTCAAGTGGATCTTCAAAGTATATAATCATCTCATTCTTTCATGGGGAGATTGTTATACTGTTACTATTATTGTTTGCTCGCTTGATACCATATTTTCAATGCTAAGCGGGGCCCCTACCCCGAATCGCATGAAAATAGATATCTGCGCTCGCTTGAATAGTATTATATGAAGATGTATAGATTAACTCCTCTATTAATTCTGTCGTTCTGTCTTTTGACGATATCTGCTCATGCTCAAGAATTCTTTCTTGAACTTCAACAAATTGAACCAACAGATGAAGCCCAACTTAAACCGAAGATATCCCCTGATCATTTGGCCGAGCTTGAAAATCAGGGATATTCAATCTTGTCATCAAGCAAAAAACCAGCAGAGTTTTATTTTCACATTGATCGTACGGACGTATCATTTACTGATCTTTCAGAGGGTGGATCATTTGTCGAATCGATAGAAATGCAGGTAAAATCAGATATGGGAACTCAATACCAGATACTCAATACATTAATATCATCATTTCACTCGGTGGGCGATCAAACCATTGAACCAACAAACTGTGATGACGGATGTTCAGTTCGTAGCGCTAAACCATGGAAATCTGAGGATATCTATGGTTGGGGGTATTCCGTTGACGGTGGAAATACCTATCGGCCATTTTCAGGGGAATCGGTAGGATTAATAACACCACTTGCTATATCGCGATCAAAAATAAATATGAAATTGAAAGTACATACGCCAAAAAATCAGTCAGAGGGAAATTTTCAGGGTGTAGTGAAACTGATTGCACTACCGGAGTAATGGAATTAATACATAAATCTGAGAGCTTTTGATGCAAGACTTTGATTTTCTTTAAGGATATCACTACCAGTTAAAGTGAAAATATAAGATTCATTGTCCACTCCCAGAGTGATAAAATCAAGTAGTAACAGTCTGACGTCTCCAGTTTCGGAATCGACAATAGCAACAAAGGGGTCATCGTGAGGAAGAAGAATGCCATTTTCTGATGCCTTTTGAACAAGAACTTCTGCTTGCTCTTGGACAAGTAATTGTTGTTGACTGTCAAGTCCTTTCATTGCTCCTTTACCGTAGATTTTTAATTTACCACCTTTCGTGACGTCGGGCATTGTAATTGTTTCACCATCTACAACCTCGATATCTACGATAGGAAGACCTGCTACTTTGGCTCTTTTCCATTTTGTTTCTGCGATTTTACTTGCAGAAACTCCTAAATGTGATTGTTCTCTTTGTAACTTGAATGAAAAGTCTATTAACTGTTTTTCAACTCTTGTTTGTACAGATGTTGATAATAAATCCTTACCTACAAATGCAAGTCGTGACAATGCTTTTGGGCAGGCTCCACTGGCAACGAGGCTTTGACGATCTAATAGGATGGCATCTATTGAATTACCATCAGGGTGAATCAGGCTGATTGGACAGTTTCCTGATAACAGTTCTCTTATTTTGTTAGAACTGTCATCTCCTCGAATATACGATGCGAGAAGCGCAAGGTGTTGATTTGGTATCTGACCTTCTGTGCTATAAAGTGCAGACATGAGCCCACTGATGATAGTCTGAGTATCATTATTTGATCTTATTTCTTCTATTTGCTCAGCAGAACCGTCGATACCCAAGCGAATACAAAAATCCAATATACTTGTAGGATCGTCGGCAACGAAGAACAGAGCTTCACCATTTTGGATAGCCTCTGTTTCAAATGCAGGGTACGCACCAGACCTAGCGGATTTGAGGCGAATTTCTTGAAGGTGATTATCCCATAGTTCTTGAGATATATCCTTTGGTTTATTGCCATATATTGTAGTAGTTTTTCCCTTGGCAAGATCGTCAGAAAATGATGGCATTCGTTTATGGTCAAAAAAAACTACTTTAACAGGATGATTATTTCGCACGTTTAAGGTAAAAGCCGTATTTATTTCTCCATCCGTGTCGATAAATGGCTCAGGATTCAGTGTATTGACAAGTTTTACTTGATTGGTTTCTCTGGAAAGTATTTCAGGTTTTGGAGTTTGCACAAGGCCATGTGTGGGACTTCCTTCTGCAATACTTTTGTTTGAAGCAGTCGAGTCTGATAAAGCATCTAGCATAGTAGTATGATATCAGAAAAAATACCGTGGAAGATTCATGATTGATTCATCAATATCTTTCATGACAGACTTCAAAACATATTGATCATATGCCTTAAAGTCTGTCACACACGGGTAGAGAGAGTGGGTGACAGTTTAGTGAGACTACTTTGATCTTTTTGATCTTTGTGATCTTTTTCGGACTACTCCCACGGCAGCACGAATGCTGCAGAAGAACCCAAAAATTATTAAGTCCCATACTAAAAAATCTCCAAGAAAAACATTCTCAGAGATCCATTTTGCCAGTTCCATGGAATCCTCCCGTGTGTGATAATGTGCATCGTTGACGATACCTTCTTTCTCGAATCAAATTCGAGGAGAATGTATCTCAACTCTGACAATATTCTATCAAATACTATAGGATATGTCAAGAGTTTATCATTAACGGTCCGTTATATCGTACAATATCTCATATGAGTCGTATTTTTTTAATATTCATTCTCATCTCATTATTTTTTATCCCAGATGTTCATGCCGCTCAATTCTCTTTCACCCAATCTCCGCAATCTCATGAAGTAATGGCAAAGCCGGGGTCAACGGCGATTCTGCCTTATACTCTCACGAATGTCGGCGATCCGTCTGTCATGGAGCTTCAAATATACACACTCTCCGTAAAAGATTCTCAGGGATCGTATGATATTATTCCTCACTACTCAGACAATCCAGAAAAAATCCAATTTTATCTCAATAACTCACTGCATTCACTTCAAGAGCCATTCTTCATGAATACGAGTGAGGCCATCACCTATGAAATTGCGGTTCGAGTTCCAGAGAATATGAAAGAAGGCGACTATTATTTTGCGGTTGTTGGACAAACAGAACAAAATAAAGGATTTGTGGATACAAGCACTATTTTTTTACAAGGAGGAGTTGGATCAATTATATACTTGAGTGTCAGTTCCGATGGATCAATTAATCAAACGGGGAGTATCGCTCAATTTGGAGTAAAATCAACTCATTCAGTTATTTTGGCAAATACCGAATATCGAGTTTTTGACAGTTTTGCAGATATTCCGATTGTATTGAGCGTTGCAAATACGGGCATGAATTATTTTCAAGCAAAAGGTACGATTTCTGTACGTTCGACATTGGTTGGATCAAATGCACAATTAATAGAACTTGCGCCGACTTTTCTCCTTTCGGATTCAACTAAAATTATGTTGAGTCCTCAATCATTAAATAGAAGTAATACGGCGACCATTCGAGCGCCACTCATTGGGGCCTTTACCGCTCAAGCAGTTGTAAAAATGGGAACCTCAGCAAGTACTCAAATTTCAAATGTTTCATATGTGGTATTTCCCTTTACATATATTCTCTATATTTTAGGAGCGGTATTATTTACGGCAACAGGTATGGTATTTCTCAAGAGAATGAGAGAAGAATAATATTACATCTCTGACCGAACCACATATCGATCGTAGTACACAAAAAATGCGCGAGCAGGGTATGTTGGGATTCCGGAGGATATGCAGCTACCAGGGGGAATCAACACCTTGCCAACATACTCATGAATTTCCGCATACGGAATGCCAAATATGAATATTGCATCGTTCTTCATATAATACTTTGCCAGAAAATAATCTAGTTCGCTCGTAAGATATACTTTGTCTCCCTCTCTCATTGAGCGGTTAATTTCCTGAAACAGAGGAGAAATAGTTCGTTTTGCGTTGTATTTTTGATTCAACTTGTTGTACTGGGATGTGATCAGAAATAAACTGACGACGACTATCATCATCAAGTGATTTTTCCCGGAAGTAGTTTTTTGTGCGGGAAACGCGGTCTCTATTATTTGAATCATGTATAAAAGCACTCCAACAACGGAGAACATAAAATACCGCGGGTGGTAGACCGGTGTGAAATATTGAGAAATGACGTAGAGGGCAATAGGGGGGAATAATGCCCAGAGAACAAGGGGAAGATGATAATTAATCGAGCACACTATTTTTCTACTCAACACTATCCATGTCCATGGAAGAAGCATTATTCCCCAAATCAAAATATTGAGAATGATATGAAACGAAGTGTGTTCGGCTTGATCATGATAATACTCACCAAACACTCGCTGATATCCGGTAAAGAGAACGAGTGGCAGATACCAAATGTCATGTTCCGGTGGTTTGATGATCCAAAATTCTTGGGTCCCGCCCAGTTTGTGGTAAGAAAGAAAAAAGAGAATCCAGGGAATAAAACAGATAGCTATGATTCCCATCCTGAGCCCAAGGTTAGATAATTTTGAAGAGCGATGGTTGGATTTAAGAATTCGAATGACTTCTGAGACCATTTGAGCTAAAAATACGAGAATTGTAAAATAGTGAGTGTGCAACGCCAAAACTACCGCGAAGATGTATAATTTCTTTCTTCCGGTCCAAAGAGCAAAATATGAAAGTGTTACAAAAAATGCACCCATCATGTACATTCGTGCTTCAAATGCATAAGTCAGAAGCACGGGATTTGCAATAATGAGCATGAAATATACAAGAGCTCGCTTAAAAGAAATTTTGAAAACCAATACCATGATTTCGAACATGAAAAATATGGTCAGAACATAAAAAAAGACTGATACGGAGCGCATCGCAATCTCAGATGATCCAAAAATAAGCATCCAGTAATGCATGAATATATAGTAGAGCGGAGGGTTGAAATCTGCAGCGGTCGTTTGTAATATTTTCCCAATACTTTGTTCGGATAAGAGAAACGTAAACGCCTCATCGCGCCAGAGGTTTTGCACAAAGAAGGCGAGAGGTGTTTTCGTAAAAAGAAAGTTCATGTCTCAATTGAGCTAATTTCTAAAGGTATTCATTGCCATTCCCGACCCGATCGGGAATCCATGGATCCCCGCATGCGCGAGGATGACAGAGTTAATTTCAAATCTCTCACACTTTCTCAGTAACTTTATACGTAATTTTTTTACCAAATAACAGTCGTGTGTGCGCATCAAGCGCGGGGAGTGAGGAGAGAACGAGTGATACGACGGGAAGGAGGTACCACTGAACCATAAAGAGGGGGAGATTGACGAGCTTCGTTTTTTGTTTGAGTTCATGTCTGAGTTTGAAATCAAGATAAATATACAAAATCAACATGGCAGTAGCAAGGGTGAGAATAAAGCCGGTCAATCGAGGGAGGATAAATCCAAGTACGGTGCGTTTGAAGGTAGGGTTCACCAGAGGGGGAATCCATCCACTAACCGTGAGAACAAAAAATGACGTTGGCCACAATAAATGTGTTTCAACAAGGTAGAAAAACCGTCGTGCTTTTACGCTCCAGGGAATATGAGGTGCAATAAACATATTGTTCCAGTAGTAGGAAATATCGGTAACTCCCCATGCCCAACGCTTTTCTTGTTCATATCGATTCGTAAATGTTTTCATAGTGGTTCCAGAATATACTGCATCACCATTCACGATCGTGTAAAGAGGGAGAGTTTTAACCCGCTCTCCGAATTTGAAAAACGCTTGATAATATACATGCCAATCTTCCGGAATAATATCAACATCCCAATAATCAATCTCCTCGAGCATCCAGAGGTTTGTTGAATAGGTCGAAATATGGATGAGTTGATTTTTTTGAGACAAAAATGCCAAACGTAATATGGATGATAGTGTCGCCTGCATCCGTACAAAAAAAGGAAGTTGCCAAAAATTGTTGTATAAAAGAACCGGAGCCCAGTAGAAATGAAAGTTGCGTTCCGCATCGTTGAGAAATTCATATACGAGGTACGAGAAGAAGTTCTTTGGAAGCATGCTATCCGCATCACAAATCGTGATAATAGTTTGTTTGAAATTGAACCCATGCTCAATACAGTATTGTTCTACAATACGCGCAGCATGTGTTTGGTTGCTTGCTTTTCCTGGCACTTCCCCGTCTACAAGAACATGATACGTACTCAAAATATCTTTGAAATAATCACTCCAACGACTTCTTAACTTTTGTTCTTTTTCTTGTGCTTCTTTTTCTCGTTTTTCAAATGCAAGTACTAAATGGATTGTTTTATATGGATAATCGCTCTTTGTTATGGCCTCAATTGTTGCATTAATCTTATGAAATGGCTCCTTGTAGTTTGGAATGATTACAAAATGTTGTAGCTTTTTAGCTTCTTTAATCATTTTGATATTTTTATCAAACGAAGCATTTTGAAAAGATCTAATCAATGAGTATGACAATGTTGCATAATATGCAGTAATCACCGATTTAATAAGAAAATAAAGATCAAATGCAATGATAAAATAAGCCACAATTGCCGGATGGAATGGAGAAAGCCACAAGGGGAGGAGAATAATTGCCCACGTAAGAAATGGGACAAGCATTTCGCCGAATCTGTGAAAATGCTTTGATCTGACAATACGATTGATCATATGTGTATTATACCTGTGAATTACCAAGTTGGGAAGTGAGATGGAATGATATGATGAATATATGCTTACCTTGATTCAAAAAGATGAAATATGGCAGTATCTTTCGGTCACACAGAAAGATCTCATTTTAGAAGGCAAATATCTTATTGATATTATCAAACCTCATCGATTCAAAGATTATTCATTCATTGTGTTCCCGTATTCAAAAGCATACGAGGGGTATTTAAAACAACTCTTTTTGGATATTGGATTTATTTCACACATCGATTATATTTCAGATCATTTTCGTGTGGGAAAATACCTTTCTCCCCATATGATTGGACGGCTTGCTGAAAAGTCGATCTATGCAAAAATCCGACAACAAACAACCGATGATCTTGCTCAGGAGATGTGGCATATTTGGAACGAAGGAAGAAATCAAGTGATTCATTATTATCCACATAATCTCAAGCGAATTACCTACGACGAAGCCCTTGGAATGATCGAAGACATCCTTAACATAATGATGAAAGCTCTCAAAGAGCTGAAACATTCGAAATGATAGCGGTTAACGATTTATTTAATACACATGTCCAAAGGAATTACGACCGTTGAAGCGCATAAACTACAGAAAGAATACGGACGAAACATAATTGAAAATACGCGAAGGATTTCGTGGATCAAAAAATTTATCGCTCAGATTTCAAGCTTCTTGATTATTCTTCTATTGATTGCTGCGATTCTGTCGTTTGCGATTGGAGAAATTCTTGATGGGTCATTGATTTTGATTATTATTTTGATCAATGCGGGGTTTGGAATGTTTCAAGAGTTTAAGGCGGATCAGGCAGTTGCGGCGCTCAATCAGTTGTCAGTAAGTTCAATCAGAGTTATTCGTGATGGAAAAGAGCAGGAAATTGATAGTAAGCAGTTGGTTCCTGGAGACCTCATCATAGTTGAGGAGGGTGTAAAGATCCCTGCGGATGCAAAAATCGTCGAAGCTCACAATCTTGAGATAAATGAAGCATCTCTCACAGGAGAATCTTTTTCGGTCGTGAAAAGTAAAGATGACATGCTGTACATGGGTACCATTGTTGCCAAAGGGCGAGCGCAAGCTATTATCACGCAGATTGGTATGAAAACGAAATTTGGGATGATTGCGGCCGAACTATCAACCGTTGAACATTCTCAAACGCCACTTCAAAAAAAACTTGCTCATCTTACTGAGATCGTAGGTCTTGCCGGAATTATTATATCCCTGTTTGTTTTTGTTCTTTCGGCGCTGCAAGGGCATGGTACGTTTCCTTCATTTCTCCTGGCAATCTCACTTGCTGTTGCCGTTGTCCCTGAGAGTCTTCCTGCGGTCATGACGGTAATTCTTTCAATCGGGGTAAAGCATATGGCAAAACGAAATGCGGTCATTCGAAAGCTTGCTGCAATTGAAGCACTGGGAAATACAACTCTTATTGCAACAGACAAGACGGGAACGCTGACCGAAAACAAGATGGATGTAAAAAAGGTGTGGTTTGATGAGGCTGAATATGAGGTTTCCGATTTGATGCGATCGGATCATTTAGGGCATGCCGCATTGTCTCAGATGATCTATGATGGCATACTTTGCTCAACAGCTTCACTCGTTGAGGTACACGATCACGGACGTGCATTTGATGTTCTCGGCGACCCCACAGAGGGAGCCCTGCTGATGCTTGCTAAAAAGCTTGGCATTGAAGTTGATTTTGTTCGAAAAGAATTTGCCGTACTTGACGAACAATCTTTTGATGCGGTAACCAAACGTATGACCGTGGTGGTTGAAAAAGAACATGTTACCTATACATACTCAAAAGGTGCACCTCATGCGATACTGGAAATATCTTCTCATATTTTATCGGGTCAAACGGAATCGATTTTTACGACACAAATGAAAGAAGATGTACACGCATTGAGTAATGAGTGGGCAAAGGCCGGTTTTCGAGTCTTAGCTATGTCATATATGAAGGGAGAGTCTGATATCCACAAACAAAGAAACCAAGTATTTTTGGGTCTCGTAGCTATTCATGATCCACTTCGTCCCGAGGCAAAAGATGCTATACGACGGGCACATAACGCGGGAATAACCGTAGTCATGATCACCGGAGACAATGAAAATACAGCCGAAGCAATAGGTACTGCAGCTGGGCTATTAAAAGTGGGCGACGCTATTCTTAAAGGAGAGCAGATAGACGCCTATTCGGATGAGGAATTGATGCGTCTCCTACCGAATACAAAAATATTTGCTCGTACAACACCATTCCACAAGAGTCGGATTGTTTCTTTGTATCAAAAACTTGGCGAGATTGTGACGGTGACCGGCGATGGCGTCAATGATGCAGTTGCGCTCAAGCAAGCAAATGTTGGGGTAGCAATGGGTAAAGTCGGGACTGATGTCGCACGAGAGGTTGCGGATATGGTCATTCTTGACGATAATTTTGCGACCATTGTAAACGCAGTGGAAGAGGGGAGGAATATTGTGGTTCGTTTGAAAAACTCGATCAAATATTTGCTGACGGGAAATTTATCAGAAGGCTTAGCTATTGTTATTGGATTACTTCTTGGGTTCCCTCCATTACTCCTTCCCATTCAGCTTCTGTATATCAATCTGGTTTCGGATGGGGTACCGGCACTTGCCATGGCTTTTACTCCGAAAAATTCGCATGTTATGCAGCAAAAACCAGATCGCGCAATGGTGATTTTGAAACGAAAAGATATTGGATATGTCAGTCTAGTCGGTTTTACAGTGGCGATGATTGTTATTATTACCTATAAGTTACTTGCAGGAAAAACGGGTATTTTCGGCGGCGATCCTCAAACTGTGGCGTTTACTGTTCTTGCAATAATACAAGCATTTATTTTCATAGATATTTGGTTTTCGCACAGAACAGAGCAAATGTTAAAAACATTGGTACCTCCGATTTTTGTGTTCACCGTTGCGGCACCAATTATCATTCAATTTATGATTGTTCGATCATCATTCCTCTCCCAGGTATTTCGTGTGCAGATTTTGCAGATTGGAGAGTTTGGGATATATTTGTTGGCGTCCGGATCAATTTTGGGAATACTATGGATGGGGAGATTGATTCTGAAGAGAAGCTAGCTCTGAAATTGTTCCATAATAGCCTTGAGTACCAAGTCATTTTCTGAAACGCTAATATTTATAAGTATTACTACCGAATCCTTCAAAACTTGAATAATGGCTTGCTCAACCGGTATTTTTTTTTCTTTTCCCAAGAGATCTCTAATGACGATTTCTTCCACAATCATTGACATGAAATTACTATGTTCAGGCAGTATATCAAGCTTCCCAAGTTCATTTTTGCAGCTTATTGATAAGACCTGACCTTCAAATATCTTTCTCTCCGGAGTCATCATTAAGAGATTAATTGTTTTATCTGCCATAGGTATATAAATGAAGCGATCAACGTCTCTATTTTAAGTCTGCTAAGGTTTGAATATAAAGAAATTGTTCCGGTGACATGCTGTCGTATTCTCCTTTATGAATGGATTCAACATCATTTATCGTTTCAGAAAGTTCGACGTATGAGCTTTTCTCTAATTTTTCGCCAGATGCCGTCACAAATTTTTGTGTCATGTAATTTTTTACAATTTGAGATCGCTTATACATTGTTTGATTTTCTTTTGACAGTTCTGAGACCCCGATAAGAGATGCAATTTTTTCTAAATTTACCGATTCTTTTAGGAGAGATTGAGTTTTAAGGTATACATTGTAGTGTCTTTCTCCGATGATTTCAGGATTAAGTGCGCTCGAGTTTGAAAGAAGAGTGTCGATTGCGGGAAAACGTCCTTCTTGGTAAATCCATCGAGAAAGGACGACTCGTGCATCAAGATAGGGGAGGGCTGCTTGTACACCGGGATCAGTGATATCGTCAGCCGGCACATATATGGTTTCAAACGTCGTTACTTCACTCTCAGACGTTGAATAGAGACGCTCATGGATATGTGCCATATCAGATGCAAGCGTGGGTTGATACCCACCTTCAGAGGGGATCTGGCTCATAAGTGTGCCAAGTTCATATCCAGCTTGCGCAAATCGGTACATATTATCAACAAAAAAAAGCACATTTTTTTTCATCTTATCTCGGAAATACTCAGCAAGAGCGACGCCAGCAAAACCAGTTCGGTATCTAACTGCAGGATTTTTGCTCATTTCCCCATAAATGAGCGCAACCGATGATAATACTCCTGTTTCGCCAAGTGCTTCGTAGAGTTCCTGACCTTCACGACTTCGTTCGCCGATTCCTGAAAATACCGATACATGAGAGTCTTTATGTTTGATGCTGATATTGTGAATAATCTCAGTCAGTAATACTGTTTTACCTACGCCGGCTCCGCCAAACAGTCCAATTTTTCCACCCTTTATGAGTGGAGTGAAAAAATCAACAATTTTTATTCCTGTTTCAAGGATCTCTTTTGAGACTGCGATATTTGAGGGATTTTTATCATTTGCAAAAATTGAGTATGTTTCATCAAGATTAAAATTTTCTTTTCCATCAATAGGCTCTCCAAAGACATTCATTGCTCGTCCCAAGACCTGTTTCCCCACGGGAATGGTCAGAGTATTTTCTGTATTGATAACAACGGCACCTTTATAAAAATAATGCGTTTGAGTGAGAGATAAACAATATACTGATCGGGGCGAAGCTGAGGTATACACTTCAAGAATTGCTTTGGGATTTTCCTCCATAATATACAAGTCGTATCTCTTGGGTGGATTGTCATAGAAGGCAACTTCTACGATTTGACCCTTTATTGAAATAATTGATCCCTTTTTTTTCATATATTATTTATTCTACTGGAAATCATTAAAAGCTATTGTAGCCAAAATACCATTCCCGATATGCGCTCGAGTTGTTTTTTGTTACTTATATCGTGTTTAATTTTTCGGCTTTGTTTATGAAGGTTTTTCATATTTCCGTCGATTTTGACGAGGAGTGCATCCATGGCTTTTAGCCGTGATGCAAATCGGGCAAGTTGTGTTTCAAGAACTGCTTGTCTCATAAGAGAGATGATGACGTTATTGTTGAGAAAAGATACGATCTTTTCACCGGAAGGTTCAAATAAATACGTTGGCGGTGCTTCTTTAAGATTCCGCTCATCTTTCTCGGCTTCAAGCTCTTCTTCAAGGAGTTTATTGATATTAGTGAGCTCCGATACTTCAGGTTCCTGTGTTACGATACTTTGGAACTTGGCGTGATAAACATATATTTTTTTATATTGAAGGAGATAATAGATCAGTGGTTTTAAGTCGCTCATTTTCATATTGATATCTGATACATCAAATAACTTGACTTCGTCTTTTTGCCCGTATTCACGAAGTAAATCTTTTCCTATTTTTCCGATAAGGAAGATATCACCTTCTTCATTATGGTCTTTGAGAAATGTTTCGAATATCCGCCTCAAAATATCTCCATGAAATTTTGTGTTTGCGGTAATGAGGACTTTTGCCAGGGGCTTTTTGGCCGCTGCGTCAACTTCGAGACGATTGAGGAGGGGATGAGAGTATTTTAGCGATTCAAATATATCTTTAAGCATATTTACAAACAATCGCGCATGATCGATAAAACCGCGCGTTTCTTTCATTTTCATGACCGAGATGTCCTGATAGGCGGTCGCGATTGTTTGGAGTACCATCATGAATTTTTGATCCTCTACAATGTCTTTTGTTTGCATATTGCTTGAATTAATTTATTTTGTTTCATTTGGATTAAAAACTGTGGTAATGAATCAATCGATGTAATATTTACTAACTCATTTCGAACCGCCTCATTTTCATACAGCGATAAGAATAGATTAAGAATTTTTTCATATGCTTTTTGAGTAGAGAGATCGTACATATTGAGCCAAACGATTCCAAAGAATGCTATCTGAATTTCTCGAGGAATAATCAGGTGTTCTTGATGAAGCATAACCTGAAAGGCCCTTCCTTTTTCAAGAAGTCGTTTGGAATCATCGGAAAGTTCACTTCCTAAATGAGATATATTTTGAATTTTTTCATACTGAGATAAGACAGACAATATCTCAAGAGTAATCTTACGCAATAAATCGTTTTGTGTTTGTCGCCCAACACGAGTGACCGACAGAGGAATATTTATTGCCGGACGTGAGCCTTTATTGTAAATATCAGCATCAAAAAGAATATGACCGTCAGTCATACCCATGAGATTAGTCGAAATATATCCGGCGAGATCTCCTTCAACGGTTGTTGCAACCGGCAAGCACGTGATAGAGACAGTCCCTTTTTCTGGATGATGAAAATTACCTGCACGTTCAAGTAAGCTGGCGTGGGCATAAAAAATATCTCCCGGATAGGAGTCGCGCCCAGGAAATCTTTGACTGAGGAGTGAAATTTCTCGATAACTTTGAGCATGGGTTGATAAATCATCGAGTATGATAACAACATTCAACCCCTTATCACGAAAGAATTCAGCATGTGTCATTGCAACGTATGGTGTCAAGTAATGAATACTTGGCGCATCAGAAGAAGACGATGCAATAATAGCAAGTTTATCTGACATGCCATTTTCTTGAAATCTTTGACTGAGCTGTTTAATTTCACTTCGTCTTTTTCCAATTGCAGCGTAAATTGCGACAGTATCAGGTAACATCAACTGATTCTGTAAAATTGATAGCACGAGTGACGTTTTGCCGGTTTTCACGTCGCCAAGTATGAGTTCTCGCTGACCCTTTCCAAGAGGGAGCAGTAGATCAACTTTTGTCATACCCGTAATAAATGGAGTGTTTATTTTGCTTCGTGTTTCCATACCAGGGGCGGGGATAAAAACATCTCGATATTCCAGATCTTCTGGTTGAACCGTTATTTCAGTCTGAAGACCTAATGGGTCAATTGTCTGTCCGAGAACCATGTCTCCGACCGAAACTTGAAATTGGATATTGGTTCTGGTGACTTTTGATCCGATACCGATCGAGGTATTGGAAAAAAGCAACGCTCGTACTTCATCTTGTTCAATATCCATCACTTGACCTCTTTGTCCATCTTCAAATATAATTGTTTCATTTGGATGCACGAGAGGAAGACCTTTAATATATATAATTGGGTGTTTAACCTCCTGTACGGTTCCATACACGCCCGTTGATTGAAGAAATTTTTCAAAACTGTTCATATGATATGCAATGGTTTGTTATTTTATTCACGTTTCTCCTCGATATATGTTCCTAGAACTTTATGAAGAGAATAATCCTGCATGATTCCATCGTATCCAATTATTGCTCCGGCAATGAGCTCTTTGTTTATTGTAATATTCAGAAGGATGTACGGCTGAGAATTTCTTCTCCACCAATTTGAAAAGGAACGAAGTTGTTCATAGGTTGGACTATACGCCAAGGTCAAGTCTGCTGTGGGGAGCTCTTTAAGAATGGTGATTAAGTCTGATAAAAATGTTTGAGCCTGGGAATTGTTGCTGAGATCAATGAGTGATTCTTTTGCAATTTCTACGATCGTATCATATTGATCAAATGGAAGGACAGATCGGAGAACGTCATAAATACTAGTTTTGGCATCGTACGTTGAATCGATTGCATGTCCGAGGGCATCGATTAGCAGATTGCTTTGACGGGTTGTGTAGAGTTCTTTGAGTATTTGTGCATACAAATCAATTTTTTCCATGATTTAGTGGTGAATTTGGTCTTTAAATTTTTCAAACGTTTTTGTGAGAATTGATTCTTGGTTTTTATTCGTAAGTTCCGTATTGAAGTATTCGGTCACAATTTGTTTGATAATGCTATTTGCATGATCATCAATCTTTTTAAAGGTTGTAGTTCTGTAGTCTCTGATCTCCTTGTCAACATTAATGATTTGTTCTTGTGCGGTGTCTTTCAAATTTTTCAAGACATCAATGGTTGATTTTTGAACCGAATTACTAAACGACTTTCTTATTTCACGCGAATCATGTTGGAGAGCTGCCATCAAGGACTGTGTTTCACCTTCAAACTCTTGCACAAGTCCAGAATAGCTTTCTTTAAATTTTGTTACGATCGTGGCTTTTTCAGAGTCAAGTTCATTTTGAGCAATATCTGTCGTGTCAGTGACCATCTTGTCAATCTTTTCATCAAGAATTTGTTTTGTTCCCTGAGCTTGTTTGACGATTGCTTTTGCTTTGTTTGTGGCGTCTTCAATAATTTCGGTTGTACGTTGTTCTGCTTGTTTTATCGTTTCCATCATTTGCTTTTCAATCTCTTGTTGCTCTTTCGGTTTTAGTTTGCCTTTTTGAATAATCACAATAAGAAATGTGATAAGAAAAAAGTTGATAAATAAGCTCACAATTGGAACCCAAAGGAGCACGGGGAATAGTTGGTCTGATGTGATATTCATATATGGGTAATTAATTTAATAATTGCAAATTGATAATGATTGATCGGTAGTTTAGAATTTTCATCTCATAATGTATAAAGCCGCCCCGATACCAACTGTTGCGATTAGTAATCCGGCGAGTAAATTTGCCAAAATGCCAAACTGAATACGTTTGTATGCGAGAGGATTTCTTCCCATAGCTTCAACACCTTTCATTGACAACCTTCCAAAGTAAAAGAGACTGATGCTTATGGTTGCAAGAAGAATAATTCCGCTCACCATATAGCTTAAGATAGATTGTGGCCCCATTTTTGATGATCCAGCTATTCCGCTTCCAGATTGGGTTCCCTGGCTTGCAGAAGTTGGATTGAGGGAAACACGAATTTTCGTAACAGTCTTTTCATTTTCTTTATTATTTTCATCTCCTTTTACATCTTCAAGCGCCATTCCTAAAATGGGACCAACTGCTGTTGCTTTCATTCCAATTCCTTCCCAAGGTGAAGAGGTAATGGAGTCGCCATTATTTATTGGTCCATTTGCAAGAGAAACCCAAACATATGCCTCTCCCGATGTTGCAATAGGATAGGTATTTTCTTTATTTTCCAGAGTAAGTTCAATCGCAGGGTTTTCAGTAATAACACCTACGATGTTATCTTGATATGCTTCGGTCGTGGTTGAAAAACCATCTCCATTGGATGCCACGATATATCCATCAAGGATCGTGTCACCTTTGACGGTTACTCTGCTTGAAAATCCAAATGATTGCTCCTGTGCAAAATTAATATCTACGTTCGTAAATAAAACAATGAATAGGCTAAAAAAACAAGCTAAAAATAAAATAAACGAGCGTGTATTTTTATTATATATTTTATTATTTTTCATGGTGTCTTAATTCATTCTAGACTACATTTTTAAAGAAGTACATACTAATATTCTCAAATATTCTGGGCAAAAAACGATAAATAAAATAATCCCTAAATTGACACACGGAAGAACTCATAAAAGAAAGCCCCAAAATGAAAGCAAATAAATATTGATTGTATCAAAAGCTAATAAGCCATATATTGAGTAAATAATTTGATCTCAATAAATGCAACTTACTGTCTATATATATTGCATGGTCTGAAAATTTCTGTAATAATGAAAAATGAGAGGAGAATATAATGTTACTGTTCAAAATACTTATACTATAACAACATTATTACCTTTCATAAAAGTATGAAACTCAAAAGAAGATATATTATTCTTGGCATCGTTTTTCTCCTCTTCCTGATCTTGAGCTTATCGTACTTTACGTTGTTTCCACGGGCTGATGCCGGACCACTTCTGGGGTCTGTGCAGGATTACTTACAGTTTTATGCATCCAAAAATAAACAAAGTACTAATGGAGAAACAATAAGTATACCGACACCAACATTCGTATCCCAACCGGATGCGCTTGATAATGCTTCAATGCAATTTAATGTAGCTTCGATATTCACGAACGAAGTACTCTTTCAAGAGGATATTACTGCACCAAATATCATTTATAGTCTTACCGCTGGGAGTGGGATTTCGCTTACCGGCGATAAACAAACACCAACTATTGTCAATGATGGGGTAGTATCGTGTGAAGAACTTACGGGGGAGGTAAATCTTGAGGGAACGAATATCACCGTTTCGACGAGTGGAAATACGATTACCCTTACTTCAAACCAAACGTTTTCTGACTCAGTACTTTCAGAAAGCCAAGTTGAAGCATATGTTTTCGATGGAGATAACACAGGAACACTTGCTTCCGGAACATTAGCTCTCGACTCACTAAGTTATACCGGGACAGTTCCGACAGGAGTCATTGTTGGAGCATATACCGGAATTACGGGAGTTGGAACGCTCACCGAGCTCAATGTAAGTGGACGAATTGATGGAAATTCGATTTATCAAGACGGAAATCAAGTGTGCGATACCGGAGGAAACTGCGTTGGAGTGGGCGGATCTGTAAGTGGCACCGGAACCACGAATACTCTTCCAAAATTTACCGGAGCATCAACTATTGGCAACTCAATCATTACTGACTCCGGAACATTAGTGACTGTTTCGGGAAATCTCACCACAACAGGGAACCTTGTGTCAAGTGGATCAGTAACATTTGATCTTTATGGCACGGGAATCGCTCACATTTCTTCGACTGGAGCGATAACATCGTCTGCAGTAAATCTTGCGTCAACAGATGTTACCGGAACATTACCGGTGGGCAAAGGTGGTACTGGTATCACGGCGTATCTTCCTGGAGATCTGTTGTATGCATCTGCATCAGACACCTTGTCAAGACTGGCAATAGGATCAGATGGACAAATACTGTCGATTAGTGGAAGCACCATTTCGTGGGAAACAGCATCGGGGGGTGGAGCTTGTCCTCATTGTCTCATTGATAATCCAACAGTCACTCAGATTATTGTGCCACAAAGCTCGAGCATGACGGGGTTGATTGTATCACAGGCACCCGGAGGAACGAATGACATTTTTAATGTTTCGACAAATGATAATAGTGAAAAATACTTTCGCGTTGATTCAAGTGGGAATGTGATAGTGGGAAATGCTACAGTCGCTGCTGATGCATTTACTGTTGCACCAGATTCGACAGATCCCATTGGGATAAATCCTATCAGCGCAGGCGCAAGTGCAAAGAAAGGAACGATTACAAGTGTTGATCTCACGAGTGACCGTACATGGGAATTTCCCAATGCGGGAGGACAAGTATGTTTGTCTACCGGAAACTGTGCGGGAACGGGAGCAGGAATTGGCGGATCGGGTACGGCAAATTATATTTCAAAATGGTCATCAACGTATGCGCTCGCAAATTCCACATTATATGACAATGGAAATGTCGGCATTGGCACGTCGACACCGGGGGCAAAGCTATCAGTAGCGGGAGGAGTTGGCATTGGTAAAACAAATATTTCGTCCGCATATCATACAGGTATAGCTCCTGATGGAGGCATTATAATCGAGGGCTATGTAGGAATCGGAACAACAAATCCAACAGTGAGTCTGGATGTTAATGGAAACGTTTCCCTTGCATCAAGTGGTAATGACACGCTTACATTTGGAAATGGATCAGGAGACATTATTAACCTCACGGGTTCAGTAACTGTTCTGGCAGGATCTGCGACTTCTCTTACCGGCTCTGTGCTCCTTGGGAATGGAAGTGGAGCTGATGATGTCACTGTTTCGACGGGAACGGGAGTTTTTAAAATAAATAACACTCAATTATACGCTCCATCGGCAGGAAATATTGGTATTGGAACGACAAATCCTACTGATACATTACACGTGAACGGAAATATTTTTGCAGTCGATGGATTGCATGTAGGAACCGATGCCACCAGCTCTTTGATTGACGACGCTACAAATGGCGCTCTGTCAACAACATTGTACATTGGAAACGAATCAATATTGGTGAGCGGAGATATTGGTGTTTCCGGTGGAGTACAGGCATATGACGATGGACTTCAGAGCATTGCAGGTCTTTCAACCTCTGCTGACAAAATGATCTATTTGACGGCTTCAGATGTGTACGCGACGACGTCTTTGACACCGTTTGCTCGTACACTACTTGATGATGCCGATGCTTCAACTGCACGAACAACTCTTGGTCTTGCAATAGGTACAAACGTCCAGGCATGGGATACCGATCTTGACACGTGGGCGACAAAGACAGCGCCCTCTGGAGGTGTTGTCGGTACCACCGATACTCAAACATTGACAAATAAAACATTCACCGACTCAACAACATATTTTCAGGATGAGAGTGATAATTCCAAAAAAGTTCAACTGCAGTTGAGTAGTATTTCTAACTCAACAACGCGAACGCTTACGGTTCCCGATGCCAGTGGCACGATCTGCCTGACAACGGGAAACTGTGCGGGGACTGGTGCCGGTCTGGGCGGAAGTGGAACGCAAAATTATGTAGCAAAGTGGAACGGTACATTTGATCTGACAAACTCATTAATTTACGATAGCGGTACTGCGGTTGGAATTGGAACGACCGGAGCATCGAGTCTATTAACCGTACAAAGCAACACAGCAGCATCAATTCAAATAAATCCTTTTGGAACTTCTTCAGGTGAAACGGGTGAACTCAGATACCTCGAGCTTTTGGCAAATGGGACAAATTATACCGGGTTTAAAGCACCCAATAGTTTAGCATCAAACCTTATATATTCACTCCCACCTACTCAGGCCGCAGGATCAGGGTATGTGTTGGCAAATGATGGCAGTGGAGTTTTGACTTGGGAAGCAGCAACTGGAGGAGGAGTTGGCGCAGGAGACATCACACAAGTTGGGTCGGTCGCAAGTGGTGTTGCGTTTTTTAGCTCAGCAAGTGCAGATGATCAATGGATTGGCATTGGTGCCGTTGAAGGAAGAATGTCATTTGATGATCAAACAACAGATGTAATCAGTTTCCTTAATGCGAATGTAGGAATTGGTATCTCTGCCCCAACAGACACATTACATATAGTTGGAAATGCATTGATCACCGCTGGAATCCATGTGGGGGTTGATGATTCGGGTAGTTTAATTGACGATGCGAGTAATGGTGCAACATCTACCACGTTATATATTGGAAATGAATCAATCCTTGCATCGGGAGATATCGGATCAAGTCTTCAAGCATGGGATGCTGATCTTGATACTTGGGCCACTAAAACAGCTCCCTCAGGAGTTGTTGTTGGTACGACAGATGCCCAAACTCTTTCAAATAAAAGTGTTTCGGATGTGATCTTTGTTCCAGGAACTGCTCCAGCTACATCTGCGGGGAAAATGTACTTTAACTCAAGCGATGAAAATCTCTATGTTTATACGACTTCGGGTTGGGTAGATTTGACCAACTCAGGCACGGTGTATTCGGCTGATGGAGAAGGTATCCAACTTGTGGGATCAGAGTTTCAACTTGAGTTGGATGGGAGTACTTTATCAAAATCTGCGTCTGGTTTGAAGATCTCTAATACATATCCTGGACAAGCGTCAATTATTACCGTTGGAACAATTACAAGTGGTACGTGGAATGGGACACCAATTATTGATGCATATGTCGTTGATGCATTGACCATATCCTCAGGAGGGTCTGTCGCTGATGGGGCTTTATCAAGCAATGTTTCGCTTCTTGGTCAAACGATCGAGTCAAGCGAAATCACCAACGGTACCATCCATCCTGACGACATCAACGATAATGCGACAAGTCCGTCCGATGGATACGTACTTTCTTATAACAATGCAACGGGCGTGTTCCAGTGGATTGCTGCAGGTGGAGGAGGAGGATACTGGAGCAGATCAGGGGGAGGAGAACTTACTCCTGCAACTATTGGAGATTATATGTCTATTTCAACTGGCACGAGCGTACCTTTATCTCTCACAAATACTGGATCATCCTTGTCGTTCCGGGTAAATGATGAAGTATCCGATGCTACGCCATTTATTATTGATGCTGCAGGAAATGTGGGTATTGGCAGAACGGCTGCATCTTTTCCTCTGGATGTTTCTGGCAAAATTGGGGTAAATGCCAGTCAAGTCGTGTATCTGCCTGACCAATCAAGCTCAAATTTTTCAGGTTCACTCGTTTTAGGAGATGGGGGAACAGCGCTTTCACACGTTTCGGGCAGTGATGGGCAAAATAATTTATTTGTCGGAATGCGTGCTGGAGAAGCAAATACCACGGGCTATCATAATACGCTTGTCGGTCAATTTAGCGGGCTCTCAGTAACTATCGGTGCTGCAAATACAATGATAGGGCGAGCCGCCGGTTCCTCAACCATTTCGGGAAGTAATAATACTTTGATTGGAGAACAAGCAGCCTTTCTCAATACCACCGGATCCAATAATACCTTGATGGGAGTTGCGGCAAATTTCAATAATCAGTCAGGTGCAAATAATGTGATTATTGGCTATCAGGCGGGATATGGAGGGGTCGTTCACAGTAAAACAGGAAGCGTATTGATCGGGTATAAAGCAGGATATTCTGAGCTTGGAAATAACAAATTATATATCGAAAATTCAAATTCTACCCAACCGCTTATCTACGGTGATTTCGGGACGGATGTATTGACTATTAATGGAAATCTCGGCATCGGAACTACCAATCCCTCATTTAAACTTCAGGTTGAAGGTACCGCACAACTCAAAGGAAACACTTCATCGGTGGGGCTTTTTGTTGATAGTGATGGAGAGGTTGGCATTGGGACGGTGACTCCAAGTAGTCTTCTTGAAGTCAAGGGTACTGCACAGCTCATGGGCTCAAGCTCCACCACTGGTCTGGTCGTAAACAGTAGTGGCAATGTTGGCATTGGGACAACAAATATTACCCAAATGCTTCAGGTTGAAGGTACTGCTCAAATCAAAGGGGGGGCAGCCTATGTAGGATTGGTAGTAACGACAAATGGAAATATCGGGGTTGGTACAACTTCTCCGTCGGGATACTTTACTGTAGGCAGCAGTGGGAAGAAATATTTTGTTGTTGATGGGACAAATGATGAGTATATTCTTGGAGATTATAATGATACGGGAAACAACACATTCTTTAGAATTGATGATGTAAATAGTGATTTTGAGTTTAATGCAAATGTTGGTATTGGGACGACCGCGCCATCTGCTCGATTATCTGTCTCCGGTGGGGTTGGTATTGGAACAACAGCGGTCGGCTCATTATTCACGAGCGTTGCAACACCACCTGATGGAGGATTGATCATAGAGGGAAATGTTGGTATTGGAACGACCTCCCCCGGTTCAAAACTTTCCATTGCAGGTCTTGGTTCAAGCACTGGAACAACCCTTGTTATCGACTCATCGGGAAATGTATGGAAAGATAGTTCATCGATTCGATACAAAAACAATGTTCAATCATTTACTGCAGATTATTCAAAAGTTCTTGAGTTGAATCCCGTTTCATACAACTTTAAAGGAACTAATATGCGAACGATCGGATATATTGCAGAAGAAGTTGATGAGCTTGGATTAACTGATCTTGTTGTGTACGATCAATCCGGCCGTCCTGATGCTTTGAAATATGATCGATTACCAATATATCTTCTTGAAATAATGAAGGATCAGCAAAAAAGTATTGGTAATCTTGAGCGTTCGCAACTGGAACTCAATAGTGCGGGGGCGATCGAAACACTACAAAGCGATAGTAGTGGTTTGCCGGTCGCTGATTTTGAGGCGATTGATATAAAAGACGAAGCGAATGCTGAGTTTTTAGCTCTTAAAAAGACTGTTGAAGAAAAACTCGTGCGAGATGTAGCTTCGTTGCAAGAAGATGTTTTGGGCTTATCAACAGGCCTAGAAATGCTTCAAAATCAGCAAAATAATCCAGCGGTACGACTTGAT
The DNA here is from genome assembly GCA_964452355.1 of uncultured Gammaproteobacteria bacterium. Taxonomy (GTDB): domain Bacteria; phylum Patescibacteriota; class Microgenomatia; order UBA1406; family GWC2-37-13; genus UBA1450. The sequence continues at coordinate 9,398 of CAYVKV010000009.1, read as the reverse complement.
GATCAAGCCGTTGCAACAATATCTGCAGAATTAAGTTCTCTTCGTGCGATCATTTACGATATGAAAGATGATTATGATAAAGATGCATCTATCTCTGCGGTCCTTGCAGATGAGACACCCGCGATATTTAACGACTCTGCGACAGTTTCAAATTTGACGGTAACAGACAAAGCAAATCTTTATGATTTGGCCGTAGTCAATACATTGATGACAGGGCAAATGGTGATCGATGGGGTTGAAGGCACCATAAATACATTAGGCGATCCATTAAGACTTCAGGCCGGAAAACTTGCGAACGTTGAAATTATGGGGGGACTTGTTTCGATTGACACGACGGGTAATATCATGTCAAAAGGGGTAATCACTGCACAAAAATTCATTATCGATACTTCGAACACCGATAATGCTGCTGCAGGAGATTCATTGATTCCAGCGGGGAATGAGGAGGTTTTGGTACTCACCGAGGCGGTTACTCAAGATTCTCTCATATATGTTACCTTTGTTCGTGACTACGAACCTGCAACGAGATATTGGATATCTGAACGCAATGATGGAGAGGGTTTTGTACTCAAGCTCAATAGACCACTTGACGCAGACAGTGAGTTTAGTTGGTGGATCGTGAATTAGCTACTTAACTGCGTTCACAATAGCTTCAGAATCAATCTTTTCAAACTTCAAAAGTTCAGCTGATGTGCCTGATCGGGGAGTTTTTCTTACTGCAAGATGAGTGAATTTGATATTCATTCCATCAAGCGCTTGTCGAACTGAATCACCAAGTCCACCATCAGGATAGTGATCTTCTACCACGATCACATGACCTGTTTTTGTGGCAAATTTGACGATTGTTTGGCAATCAAGTGGTTTGATCGAGTAAGCGTCTATGACAGCAATATTTATGCCTTTTTCAGCGAGTTCCTTTTGAGCTTTAAGACCCTCGTGTACCGTGACACCTGCAGCAATAACAACGGCAACATCATTTTCTGATGAAGCAAGAACCTTTGATCCACCAATAGGAAATGAGTCTTCGACGTTATAAAGCGATTTGCTCTTTGCCCGGGTTAGACGGAGATAGGAGAGCCCGTGGTGAGTTCGGAGTTCATCAACGAGCTTGATCGTTGAAACAGGATCGGATGGGTACAAAATAACTGCATGGAGGAGAGAGCGCATCATGCCAAGATCTTCCAGAGCCATCTGGGACGATCCATCTTCTCCAATAGAAACACCGGCGTGTGATCCTACAATTTTCACGTTTGGAGCAGAGTATTGACACATTCGAATTTGGTCATAGGCTCGTGAAAGAAAAGCTGCAAAACTTGAGGCAAAGGGGATGAGTCCAATTTTACTCATGCCGAGTGCAACCGATACCATATTTTGTTCAGCGATAAACATCTCAAAGAATCGATCCGGCGCAACTTCTTTCATTGTCTCAGCGTAGGTGGAGTTTGAGGTCTCGGCGTCCAAAACCACCACCCGTGGATCTTTTGCAATATGCTTAAGTGCTACCCCATAGGCTTCGCGTGTTGCTTGGGGCTCGGATGGTTTTTCGAAAGTTTGAGCAAGAGATTTGGCATTTGAACCATTATTTTCGACCGCAACTTTTTCAGGCATTTCAACTGTTCCACAAATATCTTTGTCAATGTCTCCGAGTTCTTTAATTCCTTCTTCCATCAGCTCTTTTGGAAGAGGCTTTCCATGCCACCCATCTTTGTCTTCAACCGAGGAAACACCTGCGCCTTTTTTTGTTTTTACCATGATCATGGTTGGTTTGAGAGTCTCAGTAGTAAGTTGTGCAATTGCTGATTGAACAGCATCAATATCATTTCCTTCATCAATCACGATCGTATTCCACCCAAATGATTCAACACGATCTTGATATGTTTTAATATCCCATCCAAGCATGGTTTCGCCCCGTTGTCCGAGACGATTAACATCAAGAACACCGATGAGGTTATTCAACTTATATTCAGATGCAACCTGAAGAGCTTCATAGATTTGTCCCTCACTAAACTCAGAGTCACCCATCAGAACATATACTTTTGGGAGTCGTGATAGATTCCGTTCTCGCTTCATCCTCCCGTCAGTGCTCACTCCGCTGCGCGCTGTCTGGTCCCCTCCAGCTCGACCACCTATCACTCCAAACCTTTGAGCTTGATATTTAATTCCGAGTGCCATACCAATCCCCACAGAAAGACCTTGTCCGAGTGATCCAGTCGCAACATCAACCCACGGAAGATCTGTTGTGGGGTGTCCCTCAAACCGTGAGGTAAATTTGCGTAAGGTCAAAAGCTCATCATGCTCGACCCATCCCGCTGCATGATATAAGGCATACAGTAGAGGAGCGGCATGACCTTTTGAAAAAATCATACGGTCGTTAAAGATATATTTTGGATCTTTCGGATCATAATGAAAGTGACCATCAAACCACAGTGCGGTCATGATTTCGACTGCAGAAAGAGAGCTCGTGGGATGACCAGTACCGGCAGCTGTAGTCATGGTGAGAATGTCATATCGGACAAGGTTAGTGAGTGCTTTGAGATTGGAGTTCATATGAAAATTAGTATATCATACGAAGAATAGGTACATTATTCTGGAATTGCCACGCGCCAATTATTTATCGGGTCACCTGAAAAGATTGTACTTGTTTAAGGAGCGCAGCCGCCTCTTCATTTTCTTCAAAATGACGTCTTACGGGCGCGAGAAGTTCGTCAAGCTTTTGAATTACGGTATTTTTGAGATCCATTGGGTGGAGGGCTTTTGAGGCATAGTCAACTTCCAGCTCCGTGTAGGTGTGGTAAGATTTATTTCCACCAAATTTATCCGGACGTTCTATTTGGATTTCATCAAAGGATTCAAACAGAATATATTTACAATACTCTAGAACCGGATTTTCTTTAATTTCTCCTTCAGGAGCCCAAGCTTTGCTAATTTTTCGTTTGATATCTTCCATTGAATCAGTCATGAATATTGCGGAGTCTGGATTGGACTTTGACATTTTCAATCTAATTGTTCTCTGGAGAGCATCCTCAGAATCTTCTGAAAGCTGAGTTGTGTTACTATTAGTATAGTCGAAATGTGGTTTGAGTCCTTGTAACATATGATGACTGATCACCACGGGTTTCCAGAATCCCAGTTGTGGGCCGATTTCCCGCGCAAGCATATTAACCTTTCGTTGATCCATTCCCAATTGGGTGATTTTGGCTCCCAACATAAAAATATCGGCAACCTGCATACACGAATAAATGATATGTGCTCCAGTTAGATTATCAAGTGACTCCTCGCGACCCATCATTTCAGCAGTACGAACAAAACGCTTCAGTGCATTGGATTTTCCTACCTGAAGGACAAGTTTCCAGTAATCAGGATTTTTTGCCATATCAGATGCCCAGTGGAACTCGACCATACCCATATTCATCCCGCACGCTTTCCAAACCTCGATAAAATATTTACCTACGATCTTGATCTTGTCCAGATCGCCACCCATTTTGTTGTTTGCATATGCATGCCAGTCTGCGACAAACATCTTGAATTTGACGCCAGTCTTGGTCATTTTATTAATATTTATCGTACGCAGGAGTCCTTGGGCTATATGTATCTGACCTGATGGCTCAAAGCCATCGTAGGCTACAATCTCATCACCGGATTCAAGAAGTTTCTTCAGCTCATCTTCAGTGGTGATTTCTTCTCCGACTTCTTTGATGAGTTTAATTTTTTCGTCAATGGTCATGAAAGTAGTATATCGTATTTTGTATAGGGTATCTAGTATAATACGAGTATGAATGAGCAAAAGCCCTTTAGTGTAATCGTTCCTCAAAGTCAAATAGCTGAGCTTAAAAGAGTTGGTGACCAATCAGGTATAATTTTTGGGAGTGAACTACTTCATATGTTGGTTGTAAATGAAACTCCTCCTATTCAGTTCTTAAGAATATTGGGTGAAGGAACCCAAGGGATGATTACTCAATTTACAGAAGCTTTAGTAGAAATACCTTCTTTAGCGCAGTCGGCTACCGTCTATGAAGGCCAATATCAGCAAAGAGAAGATAGGCCTGTATGGCTCAATGGGCATACTGGATAGGGGTATTTTATTAATCGTTAGTCATTAGACTTTAGGTATGAGCCTACCTCGTCATATTCTCAGAATTGGGTACTCCAATAATCTTTCCAAAAAGATACTGATCGATTCCGAAGTATGAAGCTTTGCGCAGTCCTTCAAGATTAAGCCCCATTTTTTCATAAAATACTTTTGCTGTAGGTAAGCCAGCAACTTCCATTTTGTGCGCCTTACTTTCTAGTGCAAGCTCGTTCCACTTTTGAATAAGAGCCGTTCCGAATCCTTTATGCTGATATTTTTTGAGAACTCCAAGCCAACGACAAAATGAGACGCCGCCATATGGAGCGTCAATCACGGCAAAACCTACAACCGAATCCTTTTCATAGGCTCCAAATATAATTTTTTCTTTTCTTTGAACCCAGTATTTCAGTGTTTCTTTCGTGTAAATTCTATCCAGTAAGTAACGCACCACCTCAGAAGTATATCCAGGAAACTCTGATGTTAGTACGGAAGAAAATATTGGATAAAATAAGTCTAAGTCGTGTGATGATTGGATTTGTATTATCATACCTCTGAAATAGTTTACTCAAATTGTTTGATAATATCAGAAACGTTTTCTTTCATTTTTTCATCAGCCTCAACAATAACGATTCCCTGATCAAACTGTCCATATATGATCACGCTACAAAGAGGAGCGAGCAATATCGCCGGAAGCGCGAGCAAATCTTCTTCGCCTTGTACAATTATTCTTTTGGATTTTTGTGTTAATTGTGCTTGTTGTAAGGCGGATTCAATAGTATCGATCGATTCTTTTGTTATCGTCCCAGCTGGATTGATTACGTCAACTTTGCGTTGTCCACCGGTCGGGTTTATGTCTGAACGTCTTGTCCGGTAATCTATGATTTCTATTTGTGGCTTGAATCCGGCTTGCTTCAATGTTTGTACCACAATATCGCCTACGGCAATCACCATGGGCGGGTTTAGCTCGCGTATTTTTTTTACCACTTGACAAGCGGTTTCGATCGGTGCATCCATTGAGCCGGTCACCACATGACCAATGGGGGACTGTAATTGTTCCCGAATCTTTTGGGGAAGTGAGTGTTTTTGAGCAGGAGAGAAACTGTCCATAAATATCTTTCCTTTACGATTTATGATACCTTGACGAATCCGAGATGAACTTATTACCATTCCGCTCGTATCCGTAAGTAAGGGGACGCGCATGAGGTATAGCTTGGGACGATTATTTTCAGATCGTTTCTTATTGAGTTTATGTGCGTTTGGTTCAGAATCACTTGTCACGATTATTGCATCAATATCAATTCTTGTTGCGGCCGAACCATAAATATCATGCAGTTCCTCAAACGATACGCGCGCATTCACCTTTTTTGCTAAAAGATATTCTTTCAAGACTCCCGTCCGTACTTCATAAGGTTGAATTGATCCTGAAAGCTTTTTTCCCTTCACAAAATCATCAGACGTAATCCCAATAGTTATGTGTTTGGCAAAAGCAAAAGCCTGAGTGAGAATATGCTTGTGTCCTGCGTGTAGATGATCAAATGTACCGCCAAGTACTGCATGTTTATATTGATAGGGCATGTGAGTAGTATATAATAGTTCCATGTCAAAATATTTCCCAACTGATTTTGAAGAAAAATGGTCAAAACAGTGGGTTTCGGAAGGATTATTTCAAGAATCATTTGATCAAGAAGGTATAAATGACGAGAATAGAAAATACCTCTTGTACGCATTTGCGTACCCCTCAGGAAGTGGACTCCATGTTGGTCATGTTGAGCCACAGACTGCGCTTGACATCATGGCGAGATATTATCGTTCGATTGGGAAAAAGGTTTTTTTTCCAGTCGGATGGGACGCTTTTGGTTTACCAGCAGAAAATTATGCGGTTAAAACTGGCGTTGCGCCCGTTATCACGACCAAACAGGCGATCAAAAATTTTAGTTCACAACTCAAACGGATTGGAATTTCTTATGATTGGTCGACTGAAGTTGCCACCTGTCATCCGGGATATTATAAATGGACACAATGGTTATTCCTCCAACTCTACAAAAAGAAGCTTGCATACAAAAAGTCAGCACCGGTCAATTGGTGCCCAAGCTGTCAAACCGTTCTTGCTAACGAACAGGTTGTTGAGGGTAAATGTGAACGGTGTGGTACTGATGTGATTCAAAAGAAAATGGAGCAGTGGTTTTTCAAAATAACCCAGTATATGGATGAGCTTATATCAGGGCTTGACGCAGTTGATTGGCCAAAAGCAACCAAACAGCAACAGCTCAATTGGATAGGGAAGAGTGAAGGAGTGACTACGACGTTCAAAGTTCAGGATATGGACATAGAGATGAGTGTCTTTGATTCAGTACCGCAAACCTATATGGCCCAGACGTTTACTATCATTGCACCAGAGCATCCGTTGGTCCTTGAACTTGTGAAGGGAACCGATAAAGAGGATGAAGTTTTGGCATTTGTGGAAAGAGTTAAAAAGAAAAAAGCCAGCGGCTCATTTGATTTTGAAAAGGATTTAGAAGGAATTTTTACCGGAAAATACTTGGAGTATCCCTTAGCAGGCGATCGGAAGCTCCCGATTTGGGTGGCGTCATTTGCCGTGTATGAATATGGGACTGGTATCGTAAACTGTAGCGCACACGACGATCGTGATTTTATCTTTGCTAAAAAGTATGATATTCCACTCCACCCAGTGATGCATCCAGAAGATCCTACTGAAGCAAAAAAAGTTATGAACTTAGAGTACTGTTATCACCATGAGAATGAGGGAATTATCGAGGAGCCAACACAGTTTGCAGGGAGAAAATGGGGAGAAGTCCGATCTGACATCATAGATTATCTCGAATCTACTCCTTATGGAAGGAGAGACACCAACTACAAGCTCAGAGATTGGCTCATATCTCGTCAGCGCTATTGGGGAGCGCCGATTCCCATTGTATACGACCCGGAAGGTACTGCGCATATGGTTAAAGAAGAGCATCTTCCTTGGATGTTGCCTACGGACGTAGATTTTAAACCAACAGGAGAGAGCCCACTGAAGCTTTCAAAAGAATTTAACGAACGTGTTGAAAAATTGTATGGAAAAGGATGGACTCCAGAGTATGACACCATGGATACTTTTGTTGATTCGTCATGGTATTACCTCAGATTCACTGATCCACGCAATGCAGATGTCTTTGCGAGTGCAGAATCAATGAAAAAATGGATGCCGGTTGATTTTTATATGATTGGGCCGGAACATATCGTACTGCACTTACTGTACAGTAGATTTTTTACCAAATTTCTTCGCGATGAGGGATATCTTTCAGTTGATGAGCCATTTGCAAAAATGAGACATCAAGGGATGATACTGGGGCCTGATCACCGAAAGATGAGTAAGAGCAAGGGCAATGTCATTAATCCTGATGATGTAATCACCGAATATGGCGCTGATACTTTGCGGATGTATGAAATGTTTATGGGCCCCATTGACGCTGATAAACCATGGAGCGTTGAAAGTGTGCAGGGACAGTATCGATTCTTAAAACGAGTATGGAATTATTTTCAAACACTTGAAGAAAATAAGAAGGATGGGTCGCACACTGATACGAAAGAGTCACGCAAGGAAGTATCGCAACTTCTGAATAAAACCGTTAAAAAAGTAGGGGAAGATATTGAATCGCTTAAGTTCAACACGGCAATTGCCGCAATGATGGAATTTCTCAATGAAGTGAATGATAATTTGAGTTTGGTTGATGCCAAGAGTTTTTTAAAAATATTGTCACCGTTTGCGCCATTTATGACCGAAGAGATTTGGCGATCACAACTAGGGGAGAAGGAATCTATTCATACGGTTTCTTGGCCAAAGGTTGATGAATCTGCACTTCAAAAAAGTACGGTAACGATCCCTATTCAAATCAATGGAAAAGTTCGAGGATCAATAGATATCTCAGTAGATGATTCTGAAGAGCAGGTGATTCAAAAAGCCCTCGCTGTCCAAAAAGTTCAACAATATACCACCGACAACTCATACAAAAAAGCTATTTATGTTCCGGGAAAAATCCTCAATTTCATTGTCTAGTGCCTTGACCATTGATACGGCTGGAGATATTCAAAATTCGCCCATCAAACCGGTTCTAAGACGAAAGACGTACTTCATCATGTCCAAAGGATACAACCTGTGAAATATAGCAAAAAAACCCTCTGAAAAGAATAATTGATGTAAGCATTGATATGTTTTTGAACGTTCCTCGAATCAGACCGATTTTTTCTGATTTTACAGTATCTTTCGAAGAAATTCTTAAATATTCAACGTTTTTGTTCTCATCAATCATGTACTGATTTATCGCGATCTCAAGTTGATAGCGTTTTGGAGAATATTTGGAAAAAATACAGAATAAATCACGTCTCTTAAGAATACGTTTTCCTGATAATATGATGTCATGACGGGACAGACGTGTCTCTATGTTGGGATGAAGATCGGGCAATAAAAGCATATCAAGCGATTTATTGTTTTGCATATAATCTATTGCGTGCATTAGTTCTTCCGATCTCAGTTTTTTTAAATCCGCATCAATTAGGAGTATGTATTCTCCATGTGAAGCGTGAAGACCGTGTTTTACTGCTTGACTTTTACCACATTGTTTTTTAAATGAAATGCAATGAATATTTGGATAGTTCTCTGATATTGTCTTGCCTCCATAATCTGTCGAAGCATCATCGACGCAGATGACTTCATCAATTGTATGAACGTGTGTGATTACGTCAAGGACACGGTGAATTCGATTTTTTTCATTATGAAAGGGGATGATGCATGGGAGCATATCTTAGTATAAGTGATGAAATGGAAACGGAGATAAATACTTTCTAAAGAAGGGTGAGTCCGCGGGGGATCGAACCCCGAACCAATAGCTTAAAAGTCCGCCGTCGGCGGATCTACCATTGTCATTCATGAGACGATCGTCCTATGGACGAAGCTACGGACGATCTTTATTGACTGCCTTAAGCGCACCTCTTCTTTTGGAAAGCCAGATCGCTAGGTTCTTTTTGATATATTCCCGTCCGATTCCACTTTTCATCCATTTTTCTCTTAGAGTTGCGACTTGGGGGTTGTTTATTCGTTCTTCATATGCGATGATCCAAGGTCCTGAATTTTTTGAAGTATATGAAGTTTTTTTGGAGGGAAGTAGGTTATTGTGTCTTTTTATTCGTTTCTCCAGATTCATTGTTTTTCCGATATAGATCTTATTTCTGTTGACGTTAAAAAGTACATATACCGTGGTCACTTCATTCATATGAGTGAGTCCGCGGGGGATCGAACCCCGAACCAATAGCTTAAAAGTCCGCCGTCGGC
>CAYVKV010000008.1:0-69577 GCA_964452355.1 uncultured Gammaproteobacteria bacterium | reverse complement strand
CAAAAGAAACAGTGGATGCACTTACCGTGTCCACTTTATAGGGTACAGATCAATGAGCGGTGGAAGGGATTCGAACCCTCGACCTCTTCCTTGGCAAGGAAGCGTTCTACCAACTGAACTACCACCGCAACTCACCAGTGCCGAGAGTCAGAGTCGAACTGACATTTGAGGTTTTTCAGACCACCGCCTTGACCACCTTGGCTATCTCGGCTAAATTGGACTATGGACTATAGTCAATGGTCTATGGACTGAAACAATAAAGTCTATCATCCAAAGTCTATCGACTATCGTCTAACTTAGTGCGTCTGGATGGAATCGAACCATCGGCATCCATTTTATAAGAATGGCGCTCTACCGCTGAGCTACAGACGCTTATTGTACCGCAAATTATAGTATAAAACCAGTACGAAAGATAGTAAAAATCAGACCACAAAAAACACATCAGAAAGTGAAACATTATTTCGAAGATTTACTGTTTATCTTATTCTATTATTTCTGTTTCTTTATCCTCTATCATGCCCTCGTCAGCATCTTCCTTCACTGCTTTTTCATCCTGCTTTTCAGAATCACCTACCTGATCAATTTCTTGTGATGATTTAATCTGCATAAATCCTTCTGAAATCATTTTGTTAAGATACATTGTTTGACGATATAAATAGTATTCACCAGCAGCAAGAAGAGTGAATCCGACTATCACTAAGACGGCAATAAACACAATATGGTGTCTTATGTATTGAGCTAGTTGTTTATCCATTATTTTTTGAACCACCTCCTTTCTAATAATACGTATATATTATTACTGTATCAAATTGATCGGGTGAAATCCAAGAAGTAATTAATAAAAATCAAGAATTAAGATTTCTTGACTTCATATTTCTTTATTAGTTCTTCACCGCGAGGAGTATTGCTCGGAATCATATTCGGAGTTTCACATTTAGGACAAACTTTCTCTCTCGAAATAAGTCTCCAGAGAGAATATAAAATACCTGGAAATATCAATAACATCCAAAGAAATAATTCAATTAAAAAACTGCCCTTGGTTTTTGTTTTTGATTTTCCAATGAACCCACAGTTACTGCATACCATGTCATTTTTCATAATTTTCTAAATGAATTAATAATTGTTATCAAAATTTTACAGTGTACTTGTGGACCTAGCCAGAATCGAACTGGCGACTGTGCAATGCGAATGCACCGGTATACCACTTACCTATAGGCCCTGAGTTTTTGTGTCCCCGGGCAGACTCGAACTGCCATCATAGGCTCCGGAAGCCCACATTCTATCCATTAAACTACGGGGACATCGAGAGCACGAGAAGTAATATTATACCAAGCACAATACGATACCACCCGAATATTGATAGAGAATGATTTTGTAAATATCGAATGAGCCAACTGACACCAAAATATGCACTAACAAATGCCACTGTTGTCCCAATCGTCAATGTCAATATTGAACCATTATCTTGTATTGCGATATCCTTCATCTCCCAGAAATCAAATACCGATGCAGCAAGAATCGTAGGAATCGAAAGCATGAATGAGTACTTTGCAGACTCGTCACGTCGATATCCAAGAAACATCATACCGACTAATACCGCACCTGCGCGAGAAACTCCAGGAACTACAGCAAGAGCTTGGAACAATCCAATAAGGATTGCATCTCGATAGGTCAAAATAGCGATCTCTTTTTTAATCGTGATGATTCTTCGTCCAATCAAATACTCAACGATCAGAAATACTGCCCCAATGACGATAAATACGGTAGTTGTAAATTGAATATTTTCGAAAAAGACTCCTTTGATCATTCCATACAAAAAGTAACCAACGAGCGCTGTTGGAATAAATGAGAGAATGAGTCGCTTCATAAGGGCACTACTTTTGAGTATTTCTTTCCAGTACAAAAACACCACGGCAAGAATTGCTCCTGACTGGATAAATACTTGAAACAATTTTACAAAATCATTTTGCACCATGCCAAGAAGGCGCGACGTCCAGATGAGATGAAAGGTTGATGATACGGGGAGAAATTCAGAGATTCCTTCGACAATGCCAAGAATGAATGTTTGAATGATGGTCATAATACGTATCTACAGTATAATACACCTATGTCACGAAAAATCGCACTTGTTCATGATCATATTCAAGAATTTGGTGGCGCTGAGCGTGTGCTTGTGGCACTCCACAAAATCTTCCCTGACGCTCCCGTTTATACTGCATTTTTCACCCCAAAGGCGCTTGGGATTCATGCCAAGCACTTCAAAGGATGGACCATCATCACGTCATGGGCTGATCGCGTCCCCTTTTTCAAACGAATGTATTCACCCCTTCGATTTCTTGCTCCTCACGTGTGGCAATCATTTAACTTTGATGAGTATGATATTGTAATCTCAAGTTCAGGTTGGTACATGTGCAAAGGGATACGAACATCACCCAAAACAACCCACATATGTTATCTCCATCATCCGCCACGATATCTTTATGGATATGAAACCGCAGTCGAATGGCAAAAATATTGGCCGGTGAAAATATATGCGCATATTGTCAATCATTTCTTGCGCATTTGGGATTTTGAAACCTCTCAAAAAGTGACTCATTTTGTCGCAAATTCTGAAGAGACAAAAAAAAGAATTGAGAAATTTTACCGCAGAGATGCTGATGTGATCTATCCACCAGTTGATATTCCAAAAAAGATCCTGAAACATCCGCCAGCTGGCGGACAGAATGACAAATATTATGTCACAACAGCTCGTCTTGCAAAAGCAAAACACATAGACATTCTGATCCATGCGGCAAACAAAATGAAGTTTAATCTAAAGATTATTGGATCCGGACGTGACGAAGTGTTTCTGAAATCTATTGCTGGACCAACGATAGAATTTTTATCTCATATTCCTGATGAACAGTTTGAAAAAGTATTTAATAATGCAAAGGCGTTTCTCTTTGCGTCAGTTGATGAAGAGTTTGGAATTGCGCCAGTTGAAGCCATGGGATATGGAATTCCGGTGATTTCCTACGCTTCAGGTGGTCTGAAAGAGATCGCTCAAGCTGGAAAAAATGGATATTTGTATGACGAACTCACCGATCAAGCACTCATTCAGGCCATTAAGAAATTTGAAAAGCTTTCGAATAATCAATCTTCGTCAATGAGAAACGAGGCACGAAAATCTGCGGAAAAATATTCTTTTGAGGTGTTTAAGAAAAAAATTACTTCCTACGTCCACAACATGCAATAGATGTCCGAGCTGGAGGGGTCCCGACAGCGCGGAGCGGAGTGAGCACTGACGGGAGGATGAAGCGAGGACAGAATCTATTGCATGAAATATCTACTCATACCGTATCGCGTCGATAGGTGAAAGGTCTGCAGCCTTCTTTGCAGGAAATACTCCAAAAATAATGCCAATTGCGGATGATACTCCAACTGCAAGAAGTACGGAGTTGAGATCTATATATGCGGGAAAATATACCTGAATAAACAATACAATAATGTATGAGACGGTAAGACCAGCAATACCTCCAATCAAAGAGAGAATAACTGAAGCCACCAAAAACTGGATCAGAATGTCTGATTTTCTTGCTCCAAGTGCCCGCCTGATTCCGATCTCTTTGATACGTTCCGTGACCGTGACATACATGATATTCATGATCCCAATGCCACCAACAACCAAAGAAATCGCAGCAATAGCCACAAGCACGGTATTTATGATGCCAAAGATCGAATTGATCGCTGTCAAAAGCTCCTCTTGTTGAATGATTGAAAACTCCTCTTTTTCATACCGCTTTAATAATATCTCTTTCACTTTTCGTATCACTGGCTTTATGTCCTCTTCAGTTTTCGTCTGCAAAATGATCACCATAAACGTTTTTTCTGTATTGAAGGTGAACGCCGTTTTGTATGGCATATAGGTAAAGGTGTCAAAATCAGGACCCCCAAATCCGCCCCCACCTTTTTTTTCAGTCACGCCAATCACCATATATTTTTGACCTTCAAATTTCACCGATTTACCGACTGCATTTTTTGATGATGTAAACAAATCTTCTGCCAGCGTCTGACCAATGACAATCACTTTTGATCGTTTGTCCACTTCCTGATCGGTAAATAGCCTTCCATACTCCGCCTTGACATTGAGCGCAGTAAATATTCCTTCAGTTGATGCATAGATTGTTGACGATTCCTTGTTGTTTCCTGCAACCATATGTATGGTTTTGCTGTAAACAGGAACAATGATTTTCACATCTCGAATACGACTCAAATTCTGCACATCTTTTTCGTCAAATTCTATGGTTATATAAGAACCCGGATTTGAGAAGCTACCCCCTTCAAGAGGGTTTCCCGGCACAACTCTTATGAGATTGCTTCCCAAATCTTCAAATTGTTGTTCGATATATGCACGAAGCCCAAGTCCAAAAGCCGTAAGAAGGACTACGGCCATCACCCCGATCAAAATTCCGAGTGAGGTAAGAAATGTCCTGCCCTTATTTCGAGAAAAGTCAAAAAAAGCTGATCTTATAAATCCCATAAATTATTTTAACTTGCCATCTATCATTTGAATCTTTCGATGCGTTTTTGCTGCAATATCTTGTTCGTGAGTTACGATTAAAACAGTGATATTATCTTCCTTATTGAGCTCACTGAGCAATTTCATAATCTCATCACCCGTTTTTGTATCGAGATTTCCCGTTGGCTCATCAGCAAGAATAAGTGACGGAGACATGATAAGCGCACGGGCTATGGCAACACGTTGTTGCTGTCCTCCTGAAATTTTGTTTGGATATGAATTTGCCTTTTCGATTATTCCAAAACGTTCCATGATCTCATCAGCCCTTTTTCCCGGATCATATCCTATTTTTTTCCGCGCATAAGTTGTGGGCAACAGAATGTTTTCTTTGATTGTTAATTTGTTAATGAGGTTAAACTGTTGGAAAATAAACCCAACAAATTCATTGCGAAGTGTTGAAATTTCATCATCCGATAGATCCGTAATATTTTTCCCTTCAATTAAAACCTCGCCTTCTGAAGATTTATCAAGAAGACCAATAATGTGCATAAGAGTAGATTTGCCTGATCCTGAAGGTCCAATTAAGGAACTAAATTCGCCCTTTTCTATGGTGAGCGAGACATCTTTGAGCGCGGTAAAAACTACGTCATCACCAATCTGATATTTTTTCCAGACATGTGTAAGCTGAATCATTCGTCAATTTCATAAATCACATCACCGGCAACTAACCCTTCGAGAATCTGTACCATTCCTCCATACTCTTGTCCAATTTCAACTGGAATTTTCTTCATCTGCTTTTGTACTTGTTTCTGAACAAATTCGCGGCCGTCTTCATCAATAATGTATTCAATCGGAACAACCACGGTATTTTTTATTTCACTTAAGACAAACTCTACATCACCCGTCATTCCAAGTCGATACCCATTGATTCCTGCAGATTCAAATGTCATCTCTACTTCGTACACCGTCCCCGATTCATCGGTTTTTGGGGTGAATCCAATGGAAGTGATCGTACCGGATACCTCTTGGTCTGGATATGCATCAAAAGTAATGATTCCCATCTGACCCTCATGCAAATCGACCACTTCAGTCTGATCTACTGAAACAGAGAAATAAATTGATTCTGGATTGATAACTTGATACGTATCGGTGACTGAGACATTTGTCCCCGGTTCGGCAGCATCAACTCGCGTGACAATGCCACCAATTGGAGTGTAAAGGAATGAATATTCTTTTGCGATTGCCTGAAGCTCAACATCGATGACAGTATTGTCAAGGTCAAACTGCGCATTTTCAAGCGTTCGCTTTGCCCGATCGCGAATATCCGTTGAAAGGGCGATTGCAAGTTCATCATTATCGGTTGTCGACTGTTCAAAATCACTCCGTTCTTTGGAGTATGTATTGAGATATTTTTGAAGCGTTTTTTGGAGCTGACGAGTATCGAGCGATGCAATCCCTGCATATTTTTTTACCACATCCCCCTCTTTTATTCCAACCCATGACAAGCGCCCTCCTGTTTGAAAATGCAATGAAACTTTTTCAGAAGCATCTATCTCACCGGTCACCGCTAGGGTTTCTTGAAGTGTTTCTCGTTTTACCGTGTACGTAGCCAATGCTTTTTCTACTTTCAGAAAAAACCGTTGATATACGAAAATCGCAGCACCAATAACAAGGAGAAAAACAACGATCCATTTAAGAGTTATTTTCTTTTTAATTGAGTTCAATTTGCCCAGTACTTTATTCATCCTCTTATTGTATCATCTAGAGGAATGGACGCCAATCTGAAACGGGGATGATATTTCCCAGAAGAAAGTTCCATGCATATAAGTAGATTGCAGGCAGAAGTAAATAAAAGGCATATCGAAATGTTCTTGACGTAAAGGTTTGTTCAAATGCAATCAGTGCAAATGGCCAAATCGGGAGCAAATATCGAGAAAGATCTCGGTGCTGCACAAAGATTCCCGCAATAAAAAAGAGCAATGGAAAATAAAACAAACTTCTATACTTACTGTCTTTGAGCGTAATGATTGCCGTGAGATATAGGAAAAAATATAACAAAATCTCTTCAAGCCAGACCGTCTGAACCCACCTTCCGGCAGCGTTGAACACCGAAAATGGATATACCATCGGAACAACACCTCCGGTATGAAAATATGCAAAGAAATCGTTGTATTGCAGCTTATACAGTCCAAACACTGCAAGAAGCCCTATTGGAATGAGTGCTATCCACAGCCACTGTGGATTAAACTTCCTTCCCTGAATGAGCCGCTCAAGAAAGACCAGTCCGTATGCACCAAATAAAAGTATCCCGGGGGTTTTCGTCATCACCGATAATGCGCCAAGAATTCCAGCAAATAAATATTGTTTCTTTTCAAAGAAAAACAACGATCCAAGAATAAGAAATATAAACAATGGTTCCGGGGCACCGACCGATCGAATAACAAAAAATCGTGGTAAAAATAAGAGGATGACGGTGAGAAAAAATGGTTCTTTACTAAGCTGAAAATGCTTCACAAAATAGTAAAATAATAAAGCCAATGCGACAGAGAAGATAAGATTTACACCAACCATCGAAACGAGGAAACTACCAACAATGGGGGCAAGAAGTGCAATAAACAATGGATAAAGCGGAAGATGTGCTGCGTAATACTCAAGCGGAAGGGAAAACTCGAGTCGAAGTGATGCGATCTCTTTTGGAATATATCCTGACATCGCGGGCACGACATAATATAACCCGTCGTAATTTTGATAAATAATATTCATTCCCCCACCTTTTAAAAATCCCAAATAGGGAAGGGTTTTGGTCAAAAAAGGAAGATAAAGTAAGAATACAGAGCCTATGACAACTGCTATAATGTAAATTGCTGTCTGAAGTTTCATATCATTATTGTACCACTCCATGAATAAAAAAAATCTTTTTACTATTGCGGCAGGAACTCTATTTGGACTGCTCTTTTTTTTCAGATTTTACAAACTGTATGAGTTTGTGACCTTTTTGAGTGATCAAGGCCGTGATGCAATCATACTCAAAAGAATCATAACATTAGAGCATTTCCCCGCAATCGGTGCGCCAAGCTCAGTTGGACAAGTGTATCTCGGACCATTTTATTATTATTTAGTAGCGCCTTTTTTAGGACTATTTAATTTTGACCCCGTAGGACCTGCGGTGGGTGTTGCTCTTCTTTCAATCGTCGGAATAACAGCGGGATATTGGGCCGTTAAAAAACAAATTTCTCCTACTGTTGCAATTATTTTTCTCTCACTGATCACTTTTTCTTTAGTTTTGACAGAATATTCTCGCTTTTCATGGAACCCAAATTTGTTGCCATATTTCAGTTTTATGACATTGTGCTTTTTCTATCTATGGCTTGAAAAGCCAACCGTTCGTGGCGGAATCGTCTTTGGCGCACTCTTGGGTTTTAGTATTCAACTTCATTATCTTGGTGCACTTTTAATAGTTCCCATTGCATTGTTTATGCTATGGAAATTGGTTGAAATTCGATCAATAAAAAAACATGTCAAATCATTTTTAGCTGCTGGTAGTGCGTTTATTCTTTCAATAAGTCCGCTCATATTATTTGATCTCCGTCACGATTTTTTGAACTATCGACAGTTTTATACATTATTTACCGAAGGAAATCTTTCCTCTGGAAGTTCGTATCTTTTTCGGCTAAATGAAACAATTTATGGATTTATGCACCATGGATTGCAGTTATCAACTTCTTCCCTTATTTCAAAGCTCATATTTGTATCGATTTTGGTACTTGGAATACTTGTTTACAAACATATCAAGTCAAAATTCGTTTTGCTTCATGTGTGCAATGTCCTCACATTCATCTTGGGGTTTGCATTCTTGTCAAGTGGGCGATTTCCTCATTACTATGGACCGGCAATCGTGAGTTTATATCTTGTACTTGCATCTTCAATCATCTTAATAAAACAGAGAAATATACAATACGTTCTTTCTGGTATTTTTATCATCCTCTTTGCCTATTTAAACGTTACAAAGATGTACTTCTTATCTGAAAATGGAAATAATCAGATTCAGCAGGCAAAAAAAGTTGCTGAAAGTATGAATACATACATAAAAAAACAACCCATCCAAACAGTTGCGTTACCGAGTTTTGAAAATGACAGTCACTATAGATATTTTATTGAATTGAATGGGTACGATATTTTGTCAGCAGAATCTTCCAAACAACCTGAAGAGTTGTATGTCATCTGTCAAGAAAAGTGCAATCCCACTGGGGATGGACAATGGCAAATTGCGGCCTTTACCAATAAGCTTCTCGATACGCAGTGGAATATTGATAATGTTACAATATATAAAATCATTCATAAAAATAAAGAACCATGAAGATATCTCTTATCATTCCCTGCTACAACGAAGAGGCAAACATCCAAAGAGGAGTTCTTGATCGCATAGGAAATTTTACTAAAAATGATTCCCGCTTTGAGGAAGTGATCATCGTTGACGATGGATCGACCGATCGATCTATAGAACTGATCGAAAAAAAATATCTCACAATATACCACAAGTTCAAATTGGTGAAAAATAAACACCTTGGAAAAGCTTTTGCGGTAATCCGTGGAATACAGGAAGCAAAAGAAGCATTTACGATGTTTTCAGATATTGATCTTGCAACGCCGATTGAAGAATCTGAAAAGTTGATTGCTGAAGCTATCAATGGATATGATATTGTGATCGGCTCTCGAAGTGGTCAGAGAAAAGGAGCCCCGCTCACACGAAAAATCATGGCACTCGGAATGATCTTTATCAGACATTTCGTCATCGGATTGAAAGGTGTCTACGATACTCAATGTGGCTTTAAGCTTTTCAAAACAACCGCAGCCAAAGTAATCGTCAATAATCTCGAGGTTTTTCGAGAAAAACAAGAAAAAGAAGGTTCTTCCGTTTCTGCAGGTTTTGACCTCGAATTTTTGTTTCTTGGCTCAAAACTTGGATATTCCATAAAGGAAGTCCCCGTAATATGGAGACATATTGAGACGAAAAATGTAACCTTCTTCAAGTCGTCGCTTGAAAGTTTGCAAGATATTTTTTCAATAAAAAAGAATGATATTCTCAAAAAATACCCTCACTAATATACTCATTCCTGTCCTTCTTGCGGCAATAAGCGGATGTATTATTTTCTATAAATTTCCGTACATTCCTCAACAGATTAGCACTGATGAAGTTGAGTTTATCCAACTTGCTCAATCACTTGAAAACATCCCATATACTCCCTACAGCCAGCTTGCTACCGGTCATGCGACACTCTATTTTTATATTCTTTTGGCATCAATTAAATTGTTTGGTTCTACCGTTTTTGCGGTCAGGTTTCCTTCTGCATTCTTTGGAGTGATTGATGTAGTGCTCATATACTTTGTATTTAAGCTCATATTTGGACGACTTGAAAAACTCACTTCAATGTTACAAATTTGGCTTCCCGTTCTCATGGCATTTATTTTTGCCACTATGAGATGGTACTTCAACTTTGCACGATTTGGATTTGAAGCGAGCACGGTATTGTTTTTTGAATTAGCAGGACTCCTTACATTTCTCCAGTATCTCAAGTATAAAAACTATGGTTTTCTGATTGGAACCGGAATACTTGCCGGACTTGCTTACAATTCATATACGCCAGGACGTCTATTCTTTTTGCTCCCGATAATTTTGTTATGTTTTAATTTTTGGGAAAATAAAACAACAAAAAAAAAGATCGTAACACAACTCCTTTATGTACTGATTCCGTTTGTAATTTGTATCACCCCACTCAATCTATATTTCACTCAACATGACGACAATCGAATTTATGAACAATTCTTTCTCCAAAGTGAACAGCTTTCAATACAAGAAAAATCATCATTTCTGTGGGAAAACGTCACAAAGGTAAGCGGAATGTTCCTGTTTCAAGGCGACTCAAATGGTCGACATAACTATCCGGGAAAGCCAATGCTTAATCCATTCTTAGGTATTCTTTTTATAGTCGGATTAATAATAAGCATTCTCCGATGGAAAAAATTTCCCAATAAAATATTTCTTTTATTTTTTGCACTTGGCATTCTTCCACCGCTCCTCACCTATCCTTGGGAAAATCCCAATGCTCTCCGATCGGTAACCGTGCTCCCATCGGTTGTATTTTTTATTGGACAAAGTTTACTATTTATTACTAAAATCTCTCATTATAAGAAATATATAATGTACCTTCTCTTTATTCTTGTTGGACTTTCGGCATTATACGAAATCAGAACCTATTTTATTTTCCAAGCGAAAGTTTTTCCTTCGTCTTTTGAAATCAGCCCCGATCTCCTGCCACAATATCTTGACGGAACATATCCCATTCGCCCTGATTCAACAAAAACACTATGAAGTTGCTCTATCAAACTATCGCAAAACATTGGCACGTTTCCATATATCTCCTGATATTTGCGATCTTGTTTACTGTCAAAATTGTTCAAAATCCACTTCCTTTTTTTGACTGGGACGAATCAATTTATGCGCAAGTCGGGCAAGAAATGGGAGAAGCAAAAACAATTGTTCCCCTTTGGCAAGGACAGAGTTGGCTCGACAAACCACCGCTTGTTCCTCTGTTTTATGGATTAGTAATTGCTGCAACTCCATTTGCACAGCCAGAAATTTCGACCCGTATCGCAACCTTGTTTCTTTCAGTATTTGCACTTGCACTTACTTACTTGCTGTACTGGAAAGTACTCAAAGAACAGTGGCTCGCGACGCTTGTGGTCATCATAACTTCTTTGAGCTCCATATTTCTTCAACGCGCACAGGTACTCAATGTAGATATTTTTCTACTGATTGGATGGCTTGGTTATATATTGTTTTATAAAAAATTCTGGACTTCACTCATATTTTTATCATGTGCAGTGTATAGCAAATCTCTGATTGGTTTTTATCCAATAGGAATAATGGGGTTATTTTTTCTGTTTCAATATTTCACCAAAAAAATTGATGTCAAAAAACTACTGAAAGAATACTCTAGGCTTATCACACAATTTTTTATTCTGAGTATTTGGTATATTGGCATGTTTCTGTTTTTTGGCAATGATTTTTTATATCAGCACTTTTATGAAAGCCATGTCAAGCGTGTCACCGCTTCAATCGAATCTCATTTTGGACAAAGAACATTTTATATTGATCTTCTATACATTGAATTTGGGAAATACATTTGGTGGTCGATTTTAGGGTTTTCCATACTCATATTTCAATGGTTACGGAAACGATTGTCAGATCTGCAACTCCTTTTTGCGCTTTTTATTGTTCCCTGGTTTTTATTTTTAAATCTAACTAAAACGAAAATATTTTGGTATGGACATCCGTATATCCCGCAGTTTGCACTTTTGATGGTGTATCCGCTCAGTTTGATAAAAAAAGCTCGGTTGATTTATTCGCTTATTATCATGGTGATAATCACCGCTCTTCTTCATCACTATTTTATTTCATCAACGGTATTGAATAATTTTTACTCATCAAATGATCCTCATCATATCGTAGCGAAGATCGCAAACAGTTTTTGTGATGAACTCAATGTCGTTGTGGAGCCTGAGGGGCGAGAAGCATATCAAACACTCAAGAGCATGGATTTACTTATCACAACAAGTAGATGGTGGGGAAATCATCCATCGATGATTTACTACTTTAACGGCGACCTCCATTTTTTATACACACTGGGAGAGTTGCAAGAAAAAAGTGATAATATGACAACGGGACGAATCTGCTTTGTAATTCACAAGAACGACACTGAAGCAATGCAATTCCTCAACATGCACGTTCGATTTACCAAAGACCCCCTTCAGCTCTATGTGAATTCGAAGTAACAGATATTGTATACTTTACTAGTATGTTCTCAATCGAATCAATCATCAAATACCTCAAAAAAACATTCACGAGGTACGACGTTCTTATTATTCTTGTGATCACCTTTCTTTATGGACTCACTCGCTTAACAAACCTTGAGCATTGGCCAATCTTTTCTGATGAAGGTATTTATATCAGGTGGGCAAAAGTTGCCTGGCAAGATGCATCTTGGAGATTTATTTCCGTGACCGATGGCAGACAACCTCTGCAGACATGGGCAACGATCCCATTTCTTAAAATCTTCCCAAACGATATGCTCCTTGCGGGAAGGCTTTTTTCAGTCACGACCGGCTTTATCGGACTCATCGGCATGTTTAGTCTCCTGATGTATCTTTGGGGAAAACGAGCCGCAGTCATTGGCGCAACTCTCTTTGTTTTTCTTCCCTTTTTTGTATTTTATGATCGCATTGCATTAGTCGATTCTGCGGTGAATGCCGGCTTTATCTGGACGCTCTTTTTTTCAATCATACTCATCCGAACAAGGAGACTTGATATTGCAATGATTCTTGGATTTATCGGTGGTTTTGCGCTTCTTGCAAAATCCTCTTCACGAATGTTTATAATGCTTGCAGCCACCGCACCGATCATGTATCTTCATGAGAAAAAGGTTAAAAAAATACTATCACAATCAATCAATTATTTTATTCTTCTTGGGTTTGCGTTTGGAATTAGTATGTTGTTTTACAACGTGCAACGGCTGTCCCCCTTCTTTCATTATGTCGCGCAAAAAAATACTACATTTGTCATGACGTTTGATGAATTTATAGCGACACCATTTGCACATCTACACAACTTTCGTCTTCTTCCCCTATATGTTTCTTGGGAGGCCGGATGGCTTATTGTTCCCCTGAGCATCATTGGTTTGTATTTTTTATATAGAAAAGATGCGCTTCTTGCCTTGTATCTTTCTCTGTTTACATTTCTCCCCTACGTTGCAATTTCACTTTTTGCGAAAGTAGTGTTTCCACGATATCTTCTTTTTTATGGCTCAATTCTTGTCATCACCGCAACGTATTTTTTCATCACATTGAAGAAAAAAACAATTCAATATATCATTTTTGGCGTACTACTTGTTTCGATGGGAATACTCAACTACCCGTTATTGTTCGATCCCGTTCGCGCCAATTTTCCTCCCGTTGACCGTGGACAATATATATCTGGGGTGACCTCAGTGTGGGGAGCAGAAGACCTGATGAATACCATGCGAGAAAAATCAATCGCACGACCCGTCCTCATCCTTGCAGAAGGTGATTTTGGACTCATTGCAGATGTCTTGAAAGTATATCTACTCGATGATGATACTGATCGTATTGAAATTCGAGGCTTATGGCCACTTGATGAGCGATATTTCTCAGAGTTTCAACATGAACTTCTCGAAAGACAGGTATTCATCGTATTTTCTCATAGGGAAGAATTTCCAGAAGAATGGCCCATCAAGTTTACGCAAAAATATGGCAAACCTGAGGGAGATAAAGCAGTTTATGTATATGAATTATTACCGATTGCCTCTGAATTTTCAATAATCTCGAAAAAATAATCACCATCTGTTATGACTTCTTCAAAAAACATTGTTTCAAAACTATTCTTGATAACGTTCATTGTTGTCTTGATGATTTTTGTCCGAAACCTCAATCCATTTGATTCTCTTACATTTGTGGGTCACGATGAGACTCAGGCAGCGCGCATTTCAGAATTTAGTTTCAATATTCAAAATGGAGTGCTACCGCCACGAATTGCTCCCCATTTTTCATTCAACCTTGGATATCCTATCTTTAACTATTATGCGCCCTTATCCTACTGGATAACATCGGCCATTCACCTCATTGGCATTCCAATTCCACAATCGCTTGAAATGAGTTATATGCTTGCGCTTGTTGTTGGACTATTGGGAATGTATCGCCTTCTCAAACATTTCTTCGGTAGACTTTCGGGGCTTATTGGATCAATAGCCTATATGAGCTCTCCCTTCATTGCTGTTGATATTTTTGTTCGAAGTAATATGGCAGAGATGTGGTTCTTTGCACTCTTTCCTCTGGCGTTGTCATACATAACAACGACAAATAAAAAAAATGTATTTTTTACCGCATTTATTTTGTCTGCACTTTTTACCGCGCATAATATTTTTTCACTTGTTTCAATTCCGATTATTCTTATTTATATAGCGATAATAAAAAATCGATATGCGTGGGTTGCAGCTATTGGAGGGATCCTTTTAAGCTCATATTTCTGGCTTCCCGCACTTGGTGAATTAGCGCAGGTGCATGCATCTCGCGTCGCAACACTCACTGAGTATTCAGACCACTTCTTGTGCCCAGTGCAGCTCTGGAGCTCTCCATGGGGATATGCAGGATCAGCACCTGGATGTGAGTTTGATGGCATGTCTTTTATGGTTGGGAAAGTCCAGCTCCTTTTTGCAGGAGCAGGAATCTGCCTATTTATTACAAAGCTTCTCAAAAAGAAATATGAAAAAAGAGACGCACTTATCGCCGCTGTCGGAATTTTGCTCTTTGGAAGTATATTTTCAACCACCGAATCTTCTTTATTTCTGTGGAAAATGTTTGAACCGGCTCTTTCACTCTTTCAGTTTCCCTGGAGATTTTTACTATTTGTGATATTTGGACTGGCATTTTTCACCGCATATTTCCTCTCAACTCTGCCACGAATGTTTCGCATCATCTTTGCAGGCACCATATTGATCATGATTATTTTTTTGAATGCCAAGTTTTTCAAACCGCTCGATCTTCAGGTTCAAAACTATACCAATTCATATCTTTCGGAAACATACATCTCAAATATTGCAGCCTTCAAAGTACCAGAATATGTACCCTCCTCTGTAGATTTTAAGTATTGGAAAAATCTCGAAACACAAAATACATTGATACCTGAATTTAACACTCCTGTCGTTCCAAAAGTGTCAAATCAAGGAAAAATTAATATACTTAATAATTCATCTTTCGGATCAAAATTGGAGATCCAAGCCGAAAGCCCCATTGTTCTCAATATTCATTCAGCACATTACTGGAATATCCAAATCGATGGTAAAAAATATGAACCAAAGAAGTTTGACAAACTGGGTCGTCCGATAATTTCATTCTATGATCAAGTTACACATATTGTTGAGGTCACTTATCGCCAAACAACTATTCAAAAAATTGCAAATACTCTGACTGTTCTTATCGGTATAATACTCATACTCTACTCATATCAAGAATCTTTATGGAAGAAAAAAACAAAACATTAAAGAAAAACTCAGTGATAAGCCTCATGAGCCTGTTCTTTCAAAGCGGATATTCTGCCGTCCTTGGACTCGCTGCAAATCTTATCCTAACAATCGTTCTTGCACCGGAAATTTTTGGGATATATATCCTTACTCTTTCTATTATTTCATTTTTAAATTATTTTTCTGATATTGGACTTGCGGCTTCATTGGTCCAAAAAGAGAATGTAACGAATGATGATCTGCGAACAACCTTCACCGTCCAGCAGTTGCTTATTGTTACTTTAATAACGGCTGGATTTCTCTTGACTCCTGTTGTCCGTTCATTTTATGAACTACCCTCTGAAGCAATATATTTGTACTGGGCATTGTTGGTGGCATTTTTTCTTTCATCATTGAAAACCATTCCTTCAATCAAACTTGAACGAAATGTACAATTTCAAAAAATCGTGCTTGTCCAGGTGGTAGAAAATACCGTATTTTATATCACTGTTTCTGTTCTTGCACTTGCCGGTTTCGGACTCATGAGCTTTATGTATGCAGTACTTATCCGAGCAATTATCGGAACGCTGCTCATTTATTACATATCATTTTGGCTTCCGCAGTTTGGAATCTCAACAAAAAGTCTTAAGAAGCTTCTCTCTTTTGGAGTACCGTTTCAAACAAATACTCTTCTTGCACTCGTCAAAGACGATCTCATCTTGTTATTTCTTGGAAAGGCACTGGGCTTGGAAGCTCTTGGATATATCGGCTGGGCAAAACGATGGGCAGAATCTCCGATTAGAATGATTATGGATAATGTGAACAGAATCTTATTTCCGATATTTTCGCGGATGCAGTCTGAACAAGAGCGCGTGGCACAACTTCTTGAAAAAGTTATCAGATATCAAACGCTGATTCTTGCCCCAGCATTTGTGGGGATGCTCCTTCTTATGAATCGTTTTGTAGAACTCGTACCAAAATACAGTAAATGGGAACCAGCCCTGCCAATCTTTTACTTAATTGTCATTTCAGCGTTTCTATCGTCCTTTTCAAGTCCATTTACCAATCTTTTTAATGCGCTTGGAAAAGTTAAAACAACCTTTAAATTCATGGTGTATTGGACGGTAATGTCATGGATATTAATCCCCATTCTTACTTCAATGTATGGAATGATTGGATATCCAATTGCACTCATTATATTATCTCTTACCTTTGTTGCGATAATTGTGGTGGCGAAAAAATATGTTGCGTTCTCGTTTATCAAGCAAGTCTATCCTGGAATACTATCAAGTCTTTTTATGGGAGTCATGGTGTATATTACCCTTTTCCAGACAAGTTCCTGGATCCAGTTTGGGTTATCGATTGCAACCGGAGTTATCTCATATGCCCTGATATTGTATCTTGTGTTCAAGATCAATATAATGAATGAAGTTACTTCTTTTTTCAAATATGACTAATATCTCGGTACTTATTGTGGCAAATGGAAATCCACCATACCTGCTTAAGTCAATAGAATCTGTGCAATCATTGGCATCAGAAATCATAATCATTGATATTGGTCTTACCAAGAATACACAAAACAACCTTCTCTCACTCAACTTGGTTAAAATTATTCAAGAAAATCCCGTCGATTATGTAGAACTTCTTCGGGAAAAGTCAAAACAGTATGCAAAAAATGATTATATTTTAATTCTTGACCCGGATGAGATTGTATCAAAACAACTATCTGACAAACTTCTTGAAGAATATGATAAGTACGACTTCATTAGCATCCCAAGAAAAAATATTATCTTTGGAAAATGGATCCAACACAGTAGATGGTGGCCAGATCATCAAATTCGACTTTTTAAAAAGGACTCTGTCACGTGGTCAAAAAAACTTCATGCCCAACCAAAAACAAAAGGAGATGGATTGAAGATCGAACCCGAAGAAGAGCTTGCCCTTATTCATCATAATTATGAATCACTTGACGAGTATATGCTCAAAATGATACGGTACGCAAAAGCAGATGCACAGATACATTTATCATCCGGGGAAAAATTTACTCTTTCTCAAGCCCTTTCACAGGGCTCCTCGGAGTTTATTAGTCGATTCTTTGCTGCAGATGGTTATAAAGATGGGATGCATGGATTTACCTTATCCTTCATGCAGCTTATGTATTATCCCTTGGTTTATTTTTATTACTGGGAAATGAACAAATACAAAAATACAGAAGAGCAGAAATTGGATTCTCAAATGCAAATATTTACAAAAAATCTACTGAGAGAAATTATGTTCTGGATCCAAAACAAATTTCCAAACGATTCAACTTCTACGATTAAAAGTAAAATACTTCAAAAACTTCTGAAATGAAACTCAAAAACTCTTTGAAATTCATCAAGAAAAATGCGCTCGTGATCTCCATTTTTATGGTATTAGTTGCAATTCGCTTCGTTTGGATCGATCGCTTTCCACCAGGAATGCAGTATGACGAAGTGGAATATTCACTCAGTAGCAAAACCTTTCAAATGATAGGCACAGATCTCTCTGGAGTCGGTTTTCCACAATCGCTCATAACTACTAACACTCTCGGGCAGGTGAGCCCTGTACCCTATATGATTCTTGCTCCGCTGTGGTTTTTTACTGATTTAACCATGACTACGTACCGAGCACTCTATGTCCTGCTAAATGTGATAACAGCGGCATCCTTTATGGTCTTACTGAAAAATTTATTAGGCAATAAAACTATTGCTCTCATTGGAGGAATTATATTTCTTATGAACCCTTGGAGTATTTTTTTCTCACGGCACGGTATAGATGGTGCATTTGTTCTTCTTTTTTATATTCTTGGAATGAATTTCTTGATTAAAGAATATACAAAAAAAAACTTATTTTTATCATTTTTATTCTTTATTCTCGGATTTTTTTCCTACCATGGTGCAAAACTTCAACTCTTACCATTGATCGTGGCAATTTCTGTCTACCGAATTTCCATAACGCCCAAAAAAAGAAGAGTTTTTTTCCCGTATATTCTCATTATCTCTACATTCATTCTTGCAGTTTTTGGCTTTGTTTTCGGAGGTAAATTTCTTGAAAGCTCAATTCTTGAGCGGCGTTCATATGAGTTTGTTTTCACCAACTTGAATTCATTTTCAGATCAGGTAATTCAGCTTCGTACCGCTTCGATCGAAACTCCTTTTCATTCACTTATAATAAATAAGTTTGTATTTGGCTTTCGACATATGGTCGAAAATTATTTGCAGTCATTTTCCCCAACAGCACTATTCTATAGTGCTGAGATTTATAAATATTTTGGCTTTTTTTATATATTTGAAATATTTTTTGTCTCTTGGGGAGCACTGTCTCTCTACTTAAATAGAAGAAAAGAGTTTTATCTTCTCATCGCAATTTTGCTAATCGCTCCCATTTCAACTGCGGTCAGTATGTCTGGTTTCTCCATATTAAACCGCGCCATCTTAATGCTTCCCATATTCCTTATATTTATTTCTTACGGCGTTTATCAAGCAGTTCAAGAAGCGCAACGATATTTCCCAAAAAGAATAATCTTATTTGGTATAGCACTCCTCTATGCCGCGTGCTTTAGTACATTTATATATACCTATTTTTTCATCCTCCCGATTGAGCTCAATGGTCATTATCGGGTTCCGACTCGCACATTAGCAAAATATCTCTCGCTTGAATCGGCTAAATCTTCAAAAATTGTTGTGGTGACAAGTAATCCTCGTGTTCTATATAGTGGTCTTGTTTTTTTCCAACCTCGAGACAATCAGGAATCATCTCTTCGCCAACAGCAAATGGTGAAAAATCCAAATATATATACCATTGATGATATAGTCATCACGGACGAATGTGTCTCATCTCTCCAATCTGATACCACATATATCATTGATCGGGAAAAAGTAAGTTGTTATAAAGAGAAAGTTCCCGCCGAGTTTATGATTATTGATAAAATTGACGCCGGAATAGATTTTTCAATACTCAATGGAAAAACATGCTCAAAAAGCTATCTTACCCGTTGGGTTTCACCTCATAAAATTTCTGATTTTACAATCGAAGCAATGGACGAAGATCAGTTTTGCACAAGGTGGATTGCAGGGTCAACTATTGGCGTTCTTCCACCAAAAGAATATATTCATATAGAACTTGAATTGAATACAAACTAACCTTTTCTCTTACTGTTTTTCCTTGCACAAATATATTACTTAAGAACAAAGTGATAAAATAATAAAAATGTTTCATTTGAAAGAATTTATAAAAAAAAATGTGCCAATTATTACTCTTGCAGTAGTTATAACTGGAGCATTTTTCCTTCATACTTACCAACTCACCTCAACCCCACCCCTTGATATCGATGAATATGGAATAGCATACGACGTATACAGTATCGTATCAACAGGTCATGATAGTTGGGGAGAGCGTTTTCCGATGTTTTTTCGGGCATTTGGCGACTACAAACTACCCCTTGATATTTATACATCTGCATTCTTTTTTAAGGTATTTGGTGCTTCAATTTTCTGGTTAAGATTTCCTGCAGTGCTATTCTCTCTCCTGTATATTCCGACGATGTACTTACTCCTTCAAACGCTTACCAACAATAGATATTGGGCACTTCTTGGAGCCACGATAATAACAATCCTTCCCTATAACATTTTTTACTCTCATATTATTTCCGCTAGTATAAGTGCCTCTTTTCTTATTTTTATGTCGCTAACCTTTTTTATATTGGCACTCTCCAACAAACATGTTTTGAGGAATATTATTATTTCAACGATTTGTCTCTCACTATCCTTGTACGCTTATCCACTCAGTTGGGTATTGGCACCACTTCTTGTCATTACATATACTGTCGCACTCAAACTTTCTCATAAACTAAAATATAGTCTGGTATTTCTTTTCTTCGTTGTAAGCTTTACTCCAATACTAATGCAATTTTTCTCGGGAGGTAGTTCTGTTCGTCTAAACAACACATCTGCCTTTTCTTTTAGTCGAGGAAAATTTATTGAAATCGGAGATTTCCGTGAGGCAGGAAAAAATGATCTATTATCCAAAGCATTCTACAATAAAGGAACAACCACTGGGTACATCTTCTTTGAGAACTATTTAAAACACTTCAATCTGCAATATCTCGCACTTGATCGATCAGACCCGAGCATACAACAAGCACCATCATCTCCTTTGTATATTGTTCTTGTTCCATTTTATTTTATCGGTCTTTTCTACATAGCCAAAAAATGTAAAGATCCAGTATTTTTCACCCTACTTGCATTTGTTCTTCTTGCTCCGCTACCTTCAACTATCACTGAAGGTGCCGTAAACGCAAAAAGATACCTCGCATCAATGGGAATAGAGACAGTTCTCATTGTCCTTGCTCTCAAAAAAATCCAGATCCAAAAGCATAAATTGCTCGCAATAAGTGTTATTGTTATTGCTTTGATTGAAGTTACTCTTTTTATTAAGTTCTTTTTTGGAGCCTACTCAGAAAAAGCATTTAAAATTTTTAGCCTCAAGCCACGAATAATCGAAGAAACAGCAAGGCGTTACTGGCCAAAAAATAATCTTATATATACGACAGAAGTACTTGGGGAACCTCAAATTTATCCTCTTGTTGGAACCTGGTACCCAACTGATACTTATCTTCAACAAAGAACAATTGAAGAAAGAGATAGCTGGTTCTTTGTTCAGCCTTTTAACGGTCTGTATTATGGAGAAACAATGCAAGAAATTACTGATTATCTTATGAAGAAACCGGGATATGAGGGAATTGGCGTGTTTACAAGACAAGAACTTGAAATACTGCCGAAATCTATTTGTTATATTCCCTTGGAAAGCACATATCCTCATCCACAGCACTCTTATTTAGTTATCAAAATAAAACCATGCTCATTGTAATTTTTTGGGTGATCATTTCACTCATTTTTATTCGTCAACCACTTTTTTCTTTGCAGGAGATGAATGGAACTCCTCTTTTTATTTTACAGACCATTCCGCCTGCTTTTTGGCCAACTGTTCGAATTATCGGAGTGGCTATTATGACGTTCTCAATGATGGCTTTAACCAAACAGTATTTTCCTGAAAGCCGGACAAAGTCACTTATCTTTTTTGCAACAATGCCGTGGGTATTTATTATTGCACATGAATTTGACCCCATGGTTCTTTTTTTCGTTTTGTGCCTGAGTATATATCTTGCGTTCCCGAAACTGAAAAAGTATGCTTTGATCATCATACTTTCATTTCTTCTTTTCTTTGCATTTAAATACAATTCGCTTACTTTGCCACATCTTAATGAAAAGCTCAACTTGTTTAAATATTTTTTTAATATTACTGACTTGTTTATAAGGATGGAGCCGATTTCAGCATATTTGCGCGTACCGAGAAACTCTTATTTTTCGTATATTTTCCTCATTCCGTTTATTGTCTCTTTTTGTCTTCTCAAGAAAGAAGATGTTATATCCGCGAAAAAATACATTACTCCCCTCTTGCTCTCATTGGCATTCTTTTTCATATATCCATCAAACCACATGATTTTTTCTGGTGTTGGATTTTTGTTGCTTCTGAGTTTATATATTATTCGTGCCTTCAATAGCATTACCAGAAATAAACTCATAGCAGCAGGCTTTATTGTCATTGCTGTGGCTCTTTTGGGTTATTTTATTGAGGCGTATATAAGACAATATCCAATGAAATACTCGGTTGAACGTTCTGAAGCAAAAATCAACCTTATAAACTATGTAATTGCGCATCCGGACAAAAAAATTTATTTATCAAATGATGACAATCTTCGAAGGCTCATGACGTACTATGAAAAACATACTAACTTTTCTCACGTTTTTTTTATTGAAAATGAAGAAGAATTTATGGAAAATATTACTTCTTGTCAAGAAGAAAATATTGCTTGTATTTTCGATGATATGGATATTGAAAAGTATAAAATCGATAAGAATATGCCTGAGCTTGAGCACATCACGTTAAAGAACGCTCTTTCAATTTACTATATTTACTGAAGTACTTCCTGATGAATGTATTGTAAAAATATAACCCTCCAACAGTGACCGCAAGACTAAGTATCCAGGAAAATACTCTATTTGTTAGGAGTGGATTAGCACGAATTACTGCTTCAGGAACTTTATATTGCCAAACAGACAAAATATTGATTGTATATACTACTGCTAATACCAGCAGCAATCTCAAGTTCTCTCTTCTAAATCCTACATAGGCTGCCATAAAAGGGAAAAACGTTATCAGATACCTCTCATGCATCGAGGGGAGGAAAAGAAAATAAATGATAGAAACGAGAGCAAAAAGTCCGGTCAGAAATTCACCTGAGAGCTCCTGAAATTTCCTTCTCATCCAAACAATAAATGCCAATGGAATCATAAATAAAATATAGAGAAAATACCCCCAGAAACCATACGTTGCAAAAAATAGTTTTTCTCCGACAGTTATTGCCGGAACCAGAAGTTTTGGAGCAATGATAAGCCACCAGAAGTTGTAGGCATTGGCAGTAATATTGTCAAGTACATTAGTACTGTTTTGCAATAAAAACTGAATAAGCCAGAGATGAGGTTGGATAGATATCGGTAAGATCGCAGCCAAAATCATACCCAAAATTGCAACTGAATAAAACATTAGCTGCTTTATCGTAACTTTTGTCAGAAGAATGATTCCATAGATTGGAAGGAGGGGTAATAACGATAGTTTCACAAACAAAGATAGTACTACCACAAACATCGAAAAAAAATATTGTTTTCTGGTCAGAAAGTACAATGACAACATAAAAAACATAAGGGGTACCGCATCTATCTGTCCCCATACAGCGCTATTATAAATAGATGCTGGATTAAACAAATACAAAGATGCGGCAAAGAGTGCGTTCTTTCTTTGTTTTTTCAGAACCATCAAATATATCACCGCTCCAATTACCAGATCAGCAAAAACCGATGGCAATCGCAAAAACATATTTGCAAATGTTCCATCATTCATCCAAAGAAGAGTCCCGGGCTCCCTGTGCAGAAGAATATTTATCACTTTGCTTGCCTGTACATGTAGATAGTACATACCTCCAAACATATACGTCGCCCCTGGAGGAAGATTATTGACGGCACCTACATTGGATATATATTCTTTCTGATATGTCTCAGCTGGTCCATAGAGAAACACGACGCGCCCCCAGTCACGGTGTAAGTAAGAGTCATTATGTTCGTAAAACGAAGGACTTGTATAGATAACAAGTATTATTCGTAATAAAAGAGCAGTGACAAAAATAATACTCAACTTACTCTTTATCACATTCTGAATTGTCATGACATCATTATAAATGATAAGCAAATGTAACGAATTGCAAAAAAACAATACAATAAATTTTGATATACTAAAGAACAGAAACTTATGGATACACTCCTTAAAAAACTTCAAAATAAACCGCTTTATATTCTTTTTGGTATCTTCATATTAGCGATTATTTTCCGTATGTACCAACTCGGCACAGTTCCTCATGAGCTTCACAATGATGAAGTTGTAAACGCTTATGCAGCACGTTACATTATTGAAAATGGGCATGATATCTACGGCAATACCTGGCCACTTATATACTTTGACAAATTCAATGATTATCCTCCTGTTATTCCAATGTATTTTTCCGGATTCGGTACTTATATTTTTGGAAATAACGATTTTGGAGCTCGATCTCTTCTTGCTATTGTAGGGGCACTCATTGTGCTGCCGGCGTATTATATGTCTATCTACCTTTTCAAACGGGAAAAAATTGCACTTATAACAGCGTTTCTTTTTGCTCTCAGTCCTTGGCACATTGTACTTTCTCGGCTCAGTGCTGAAGGAATATTAGCACTTACTGTATATCTTATCGGACTTACTATGCTCTTCCGATCAATGCAAAAAAAACACATTGGCCTGTTGGTGAGTGCAGGAATCTTACTTCTTTCAACTTATCTTATGTATCCGTCATTTCGTATTATTGTTCCATTAACTCTTCTGCCCGCAGCATTAGTGGCATATTTTCATCAAATTCGAGATAAAAAATTCTTGATAGCGGCAGTACTGTTTACGGTAGTTGCTTTTGCGATGACGATCACAATCAGTTCAACTGACTGGGGAAAAGGAAGATTTGAGCAGACATCACTCGTAAGCCCCGTATCTGGCATAGGTTTGAAATTACAACAACTCATTTTCAATGAAGATAGTATTTTTATTGCCCGAGTTTTTAACAATAAAATTATTGGGTATGGAAGAGAGTTTTTGTTTCAATATTCACGATACTTTTCTTTTAATTATCTCTTCGGCGAAGATGGCATCCCACATATCTATTCAGTGCCGTACATGGGGCTTCTGCATTTGAGCATTATTCCGTTTATCCTGCTTGCCGCATTTGGATTCATTCAAAAACTTAACAAAAAAACCGATCATATTATCTTTTTGTATTTGATATATATCTTGCTTATTTCTCCCATTCCAGCGGCACTCACCGTGCTCGATGTTCCAAGTATTCACCGGGCACTACTTACTCCTGCTCTTGTCATTTTTATAGCGGCTTATGGCATCAATGGCATCCTTGATATGAAATGGAAGAGAATCTCAATTATTGCTCCATTTGTCATTATTTTTCTTGCTGAAACAGTGTTTTTTACTCATCAGTATTTCCAAAACTTCAGTTATTACAACACAATTTATCGCACTACCGGAAATACCGAAGCCGTTAAGTATGCTTTTGAACACCGGAAAGATTACGACAAGATCTATCTTACCAAGCAAGAAGGTTGGCTTCCGATATTCTATTTGTTCTATGCCAATGACTATAGCCCAGAGTACACCGGTCAATTTAAGTACAATTTACGACTTGCCAATGCAGGTAATGTCTATTTCCCTGAAGAAGAATGTCCATCGGTCGGTATCCTGAATTCAATTATGGAAAAAGATGATGCCACTGCTTTAAAAAAAGTTCTTGTTATCGAGCCAATAAGCTGTAAAACATTCTTAACAGGGGTCGGATCAGATAAGATTCGTCACATTAAAGCCATCAAAAGACTTGATGAAACCGAAGTATTTGATATTGTTGAACTCAATCCATAATGTGATGAAGAAATTCTTATTGAAACACCGAAATAATTATCGAGTTGCTATATTACTTGGATGAAAACATGGCGGATATTTCTTCTTATCATTTTATTATCAGCACTTCCTCTTCTTAGTATGTTCACAACCTCTCTTCTTCCTCATACAAGTGATGGAGCAATGCACGCAATCCGCTTTGCAACGCATTACAAAGAAATTGTAGAAGGACAATTCCCTGTTCGCTGGACAAGTCAGTTTCACTATGGATACGGCACAACCTTGTTCAATTTTGTATATCCTCTTCCATACCTTATTTCTATCCCCTTTATCGCCCTAGCTGTATCGCCGGTTATGACCCTTAAACTCAGCTTCGCTCTGACATATATTGTTGCGGGAATAACTATGTATCTCTTTGCTTCGTATTATTTTAAAGACAAAAAATCAGCTTTTTTTGTCACGATTCTCTATCAGTTTGCCCCATTTCGGCTGATTGAAATGTTAGTTCGAGGAAATATCGGAGCACTATATGCATATGCAATAATACCCATTCTCTTTTTCAGTATTGTTTTTTTTCTTAAGAAAAAAACATATTTTTCATGGCTTCTCATTGCCATCTTTGTTTCACTGATCACATTGAGTCACACAATCATGGGTTTTGCATTTTTGGCTATTAGTGGTGTTTTTGTATTGGCAAACACGAGGAAAATGAAAGATATACTTCTGACGTATTTATCATTTATCTTCGGCATTGTTCTTTCCTCATTTTTTATTCTTCCTGCAATTCTTGAACAAAAATATACGAACGGATTTCTCTTTACAAAAGATCTCTTTTATTATCATTTTCCACCTCTCAAAGCGTTGTTTCTGCCAAACTTTACCAACATAGCTTCTCTCCGGGTTGCGGAAGTATCGGTACAAATAGGATTATTCCACGTCCTTGCGTTAGTTTTCTCCATTGTTCTCCTCATGCGAAAAAACTATATGAGTGACACAAAGCGAATGATTGGATTTCTTTTACTAACAACGTTCGGAACAATAATTTTTATACAACCCATTGCAAAACCTATCTGGGAAAACATACCATTTATTAGACAGTTTCAATATCCATGGCGATTTGTCGGCATCCTAACATTTACCATTGCTCTCCTTGGCGGCTATGTCATTAGAGATATTCACTTTTTCAAAAAATCCACTGTATTTTATATTCTTTCAGGACTTGTTATTCTAAGTACGATCTATTATTGGAAACCTATCCAGGGATATGAAAAACATGATAACGAATTCTATTGGAACTATCCCCGTACAACAAATTACTTCTCAGAAGTAAATACTATATGGATGGCAGAAGAGCCAACAGATCATCCCGCCAAATATATCGAAGTGATTGATGGTAAAGCATTAATCCTATCGTCCGAAAGAAAGAGCACAAATCATAAATATAAGATCAAAGCAGACACACCAGCCACAATACTTGATCGAACTTACTTTTTCCCTGGCTGGAAGGTGTTTGTTGATGGACAAGATGCGACAATACAGTTTCAAGATCCAGCATATGCCGGAATGATTACCTTTCCGATTCTACAAGGGACTCATGACGTAGAAGTTGTGTATAAGCAAAGTAAAATTCAACAAATGGGCAACATCATCACACTTCTTGCAATAGGATTTTTAATTATTATTGGGTTCTTTAGTAAATTTATGTTTCAGATAAAATATTTCACCAACTTGAACACAAAACATTAAGTAATACTTATGATTTCTTCTTTTCAAAAATTGCCATTGCAAGACGTTTTTTAAGATATTGTATCGTACTCAATATTGGACTATTTTTTTCCCATAAATTACGACTTCAGAATTTGAATAGATCGTATTATATTTCTGTTCTACCAATTTTTTACAAATCTTAAGCGGCTCTGATTTGTGAGCCTTCACCTTATAAATATATTCAACTTCATTAAAAACAGTGCAGTCATTTGACAGTATCCTATTATTTCGCTCTTTAGCATCAATACCAATGATATTGAGCGGCCCAAGATGAGCAAGGTATGTTTGTTTCCCGGTAAATGCCGTCACGTAACCTGAATATGTATAATCGAGAAATGAATATCCATCATGTGCAATAAATGAGTTGAATATTACTCCATCGGGTTCTTTTTTTAGAAACGCCATCGCATCAAGTTCTTTTCGTGATATATATGAAGTATCAAGCGATGCAAAACTATTGAGAGTTCTGAGAATACTTGGGATCGTCAACAGTATAATTATGCCAGCAAGCACCATGAGGATCTTCCTTTTTGAAGCAAGTAAATCGTAAAGTAAAAGAGCAAGAAAGATATTGGAGAGAAATATAGCGTAATAACCAAACTGAACTGTGTTCCACCAGTCTCCTTTTTGAATGAGCATTATATTAAGAAAGAAAGCAATCATTACGGTAAAAAGAATATAAAGCTCAAATCGAGAGAATTTTCGCAAGATCCCTTTCCCAAGTATGTACACGATACCAAAACTACGAGTACCAAAATTGAGAAAGAAATAAAGCATCGTACTGAAAAGTTCAATGTAGACCAATCGCGGACTCCACCCGTGTTCATACAAATAATACCGTGCATTTACCATATCGGGTTTATACAGCATATCGGGTGCTTCAATCACCGAGTGTACTGTAGCAAATGGAGAAAAAGTAAAAACAGAGCCAGTTGTTTGAGCTGCGAATGGATTATAAAATATTAAAATGCTCAAAGCGCCAGAAATTCCGATAATGACTGCGCTTTTTGTCGAATCACTGAACCGCCTATTTTCAATAAATTCCTCAACAATATACCATCCGGCGATCACGCTACTTACAACCCCTCCATAAAACTTTAGTCCGAAAGATAAAAAAACAAGAAGCCCCATCAGAATTTTATATTTGGGAGAGAAGAGTTTCTTTTTGAGGAAAACAAGCTGCATCATCAGAAGTGGAAGCGTAAGAGCAAACTGAGTATTCAGAAGCGCTGTCATTGACTGAAGTGAAAATGACTGCCCTCCTTTGTAAAGAGAACCTTCATGATACAGATACAATAAATATCCAAAACTGTCTGCAAAGTAAAGCAAAAATAAGACGAGTGCAACAAATTTCGAGTCATTTTTTACACTACGGGCAAGTTCTATTGCAACAAGCGTATACGAAACAAACCACAAAACGGGAACTATTTTGAATAGAGTAATAATTGGGGGGATACCTACAAAAGAAATAATATAAAGCACCAAATCCATGAGCACATTGTATCCTGACAATGCCGCTCCAGAAAATGTCGGCACTTGAAAAGGGAAAGATTTAAACGCAGTTGCAGCAATTTCAAGATGCCACATCGCATCGTGATTGTGTACTCCCCAAAAATGAATTCCGCACTTCGCACCAATACAAAATTCTGTACCACTTGGAAACATCATAATCATCTGAAGAAAAAAAGCAGGAATGATCAAAAGGAGGAGAGATTTATGCTTTTTGATATAATGAATTGCATGGACAAGCATATCGCAATTATAACGATAATCTACAAGAATTACACAGTTATTGAAGACTTCCTAAAGAGTTTTGAGCTCCAAGCAGACCAAAATTATCATATCTATATTGCCGACGCTACACCTGATCGGAAAGAAATCTCATACAACAATCATCAGATAACAGTCATTCCAATCGATAATAAAGGATATGCTCATGGCATCAATGCAGGATTAAAACAGGCAATGATTGACGGAATCGATCAATTCTGCATCATTAATGACGATGTGTTTTTCAAAGAAGGATTTATCACTGCATTAAATAAGACTTTTCGTACCTATCCTAAAACAATATTCGGGGGAAAAATTTATTACGCTCCAGGCTATGAATATCACAAGGATAGATACTCACCAGCAAATGCAGGCAGAGTCATCTGGTATGCAGGAGGCACCGTAGATTGGTCTCATGCAACTACGGGTCATATCGGCGTGGATGAAGTGGATAATGACCAGTTCGACAATAAAAACAAGACCGATTTTATAACCGGCTGCCTGACGTGCTTCGATAAAAAAGTTGTCGATACGATCGGTTTTTGGGATGAGCGTTATTTTCTTTACTATGAAGATGCAGATTACTGCGAAAGAGCAAAATTAAAGAAAATTCCACTCCTCTATATTCCAAACATTTGTATTTGGCACAAAAATGCACAATCAACAAATGGTTCAGGCTCTGTATTTCATCAAAAAATCCAAAAAAAAGCACGCCTCAGATTCGCACTTAAATATGCACCGTTAAAAACAAAACTGCACATCATAAAGAATTATTTCTTGACCTGAGGGAAAAAAACCTGAAGTAAATAACAAGATAAATAATATTAAGGATAAATCCAAAGACAATAATCAATTCTTTCATCCAAATATATTCCCAGCCTCCGTATCGAATAAAGGGGAAATAGGAGAGCAATAAACATACAAAAAAGATATTGCAATGATACACAATTCTTGAACAATTGGGTAAAAAGAGAAATAATACGAGAAAATACCATGGTTGTATTCCTCCGTTAAAAAATAAATAGAGAAAAATGGTTGTTTGAAGGAACAAAAGAAAATAATTCAACTTACTATTTGAATTCTTCTGGATAAATACTATTGGAAAAGAGAGATATTTTATACCCGCTGAGGCAAGTAACAAAATTCGCGCAATCAGCTGTGTTTTGTATTGTAAGTAATATATACCAACAATACCAAGTGAAACTGCTATGAGATCATTGTGAGCATTCATAAGTCCCTCAATAATCACCAAGGGGTTTGTCGCAAAAAATACTGCAGAACGTTTACTCAATTTATTCAGAAAAAATACCGCAAGAATATAAAAAATAACATTGAGAAGCTTGAAAAATATAAAATTCAAGATAAGTTTGCCCATTCCAAGAAATGATGGAATAAGAGTGAGAGGTAAAAATATCGGTCCATAGGGATACGTACGATCCGTCCAATGCATAAAACGAATCCATTCATCCTGGTAAAAAAAACCCGGCATGAATTCATACGGATTTTTACCGTAAAATGTCAAAATCTTTGCATCAAAAATGTAATTAAATAAATCGTGAGATAAAAATGGATAAGAAAGTATCGAAAAAACAGAAATGATTCCAATAGTATTCCACAACCAGAAGCATTTGTAATTATGGGTAAAATACCAGTGAAAAAGAAATAAAAGAATCAGGAAAAGAATGTAAACAATTGTAGAAGCTTGTCTTTGATGATAGCCAAAATAAACAAGAGGATCCCGAAAAGAAACCCACAAAGGATGATTTATCAGAGTAAGATTTGGATCAATGAGCGCATAACTATAGATAGTAAAAGAAACAATGCAAATTATAAAAAGAAAGAAGTACAATTTCGTGGCAAACATTTGATATTATTGAATAATATAAATAATGATCTTAATGCTGAAATTTTTGAACTCAAATAAAGCAAGTAAAATATTACTATCCTTATTTTCGCTTACTATCATTATTGTAACATTCTATCTTTGTTTTCATAAGTTGGGAGATGCATCACTTGATGACTGGGATGAAGCTTGGTACGGAGAAATGACCAAGCAGATGCTCCGCACGAAGCAATTTTTTGTTCTTCAATGGAATGGAGATGCATTATTTGACAAGCCTCCGCTATATATCTGGTTTTCAGCTCTTTTTTCTTCATTGTTTGGACTTTCTGAGTGGTCAATTCGTATAACCTCTGCGATAGTGGGTTTTCTTACCATACTCATTGCATCGGCATACTCTTTTAAAAAATGGGGAGTACTTCCGGCGTTTCTAACCTTCGTTACACTTGCACTCAATAATATCTTTATATGGAGAGTTCGATCTGGAAATCTTGATGCGCTTGTTACCTTTTTGATATTCCTGACATTTTTTGCAATCATTTGGAAAAACAAATTGAGATATCCTGTTTTTGGATTGCTATTTGCACTCATTTTTCTTGGAAAAGCTTCTCTTGTCACATTTCCTCTGGCAATATTTGGAATAACAGAATTGATATACGGATGGAAAACATTCATTACAAAACCAGTTCGTCAGTTACTAAACTATGTGATATTTGCAATACTTTTTATTTCTCCTATTGCCATCTGGTTGTATGTTGGAAAACAAATTGCCGGACAAGAATTTGTTGAGTACTATCTGTATCGATCAGATCAAGGCGTATCAAATATTTCACTTGATATGTTTAAAACTGATTACTGGTGGCATATGTATTATTCTCTTCAGCGAAGATTCTTTTTTGTATTTCTTTTTGGGGCAGTTATGTTGTTTATCAAGCTATTTCGAAAAGAACACCTTCTTCTTCTTTCGTATTCATTCTTTTTACT
This sequence comes from uncultured Gammaproteobacteria bacterium, assembly GCA_964452355.1. GTDB lineage: Bacteria > Patescibacteriota > Microgenomatia > UBA1406 > GWC2-37-13 > UBA1450. The sequence goes on along the minus strand of CAYVKV010000008.1, from coordinate 37,584 downwards.
ATTATTATTGTCTTTTACCGAGCGTAATAATAATTGGTATCTCCTGCCATCTATTCCATTTTGGTCATTAGTTGTCGGATATGGAACACATCAGGTACTTTCAATTTTCCCCTTGAAAAAATATTCGTGGCTCATGATCATTTTGATTTTAATACCCTCTATCTATGTTTCACAAAAAACATTTAAAGAAAATATTCAACCAATTATTCATACATCATCAAGCGTAAAGCAAGTTCAGACAGCTATAGAAGTTGGAAAGTTGAGTAAACAAACCGATGCAATTGTCCGACTTGACCACCTGTATCCTTCAACGATTTATTACAGCGATCGTAAGGTATTTTCATCACCATACGAAACGGGAACGGGAAATCTTTTTATGGGAAGAATTATTCTTGCTGAAAAAATAAAAAAGGGCGAGATAACATGGGTGGTAGGAAAAAATACTGAAGTTGAAAATTTTATTAACGAATACAGTCTCGACGGCTCAATAGCCAAAACAAATGATGAAGAAATTATTTTTCACGCAAAATAATTTATTTAATGGGACAACTATTGCTTCGTCGAATGTTTAAGCTAACCACACTGTTTATAAGCCAGTCATTAGCTACTTCTCAATCACCAGATAAAAACGATTGATATTTTCTGAGAACGATCTTCTTGTCATATATTGATAAATCCCTATATTCATACCCATATTAAAGAGTAGTTTTAAAAAGAAAAATATGAGGTTTAATAATGGATTTCCAACCTCAAATGTATGGACTCGAAATAACTTTCTATTAATACTCAAATTTCCTGAATAGAAAATCACTCCGCCATATTGTTTTGCAAATGAACTGATAAGCTCTGGTGTTGGCAATCCAAGCTCAATATGCTCTTTCAAATAGGGAATATCTCTATTCTTTTTTTCTGCATTTGCAAGCTCTTCTTTTTCATATTGCACATGAGTTTTTGTACCAAGTGGTGCGGAAATAATGACTGACTTTCGCGCAATTCGATTCAACTCTTTAACAAATTCTGTCCGAAACTTTGGTGGAACATGCTCAAGCACATCTATTGATGTGACGATATCATAACTTGCATCATCAACAGGAATTTTTTTTCCATCATAGACAATATCTGCGGGTGGTTTAATATCTGCTGTCACAATTTTTGAAGGGTTACTAAATTTGCCAAGCTGGCTCATACTACCGCCCACATCAAGTATGGTTGAGGCATCTGGAACAAAAGAACCAATGAATTTATGCCGTTCATATACATCAAATGGGAGAAAGTAAGTAAACTCTGCTAATTTTTTGAGAAGTATGCTTAATTTCATATATTCAAATCTATTGGAAGAAATAATCTATAATAACCTTATGGCAATTTCTCATAATTATAAATGACAAATCACCTTACCGCTATCATAAACACCTTCAATGAAGAACGTCATATTGAAGACTGTATTAAAAGTCTCTCTGGTCTTACCCAATCGATTGTTGTTGTTGATTCTGGAAGCACAGACCGTACCGTCGAAATTGCCAAAAGATGTGGTGCCGTTATCCAAGAGGTGCATCGCTTTCAGTATGTCGAACAGATCAGAAGTATCAGCATTGCATTTGTTCCTGACGGATGGATTGCTATTCTCGACGCTGATGAGAGAATGACACCAGAGCTTATAACTGAAATAAAAAAAATAATTGAGGGTCCACATACTTCAGACCATACCCACTTTAAAATCCCAAGAAAAAATATCTTTAACGGTAAAAAGTGGATGAGACATGGAGGGTGGTGGCCAGATTATCAGATTCGATTGTTTGAAAAAAATGCATTTGTTCGATGGCCCGACCATATCCATAGCACACCAGAATTTAAGGGATCTCTCGGATACCTAACAAATCCTATTAAACATTTTGTCGTATCGTCCTTAAGTGATATGGTTCAAAAAACGCTCCTTTTTGAAGACTATGAATCTGATTTGCTTTTTAAAGCTAATAAAAAAGCCAGTACTCTCATCTTCTTTCGAAAATTCTTGGGCGAACTCTATCGTCGACTCATCAAACATCGCGGATTTATGGATGGCTCAGTTGGTATAATCGAAAGTGTCTATCAAGCGTATTCCAAAACTATTACCTATCTTTTTCTTTATGAAAAACAACATGCCAATGACACGGAAAAAAGTAGGGCTCTATGATCCATTCCTCGATGTTATGGGTGGTGGAGAGCGCCACATCCTCTCCATTCTTCAGGTCTTAGAATCAGAAGGATACGACGTCTCAATCTTCTGGGACACCGATCTCACAAAGCACATTGAAAACACCCTCAATCTCCCTTTTCAATCATTAACATTTGTCAAAAATGTTTTCAAAACGGGATTGTCGTTTGAACGATTAAAAGCGCTTCAAAAATACGACATGCTTTTTTATGTGACCGATGGAAGCTATTTTGTGTCTTCAGCACAAAAAACATATATTTTTTGTATGGTTCCTGATAATAAGCTTTATAACATGAACCTTGCAAACAAGGCAAAAACAGCTCATTCTCAGTTTATTTCAAACTCAATTTTTACCAATAATTGGCTTGAAAAATGGGGACTCCATCCAACAGTCATTCACCCCTATATCGCCGAAGAATTTATCAATACCCCTGCCCGGTATCCAAAAGAAAAAATAATATTATCGGTGGGTCGGTTTTTTCCCCACCTTCATTCAAAACGTCAAGATATTGCAATTCAATGGTTTTCACAGCTCAAAAAACAACTACCCGAATTCAAAGACTATTCTCTTCATCTTGCAGGGTCCGCCACTAGTGGAGATAAGGAATATTTGAAAGAACTTCGACTCCTATCTGCGCATGATGATTCAATCGTATTTCATGAAAATATTTCATATGAAAAACTCGTATCACTTTATCAATCAGCCCAGTATTATTGGCATTTTGCAGGATTTGAGATTGATGAAAATACCCAGCCGGAAAAAACAGAACACTTAGGGATCACGCCACTTGAGGCAATGGCGAGCGCTTGTATCACCTTTGCGTATAAAGCGGGAGGTCCGAAAGAACTCATATTCAATGGGAGAAATGGCTATTTATTCGAAGATCAGAAACAGCTCTTTTTTCTCATGCAGCAAATACATCAAGATTCTAAACAGCAAAGCATTGTAAAAGCAACCGCTCAGAAATTTGTTCAGGACAATTTTTCGTATGAAGTTTTTGCCGATCGAGTCAAGGAGGTCCTATTATGAAGACACTCATTTCCGTCATAATCCCAACATATAACAATCATCAATTTCCTGCAAATCTCAAACATAATTTACCATTTCTCAAGGGTTGCGAAATAATCGTCGTAAATGACAACCCGGATATTTCTATTACCGATCGATTGAGTGAGTTTAATGTTCGAATAATTCATCATCAGAAAAATAAAGGATTTGCTGGTGCGGTAAATACGGGGATACATGCTTCAAAAAGCGATTTTATTTTTCTTCTCAATGATGATGTTCTTCTCCAAGACGATTCATTTCAGAAAGCCTTAGATGCATTTAAAAGCGATTCCAATCTTTTTGCGGTTTCTTTTGCACAGATTGAAAAAAATGGTCAAATGGTTGGAAAGAATATGCTCTTTTGGAAGAATGGATTTATACAACATGATCGGGCAGATGATCTGAAAATGGGTCCAACCGGTTGGGCTGAAGGAGGATCTGCAATCTTTGACGCAAAAAAAATGAAACAGCTCGGAGGCATGGATGAGCTGTACTCTCCGTTTTACTGGGAAGATATCGACCTATCATATCGGGCAAAAAAACAAGGATTTGATGTGATATTTGATCCAGATATCAAAGTGATCCATCATCATGAAACCACAATTGGATCACAATTCTCAAAAAAGAAGATCACTTCAATTTCCTATCGCAATCAACTTATTTGTATCTGGAAAAATATATCTTCACTGTCATATATTGTTCAACATAAATATTATCTTTTGAAACTTCTTGTACAATCAATGATGAAAGGCGATAGTACTTTTTTAAAGGGATTTTTCCAAGCATTGCTCTTATTCCCTCAGATATTCATTAAGCGATTTTCAATTTCTCATAACCGTTCTGACCATGAAATACTTGAAAAACATACTCATTAACAAAGAGCTCGTGATCGTTGCAGTGTTTGTACTCATCTCTGCTTTCTTGCATCTGCGACAGATTGGCTTTCCCTGTATTAATTCTGATGAGGCATCCTTTGCATACAATGCATTTTCCATCTCTGAAACCGCGCAAGATGAATATGGATCATTTCTTCCTAGCCGATTTCTCGCATTTGGAGAGAATAAACTGCCAATGACGATTTACTCGATTGTACCGTTTGTGAGCCTATTTGGATTAAATGATATTGCCGTTCGTCTGCCATTTATTCTCCTTGGGATTTTGGCACCTCTACTGTTTTATATCCTGAGCAAGAAATTATTTGGAAATGCAACAATTGCCCTTATAGCAGCTTTTCTTGCAAGTATCTCTCCCTGGATTCAAATACTTGCTCGACACATCCATGAAGACACCATTATGCTTGCAGTCACCATCGGCATACTCATTCTCCTGGTCAAACTTCATGATCAGTTCAACATGAAAATAATGGTAGCTCTTGCAACACTTACCGGCGTCGGTCTTTTTACCTATCACATTGGGAAATTTCTTGGGGTTTTTGTGCTTGGTTGGATCATAGTTCTTGGTATACGGCAAAAGTCATCTTTCAAAAAAATAGCTATATACTCCCTTATTGCTCTCATACCAATTATGATATTTTTTGTAACCGAATTAATACATCCATCAACTCGTGTGGGAAACCTTCTCTTTACGAGTGATCAGGGTTTTACTCTTCGGATTGAAGAGCTTCGAAAAGAACACGATGTTCGTATCTTGCATAATAAATTGACTCAATCAATCAGTGTGATCACCAATCAATATCTCTCATATTTTTCCCCTGAATTTCTCGTTATTGAAGGGGATGCAAATATCAGATTTGGAGAAAAAGGAATCTCACCGATCACCCCAATTGAGTATTTGTTTGTATTTATTGGAATGTATTTTTTGTTTAAAAGACAAGAAAAGTATCGATTTCTCATCATCTCTCTCCTTCTGACGGCACCCCTTACCGCGACGCTTTCTTGGCAAACACAGTCGCTCACCCGATCTTATCTGATAATTATTCCGATCCTTATTCTTTCAGCATATGGGTTGTATCAAAGTACTCAATCGATAAAAACAACATATCGATATATCTATTTCCTTTTGCTCATGGGCTCACTTTTGTACTTTACATTCTTTTCTTGGGATTATTATTTCAATCATTACACCAAACATTCTGATGCAACAACTGCATGGCAGTGTGGATACAAAGAAATGTCAGAAATAGTACAAAAAAACTACCATGATTATGACCGTATTATTGTCTCGAAAAAACTTGGTCAACCATACATTTTTATGCTCTATTATCTCCAGTTCCCTCCTAAAAAATATCAAACGCAAGCCAATCTTTCTGAGCTTGGCGAGTACGGATTTGGGGAAGTTGAACAGTTTGATAAATTCATATTCTCCTTTTCAGCACCCACAGCAAATCGACAAAAAACTCTTTATATCGGATTGCCTGAAGATTTCAATAATACCGGTGTTCAATTAGATGACGTGGATCGCGTGACGGTAACTGAGAAGGATGTTTTTTGGATTTATCCAAAATCTACAAAATAAGAAGATACAAACTCAGATTGTAAAACGCATGAATAAATATCGGGACTATGACGCTTCTTCTCTGTAGATACAAGAATGATACAGCAAAACTCAATAGAATATCTGTTGCCATGACTTGGAGAAGTACGGCTCCATATAAGTCAGAACTACTAAATAGAATGGGAATATGGAGAAAGAAAAATAGGAAGCTTGCAAAAAATACCGACCCAATCATACTTTTTGAATCTTCATACAGCCTTTTCAAAATAAATCCACGAGATAAAATTTCCTCAGAAAAGCTTGATGCAAATGCAATGATAATATAGTAAAGAATCTGAAGTATTGATGTTTTTGAAATAAAGTTTATATCACCATTTTTGAAATACTGAACAATAAACCCTGTGAAGAAAAAAACAATTCCTATACTCAAGCCCAGAAGCATATGCTGCTTCATCTTTGTCGTTTTTAGATCAATGCTTTTCAAAAAATCCGCCTTTTCGTATGTTGTAATGAAGTAATAAACGGGGGTTAGGTAAATGATCGGTTTAGCAAAAAACTCATCAAACCATACCGGTAAATTTGTTTTGAAGTATATGCGATACATCGCCCACAAAATCATGACTATAGCCCACGTATTGAGCACTTTTTGAATTGACGATATCTGCTTTTTCATCATATTTACTGTACACCTTCGGGTCTTTAGTTGCAAGAAGAAGTAGGAGAACTCTCATTAGTCAAGAAAGTCTCGAAGTTTACGGGCTCGAGTGGGATGTTTTAATTTTCGAATAGCCTTGGCTTCGATTTGTCGAATTCTTTCTCGAGTGACTTTAAATTCTTTTCCAACTTCTTCGAGCGTTTTTGGCTTTCCATCTTCTAGTCCAAAGCGCATAATAAGAACTTTTTTCTCTCGAGGCGAAAGGGTTTCAAGAACCTCTTGAAGTGCATCTTTCAGAAGCTCGGATGAAACGGCATCGTACAAACTGGGCTTTGACCGATCGGCAATAAACTGTTCAAGCGTTGCTTCTTTGTCGTCTCCTACTGGAGTGGAAAGGGACTTCGGCTGTTGGGAAATCTTCATGAGATTTTCTGCATCTTCAACCGAAATTTCCATCTCTTTTGCAATCTCTTTTATATCCGGATCTTTGCCATGCTTTTGCATAAGACGTCGTTGTGTTTTGTAAAATCGATTGATCTGATCAACCATGTGTACCGGAATTCTGATCGTACGAGATTGATCGGCAATTGCGCGTGTGATCGCTTGCCTGATCCACCACGTGGCATAGGTTGAAAATTTATATCCGCGTCGCCAATCATATTTTTCCACCCCTCGAATCAGCCCCTTATTCCCTTCTTGAATAAGATCAAGAAATGAAAGTCTTCGTCCAAGATATTTTTTTGCGATAGAAACAACCAGTCGTAGATTTGATTTTATTAATCGTTCTTTTGCAGTAAGATCTCCTTTTTCAGCTCGCTTTGCAAGATCAATTTCTTCTTCAAACGTGAGAAGCGGTGTTCGGCCTATCTCTTTCAAATATTTTTTTATTGGATCAAGTGATTCTCCGTGCTTTCCGCCGATCAGTTTTTCAAGCTCTTTTTCAATTTCTTCCGCAGATTTATTCGCCTCTTCCTCTTCGCGAGTTGAAGTCGTTTCAAAAATATCAATTCCTTTTCGAAAGGCAGTGTCAAAAAATTCATCAATTTGAGCCACTTTTTCCTCGGGTTCAGGAAACACCATGAGGATATCTTCCTGGACCAAAAATCCATCATCTTCTCCTTGCTTGAGAAGGTCTTTTAAACTTTTCGGCATTCGATTGATCATAAGGTATATGATACCAGACTAATTTGGCAGTTAATGAGCATACATTCTACAACGATCGGTACGTTTTTTCCATGCGTTTTAACTTTTCTGAAAGCGCGCTCAGTTTTGTATCATCTGAAGTGTCTGAATCTTTCAGTAACGTTTGCATGCATTTCTTCAACTCATCAATAGCGAGTTCAAATCCAAGCTTATAAAAACTTCGGTCATCCATGTCAGGTAAATCGCTTGCAAACAAAAACAATTCATCTGCAACAGATTGCGTCTGAGCAGGCAATAACCCAACAAACTTCGTGTAATCGAATTCTTCTTTGATACCTGAAATATACTCCTTCAACTGCTCAAAGATTGAGACATATGATGGAATTTTGAAAAATTCTTTTTCCAATACCATATTCTCCGAACTGAATATATCGGCTAATTTCTTGTGTTGCAGTAAAAAACTCAACAGATATTTTTGTACCAATTCTGATCGTGAGATCAAAGATACTTCTTTTTTTTTCGAAGTATAATTGGTTTTTGCGTGAAACTCTTGCTTCCGAAGCAGACGTTCGACACTTTCTTCCTGGACATCTAAAATCCCCGCCAAAGAACGAACGTAATGTGATCGAACAATAGGATTTGATATCATTCTGATAAATGGAGCAACTTCATTTCCAATCTGTTTTTTATGAAAGGAGGTGTCTTCTGGATATTTCTTTTTTGCTGCATCAATGAGAAAATCATATATGGGACGGGCTTTTTTCACATCCTTAAGAAACTGTACCTTATCGGCTCGAATCGCTTCATCAGGGTCCTTTCCTTTTGAAAACTCTACAATATGAATCTCGAAATCCATTTTTTCTGCAAGAACGATTCCCCTCTTCATCGCTTCAACACCTGCAGCATCGGTATCAAGTGCGAGAGTCAATCTCTTTGTGTATCTCTTAATAACATTGAGTTGGCCTTCCGTTAGAGCCGCCCCCTTTATTGCAACAATATTTTCTACCCCATATTGATATGGGGTGATCAAATCAAACTCACCTTCGACAACAATAGCATTGTCTTGTTTACGAATCGATTCCTTCGTTTTATTGATGCCAAAAAGATGATCGCGTTTGTGATACACGTCAGTTTCAGGAGTATTCACATACTTTGCCGATCGCGTATCGTCTTTCAGAAGTCTTCCCGAAAATCCAACCACATTTTCTCTTGCATCGCGAAGCGGAAACATGATTCGATTTCGGAATCGATCATATCCGTGGGTTTCATTTTTCATAATAATTAGTCCTGATGCTTCTATATCTTGCATACTAAATGATTTTTTTTGAAGATACTTCAATAAAGAATCCCACGATGATGGCGCATATCCAAGCTCAAAAGTGCTGATGATTTTATCATTCAATTTGCGATCTTTGAGATATTTGTAAGCAGCAGATCCGTACGATGTTTTTGCTAAAAGATACTGATAATATTTTAAAGTTGCGCGATTTATCGCGTACAATTTTTCCTTCTGATCCCATTTTGTATCATCAAAATTACCACTTTCAAGCTTGACGCCGGTTTTTTCAGCAAGTTCCTTCAAGGCTTCGTAAAACGTAAGATTTTCCCATTTCATCAAGAAACTGATTACATCGCCGCCCACACCACAGGTACCAAAACAATGCCATATCTGGCGATCAGAAGAGACGACAAATGAAGGGGTTTTTTCTTGATGGAACGGGCACAATCCTTTGAAGTTTCTCCCTGCTTTCGTAAGCTTTACAAACTGCCCAACATATTCTACGATATCAATTTTTTCTTTTATTTCTTCTGTTTGGTCGTTCATTTTATTATTCTATTCGATACCTGACATTGCTTAATTATGATGATGAAGATTGGTCTGTCAATTCATATTATAACCGAACTATCACTTGCTTTCTCAATCTTTCTGCCATTATAATAATTTTAATGCTATACGTATACCTCGACACGACTCAGATCAAACTAATGCTTCTCAAAAAAAGTTTGCTTGGGCAGTATGAGTCATCATTTCACAAGAAAAATCTCCAAGTTGAGCTTCTTAAAGACGGTTTGCCGGTAAATCCTGATGTTATTGCCTCAGGTCTTAAAGAGGCTCTTTCTGGATTTAAAGAACAACCAATTAAAGAAAAGGACGTCACACTCATTCTTCCCCAAGAAGCATTTTTGTTTTTCCGAGAAGATATGCCCATTGATGTTGCAGATGCAGTCCTTGAGACCTATCTTCGAGAAAAGGCCCGAGCCCATCTCAACTCTGATATGGACAATAGTCATTTTGATTATTTGATCCGAGAAAGCGAAGGGAAGAAGAAAATTTTATTTTATGCAATAAAGAAAGAGGCGCTCCTTGCATATCAAAAACCGCTCGAGCTTCTTGATTTTAATCTGAAAAGCATCATTCCTGAGCCACTCACCTATTTTAAGCTCTTTGAAAAAACCCTTCGCGTCAATAAAAAAGAAAATATTTGGTACGTTTCATATGATCAAGATAAGCTCTCCGGATATGTTTATGATTCATACGGACTTCTCGAAAAAGATCGATGGACTGCAGAGGTTACAAAAACCAAAAAGATTGAGGATTTACTTCAAAAACAAGCAACAAAATACGATTCTCAATCAATAAAGCTCAACCGTCTGATTCTATCCGGGGCACAGTCCGATGCAATACGACAAGATACTTTTACTAAAAATGTAGGTGTATGGACAAATCCAATAAAGCGAATCATCCCTCATTTTTATGCTGACTATCTCAAAATGCTCAAAGGACAAAATAGTGAAGAACTTCCTGTTTTGACACACGATATGCTCATCGGCGCATTCATTTTTTCCGCCGAAGAAAAGCAGTTTGTCATGTTCCAGCAATCAAAAAAATCTTCAAAATCAAGCACTGCAAAATCAACTTTTTCTCTGCCTTCACTCAATATTTCCAAAAAAGTCGCTCTTCTTTTTACCCTATCATTTTTGGCAACGTTTGGAATCCTCTTTGGACTCGCACAGATGAATACCAATATGCTTTCATTTAAAATGCCAACCATCTCCCTTCCAAGCTTTGCAACACCAACACCATCGAGAGTCCCAGCTACCCCAACGCCGAATGAGCCAACGCCAACTCCGACACCACCGGTCATTAGAGGGGAGCTCAAAGTTAAGGTTTTGAATGGATCCGGAATTGTTGGAAAAGCAGGAGTGGTAAAGGATTTCTTGAAAGACGCAGGATACGAAGATATATTGACCGGAAATGCAGCTGCATTCGATTATGAAACGACCGTCATTCAGTTTAAGAAAGATCAGGAAGATGTTCGCGATCTTGTCTCAAAAGATATCGCATCTGAATTAGAAGACAAAGCAATATTTGAAATACTTGATGAAAAAGAGGCTGCGGATATAGTAATCATCGTCGGAACTGATTTCAAGTAAAAAAATACCTTCAAACTCCCTCATAAATGATATTGATATGATATCCTATCAATATATCTCCTGAAAGAATATTCTTAAGATAAGGAGATGCATCTTATGGACGACGAACTAAAACGGGAACTCCAACAAAAGTTTAAAGAAATTCAAACAAAACTCAATCCTTCTGAAAAGAAAGTCGAACTTCAATCTCTTGAAGCGCGCACCTATGAACAAAACTTTTGGAATGATCACGACGCGGCAGGAGACGTGATGAAGCGAATAAATGATATTAAAAAGGAAATTGACGATCTTGAGATGATGGAGTTACTTCTGGATGAAGGAGATCTTGATGAGGCCAAAAAAATAATCGATGTCCTTGAAATTCAACTGTTTCTCTCTGGTCCTCATGATAAGGGTGATACGATTTTCTCGATTCATGCGGGTCAAGGAGGAACCGAAGCAATGGACTGGACCGGTATGCTTTTTCGAATGTACACGCGATACTTCGAACAAAAGGGCTGGAAATGGGAAGAGGTCGATCTTGTTCCCGGTGAGGAAGCCGGAATAAAAAGCACCATAATAAACGTGCATGGATCATATGCATATGGTCTCATGAAAGCCGAGGCAGGGGTGCATCGACTCGTCAGACAGTCACCGTTTAATGCAGATAGTTTACGCCAGACATCATTTGCTTTGGTCGAAGTACTTCCGGTGATCAAAGATCGAGACATCGAAATCAAAGACGAAGAAATTGAATGGCAGTTTTTTCGTTCAGGCGGACATGGGGGACAAAATGTAAACAAAGTATCAACTGCCGTACGGCTTATTCATAAGCCATCCGGACTCAGTGTCACCTGCCAAAAAGAGCGCTCTCAACTCCAAAACAGAGAAATTGCTTTGCAGCTTCTTCGGGGAAAACTATGGGAGATAGACCAAAAAAGACGGGAAAACAACATCGATACATATAAAAAAGATACGCAAGCCTCATGGGGCAAGCAAATTAGATCATATGTTCTTCATCCTTATAAAATGATCAAAGATTTACGAACCGACTATGAAGACAATCAAGTTGAAAAGGTCTTAGATGGTAATATCGATCCGTTTATTCAAGCATATATCAAACAGACAAAATAGTGTACAATTTTTACTGTAACATTTACTAATTTGAAATCAAATTATGGAAACAAAAAAAAAAAAAACCTCACCATCACATTTACTGCACAATTTGGACTCAAAAGCAGTTACCTCAAAAAATAACTGGCCAATTGTTGCTGGGGTTATTATTGGAGCGTTGGTTCTCGGTGGTTTGTCTGGATTTGGGGGAACACTCCTCACATCAAATGATTTTTCAAAATCAACCTCATCAAATGGAGCATCAGTTGGATCTGATGACTCATTAGGATCAGCTGGTATTCTTGACAAAGAAACCTTCAAAGACGATGCTGAAGGAGTGCTCAAAGAAGGTGGATTTGAAGGTGAGGGAAGCTTTCATCTTGAACGTCCCGGAGGAATATCACAAAATGTATATATGACTTCGACAACGATTGACCTTTCACAATTTCTCGGAAAAAAAGTTCGCGTTTGGGGAGCAACGTTTGAAACGGAAAAAGCTGGCTGGCTCATGGATGTAGGATATATCGAAGTCATAAAATAATAAACACTCTTCTGACTGGACATCGATTCGTTGAGTACGCTATACTGTATTTATGATCTCATTTCAAAATGTATCAGTTCGATATCCACTTGGAAATTTAGCCTTGGATAGTGTCTCATTTGATATTGAAGATGGTGAATTTGTCTATCTGGTAGGCCCTTCAGGCGCTGGCAAAACTTCAATTCTTCGGCTGCTTCTCGACGACATTCATGCGTCTGAAGGATCGATCACCGTCAATGATTTTGAAATTTCTGCTCCAAAGTTTAATAAAGCGACCGAACTTCGACAACAAATCGGGATTGTATTTCAAGATTTTAAAATACTTCCCGAGTCAAATATCTTTGAAAATATCGCACTCAGCATGTTGGTAAAAGGATTTCAAAAAGCACGCATTGCAACGGAAGTCGAAGAAGCCCTTCGCCTCACCGGAATCGCAGATAAAAAATATCTGTTTCCCGCACAACTTTCCGCAGGCGAGCTCCAAAGAGTGGCGATTGCCCGAGCGGTCGTTGGCGATCGAACTATTATTCTTGCAGATGAGCCAACAGGCAATCTTGACCCAAAGACAACCTGGGAAGTCATGAAGATTTTTAGAAAACTTGAAAAGAAAAAGACCGTGCTCTTTGCGACACACAATGCAGATATTGTAAACAGCTTGAAGCGCCGTGTTCTTATTCTCGAAAATGGCAAGCTTATCAAAGATAAAAAGAACGGAGGATACGAACTATGAACGACATCATAAATTCATTAAGACGAACTCCTTATCAAACTTTTGCGGCTCTTTCCGTACTATTTTTTACCCTGCTTCTCTCGGGATTGCTCTTTATTTCTCTTACCTTTCTTCAGGGACTTCTCAATTATGTCGAGACACGACCAAGAGTAATTGTTTATTTTCAAATCAAAGCTGAAGAAGAACAAATTGCAGCGGTCAAAGAAAAAATTAAAAATACCAATAAAACGTCAGAAATAAAATATGTATCAAAAGAAGAAGCGTATGAAATTTACAAAGAATTTACTCAAAACGACCCGTTGCTTTTAGAAATGACTTCATCAGAAATTCTCCCCGCATCACTTGAAATTGATGCCATAAAACCCGAATATTTACCAGAACTTGCAGACATGCTCAAAAATCAACCCGGGGTAGATGAGGTTCAATATCAAAAAGATATTATTGACAATCTGCTCAGTCTGACTTCAAAAGTACGCAAAACAACCGCTGTTTTTTTTGGATATCTGATGTTCATGTCAATCATTGTTCTTACCACAACCTTGTCTTTCAAAATTGCGTTAAAGCGAGAAGAAATTGGAATTCTCAAACTCCTTGGTGCAAGCAATATGTATATTCGAAAACCATTTATTGGAGAAAGTATATTCCTTGGGGTGCTTGCTACTGCTCTTTCAAATATTATTTTGATTGGAACATTGATTTCAATGAACACGTTTTTACATGAATACTTTGCCGGAATGCCAAATCTTACGACCACTTTGGCAGGAATCCCCCTTCAGGTATGGCCATTCAATCTCACATTCGCAATTGCCACCTTAGCGGTGACTGCCATCTTTAGCCTCTTTATCACCCTGATCTCAAGCTTTACTGCAACAAACAGATATTTGTAAAGGCACCCATCACTATTTGCTGTCAGAATACTTGCGACTTATCTAATCAGTTCAATTACAATGGAAAGACTATGAAAAAGAGTATCTCACTATTTATTTTTTTATTGACCATAGGTATTGGTTTTTCCCTACAAACACCAGGCCTACTTGCTCAAGAACCTACATCATCTGATGAAGCCCAAAAGTCTGAACTGCAGCAGAAAATTGCTGAGTATGAAAAAAAGCTCACCGAGGTACGTGCTCAAAAAAATACTCTTGCAGCGCAGATTGATTACATGGATACACAAATGTATATCGCCCAACTGAGAATGGATGAAACCGAACAGAAAATCGTGAACGCTGAAAAAGAAATAAATGTATTGGGAGTACGAATCGTCAGTCTTGATACGTCACTCGATAAGCTTTCAAAGCAGTTGCTCGAGCGCATCATCGCAGGGTACAAGAATCGTGATGTCACGCTCATAGATCTTCTTCTTGATAGTAAAAATACATCCAAACTTGTCAATCGATTGAAATATTATCAACTTGCACGAGATCGGAATCAAAAATCTCTTCTGCAAGTACAAGAGGCAAAATCAAACTTTGTCGAACAAAAAGACCTCCGAGAAAAGAAGGTCGAACAGCTGGATGAACTTCAAACCACATTACAACAGCAACAAGTCGCGCTCGATCAACAAAAAGATCAAAAGCAAAAAATACTTGCCGATACTCAAAACAGTGAGTCTGTATATCAAAACTTATTACAACAAGCAAAGGCTGAATATGCAGCTATTCAACAGATTACCTCTGGAGGAGGCACCGAAACTGAAATGAGAAGTGTCGCAAAAGGTGAGACAATAGCATCGGTTATTCCTGGTAAATCTTGTAATTCAAATGGATCTCATCTTCACTTCATTGTTAAAGAAGGGGCGTCGGTGGTAAATCCATTTAGCAAGCTCAAACCAGTTGATTATGTAAATGATTCGAATGGAGATGCCTTTGAACCTTCTGGTTCGTGGGATTGGCCACTTCCACCTTCCATCGTCATGCACCAAGGATATGGAAACACTTGGTTTGTACGCACGTATGGATGGTATCCCGCTCATAATGGCATTGACATAACGGGATCTTCAAAATCCGTATCAGCAGTTTCTGACGGGATCCTTTTCAAAGGAAGTTATAGTGGATTTAATGGCTGTGCTCTTTCATACGTTCGACTACAACATAAAGATTCAAATATTAGTACTCTGTATTTGCACGTTTATCCTCAGTAACTTGTCTCTTCATACACGGAGTGTACTTACTTTTATTATTCGTGTACACTATTTCTGTGAACTCCTTTTTCTTAGGATTCATCATCGCTTCTCTCATCTTCCTCATTTCTCAAGCAACACAAGCATTTGCGCAGGCGCCTCCTGAAGTTGTGATAAATGAGTTTGCGATTGAACCCGAACAAACAGTGGAACTTTTAAATACATCCAATGAAATAATCGATATTTCAGGTTGGCACATTGATGACAATGGTGGTACGACTTTTGTGACTATCCCACCAGATACATTCATGTATCCTCAAGCTTGCATTGTCATTCAAAAAAATTTTAACCTCAACAAATCCTCAATAGATGCAATTAGACTTTTTGACAACAGTGCGCTTCCGACAGATCAAAAAGCAATGCTGATCGATTTTTATGAATATAACGCAAGTCCGGGAAATGGATATTCTTTTGAACGAAACCCCGATAGTACTGAAAGTTGGATCACCAACCCTTCTTCTTTTGAATTCTTCAACGAATCTGGAACTTCCTGTTTGACAACTCCAACGCAAACTCCAACACCCCTTCTCTTACCCACAAATACTCCAATAATCACTCAATCAACGACTCCATCACCAACACAAATCACAACACCGCAATCATATGACAATATATTTATTAGCGAAGTACTTGTTGCGCCCAATGCTGGAATGAAAGAATGGATCGAACTTTATAATGATAACGATTTTGAAGTAAATCTTTCTTATTGGTACATTGATGATGCGGAACAAAGCGGGTCATTGGCAAAACAGTTTTCAACCACCATTGCTGCAAAAAAATATGCAGTAATTGAACTCTCTTCCGCACTATTCAATAATTCCGGAGATTCAGTGAGACTTCTTGATTTTGAGGAACGCGAAAAAGATAGTTTTACCTACGATCATTCCGAAAAAGGAAGAAGCTGGGGATGGTCGGAGCTCAAGAGTGCTACATTTTGTCTCCAACTTCCCTCACAAAACAAGGAGAATACCGAGTGTATTCCTGAAGAAACAGAGATACCATTTGAATCTTCAGATAGTTTTGAAGATAAAAAAGACAGTATAAACAAAGAAGGTTCTTCGAATTCAATGCAAACGAGCAATACATCGATCCAGAATACGATATATAAAACATATTCCGTTTCAGTCTCGCCTCCGATCATTCCCCATCAAGGAGAAAAAATTGATCATCACGTTCTTGGCGCATCTTCAGCGATCGATCTTCCCCATCAAAATACAGTTGACTTTTCAGTTCTTGCAATGGGATACTCTCTCCTTTCCATTGGTTCTTTGATATTAAAAATGATATATTCAAACTAATCTTATGAAGAAATGTATGTTCTATTGGCTTCCGCCGATTCTCTGGATGACACTCATATTTTTGATGTCATCGCGCCAACGTATTGGTGTTTCAGAAGAATTTATCGTCAATTTTATCGTTTTTAAATTCTTACATATTGTCGAGTATGCATTCCTCTATTTTCTCTTTTTACGAGCATTTCGAAAGTATCTTTCAAAAAAAACAAAACGAGCTTATTTATATGCCGCAATAGCTACTTTATTATTTGCAATAAGCGACGAACTCCACCAAACATTCACTCCCACGCGCCAAGGATCACCACGCGATATTGGTATTGATGCCATTGGAATAGGATTGTGTTTTATGTATACTAAAAATAATCTCGAAAAGTTGAAGATGTTTCTATGAACCATATTAAAAACGCCCTCCATCATTTGTTTCTTCCAAAACTCGCAAATAATTTCAGAGCCAAGATACTCCATCATGATTTTTTGACGGTCTATCTGGTATTTGCCCTTGCTTTAACGGTTGGAATAACGCATTTACAAAACACTTCCGGATCAATTCTTGGATATGCTACTGACATATCAACAAAGAAATTATTAGACCTCACAAATGCGGAACGAGCAAAGTACAAATTGCCTGAACTTATCTATAATGAAAAACTCGAGCAAGCTGCTCAAGCCAAGGCAAAAGATATGTTTGAAAAAAACTACTGGTCACATTATGGACCATCGGGCGAAACGCCATGGGAATTTATTCTTGCATCGGGATACCAATATGAATATGCTGGAGAAAATCTCGCAAAGAACTTCTTGTTTAGTGACGGAGTAGTGCAAGCATGGATGGATTCCGAAACTCACCGCGAAAATTTATTGAGGAAAGAATACACTGATGTTGGGTTTGCTGTTGTAAACGGCGTGATAAATGACGAAGAAACGACCCTCGTTGTGCAGGAATTTGGAAAACCCTTATATCCAGCGTCGCAAGTGGAATCGAACGCAAAACAAGAACAACCTGAGCCTGCCTCAAACCCCGTGGCTCAAGAACTTCCAAAGTCGCTCGTTCTTGCAGATTCATCAGACGCTCCTTTTTATGCTTCTTTTCTTAATATTAATCTGATATTTTTCAGCGTTCTCATTTTAGCTCTCATTCTTGATTTTTACTTTGCATCAAAGCTCAATCTCATTCATATTAAAGGTAAAAATCTCATTCATATCTTGTTTATCGGATTTGTGATGATTGGAACATTCATTGTTATCAATGGCTCTATTCTCTAAAACATGGAACTTATTAAACACATTACAAAAGAAGTTAAGAAACATCCATTTGATTACCTACTGTTTGTCACTATTGGCGTATTCTTTATCCTCGCCCTCAGCATATTCCAAGGCGAACGACTTCTTGAATTTATTATTCTCCTTGCGTTTGTTACGTTTTATATCATCTGGGGAATCTATCATCACATCATCGAAAATACGATCCACCTGAAAGTTGTGTTAGAATATGTCCTCATAGGATTTACGTTGCTTTTTTTGCTCAAAATATTTATCCTTCCCTAAAAATATGAAAGGTATCATACTCGCTGGAGGTCGTGCGACACGACTTCGTCCACTCACCAAGATCACATCAAAACAGCTTCTTCCGGTTTATGACAAACCAATGATATATTATCCGATTGAAACCCTCACAATGGCAGGGATAAAAGACATTCTGATTATTGTCGCACCGGAATATGCGGGACAATTTTTAAATTTACTGGGAACAGGGTCTGAATTTGGCGCAAAGTTTACGTACGAAATTCAAGAGGAGCCACGAGGACTTCCTGATGCCTTTATTCTTGGCGAACACTTTATTGGAACTGACAACGTAACTCTGATTCTCGGAGACAATATTTTTGACCATAACTTTTCAGATTCTATTCAGAATTTTCAAAAAGGTGGGTGTGTATTTGCAAAAGAAGTGCCCGATCCTGAAAGATATGGCGTCATTGATTTTGATGAGAACAATAATGTATTGTCGATTATTGAAAAACCAGAACATCCGAAAAGTAACTTTGCTATGGTGGGTATTTATATCCTTGATAATCGCGCCACCGCATTTGCAAAGAAAATCTCACCATCGAGTCGTGGCGAACTTGAAATACCTGATGTGATCAATCAATACAAAGATTGTGGAGAGCTTAAGGTGAATGTGATTAATGGCTCTTGGCATGATGCAGGCACCTTTGATAGTCTCCTTGAGGCCAATAACTATTGGGCTAAGAAAAGCAAAAAGATAAAATAACATTACATTTTTGATATACTGATTGATACGATTCTTTATTATATTTTTTAATTATGGATACCATTCAAATTCTTCTTCTTATTGTTCTTGTTGTTTCAACCATTTTCCTGACGGTTGTTGGAATCCAGCTTACACTGGTGTTATTTGAACTCAGAAGAGCTATTAAAAATATGAATACCATTGTCAAAGGATTTGACACCATAGGAATTGGTCTGAAGCATGGAATCGGTGAAGCTACCGGATTTATTAACGGATTTAAAACCATTCTTAAGGTGATAGATCTTTACAAAGATAAAAAAAATGAAAAATCAAAAAAATGATTCTCACAATTTTTGGTCCGGATACGCCCTTGGAATGCTTGGCGGATCATTACTCGTTTATGCCTTTGCAACAAAAAAAGGAAGAGATACCATTGTGAAAATTCTTAAACATACTGATACGGTTGAAAACAACATTGAGGATATCCTCAATATGATTCAAAACAAGCTTTCATCCCCTGAAAAAAAAGACGAATAATTCACCAAACAAATATAATTGACTTTTCAACAATCATATTGTATATTTATCGGATTCCCCTGAATATCTAGGGATTTTTTTTATTTGTTAAAAACTTCACCACAATCACCGAAATGACATCAAAATCAATTTCTCAAACCGATTCCAAAAAAATTCTTCTTGGTACCGAAGAAAAATTTATGAAAGATTTTGACCTGATTGCGGTACAAAAGGACTCTTGGAAACGATTTCTCGAAGGAGAACTGAAAGAAACGGTTCAAGAATTTTTCCCCATTGAAGACTATACCGGGAAAAAACTTACCCTTCATTTTGAAGATTTGATATTTGGGGAATCACAACACGATCTCAAACTCTGTCTTCGAAAAAAACTCACCTACGATCAACCAATCTACTTACGGCTTACCATTGAAAACAAAAAAACGGGACAGAAAAAGACACAAGACGTTTACTTTTTCAATCTTCCGGTGATGACTGACCGGGGAACATTTATCATCAATGGAATAGAGCGCGCTATCATTAGTCAAATTGCTCGTTCACCCGGAATGTACTTCACCGCAGAAATTGATAAAAACACCGGAATCACCCTTTACAACTCTGAAATTCGACCATACATCGGATCATGGATTGATGTAGGAATAAATAAGTACGGTATTATCGAAATAAAGATCAACAAACGAAGAAAAATGATTGCATCGGTCTTTCTTAAGCTCTTTGATGGAGAAACAAATACCGAGCTCATGAACTATTTTAGTGATATGGATCCGGAACTTATAGAAAAGTACATCGCACCAACATTCAAAAAAGACAAAACCTCAACAAAAGACGAGGCAGTTCTTGAGTTCTATCGAAAAGTAAAGCCCGGAGAGCCGCTTGTTCTTGAAAATGCATATAAGACACTCAATACTCTTTTCTTTGATCCAAAACGATATTCAATGAGTCGGATTGGAAGATATAAGATCAACAAAAAACTTGGAGTTAAAATTCCAAATACTCCTGAAAATTACCTTCTTCAGAAAGAAGACATCGTTCAAGGTCTGAAATATTTAGTGAACTTAACCAAAGGAAATGGAAATTTTGACGATATTGACCATTTGGGAAATCGACGACTTCGAACCGTTGGAGAACTTATCGGAATGTATGGCATTCGTGCCGGTATGATCCGAGTCGAAAAAGAAGTAAAGGAACGAATGAGTTTGATTACAAGCGATGTCAATCCAACACCTTCACAAGTACTCAACAACAAACCATTGATTGCAACCATCAATATTTTTTATAAGACAAATCAACTTTCAACAATTGTTGATCAAACAAATCCTTTGTCAGAACTTGACAATCTTCGAAGAATTACCGTCGGTGGCCCGGGAGGAATTGAAAAGCAACGCGCATCATTTTCGATCCGCGATATTTCATCGTCACAATACGGAAGAATCGATCCAATTCGTTCACCAGAAGGACCAAACATTGGTGTGGTGACGTATATGGCAATGTACGGAAGAGTCAACGATTTTGGCTTTCTTGAAGCTCCATACAAACAAATCATTAAAGAAAAGAAAGGCAGTAAGATGATAATCACGATTTCAAATAAAGTTGATTATCTCCAAGCAGATGATGAAGAAAAGTTTTATATTACGTCATCTCAGGTCACAATAGATGATAAAGGACACATCACCGATTCACATGTAGTAGCTCGTCACAATGGCGAAGTTATTGAAGTTCCCGTAGAAAAAATTGATTATATTGATGTAAGTCCTCGGTCAGCAATCGGACTTTCTGCTGCCATGATTCCATTTTTGCAGAATGATGACGCCAGTCGCGCACTTATGGGAAGTCATATGCAATGTCAGGCAGTGCCACTTATTCGACCACAAGCTCCCCGAGTCGGTACCGGTATGGAAGAAATTGTATCTGCCGAACTTGGACGAACGATCGTTGCTCCTGAAGATGGAGAGATTGAGTATGTCGATGGTAAGAAAATTGTTTTCAAGGGTAAGTCGGGAAAAAAACTAGAATATAATCTAAAAAGATTTGAACGTACTAATAAAAATGTTGTTTTCGATCAAAAACCTCGCGTTGGGGCAAAGCAGAAAATGAAAAAGGGTGAGCTTATTGTCGACGGACCAGCATCAGAAAATGGACAGCTTGGACTTGGACAAAATTTAGTCATCGCCTACACGTCTCTTGAAGGACTCGGATATGAAGACGGATTTGTGATTTCAGAAAAACTTCTTAAAGAAGATATTTTTACCTCAATAACCAGTGAAGAATTTGTCGCAGATGTCGTAGATACAAAACTCGGACAAGAAGAATTAACTCGAGATCTTCCCAATGTTCGTGAAGAAATCTTGCAAAATCTTGACAAAGATGGTTTTGTAATCAATGGAACACAGGTTAAGGGTGGAGATATTTTGATCGGAAAAGTTGCACCAAAAGGTGAACGAGAGCTTACCGCAGAAGAACGATTACTCCGAGCAATTTTTGGAGAAAAAGCAAAAGATGTAAAAGACACTTCTTTACGCATGCCCTATGGAGATCGTGGAACAGTCGTAAATATTGATATTATTGACTCTAAAAAAGATCCAAATGAACTCGAACCAAGTATTTTGAAGCGGATCTTAGTGCATACTGCTCAACTTCGAAAAGTGACTGTTGGAGATAAACTTGCAGGACGTCACGGAAATAAAGGAGTCATTTCTCGAATACTTCCGGAATACGATATGCCATATCTTGCGGACGGAACGCCCGTTGACGTCATTATCTCACCACTTTCAATCCTTGCACGTATGAATCTTGGACAGTTGTTTGAAACCATACTTGGGTGGATTGCTCAAGAAAATGACAGTTATATATCCGTCCCTGTTTTTGAAAAAATAAAAGAAGATTATATTTTTGGAGAAATGGAAAAACTCGGACTTCCAACCGATGGTAAACGCACGCTTTATGATGGTAAAACAGGAAAAGCTTTTGAACGACCGGTACTTGTTGGAATCGGATACATCCTAAAGCTCATTCACATGATCGAGGATAAGTTTCATGCTCGATCAGTTGGACCTTATTCACTGGTCACCCAACAACCGCTTGGTGGAAAATCACAAATGGGAGGACAGCGATTTGGAGAAATGGAAGTGTGGGCGCTTGAAGCACATCGTGTCCCCCATACTCTTCAAGAAATGCTCACCATTAAAAGTGATGATGTCCGCGGTCGACAAAAATCATTCGAAGCGATCATTAAAGGATTGGATATTCCGCAATCAAGCGTGCCTGAGTCATTCAATGTACTGGTGAAAGAACTCAATGCGCTCGGATTATCAATTGATTATATTTCTTAAATTTAATAAAGATATGGACGATACTCAAATGCTCGACTTTTCGGGCCTGAAAATCAGACTCGCATCACCTGCGGATATTCTCAAATGGTCTCATGGAGAAATAACAAAACCAGAAACGATCAATTACCGCACTTTTCGCCCAGAAAAGGATGGTCTTTTTGATGAACGAATTTTTGGACCAACAAAAGATTACGAATGTTACTGCGGAAAATATAAAAGAATTCGATACAAGGGAATCGTCTGCGATCGCTGCGGTGTAGAAGTCACTTCTTCTGTTGTCCGTCGAGAACGCATGGGCCATATTAAACTCGCAACACCAATTGCACATATTTGGTATTTTAAAGGAGCCTCTTCCCCCCTGAGTATTATTTTAAATATTCCAACACAAACACTTGAAAGAATTGTCTACTATGCACTATTTTTGGTGACCGACGTAGACACCGAACGACAACAAGTTGTTGTGCAAGAACTTGAAAAACTTCGAGATATTGAAGTTGCAAAACAAGAAGAGTGGTATGAGAATGAAAAAGAAAAACTGAAAAAAACGTATGATAAAGAACAAAAATCTCTCGAAAAGAAAATTCCAAATATTGAACAACGAGAAATTACTGTGCAGGAACTAGACCTCAAAGAACGAGGCTCATTTCGAAAACTATCAGATCGATTTGTCGATCGAAAATCAAAGTACATTGCCATGTATGACCGTTTGATAAAAGTGGTCAAAAGCTTGTCACCAATGGATACCTTTGAAGAAGAAGATTATCTCTTTTTGAAAGATTACGACCTTCATGATTTTGTAGAGGTTGGAATGGGAGCTGAAGTACTTCAAGAGCTCCTTTCTCAGCAAAATTTGAAAGAACTTATCTCTGAAACGATGAGCGATCTTTCAAAAACGCGCGGAGAAAAACGAAGTAAATTACTGAAAAAAGTAAGAATTCTTGAATCATTTATCAGAAGCGGCATTTCACCGGAATGGATGATGATCTCCGTTTTGCCGGTTATTCCACCAGATCTTCGACCGGTGGTCCAACTTCCGGGAGGAAAATTTGCAACTTCAGATTTGAATGATCTGTATCGACGCGTCATAAATAGAAATATCCGATTGAATCAACTCATCGATCTTGGAGCTCCAGAAATCATTTTAAGAAATGAAAAACGAATGCTTCAAGAGTCTGTGGATTCCCTGCTTGATCTTCAAAAATCACGAGGAAGAGCTCAGACACGAAGATCATCAAAAGTCTTGAAATCTTTATCTGATGTTCTTAAAGGAAAACAAGGACGATTCAGACAAAATCTTCTTGGAAAACGAGTTGATTATTCCGGAAGATCCACCATTATTGTCGGACCGGATCTTCGCATTGATCAGTGCGGAATTCCAAAAGAAATGGCGCTTGAACTTTTCAAGCCATATCTTTTGCATGAAATCATCATTCGTGGACTTGCACCAAATATAAAGAGTGCAAAAAATTACCTTGAAGAAAGAACTCCGGAAATTTACGACATTCTTGAACAAATAACAAAAGATCATCCTGTTCTTTTGAATCGTGCACCAACTCTGCATAAACTTTCAATTCTTGGATTTTATCCAGTATTAACTGATGATAATGCTATTAAACTTCATCCAACGGTCTGTTCTGGATATAATGCAGATTTCGATGGAGATGCTATGGGAGTATTTGTCCCATTATCCGAAAAAGCAATTGAAGAGGTCAAAACTCGAATGTTGCCCTATCAAAACCTCTTAAAGCCTGCAGATGGCTCGCCAATCGTCATTCCAAACAAAGAAATGGCACTTGGCGTGTACTATTTGACAACTATTGATAAACATGCAGAACAGGACGAGAAAAAAATGAAAATATTTTCAAACTCCGATGAAGCACTCAAAAACTATTATCTTGATAAGGTAACACTGCGACAACCTGTTCATGTCCGTATTGAGGGAAAGACTATTGTTTCTTCTGTTGGTCGTATCATGTTTAATGAAACGCTTCCCGATGTGATTGGATTTGTTAATGAAGATGTTACGGCTGGAGGAATAAAAGATCTTATTGTTACCTCTATGAGCCACCTCACTCAAGAAGAAGTTGGTCAGATCATCGACAAAATAAAAACACTTGGATTCTGGGGAGCTACCATGTCATGCGGACTTTCAGTATCAATTTTTGACTGTAAAATCATTGCCGACAAAAATGAAATCATTCATAAAGCCGAAGGCGAAGTTGCGGGTATTCAGGAAAACTATAACCAAGGACTGCTCACATTAGATGAGAAAAAAAGAATCACAAACAAACTTTGGATTGATGTGACTGAAGATCTTGCAGACAAAACATGGAATGAAATCGACGATGAAAACCCCGTAAAGATCATTATTCGATCGGGAGGAGCGCGTGCTTCTCGAGAACAGCTCAAACAACTTTCAGCAATGAAAGGTTTGGTTGTTGATCCAATGGGAAAGATTATTGAAGTACCAACAAAATCAAATTATCGAGAAGGGCTCAATATCTTTGAATACGTCATTTCAGCGCGCGGAGCTCGAAAAGGCCTTACCGACTCGGCCTTAAAAACTGCTGATGCAGGCTATTTAACGCGAAGACTTCATGATGTGGCACACGATATGATCATCAGAGAAGAAGACTGTGAGACGGACAAAGGTCTTGAAATCACATCTCACGGAGATCGCGGAGACAAATTTCTTCTAAGAATTGAAGGAAGATACTCAGCAGAACCGATCAAAAAGGGAACTAAAACTCTCATTGAAAAAGGAACCATGCTTCGAGCAGAAGCACAAAAAATTATTTCCGATAATAATATTGATCATGTAACGGTCAGATCTCCCCTCTTTTGTCGATCAAAAATTGGCATCTGTCAAAAATGCTACGGAATTGATCTTTCAACACAGGATCTTGTCGAAGTTGGAGTACCAGCAGGCGTTATTGCCGCTCAATCTATTGGAGAACCGGGTACGCAACTTACCATGCGTGTACGTCATTTCGGAGGAATTGTCATCTCAGATGTGACACAAGGACTCCCCCGTGTAGAAGAACTGTTTGAAACACGAAATCCAAAAGTCGTATCACCAATCACTGAGGTTGCGGGAAAGGTTTCTGTAACTGAAGACACTGAACGAGACATGTTTAATGTCACCGTAACCCCAACCAACACTCAAGAAGATCCTGCAGAATTTTCAATTCCAACAACTCAGAAACTAAAGGTTGCAGATGGCGACATGATCCCGTCCGGCACACAACTTTCTGAAGGATATTTGAATATTCGAGATATTTTGAGCATAAAAGGATTGCATTTTGCACAACAATATCTTTTGAATGAAGTTCAAGATGTGTACGAATCACAAGGAATTGGTATTCATGACAAACATTTTGAAGTGATCATTCGCAAAATGAGTGACAAAGTTGCAATTGAAGATGAAGGCGACACTGCATTTACTAAGAATCAAGTAGTATCTCGTGTTCGATTTGACGAAGAGAATAAAAAGACTCTTGCGGTCGGTGGAAAACCAGCCGTTGGAAAAGTCACCATATTTGGGATTACACGCGCATCAATTTATACCGATTCATGGCTTTCAGCTGCATCATTTGAGCAGACCACCAGCGTTTTGAGTAAGGCTGCAATACAAGGACAAGTAGACAACTTGCTGGGCTTGAAAGAGAATGTTATAATTGGACGTTTGATTCCCGTAACCAAAGATCTTATTGATAAATATTATTTACAGTTTTCAAAGCAATATGCCAACGATCAACCAGCTAGTGCGGAAGGGTCGGTCACAGAAGACGAACAAGTCGAGAGCGAAAGCACTGAAGAGCAACTTTAATGCAGTCAAACGTCGATACGTCGAGACCAAAAGCCCAATGAAAAGAGGAGTATGTACTATTGTACGTACTATGACTCCAAAAAAGCCTAACTCAGCACTCAGAAAAGTAGCAAGAGTACGACTTTCAAATCGTATGGAAGTTACTGCATACATTCCTGGGGAGGGACATAATTTGGCAGAGCATTCGATTGTGCTCGTTCGAGGAGGACGCGTCAAAGATCTTCCTGGTGTTAAGTACCATATTGTGAGAAACAAGTTTGATACGAGTGGCGTTGACACACGAAAAACATCTCGATCCAAGTATGGTACCAAGCGACCAAAAAAAGCTAAATAATAAATTAAAATTGAAAGATACTCATGCCAAGACATCAATATAAACGAAAAACAGCACGTCCTGATTCAGTATATAAAAGCTATGAGGTTTCTAAACTCATAAACTATATCATGAAAGATGGAAAAAAAACCGTTGCTGAACAACTTGTCTACTCTATGCTTGAAAATATCAAAACAGAAGACAATGATCCGTTGGTGACGCTTAGTAAAGCAATTTCTAATGTCACGCCTGATAAAGAAGTGCGACCGAGAAGACTGGGCGGCGCATCGTATCTTGTCCCGACAGATATACGAGAAGATAGAAAAATTTATCTTGCACTTAACTGGATTATCGAAGCGGCTCAAACTCGATCAAATAAAGAGTTTCACTCTTTCGATCTAAAACTGGCAGAAGAAATCAAAGAAGCTGCAAAGCGACAGGGTCCTGCATTTGCAAAACGACAACAAACAGAAAAATTGGCTGCACAAAACAAAGCCTTTTCTCATCTGAAGTGGTAAAATAAATTTTACCGAAATTATTCTTTTTGCATAAATAGTTTTTGAATCACTCACTCTAATATGAGTGGTTCTCAATTATTTATATGCGTTTTAAGATTAATATCAACAATTAAGATTTAGTAATTCATTTTTTCTATGGCTCCTCAAAATACCATCACTTCAAAAAATCGCAATGTCACACAGGACAAGATCCGAAATGTCGGCATTATTGCCCATATTGATTCTGGTAAGACAACGACAACCGAACGCATCCTGTTTTACACAGGACGAAGCTACAAAATTGGCGATATTGATGAAGGGAGCACACAGATGGATTGGATGGTGCAAGAAAAAGAACGAGGCATTACCATCGTTTCAGCAGCAACCACAACCTTTTGGAAAGGAATACGCATTAATATTATTGATACTCCTGGCCACGTTGATTTTACCGCTGAAGTCGAGCGCTCACTTCGTGTTCTTGACGGAGGAGTAGTTGTCTTTGATGCTGAAGAAGGAGTACAATCTCAATCAGAAACGGTCTGGCGACAGGCTGACAAATATAAAGTACCACGACTGACATTCATTAATAAAATGGACAAGCTTGGTGCAAATTTTGAAGGCACGGTGAAAGAAATAGAAGATAGACTTGGCGCAACTCCAATCATCATGGCATATCCTATTGGAAAAGAAGACACCTTCAAAGGAGTAGTTGATCTTCTTACTATGAAGGCATTAGTCTGGGGTAAAGATGAATCGGGAATTGATTATGATATTTTTGATGAAATCCCAGCAGAAGTACAAGGAAAGGCAAAAGAATTTCGAGCACGAATGGTCGAACAAATCGCAGAAACTGATGACCTTCTCCTCGAGAAATACCTCAACGGTGAAGAGCTTAAAATTGATGAGCTGAAGGCAGCACTGCGAAAAGCAGTTATTGGATACAAGATAGTTCCCGTTTATGCCGGAACATCATTGAGAAATAAAGGAGTACAACCACTTCTTGATGCTATTAATGATTATCTTCCCTCACCAAAAGATCTCAAAGAAGTAAAAGGATTGGATCCTGACTCAGGAGAAGTGATCGTTCGACAACTTGAGCCAAGCGAAAAATTTTCAGCGCTCTCCTTTAAAATTCAACTTGATCCACATGTCGGAAAACTTACCTATACACGAATTTATTCTGGAACACTCAAATCCGGATCATATGTCTTCAATGTAAACAGTGGTAAAAAAGAACGAGTCAGTCGAATCCTCCTCATGCATGCAAATCAACGAGAAGAAATTGATGAAGCATACTCGGGAG
Source organism: uncultured Gammaproteobacteria bacterium (assembly GCA_964452355.1). Classification (GTDB taxonomy): domain Bacteria; phylum Patescibacteriota; class Microgenomatia; order UBA1406; family GWC2-37-13; genus UBA1450. The sequence goes on along the minus strand of CAYVKV010000008.1, from coordinate 8,765 downwards.
AGATTGTCGCACTCGTTGGACCAAAAGAGTCCAAAACGGGGGATACTTTGGCTGATGAAGATCACCCAATTCAACTTGAACAAATTACCTTTCCTGACCCAGTCATCTCACTTGCCATCGAACCGAAGACCAAATCTGATCAAGAAAAACTTTCGTATGCACTTCAACGACTTGCAGATGAAGATCCAACATTTCGCGTCAAAGTTGATCATGAAACAAATCAGACCATCATGGCTGGAATGGGAGAACTTCACCTTGAAATTTTGGTTGACCGCATGAAACGAGAAATGGGAGTTGATGCAAATATTGGTAAACCACAAGTTGCATACAAAGAAACGATAACAAAAAGTGTTGAAGCTGAAGGTAAATACATCAAGCAAACCGGAGGTCATGGACAATATGGTCACTGTATGATACGACTTGAACCGTTAGGACGAGGAGAGGGTTTTATTTTTGAAAATAAAATTAAAGGAGGAACGATTCCATCAGAGTTTATCTCATCGGTCGAAAAAGGTGTGATTCAGGCACTTGAAAAAGGCGTGCTTCTCGGATTTCCCGTAACCGATCTCAAGATTCAACTCTATGATGGATCATATCACGACATCGACTCATCAGATATTGCTTTCCAAATTGCCGGCACTATGGCAGTCCAAAATGGAGTGAAAACTGCAGGTATGACACTTCTTGAACCAATTATGAAGCTTGAAGTGACGGTTCCTGACAACTTTATGGGTACCGCAATTGGAGATATCTCAAGTAGACGTGGAAAAGTACTCGGAAGTGAAAATCGAAACAAAGTCACCATCATCAAAGCATATGCCCCACTTGCCGAGCTTTCAGGATATGCGACTGTTCTTCGATCTTTGACTGAAGGACGAGGAGTGTTTTACATGGAACCTTCTCATTACGAAGAGGTGCCAAAAAATGTTATAGCGGGAATGCAAACTAAGTAGTCACCTTTGCAATCAAATGAAAACGCTCATTTTTTCTGATTCGCATCTCACGCAGCAGTTTGATGAAAAAAAATATAACTATCTTCACCGCATAATATCTTCTTCAGATCAGGTGATTATAAATGGCGATTTTTGGGATGGATTCATTGTTTCTTTTGACCAATTTTTTAACTCAAAATGGAGTAAACTTTTTCCTCTTCTCAAGGAAAAAAAGTCTGTATATATTTTCGGCAATCACGATTCACAACGTCTGAATGACCTTGATCGAATCAAACATTTTTCTGACATACAATCGCTGTCCCATACCTTTATTGAAAATGGGAAAAAATTTACCATAGAACACGGTCAGCGATTTTTTCCAACAGAATTCAATACTATTGACACAACATCTCCCTCTTTCCGAAGGATCTCAAGATTGATTCGGTTTACAGAACATTTTTTTGTTCGTATTTCAGGGCATAAATACCAAAAGCTTCTGAGAATAAATAATGCACAGCTTAAAAAACATATTAGCCAAAATTCAGATGGATCCTATTTCATTTTTGGCCATACCCATAGTCCCGAAGTCGATCTATCAATCAAATTTATTAACTCAGGAATTATGTGTCATGGCTTAGCTCAATACGTACTCATAAATGATGGGAATATTGAGATAATTAAGGAGAGGTACGATCGTTAATACATTAAAATCCACATGTCAAACAAAGAATCCAGCAAATTTCTTGGAATTATTGAGAAAGAACCTCTTAAAAAAGTCGCAAAATACGGACTTATTGCAATCGGTCTTCTGGGATTAATTTCTCTTTTGTAAGAGCAACACATATCGGACAGTTTTTATGATCGTGCTTTTTTGCAGGGCAATACTCTCTGCCATACGCAACCATCCGCATGGTGAATTCTATCCATTCGCGCCGCGGAAGCGATTTCATCAGATCTTTTTCGATTTTATCCGGATTTTGTTGGGTCGTGAGACCGTAGAGATTGCTCAATCTACGCACATGAGTATCAACCGCCACCCCCTCCACAACCCCATATTTATACCCCAATACCACGTTTGCGGTCTTGCGCGCTACACCTGGTAGCTCAAGCATTTCATTCATCGTCTTTGGGACAATATCACCATATTTTTCATGAATAATCTTTGAAGTTGCCAAAATGTTTTTTGCCTTGTTTCGATAAAATCCAGTCGACCGAACATCTTGTTCAAACTCCACGATTGGAGCATTTACATAGTCCTCAACTGTTCTGTATTTTTGAAATAAATTTTTGGTCACAATATTCACTCGTGCATCCGTGCATTGTGCCGACAAAATAACCGCAACTAAAAATTCAAATGTGTTTGAAGAGTTTAAGGATGGCTTGATCGTTGGATACAACCGTTTCAAAGTACTCACGACCACTGTTGCACGTTTTTTTCTCGTATCTTCCGTCATTGTATTTATTATTTTTATAATTTTTCCTCATCAACCGAATACGTATCATTCTTTTGAAAAATCATTCGCTCTCCCACCAACTCATCCAAAATTGCATAGATTCGCTTTTGATCAAAAGAAAAAAGTTCAGAAAATGAACCTTTTTGTATGGTGCCATTTGAGAGTACTAATCTCAGAATCTCTCCACGAATCTGTCTATTTGATCCTTCAAACTTCGATTGTTTTGCATAATGCTTGCTTTTTCGATTAGGATTTATGACTTCCTTTGCAAGCCACGTCCCATAATCCATCAGTGCATAATACCATTCACGAGGATTTTTTTTATCAATTATCTGTTCGATATAAGGAATGATATCACGATCATCAACACCTTCACTGTCTGAAAAAAAATGATGAATCATCACGCGCCTGATATTTGTTTCAATAAATAATTCAGGCTTGTTGTATGTGAACGTCACGATAGAGCGGGCGGTTGCCGGTCCAATTCCCGGCAGTTGTTCAAGAAGAGACGCTTCATTCGGCAGCGTTCCATCGAATACACTCATCACCATTTCCGCAGAGGATTTAAGAAATTTTGCTCGTCGATTGTACCCCATCCCTTGCCAGATCAGAAGAACATCAGAAAGCGGTGTGTTTGCAAGCTTTTCAAATGAAGGAAACGCTTGAATAAATGGTGGGTACTTTGCCATGACCCGAGACACTTGCGTTTGTTGAAGCATCACTTCAGAGATAAAGATTGCATACGCATCGAGCGTTCCATTCTTCTGAATTGGCAACTGAGGGGGGCGCCAAGGCATCGCACGTTTGTGTGATTGATAATAGCTCCAAATGACTCGCTTATATTCTTCAATGTTTTTTGAATTTTTCATGAATGACGGAGATGTAAATATCAAGAAGTGCCACCATTGCCGTAATGAGAATAAAAAACATTGATTGTTGCCAACCTCTAAAAAAAATTAACAACAGAGTGATACATACATTTGAAATTGACCAAACACCCAAAATGTTATGAAATAATTCGTCACTCAATTTTGTAAATAACCGTCCGACTTTTGAGTGAAGTTTACTCAATATGCCAAACTTTTCAATTCCATAGAGGATGACAAATGCAAACATTAATGCTTCATAGAGCATTAATACGACCTGCAACAGTGATGTTGAAAAATAAGATCGTATATCTCCTACAAATACCTCATATGCCGTGAGCACTGCAAAACTGATATATTCTATGGTTGTGGCGATTGAAAAGTGCGATCGAAGTGATATTTCAGGAAATTTCATAAAATCATCTCCTAAATAAAACTCTTGGGTAACCTGTTCATATCCGATTGCGGTAGCGGTAATTCTATAATTACCGATCGGCAGTGCAACAAAAACGTACCCTTTTTCATCCGCATAATATGGCTGGAAGAAACTTTTTGCAAGAGGACTTTGAGGAAACGCATCGTTGAGAACTACAAATTTTTTTCTACTTTCTTCAAAGCGTTCAATCTTCAGATAAGCATTTTCAATGGGTCGTCCATCCTGATCAATTATTTTAATCGGATCGGCAACTTGATAGGAATAGGGAAGTACTCGTTTTGTAAATCCTCCTAATTCATTTTTTATCTTTAAAGTAAAGTAATACTGATCTACCCGATACGGCGTCATAATTTCTGCAGAAAATACTCCCGGAGCGATTTCAATAAAATCTACTTTTTGAACATTAGGACCGCTCGATGTCGTCAATCCCAGTACAGATCGATTTACAAACTCACCTTCAAGAAATGAGAGTTGTTCTGCATTATCAATATCAAGGGTGATCACAATCGGTACATCTCGCGGAACGCCAAGGTTTTTTACCGATCGAGAATTCAGACGAATATTTTGCCAAAGGGTTGACGTCGAATGTATGCGTACTCCAATATCTTCACGAGCCGTACGAAACGTAAATATATCACTGGTAGTTTTTTTCCCGAGGAGTATATTTGATGCAGTTATCTGAAAACAGTACACTGTATCCGGAATAAGATTTTCAAACTCGATTTCGTGATATCGAGTAGTTTCTGATGATTGAATCTGTTCATCAAATGAACCTCCTGAGCACAATCCATAATTAACTTCAATATCTGAATCAATATTTGTCGTAACACTTGCCAATACTGTTTCAGCTCCTACATCATTAATTCTCACCTGTTCAAACTTCAGATCCGGCACAATAACTGGTGTTGGCGTCACTGTTGGTGTGGGTGAACTGGTTGGACCCGGGGTGGGAGTATTTGTTGGGCCTGGCGTTGGTGATGCGGTTGGAATTATTGATCCTTCACCATCAATTATGATCGGCGTTGGGGTGTGCGTTGGGCTAGCTGTTGGCGTTGGGGTACTTGAAAGGAGAGGATTTATGTAGAGGAGATAATCCTCTTGTGGCGCTGACGCTGATCCATACGTTGCATCAGCATTGGTGTACGTAATAATTCGATTTGTTGTAAGGAACGAATCTTTTGCCTGAAGCTGAAAAGAAACCTCGTGAGGTGTCGCCGAATAAGCGACCGATGACATTGTCCAAGTGATTGTGCTGTTTAATAGATCAATAACAGGGGCTGTGCTGTCATGTGCATCTGTTGCAGATCCCAATACATAGTCAAAAGCGTCAACATAAGTACCTGTTCCTTCAATAAGTCCCTGCTCCCATGAACCGACCACGGTCAATGGAAAGCCGGTGTATGATCGAACTTGATACGATATGGTGAATGTTACTATTTCTTCAAGATCAATCTCTGATCCTTCGGTTTTATCTGCGCTGATTGTGATCGTAACATCAGAGGGTTGGGGTTGAACTGCTGCGGTTACATCAAGATCCACTTGGTCCGCCCAAACAAATTGAGAAGATAGGAGGGCAAACAATACCACAGATACTCCAAGCTTTTTCAACAATCTCTTCATACTATTTATTGTACTAAAGTGACGAAGATTTTAACCGCGACTTAAGGCAGACTACGTTCCAAAAATAATAAGCTCTTCTTCTGCTCGCGTTACCGCAGTATACAGCCATCGTTTCCACTGTTGATCGCTCATCTTTTTAAATCGTTCTTCAAACAGCACCACTTTCTTTGCCTGACCACCTTGTGCTTTGTGAACGGTCAATGCGTAGCCAAAATCAAAAAGATCTCCCGCCATAATCTTTGACCGTTTATCGGTAAAATTGAGGGCCGTATCACTATCAAATTGCTCTCTCGAAATATGCCCGTTATAAATATCCGCGTCATCCATCTGGATTTCTGCTTCGTACCAATTATCTCCAACCGGTTTTATTTTATTTACCGTGCCAAGCATTCCGTTATATATCTGATGCTCATGATTATTTCTTAAACAAATCACTCGATCTCCTGATGTTGGCTCGCCCATCTCAAATCCTAATGAATTTCTAATACTTCGATTCAGTCGCTTTCGCGTACTATTGTACCCACAAAGAACAAGGGTATCATCATCGTAATTTTCAAGAGCTTCCTGCATCTCCATATGAAAATCCGGATCGGCTGGAGTATATTTTTTAACCAGTGGACTGTAGCTTCCCGGACGAATATATCCATGTTCTCTCGCTTGGATTGAAAGTCCAATGATAGGGTTTTTTTCCGCCTGCCTATGAATATGGGTGAGGATCAGTTCGGGCTTTGCCATAAGGCTAAAATTACCCTGAATCGGAGGAAGTTGCCCATGATCACCAACTGCAATTATGGGAATACTGAATGAAATTAAATCACTCCAAATGATTCCATCTACCATTGACGCCTCATCCATAATGATCAAGTCATACTCTATCTTTTCTTTCTTTTTCCACCCAATGATCTCTTCCTTTTTATTGACAATCGGTGTATATATCAAAGCATGAATCGTACTTACCGAATCGGTTTTTAAGATGATATTTCCTTCAGAAAGTCGTGACTCAAGAACACGTGTCGCTTTGCCGGTATAAGATACAAACGCAACTCTCAGCTTTTTATTTATGGTAAGTAGGTTATTTCGAAGCACCGATATAATGGTCGTTTTTCCCGTTCCCGCATACCCTCCCAATGAAATATATTTTTTAGTTTTCGAATTTTTTTCAAACCAATGGAGGAGAGTATTGACTGCAATTGTTTGATCATCTGAAAGAGCTAACATGGGAATACCATTGTACTACGATCCCGCCTCCGCTTCCATCTTCTTCAGACGAGTATAATAATCTGGAATTTCTTTGAGATGTGCAAGTGCAATCTTTCCCGTCATTACCTCATCATCTCCCGTAACATCGGTTTGCAGGTCATGTGATCCATGTTCAAGTTCGACCTCAAGACCCATACGAAATTCTTCAACATCGTACATATTCCAATCGATATTAATTTTATCTCCAATTGCACGCGCTTCATCAGTCGTAAATGTCTTCATTCTTTTTCACCTCCTGTCCATTGGTTCAACTAATATATGTAATATGCATATAGATAAAATATCTTATTCATTGTTTCATTGCTCTATTTATGCATCTACGTTCTCTTTTATTGTCGCAATAACTGTTCGTCGTCTCTTGTGTTATTGATATTTCATTTTTTATCGGTTGGGGTGTTTTTTTGATTTTTTCTCGAAAAATTATCTTCTCTTTCCCACGTATTCTTTTCCAGATATTATTCAGTATACTCCTTCAATTCTCTGCCCTTCTCTACTATATCTCATTTACATATAGTAAAATATACTCATTTTATTCTCATAAAGGGTATATTATGATTCTATGAACAAAAAGAAGAGAAATGCGAAACATCTTCATCATTCGTTTCATTTTATTTTTCTTGCCCTATTCCCCCTATTGATTTTGCTTGCAGCCGCAATATTTTCATTCTCTCTCTGGAAGGCACGTACCGATTTGAAAAATATTGGAAAATATCTTCGCTATGAACTTGATGATCTGGCGATCAGAGAAACATCAATTTACTACCGGGTGCAATTTGGAGATACCCTTGAGTCGATTGCAGAAAAATTCAATATTTCAGTTGAGTCTATCGAATGGGCAAATGAAGATATGCCAGATTCCGGAATCACGCCGAATATGATTATTAGCATTCCACCGGTGACCGGGATTGTACATACCGTTCAAAACAGAGAAACAATTGAAAGTATTGCAGAGATGTATGGGGCTGATCCATATGATATCGTGAACTATCCATTCAATGAATTTAGCGATGATAAAGAATTCCTCATAACTCCTGGTCAAATACTTATAGTTCCTGGGGGGACCAAAAACCCGATAAAAATCAAAGAAGTATTGGGTATATTTTGGAAACGGGTGTGGGATTAAAAGTAGAAAATATGATGAGAAGCGAAGTTTTCACTGTCTCAAAGCCTTAATATCGGCATAATGCCGATATTTGCTAGAAATGCCGCTTCTTGAGATTTATATACGCTAAAGCGCATTCTGATCGGCATTATTGCCGCTCCAATGCCGTTATCACTCAAAATCAGTCTCCAACACTATTCTCACAAGACAACGGGGTGACAGTTGAAATGAATCGGTATGAAAGCGATCAAAACAGGTATTTTTTTAAAATGAAGATGAATATACTATATCATTTACGGTCAAAATATATCATTTTTCTCATAAAGCACACGCCACAGACTGTCTCAGAGCCATATTGCCGTAACAATACGCTGCAATATGTGGACTTCGTCACGCTGCAGCTTTACGAAGCTCGCTTTCACTCTTCGAGCTTTGTAGGGTAAAGGCGGAGCACTCGAGTCTGGAACTTTTTAATCCTCCAAAAAACTTAAAGTTTTATTTGTCAATATTTTCTCAATACGAGTTTCTAAATTTTTAAAATTACTATTATGCGCTTTTCTTATTAAATCGCATTCTCGTTCATAATTTTTTTGTTCAGAATCAACAATTTTTTTCCGAAATATAAAAGTAATGACTATAAAGAATCCAACTAAGATGAGAATCGAAACACATATCCATTTTAAGCCGTAAGTATCTATTCCAATAATATTTACTCCTGCAGCAAAAGAAATACTCAAAATAGGAATAAAAACCTTGAGAAGAAATATTTCCAAATCAATAATTTTATCGTAATTACTGATCTTTATGTCCACTACTCTATTCCGAGAGGTTTTCAAGTAAAGAATCTCTCGCTCAACTTTGTCCCTAGTATATTTAAAGTCGTCGATAATTTTTTCTGATTCAACCTTGAGTCTTATGACATTGTCATGATGATCTGTAGCTTGTTTATTATTTTTTCCCATACATATTCAATTACATTAAAATAACAAATAATATAAAAAATAGCCATGATAAAATAATGCTTAAAAATCTGGTGATCCGTACCCCATTTAGTAGACACTTAATGAACCCCTAACCCTCGATCAGAGATAAAAG
>CAYVKV010000007.1:0-72587 GCA_964452355.1 uncultured Gammaproteobacteria bacterium | reverse complement strand
TAACAAAAGAAACAGTGGATGCACTTACCGTGTCCACTTTATAGGGTACAGATCACTGGCGGAGAGGATGCACGTTGTTTCGAACACTTCCTACCTTGGATCTACAAAATAATGGTTGCATACCCTGAGCAAAAAGATGACAAGAACAGTTATCTATCTTCAAAACACAACGGCTTCTCCGAAGGTTATTATAAGAAAAAAATCAACTAGTTTAAAGAGAGAAATATGTTTTTTCAAAAAAAGAGCGAATTTAAATCAAATTTATTCAACCAGAAGGACTTTTATAGACAATTTATCCAAGATTTAAAGAACTGTAAAAAAGAAGTCATTATTGAAAGTCCATATGTAACGTCTTCAAGGATGGAAACATTGTACCCAGTGTTTAAAGGGTTACTAGCCCGTAGTGTTCAGATTCATATTGTCACAAGAGATCCCATTGATCATGCTGAGAATATTAGGTATCAATCAACAAATGAAATACTCATTTGTAATGAGCTCGGAATCAATATAGTGTTGTTAAGAGGCTATCACCATAGAAAACTTGTAATTGTTGACCGTTCTATCTTATGGGAAGGAAGTTTGAATGTGCTTTCATATAGCCATAGTCAAGAAGTTATGAGGAGAATTGAAGGAAAGGAATGGGCAATTCAGATGATTGATTTTTTAAGACTTAAAAGTCTGATTAGTCGTTAAAAAGGTAGAATTGTTGAAGATTTTACCCCCAATGTTTTGACAATCGCCTGAAGCTTTTCAAGAGAAGGATTTACTTCACCGCGTTCAATACAGGCATAATAATTAGTATTCAAATTCGACTTTTCTGCTACTTCAGCTTGAGTCATTTTCTTTTTTTTACGGGCTACTTTTAGCTTGAGACCAACTGCTTTTCTTGTTTTAGGATTATCCATATCTATCGATAGTATATCATTTTTGAGTACTTTTCCGTTATAATTCCCCTATGGGAGCAAAGAAGTCAAAAGTAGATCCTAACGAAGCAGTACAAAAAATGCTTCTCCATGGCTATTACAGTAGGCAAATTCGTAAGTTTACGACTGAGACCTTTAGAATATTAGCTGATGAACGAGATAAGGCACTTGAACAGGCTAGAAAAGCTATTAAAGACTTTGAATCAGAGAAACTTACTAACGAATATGTAGAAAAAGTAGCTGATGGCATGCAAGAATTAGCACTAAAAATGTTAGCGGAAAGATCTAAAAAATAAGTTACTTAGAGAAATAAATTTTACTTACTTCTTGTTTCTTAATTTGATTACTCTCAATTAAATAACTACTCACTGTATTGTTATTCAACTCACTTCTAAATGAACTAAAATAAGGTTTTCCTTCCATTTCATAAATCATATTCACCGTATTTTCAACAGGAATAGTTTGCTCATTTACGGTAACGTAGTTTTGTTTTGTTTCAAGGTTGATTTCACCAATATATAAATTCTCATTTATTACCGATACAGTGGTTAAAATATTGTCTGATTGGTATATACGCTTCCAAAGATTTGGTGTTTCGGGATTGATACTAATAAGCCTATTGTCTGCATAATTTTGTGATTGCTTTGTAATACAGAGTATTTCTGAGTTTGACTTAATAAAGGCGGAATCGCAAAATTCCCCCAAATTTTTATCGTTATAGTATGTTTCTTTTCTGTTATAGACAATATTGCCGTCGTAGTAATCCAGTAGAACATCTTGTATCTCTTTTTCTTTTTGCTTAGTTTCAAGATTATAAATCGTTGTCAAAGGTTTATTACCCTGCACCAAGATGAAATAAGGGTAGTGAAACAGTATTTTGTCTGGGTATCCTTTAAATTCGTATGTGTCGTTAAATACTTGTAGTTTAGAATCCTCAAGATATACTCCATTACTCTCAACAATAGGAGTGCTTTTTCTACTAAATAAATAGAAAAGACCTAAAAATAATACAAGAATTAAGATTACTCCAATTTGGAGTAATCTTCGTTGATTTGCATCAAATTTATTTAGCTCAATATCTTTCATAGTTCTATTTTATATAACTTAACGGATTTACCAACCTCCATATATTACTATCCTTTATTTGTATCTCATAATGCAAATGTTCACCTGTGGCAAAGCCAGTGCTACCCATTTCACCAAGTGGCGTACCAGCTTGTATTTTACTACCGGAGTTAACATAAATATCTTTAAAATGAATATATTTTGTTTTTAGATCTCCACTATCGTTCATAATCTCAACTGTTTTCCCACCCTCACCATCTACATAGGTTGAAACCGTGCCAGAATGAGTGGCGTAAATAATCACTTTATGGTTTTCTTTATACGAATTGCTCCCCGAATAATAGTTTGAATTGGGAATAATATCTATTCCTGTATGATTTCTGCCAAATTGAAGAAAGTAAGCTGGATCCATAAAACCTGCGGTAACAGAGGTGTAAGACATGCCCGATCCTCCAAATGGATTTTGACTAGGTATTGTTGATTGAACAAATTCCTCATTTATTCCGTTTAAATTATCTCCAACACTTGCAGAAACATACTTAAAAAATCCAGTTGGAGATAAAAATATTGTTGAAAATATCGCGATAAATGTTACAAACAACATTAAGGTCAACATCACGATTGAAGCGACAAATCCAAGAATTGGGCCTTTGAATTTAGCAACAACGTCACCTGCAAGGGGTATGGGAATTATTAGATTAACTACTATCTTGATAAGTGAATCGACAATAAATCCAAATGGATCATTTTTAGCATGTAGAAGATTTTTCGCTACGCTTAATGCCTTCATAAAATATTAAGAAGTAAATACCAATGGCTGTTCAAACGGTAAAACAATTATATTTACTCGAACATGCTCATTTTCTCTAAAAAGTACCACCTCACCTATTCCTAAATGCCCAAGTTGCTGTTTTTCCTCATCTGTCATCGGGTAAATGGTTCCAATCTCACCAAGTGTCGCATATGACTGCTTGAGTAGGATTTTTGTTTCTGAGTTTGTAACAATAGCCTTGCCGTACTCATTATTTAAAAAGTCTTCTACATCTTGCGTAATTGAAACTACTCCAATTTTTCTCTTTCGTGCCTGTTTAACAAGTTCTCTATAAAAAACAGCAACCTCTGGATCAACCAAAAGCTTGTGTGCTTCATCAATAAATAGCATGCGCTTTTTACCATTGTATTTGTTTACCAAATTCCAGATCAATGAGGTTAAAAGATACATTGCAGGGTCACGTTTTTCATCCTTTTTCAGATCATGCAAATCAAGAACGATAATATCGTTGTTAAGCTCAAGTTTTCTAGCTGAGTTAAAGACTCCACGCAAACTTCCGGTAGAAAGCACGCTTAAATCTTTTTGCATGGGGTGATTTTTTAGTAGTTCGAGCAAATTCTCAAATGTTGGTGTTCCTTGATCGTATAGATTTATAAGCGCCTCATCTAAAAATGCACCGTCGTAATGAACGGGAGGAATAAAAAACTTAAAAAAGGTCTTGAGAGTAGAAATATGATCAAGAATATCGTTTTCTTGCAGACTTGAAACGTAAAAAGGATTGATGCCATTTTCTCTTGAAAATGAGATTACCTCGCCTCCTAGTGATTTTGCGATATTCACATACTCACCCTCAGGATCAATGACAATAATCTGCACGCCCCTCATATACAGCCTATTCATAAGTATCTTTGCAGTCACACTTTTACCCGATCCAGATACTCCAAAAATGTTTATATTATTGTTTCGTGATGTGAACGGATTGACGAATGCCAAGCTGTTGTTATAAGCATTTACCCCCATAAATACACCTTCTGGATCATTGAGTTGCTTTGAAACAAAAGGAAGTAAGTAAGAAGCCGCAGTAGATTGCAAAATTCTATTTTCTTGTACATGATCAATATTAAATGGTAAAAAGTTTTTAAATGCCTGTTTTTGACCGTAGGTATATTGATTAAAGGTCATATCCATTGTTCCAGTGATGTTCTGAAGCTGTTTATGAAGATCTGACAGCTGTTTTGTATCATTGGCTTCAAGTTGTAAGTAAAGTGAATATAAAACGCCTTTTTCAGCCTCATGCACTAATTCATCAATAAAGCTCATAACCTCTTCAATATTTTTATCAACCTGTTGATCACGAAGTTTTCCTTGTTTTAATCGTTCATTTTGTTGCATCTCTAAAACAGATAATCTTTGTCGTGCTTTTTTCAAAAGTTCACTACTTGGAGATGGTTGAATAAAAATACTTATGGTAAATGGCAACGCGGAGCTTAAAAGCCTAAAAAATACATAGGGACTTAAATAAGCTGGAATATCCGCAAGATAGTAGTATCGTTTTAGTTTTTCTCCAACTTGAACATGGCTATCATGTTCTTGAATATACTCACTCTTGTATATTTTATGACCATTTCGTTCGACCTTTAGACCGTTTGCATCGTTTTCAATGTTTAGGTGTACTTCGGCTTTTCGAGAAGTTTCCAAAGCTTTGTAGTATAGCTTCAAGTCTTTCCTATACTTAAAGTAATTGCGGACAAACCAAATTGGATTTTTTGTTTTTACAATTGATGGTTTATGAACAAGAGGTAACTGATTATGGATAAACGGAGTTTGCTCAATAAGTTCTTGTTGTTTTTCAATAACATCAATTAAACGTTTTATCTCATCTCGTAGGGCTAATTTTAGTTTGCTATCATTTATTTTAGGTTCTCCATTAAAAAAACTTTCTTCAATTTCTGAAATACCTTTGCTTTTTGTTTTATAAATAGCATATTGTCGTTTTAGCTTTTTAAGCTCTTCATCTTGTTTTTCTTTCTCATACGAAAGGTGTTCCAAGCGATTTTGAAGTCTTTGACTTAAATTAAAGGTACGAACATCGTTATATGTATTCTTTATCTTGTTTTTAATGGTTATCGGTATAGCTTTTATTTTCATCGTAGTGTTTGTTTTGCAAAACTTATTAACTCATCAGCTTCTAAGGCTCGCACCGGAATATTGCAAGCAAAAAGAGCAGAAGAAAAACGCATAGTCATGTCATGTAACTTTTTCATATTCGCCAGCTTTTCATTGGGTTTTGTCGGGTTACAAGATACCGTAAAAACGGCATAATGTTTTGTTGCTGTAAAGTTACTTTCATTTATCATATCGGTTAAGTTTTCAATGTACTGTGCAATCAAGGGCTCACGCTTAGTATTTGACTTTGCATAGAGCGAAAAGAAATGTTTTGAGTAGTCTTGTGTTTTAGCCTGTTCTTTTTTCACAATAAACTGCACTTGATCTGGCAAAACATGAAGCATCTGTTTTAACTTTAAAAAGAAATGCTCACGATCTTGGTCATTTAAAAGCGAAATATCAAAAGGCTCTACTTCTAAAAGTTGAATAATACTATTTTTACGAATAACCAAGTTGTCTTGAATAGTAAAATCAACAAAGTATGGCTCTAGTTCTTTTTGTCTAAATGTTTTCTTGCCCTTTTTAAACATAATTGCTCTTGGAAATATTTTATAAATTGGTTGATTATCAATTCTTTGAGTAATAAATCCTATAAAGGCTATTTCAAGTACAATAAGTGAGGCTAAATACATATTCCAATTAAAGGCATGAAATACATTATTGAGTAAAAAGTACAAACTGCCCGCAATAAACAGCCCTCCAACTAAAAAGATGGTGCTGTCTGTAAAAAACAGACTTCTTAAAATGTGTTGACGAATATCGTCTTTATATATTCTTACGTTTTTCATTTTTGTTATATGAATACATTCGAATGATAGAATCGGCCGTTTCTTTTCCGTGTCGTTCGATAATTACTCCTTTAATTCCAAGCGCACTATTTCTTTTTTGAGAAACATCTAAAAAGTTTCTAACCTTTTCAGGAGGGCTTGATTTTGTAACATAGGCATAGCTAATCGCTTTGCCTTGTTTTTGTGATTCTTGCATAGCGTTGTAATGATGAGGGTTTGGATTCTTTTTGCTAAAGGTTGAAAGATCAATAAAGCGATCTTCTTCAAGTTGAACCGTTTCAAGTTTATCCTCTGATACACCATCTTGAACGGCTTCCATTCGCGTTGGATAGTACGAGGTAAGACCTGTTTGTTTGTCTTCGTGTTTGTATGCTTCACCACTAATTGCAACTATCCCTTGTTTTGCATTTTCGGTTTGTATATTTAGTCCTTTCCCTTCAAGATCTCTTGAGAATCTTGTTTTTTGACTACTTGGTGTGACTTCACTTTCTGTATGGCTTGAGGTTTCATTTGAGTATGCATTATTGTTTGTTGATCCACCTCCACCGTAAAATTCGTTTTCTTTAGAATCCGATCTATTTTTTAGTATTTGGTCTCGAACAAAGTGACCTGCAACTGTGCCTAAGCTTCCACCGATCAAACCTCTTTGAAAATCTTTGACTTGAGATTGTACTGGTCCAGTTACTGCTCTTGTAGCAATTGCAGACTGCATATTGGTTGCAAATGATCCCCAAGTATCACCAAATATTCTTCCAACAAGCATGTTTACTCCTCCGAGGAAGAATAAAAAGCCGGTGTAAAAAAAGAGCATTCCAACTGTTGGCCCTTTTGAACTTAAAATACTGCTAAAAATATCATTGGCAATTGCAAAACCAAGTACAAATGCTGGTTGCTGAATTAAAAAGGTAAACCACGTTTTAAAAAAGGTGTTTACTATTCCTTGAGTTCTTTCAGACAAAGCAAAAGGAATGATGATTGGATACAAGACTCCTAAAAATATTAGTGACGCAAACCGAATAACAAACTGAAAACCAATATATACAAACCCACCGAGTAAAAATAAAAATGTAAGGACAAATAAAAATGTCTGTACAATAAATTTGCCAAATGACTTGAGCACTCCGCCATTCATCGAAACATCGTAGCTTGGAATACCATATTGTTCTGATTCATTACCTGCCTGAATTTTTTCTTGTGATGAATCAAGATAATCATTTAAAAACCCAGTGAATTGTTGAGTTGTTGTGATTTTATCTACCAATAAGTTATTAAACTGAATACTGTACGATAAGATTGATGGGACGGTTAAAAACAGAACTACCGTAATGAGAAAACGAACACCAAATGACTTCAGTTCTTGAAGATTATCTGATCCGATTTTTGAAACGGCTATAACCGCAATTGATATAGCAATAATTGGAATTGCAAGCTGATTAAAAATATCTCGATACTTTTTAACTCCGGGAATTTCTGTATTGTCTTTGAGTTTTATCGTTTCACCAAAAGGATTTGGAGTATAAAAAATGAATCCACCCATAAATGAGTCAAATCCAGCGATAAAATCTTGAAGTAAAGTAATGATTGATGAAGGCTTGTCTTCAACCGTAAAGTTGTTTACCCATTGTACTTGTGGTGGAGGAGTTGGTGTTGGTGCGGGCTCTTGTGCAAAAGCGGGAGAAATATTAGCGAATGTGAGAATGCACAAAAAGATAATTAGTTTTAATGCTTTCATGCATATCAAAGTTATACGGTTCCACCAACAAATTGCTTAATAATTCCAGCCAATGTTGCGGCACCAAATACAAGTAAACCACCGATTAGAATATTGATGATCCAACCTCTAAGTGTTGATTTACGCTCAGTATCATCTCCGCTCATAACTAAAAAGATACCAAGTGTAGCAATGGCAATTGCCATAACTGGAAGAGAGTACCATTGAAGAGTCTTGACTATACCCCATAGCAGACTGTCTAAATTCGTGAACTGAATTGGTTGCGCGCTGTCGTATCCTGGAATATTGTTGCCCATATTTTTTTATATTCTCTGGGTAGGGAAACTCATAACGAAATACTATAAAGTGATCGAATTATATAAACTGATTTTCTTTACGTCAACCACAATTTGTTGATTTAGAGGATTAATGTAGATACGACCTACTCATACCGCAATGCATTGAGTGCAGATATCTTAGTAGCCCTGCGAGAGGGATATATGCCGGTAAGCAAACCTACGGCAAGTGAAATTCCAAGAATTAACAGAACAAATGGGTAGGGGATAAAAGAAATATCAAGTACACCATATCCTTTTGAAACAGCAAAAACTGATAAAACAGCGGAGGTAGCTTTGCCTGCCAAAAATCCTAAAATTAAACCTCCAATACCCCCCATTACCCCCATAATCATCGACTCGGTGAGGTAAAGATCCTGCACTTCAATTGATTTCATGCCAATTGCTTTCATCATACCCACCTCACGGGTTCGCTCAAGTAGAGAGACAGTTAGCGTATTAAGCATGCCCAGAGCAGCAACCGAAAGTGCCACAATGCCAATCACAGCCAAAATCATCCGCAAGGTAACAAAAAGATTTTCTATTTGCGAGACCGTATCCACAACTGATGTAGTTTTAAACCCAAGTAACTCAAGTTGCTTGCGTATTTTTGAAAAATCGTCCTGCTTATCTACAACAATCTTTGCTTGTGAATATGACTGAATACCCATTTGTTTGATGTCGCGGATAGGAACATATAAAATCGGGGTTTTTGTATCAGGTATAACACCAACAATTGTGTACTCGACAGGAATGGATTCAATCTTGCTACTATCTTCAACAAGCTCACCTGTAGCAGTAAATGCAATCGAAAAGGTCTTTCCCACAGCAGAAGTATCAATCCCCAACACTTTCAAAAGAGCTCTGTTAACTACCGCCTCTCGTTTACCACTGTCAGGTAGTGCTATTTTTGTACTAGCAACCTCTGCCGCAGGGGTGGCGAATCCTTCAAGTGAGGCGATATCGATAAAGGCAGAATCCGAGGCAGTATCGGAACTTGAAGTCGATACACCCAATACTCTGGTATCAGGGGCTAGCCTCTCCACTGTCATATTTAACTGCGCAAAATAACCATCTGCCGAAACCTGTAGCCCGTCTTCATCAAGTTTTTCAGTATAGGTAGTTTCACCTTCTTCCGTCGTAGTTTCTTCCCACAGGAGCACTTTAGCCTTGAGCCAGCGACCAACATCGTTACCATTTGTATCTTTTCCATCTCGACCAATGCCACTTTCGCTGGTGTACGCACCTCCCCAATATTCTACTGCTTGGCTCACTCCCTCTACACGCTTTGTATACCCTAACAGTTTTGCTCCAGCTGTGGGTTTTTCACGAACCCGCACATATTGATCGGGATAAAGGGTAAATGTCACCTCTCCAATCTCTTCACCAACCACGGCGACATGATCCTCCATATTATCTGAAATACCAGCGACCATTCCCTCAGTTTTCCCAAAATCATTTGATTCATCCATAGCGAGCGTATCACTTGCAAAAATAGTGCCTTCCACCGGTTTAATGGCAGACTCTTTAAGATAATCAGAAAGTACTCCGTACACTGCAACATCGGTACTCGAGTTTTGATAATTGATTGTCCCAACAACCCCAACAACTGGCAAAATTTTAGAAACTCCCGCTATGTCTTTAAACTGGGCTAAAGAAGCATCAGTAAGCTTTACATTGCTCGCTGTAGCGGGCGTGGCATCGATTTGTCTCATTTCTTCAAGCCGTGCTACTCGTGATATGACCAATTTTTCAAGACCATACCCTATAGAAACTAAAAAGACAATTGTCGCCACGCCGATTGCCATACCGCCAACGGTAATGACTGTTCGAGTTCCTTTTGACATCATATTCTTGATTGATAAATCAATCAGATCCACCCAGGAAATAGATTTTTCATCGTTTCTCTCAAGTTTTTTGACAGTTATGAAATACAGTCTGTCCATTTTTGTTTGCACCCAAACATGTGCTTTTTTTGGCAAAAAACGATGCTTCAATAATGTATCAGTACATTTTTTTGTAATATAAATCCACAATAGTCCTAAAAATCTAAGTACTTGAGAAATGTTTGCAATAGATTTCGGTCCAGTAGTTTTGACCCATTTCAGTGAAAAAGTGGGTACATGCCATCGCCATTTTTCGTGCGGTGATTTTTGATCTTGTTTTTTTAATGACTTTTCCGTAGTTATTGCTGGGGGAACGACATGTTTTAATAGAAGTTTTTTAATAGTATTCATTGACTGAATCGTGGTATCAAAAACTGTAACCACACGACCATTAAACATCTGGATAATTCGTTTGCCGTAATCAAGATTCTCAATATTGTGCGAAACCATAATAATGGTTTTCCCTTGCTCATTTAAATGTTTAAACAGCTCCATAAGCTCAATACCACTTTGATAGTCCAGGTTTCCCGAGGGTTCGTCGGCAATTATTACCTTAGGGTTGGACACAATTGCACGAGCAAGCGCAACTTTTTGCTGTTGTCCAGAAGAAAGCTCAGAGGGACGATACTCTGCCCACTCAAGCATGCCTACTACTTCCAAAACATCACGCGCCTTAAGCAGAGCAGTTTGTTTTTCTACCCCAATAAGTGACAAGACAAAGGCCACATTTTCAACCACACTGAGGGATTTTATCCAGTTGGGTTGCTGGTACACCATGCCAATATTGTTTTTTCTAAATTCCGATCTCGTATCCTCTGTACCTGTGTATAAGTTTTTGTCAAAAAAACTGGTACTACCTGAAGTAGGCTCTTCGAGCCCCAAAATCACATGAAGAAGTGTTGATTTACCGCATCCTGATGGCCCAAAAATAATGACAAAATCACCGTCATATATCTCCAGATCAGTCCCACGAAGCACTGCTACATCTTGGTCTTTTACCTGAAATGACTTAACTACTTTGTTGAGATTAATAATGACTTTGTTCATGTTATTTTAGATTATTCAAAAACCCGAATATATCCGACAAATTACCAACTACCAAATCAAGTGCAGATTGGGTTGACTTTGGTGCGATACTGACTGAATCGATAGATTTTCCTTCATTACCTGCCTTATCCTTTGAAAGAGCTCGAAGATGATAAACCCTCGAAGGTGTTAAGCCGGAAATAATTACCAAATGGTTGGTAGTTAAATTCATATCTTCCTGCGTTTTTTGTGAATAGGTAGTGCCCGTGCCTTCGCCAAATTCTATCTGTGAGGTAGCAGGCTCATCAGTATCCCAAGATACGAAAAACTGAGCCATAGCTTCCTGACCAGCCCCAGAAACCTGAGGTACGGTGGCTCCTTCGACCTTTAGATTAAGTACCTGAGGTGATCTTGTGTCGGTGGCGGTAGTAAAGCGTTGGCTGTCTGAGACCGCCTCGTTTCCAATCGCATCTCGACCTTTAGCAACAAGCAAATAATCGGTTTCTGGCAGTAGTCCTCTAATTACCAGCTTGTGCGCCCCAGTAGTAAGGGCAATGTTTACTTCATCCCGCGCATTCTCTGGTTCACCTTGCGGGTAGTAGGTAACAATGGAAGAAACTTCAGTATTTGAGTTCCAGCTAACCAGTACGGACGGTTGTGCTGCTCCTCGTACTTCTTGAATTTGTACGCTGGAAATCTTGGGTCTCGGGTAGGTAGTAAAATCAAGAATGGTGCCCTCGTATTCAGAAGACTCACTGTCAATGGTATTTATTTTATAAAAATACTTGGTGCCATCCTCAAGGCCGGAAATTTCTGTAGTATAGGTTGTCTCGCTGGTTGAAGTGGCAACTTCTTTGACCCCACCAAAGCCAGTGGTTTTGCCATAGTAAATTTTGACTTTACTGGCGTCTTTGGAAGTAAATTGGATAATCGCCGAGGTCAAACCAATGTTTTTAGCTGCCACATTTTTGACCGTTGGGGCTGGTTCTGTGGAAAAAGTTTTTTCATCACTTATTCCGGTATTGCCATCTTCGTCTGTCCACTTGACTTTGTAATAATAGGTAGTTCCCGGATTAAGATTGGTCAAATTTATGACATGGTCGGTGACTTGAGATGAGTTTGATGGCTCTTCGGTATTATACGAACCAGAGCTTGTGCCAAAAGAAACCTTAGAGTCAGATGCGCGATTGGTACTCCAACTGATTTTAGCTTTTTTCGTTGTGATAGTAGATACGCTTGGACCAGAGGCAAGTGTTGCAGCCGTAAAAAACTTGCCCGTTGGAGTTTTTGCGATAGTTGACGAGACCGCAGAACAGTTGTTGGCGCTGTCGCAGGCTTTGACACAGTAATAGTATGCTTGCTGGGATAAACCAGTGTCTGAATACGAAGTCCCTGCAGTAGAGCCAATTTGCGTAAATGAGGATGGAGAAGATGAGCAAGTGGCCGAACTTGTTGCTCGCAGAACCTTATAGCTTGCCACTCCAGCCCCCACACTTTCAGGCGCGTCCCAAGAAACAGTCAGTTTCCAATTTGAGGTTGCCTTAATAGAAATATCTGAAACATCGGTATTGCGGGGAATTCCTGGAGCTGAGCCCGAGTAGGTAAAGGTAACACTCGTGTAGGTATCGTAGTTTATATTCCCTGCCTCATCTTTGGCCACCAAATAGAGTGTGTTGATACCAGGCTGGGTAGCATACGCATCTTCGGTAAGAGCATTTGCCCCCGCAGCAGTATATGCACAGTTTATCGCAGTTGGTACGGTATTTACGGTATAGCAAAAGGTTAAATTACTCGCTTGTCCAGTAAAAGCCGAAGGGTCATCCCAGGTAAACGAGTAGGCATTGGTCGTACTGTCTGAGTCTGAAACAGCGAGGTTACGTGGTGCCGAGGGTGAAATGGTATTTATTTTTAAAGCACTGGAGACATAGCTTGTTGAAACATTGCCCGCTGTGTCCCAGGTGCGCAGATACACAATATTTGTGCCTTCTGCAATATCGGTATAATCAGGAGTTGACTGAGTGCTATATGTGCCATCATTTGTTAAAAGATCAGTGGTATCTTCTGTACCCGTGTGATTATCACCATACCAAGTGCCTCCAGACCCTATGCGGTACTGCAAGCCAGCCACACCAGAATGGCTATCTGAGGGACCATCTGCACCGCTTGAAGGCCAAAGGATACTGGTGGCTTTGGTGGCAATATAATCACTTGGCAATGAAACAAATGCTGGATTTCCCGGAGTAGTATTATCAAACCGAAACTGAAATTGAGCGCTCGATCCACCGTATATATTGCCCGCAGTATCTACCGCTTTGATATTGAGATAATAACTTGAGCTTGCAGAGCTCAGCCATGTGCTCCCTCGATAACTGGTCGTTGCAAAATCAATGGAATTTGTGCTGATGATAAACTGACATGTCGTACCTGTTGTTGAGACAGGCGATGTACCTAAAAGACCTTTGGCAGTTGCCGGGTTGCCGGAGGAGTCCGTGCCAACATACAGACAGTACCCCAAAAGACCTGAGCCTCCGGCATTATCTGCTCCGGCTGTCCATGAAAAGTACGGCGCACTACCATTAGTCCAGCCGTTGCTTGCAATGGTTGCACCTGCCACGGTTTTTTTCATGATAAGGCTCGATGCGTTGGCAGTTGGCGCTGTAGTATCGGTAGTAAGACCTACAGCAAGTGTATTTATTGCAGGCGTATCTGCTCCGCCAAATGCCATGATCGCTTTGACCGAGATTTTAGTTGAAGTGATAGATAATGCCTGCATCGCTGCTTGGGTCAGTTGTGCGGCTGTGTTTGCATAGGTGCTTGTGGCATCTGTGGCATTCGTCCATGCCCCACCAGTATAGTACTGCCAACGAGAGCCACTTGAGTAAGAACAGGCAGAACCATCATCGAGACAAATTTGATAGACCACACTTGCGTTCCCCGATGCCGTCACATCGGCAGTAAAGCTATCCCAACTCGAGACCTGTGCATTGGTGTAGGCACTGGTCGTATACACACTGTAGGTACCGCTTTTGGCCAGAGTGAGGTCGTCAAGCTTAACGGTTTTCCCCTGCTTGACTACGACACCGTACTCACGAGAGGAAGCGGCCCCCGTGAGGGTACCAGATAGTTTCCACCAGCCCGATCCGGCACTGGTGTAGGTTGTGGCAATAGTTGCGCCATTGTAATAGAGCTGAGCGATGGAAGAGGATACCGTACCCCCATCGTTACCGCTTGTTTGGTCATAGACATATACCGAAAAATCGAACGAGTCGGCTGCGCCGACATTGATAGATTGATAGATTTTGGCATCTGCTACAGATCCCACAACAACCGTGTTTCCCCCACCCGTTTTTCCAGAAGAAGATGAGAAAGATTGAGAGATTGCTACGGGATCACTGGTGCAACGAAAGCCAATGTAGACGCCCCGATTCGTCGGTGTATTATTCAAATCGAGCGCGAATGCGCCTGCGCCCGACGTACCATCCCAACTGGCTCCGCGAAGGAAACCGTAGGTTGTTGATGCTGCAGAGCCACTATTGTGATAAATACGACCAACACCGTAGGTCGCATCATATGAGCTACTCAAAGGCCGTACCAAGTCGTATGATAAAGTTCCATAGCTCGTAAGAGCCGTAAATTCACGCCAGTTAAAACCACTTTGGCCAGAAACATCGGGCTGATTTTGTTCGGTGATCGTGTCACTATTCCATTCCCAGACATTACCGGCAATATCCCAGAGATAGCTACTATTTGACAGGGCAAGTACCCGTTTTTGGTTACCGGTTGTTCCCGATGTGTTATTTGCAGTATTAGTAGGACATGAGGCAGGAGCTTCGGTGGTACCCGCTGTGTCGGTATACGCACAGGCATTGTTTCCGGTATCGGTAGTTGAGGCAACGAGGGATTTAGCGGGTGCATTATCATTATGACCTGCAAAAAGATACCCACTCCCCACACTACCCCCTGACCAGTTGCCACTTTGCGCCTCGGCGTTGCGAGCTATGGTCATCCACTCGGCGTTGGTTATAAGGTGAGCCGTGCTACTCCCCAAAGAAATGGTGCCACAGGCTGTAGCACTTTCTGTTTGACTGATTTGGGCAATCGGAAAACCAGAAGCTACCGAGACAACTTGGCGATTGTTAGCACTCGTACAAGCGACACCACTTGCCGCGCCCCAGTTGTAGGTGTCGTACGGGCTATTGACTGGCGTAGTGAGTCCTGTTGTGGGGTCACTGGTTGCTGCACATTTAGCCTCATACTTCATAGCCAAAAAATTGCCAGTGGGAGGATTATATGTTGCACTTGCAGGTACCTCCACCCAGCCAGACGGGGGCACTGCCGCAACACTCCAAGAGGAGTTGTCTGAACTAAAGGCAGGGTTGGTGATTTTATTGACTCCTGTTATAGGGCGCGCGCCTGAATCATCTACCGTGACAAGTGCGCTGTCATAAGTATAGCTTCCTGCATTGGAGGTATTGAATGTCCAGGTCTTGGTGGTATCGTTGAGGGCAAAAACTGACGGCAGTTTGATAGCGGTAAAGTAGGTAGCAAAAACAAAACCTGCAAACATAAAAAAGGCACCCGCCAGATTAAACTGAAACCGCGAGTAGTGGTAGCGCTTTTCAAACAAAATTTTTTGGACAGTTTTCATGACGGCATGGTTTTTTTAGTATCTAAAATGCTATACAACAATAATACTGTAAGAAGCCTGGTAAATGCAAGGGGATTAGGAAAAGAATAACGGTGTGTAAAAGTCGCAGCAAAAATGGTAAAATACAAGTATGAAAAACTGGTCAACAAACACCAAGCGTCTCAAGGAAAATCCTCAAGAATATACTCGCTGGAAGCTTGAACAGATGATCAATTTTGGGTTGGATGGCGAAAAGCTAATTGAAAAGGATCTACGCAAGCACTTCACGAAGCTTTCCATCGACCCGTTAAAGAAAATATTCTTAAAACACCTGCTATGGCCAATACAATCTTAACTCCAAAGCAGCATGCGTTCTTGGAGTTTGTCAAAAAACAACCTGCTTTAATCGCTCGATTTTATTTTACCGGAGGAACATGTCTTTCAGAATACTACTTGCATCATCGTTTTTCAGAAGACTTAGATTTTTTCTCTCAAGAAGAGATTGATCCACAAACTATAACCATTTTGCTTCATACCCACAAATCTACCTTAGGATATGAAAAATTGGACTTCCAACAGTCTTTTAACCGTAATCTGTTTTTTTTATCTTATTCTGGAGGAGCACAGCTAAAAGCTGAGTTTACTTATTTCCCATTCGAAAGAATTGACTCTACGCAACTACAAGATGGACTTCCCATAGACAGTTTGCAAGATATTGCGGTCAATAAATTATTCACAATTTACCAAAAACCGCGGGGAAGAGATTTTTATGATTTGTTTGCAATGTACAAAAAATCCGCATGGGATTTAAAAGAATTGATCAAGTTGACTCGTATCAAATTTGATACCCCTATTGATCCGTTGCAACTTGGTAGAAATCTGATGCAGGCTGAGGAGTTGAAAGATGACCCTTTGGTAACAGATCAAATGTACAAATATACTGATGTTACTTCTTTTTTTCGCACGGTATCCCAATCGCTTAAGAGTGAAGTCATGAGCTGATTAAAATGGGAGTGGGTAACTGTTGCAGGACAAAACGCCACTCATTTGTTTATATTGATGGTAGAAAGTCAGCATAAACGCAGAGTTAATAGATATGAAACAAACCATCCCAAAAAGAAACGGAAATGGGACAAATCTACTACTCAAAGGAGGTAGAAAATAGTTCCATTGAGAAAATGATACGAAGTTTGCCGCTAACTAAAACGGTAAAGGTAACTGCATAAACTTGGGGGGTTTTGATACCTTTTTTGAGACATGTTTATTTGGCTTAGAAAACAAAATTTTTTGTAGTCCATAAGAATTGGCGTGCTTAAGGTGTCCCACAAACGAATCACACATTGACTTCAACTCTTTTTGAGCAAATACTCCTTCTTGTACCATTCTTTTTCTCTTATGCAAACGCTTTTGAAAACGCTGTACTGTTTTTGATCTGACCACAATATGATCATAAAAAATTCTGTACCCGACAAAAGGCACGCCATGAGTTACCCGTTGAATGGCCACTTTTCTTGGGTGCAAGGTTAGCTTTAATCGATTAGCCAAAAACACCCGTATCTCGTTTCTAATTTTGACAAGATGCTTTTTATCGGGATGAATGATCAAAAAATCATCCATATACCGAGCATACCAGCGCTCTTTAAGGGTGTGTTTTATATAGTGATCAAACTCATTCAGGTAAACATTGGCAAAAAGCTGGCTCGTAAGATTGCCAATGGGGATACCAACTCTGTTTGAGATAGAGACGACCTGATCAGGTAAATTTTTGATTTTTCCTCGAACTTTATACACCTTGTGATTGGTAATAATTGTCTTAATGAGCTCCATTGTTTCAGGATCCTTGATGTGTTCTTCTAGTATAGAAATGAGAATATCCCAAGATATGTTTTGGAAGTATTTTTGAACATCGCACTTGAGAAAATAAATAGGTCGATCTTTCCCGTATAGAGAACGAGCCGCCATAAGAAATTTTTTAACTCGCGCAAGTCCAAAGTGGGTACCTTTACTCTTACGACAAGCATATGAATCGAAAATGAACTTTTTATCAATATGCGGTTCTATTTGGTTGACAAGTGCTCTATGGACAATGCGATCTCGAAAGTGAGGCGCGGCGATATGTCTTGTTTTGGGGTCGGTGATTACAAAGTAAACATACGGATTAGGAGCGTATTTTTTTGTCTGTAATAAAAAACTAAGTGTACCCAAATTTTCCTCAAGATAATAATCGTAGACAAGAGCAATGGGTTTGCTTCTTTTGCCCAGTCGAACTCGTGTGTAAGCTTGCAATAAATTGATGATATTAGAAAGTCTTTTGAAGTAGTCCATATAAACCCATTTACCCTGTCTCGATTTCTCGAGACAGGAATACGGGCTTTATGTTTGACCCGACATGTTCATCAATACATTTTCGGGGCAGGAAATGAACATTGTGATCATCTGAATCCAGGGCACAAATCCGTAAAAATGTACCGCTCATTCTGGCGCTGACATTTGTTGAGATGCCAAACTCATGATCGCTGGTGCAACGAAAGCCAATGTTGTTGTTCCGATTCGTCGGTGTATTATTCAAATTGAGTGTGAATGCGCCTGCGTTCGACGTATTATCCCAATTGGCTCCGCGAAGGAAACGACAACATTCTATCCATTCCCTTGTGTTTAAGAGTAGCAAATCAAACAGAGTTTATCCAACTTTTATGCATACGGGCTATCTCGTTAAGCTTTTCTATGGCGAAGACATATTGTTTTATGCTCATTAGTTTTAAGTCTTTGACAAGGCGCAATAAAATACGCAGAGTATCCAGATCGGTAGAAACTTTTGTTTGAAGTTGCGTTCGTTCCTCTCCAGGAAGCGCGCTATTTGCCTGAATTATGGCAATAAGAATCGAAAGAGCAAGACTGTGTATGTGGGATCCCAAAATTGGTCTATGACCACGGGGAAGCCTGTTGAGTAAATAATACAGCCAGACAACAAAATCATAGGTTTTTTGAAAGAGGGCAAGTTTCTGGATCATAATACAAATGATTATAGAACTACATCTGGCGGTCTGTCTTGTTTATATCAGGGAGTTTCTTCCTATCATGCTTCTTCATTTTATGGGGTTAAAATCATCTGTCAAAAGGTGGGTTTTGACTCATACTTCGTAAAATCCTCCCGCCTGTGGCGGGACTTTTGACAGACCACTTTCGTTTGATTTTCACCCCATGCCCCTTTTTATTGCATGATAGGAAGAAAAATCTATCTGCAAGTTATTAATTTATATACCCATAAAGGAGGTGATGATCATGAAATTACTTACGAAAGAATTACTAGCCCGATTTGAGCGTGTGGGTAGTCAAGAGGAGGTAAAAGATCCGCTGGTTATTGCAAAGTTCTTTAATCCAACAGGAGCAGGTACTTGGCTTGCAACTGAATACGATACCAATTCAAAAGAATTCTTTGGATTTGTATCAATATTTGGTGATTACAATGATGAATGGGGATACTTTTCTTTTGATGAGCTAGAAAGCTACATTGGTAGATTTGGCTTAGGCATTGAGAGAGATCTGCATTTTACCGAGCAAAGAATGAGCAAAGTAATGCCAAGCGCGATACTCGAGTAAGTTATACTAATCCGTGGGTAGTTGGAAACAGCTACCTGCGGATTTTTTTTATTGGTCAATTGCTACCTCACCCCACGCATTGCCTGTTATACCAGATTTTATGATCTGTTCTTTTGTAGTGGTTTGAAATGTTAGGTTTTCTATCTGATCGTTTCTGCAGATAAGTTTTACTTTTTTTGTAACATATTCTTCAATTTCATTATTTGGACAGATAAAGAGAATTGTAGGTACTTGTTCTTGCTTGATCCAGTCTCCTTTTGTAAAGAAAGTGATGTATTGGTTTATCCGGTTGAGAATAAAAAAGCGTGGTTTTTCAGGAAATATCTCGGCTATTAGGTATGGTTTCGTCTTCCCCTTGCGGAAGACGAAGAAAGGAAAAATTTCTTTGATAATCCCGTCAAGTGAGTATTCTGATCTTGTGTAAAAGGTAAATCCTTCTTCTATGCTGTATTTTTTTAGTAAGTCGATGTAAGAACCAGCTATTAACAAGCATGTGGATATAAAAGTATCTGATCTCGTATCTTCTTGGTACAGTTTTGATATGTAGGTTTTTTCTGCATACTCTTGGGTTCTTACAAACTTCATTCCATTGGTTTTCAGATAGTAAACTGCAGGTTCGTTGTTTATTTTTGAATCTGTATCTAACTTTCTTCCTGTATAGTCTTTATCAGTCAGATCTTTTAGCCATGTGTTTACCCTGCCGTATATTTTGTGGTTAAGTAATGTTTGTATTTGAATTCTATTTAGGAATCGGAATTTATAGAGTAAATATAGTATTGTTTTTTGTTTATTTGTTATTGTAGGTAGATTCATTTTTTATTTAATGATTCGTTCTTTTTGTAGTACGAATTTTTCTTTTCCTTATTCATAAGGAATAAAGAGTACAAAAAATATTTTGTTTTTCCTATTATATCAAGCAATACTCAAATTAAATTGTGTTAGCTGCTAACACAAAATATCATATCGATTTTCGTTCTGATTCACCCTTTTTGCTCTGTTTAGTTTGCTTTTGTTTTGACTTTTGGGTCTTTGTTGCAGGTACGACTACCTTTAGTTTCTCGTCTAGCTTTTTTAGGGTTTCAGCATCTGCACCATATTTAGTTCTTGAAGTTTTGATCACTGTTTGTTGAATTTTTTCATCTTTTGGAGTTGTAAAGTCATAGGTA
The DNA here is from genome assembly GCA_964452355.1 of uncultured Gammaproteobacteria bacterium. Lineage (GTDB taxonomy): Bacteria > Patescibacteriota > Microgenomatia > UBA1406 > GWC2-37-13 > UBA1450. The sequence continues at coordinate 52,522 of CAYVKV010000007.1, read as the reverse complement.
CTACCAGTAAAAGCATCTTGGGAAGATACTCCATGAATTTTAATGTAAAAATTAAATGACGGTAGATTGGCTATTTGATGCTCTTTTACGTGCGGAGCAAACAAGGGAAGGATAAAATCCTCATCTGTTGGATTACTTGTTCTATATGAAACAACAGTACCTACATTAGCTAAAATTACCTTTAGTAGATCCTTATCTTCAATTTGTGAGATAGTTTGATGAGCAAGTATGGTATCAAGCCTATATTTGCGCGCCTCCGATAAAATCTGGGCAAAAGTCATAGTGGCAAAGTTTTGAAACTCATCGATATACAGAAAAAAATCTTCACGCTTATCTTGTGGTATATGAACTCGGTTTAATGCAGCTAACTGAAGCTTGAGAATGAGTAGGCTTCCTAAAAATGAAGAAATATCCTCACCTATTTTCCCTTTTGATAGATCACAAATAAGAATCTTTTTATTGTTCATAATGTCGTCAAAATCAAGTTTGCTATTTTCTTGAGTGAGAATATTTCTGGTTGTTTTGGTTGTAAAAAATCTGCCGAGTTTATTGGTGATTGGAGAAATAAGCTCAGCTCTTTGGAAACTTCCAAAACCTTTAAATTCTTTCTCCCAAAATTCTTTTAGTAAGGGGTCTTCAAGTTTGGAAACAATATTATCTCTCAAGTTTTTATCAACAAGCATTTTATATGCAGTAAGTAATGTTGGTTTTTCTGTTGAAAGAATGGCTAGAATAGTATTTCTAAGAACATGCTCCATTCTAGGTCTAGCTGTGTTAGATGGATAAAGCTTTAAAAATACGGAGATAAGGCTTGAAACAATCAGATCTTTTTCTCTTTCCTTTTCAACATCAGATAAACCTTCTGTCATTTGTAAAACATTTAAACCAATAGGAAACTCAAGATCATACGGGTTAAAGTAAATTACATCTTCAAGCCTGTTTTGCGGAATAACGCCAATTAGTCGGGTGGCTAAATCTCCATGCGGATCCATTATCGCTACACCTTTGCCATTTTTTATATCTTGATAGATCATTTGTAGTAAAAGTGTGGTTTTGCCCATACCAGTTGCACCGATTAGGTACATGTGCCTTCGTCTTTCTTCTATCGTTAATCCTATTGGGGTAATGCTTTCACCATGAATATTGTGAGCAAATACGATATCAAGGTTTGTCGGATTTTTAAGACTAATTGGTGCTGGTAGGTGTGATGATTTTATTGATTGTAAGTCCTCGGTTTGTGTAGTTAGTGTAAATGGAAAGTGATAAATTGTTGAAAGTTCTGATACTGAAAAGATTGGATTAGAAGTAAACGAGAACAATCGATACTTGAGACGTAAAAAGTTTAATTTGGTAAAGAGTGAATTAAAATATGTTGACTTAACCTTAAGAGCCTGATAGCTAAGATTGGTATATGTTGCAAAGTTTCCTATAATTCCCTTTTTTCTAAGCTCAATATTATTTTTATAAGTTCCAACAACTAAAAGTCGCATAGTTACCTCAAATAAATCTTGATTAATTTTTGACTCTACAATCTCTTGTATCTCACTTTGTTTTGGAGTTAGTTCAATTATTTGATCATTAGTAACCTTTTCTTGCTCAAGAATATATTTGCTTGGATATTTTGGCGATGCCATTGTAAAATCCATAACCCATTTAGTAAGGTCTTTTAGAAGAAGTACAAAAAGATCAAAAATAAAAAGAGGAACAACTTTTAAAGAATGTAAAATCTTACTAAGAGAACCATTTTGAATGTAGGAAACAATTTCTTTCCCTTCGTAAATTCTTTTTTGTAATTTAAATAAATAATCTGCAATTTTCCCATGATAGACTGGCGTTACAGGAGAAGTGACCAATTGCAAAGTGATTAACTCATCTGGCTCTAGTTTTGTCATTTGTCCAGTGATATATGCAATTGGATCGTGTTCGCCAAGTACTCCCTGTTCTTTTAATGGAAGAACGTATGAGTTTTTAAGTTTAAATTCAGTATACGAATATTTTTTACTTTCTAACTCTGCTAAAGATTTTGGCAAGTAGTCGGATATTTCTTGAATCTCAATACCGGGAAGGTACGAAAGCAAGTTTTTGCGAAGGATCGAAACATTTTCTTTTGGTGTGTAGATTATGTATCGGATTCCCTCACTTCTGCTTGATACTATTTCATAGCTAATGAGCATCTTATTTTTGAGCAACCTGTCTAAAAGTGTCGGTTTTGAATCAAGCGAATGGAGAATAGTGAATAATTGCTTAGTAGTAAATGCAGACTGTAATGAAATAGAGGGAGGTTTTATTTCTAATAAGACATACGATCCTTGTAGTGACTTTTTAAACTGCAAGTATTTAAGAATAATAAGACCGATAAAAAAAAGAGAAGTGACTAAAAAAACTACAGTAACCCACGAAATAGTTGTTCCTATTAAAATTAGTTGGGCAAGGGTTGGTGGGATTACATCAGACCAGTTTATATTTTCCATATAAATCAGGGCAATTTATGATTGGAGTATATCAAAGCCTATCGGGAATGGGAAGGGAAATTCAATTTCTAATCTACTCAGTACTTTCTTGGTACAATTGGAATGTGAAAAAATTGATAGCAAAACTAGCGATGGACTTCTAATAGAGGAAATCGGCGGATTGGCAATCCAATGAGATTGTGGGCGCAATTGATCACCTTTATCCCAGGGAACTCTTAAAATTGACGCAGGTAAACTTCAACCTTTCTAATAAAAACTATCATTTGGTCTGTTTCTCAGTGTAATAAATAGGTCAGAGTGTCTCAATGGTGGGACTCATTGTCTGTACTTATGTTGGTTAAAGTTGGTACAATAATTCTATGAATCGTACTGCCTATTTTGATTATATTGAAAAGCATTTGAACCTACTTGCACTAAGGATCACTAGTACAGGCAAACTTAATCATCTTCAATTACACAATCATTCAGAAGACTTTTATAAACATTTTTGTAAGGAACTATATGGCTGGGACGTAAAAAATTTAAATGAAGAGTTGCAGAATGTAGAGGCAATCGATTTAGTTTGTGATGGTAATTCTCTTGTGATACAGATTTCTGCAACGTGTACTAAAGAAAAGGTTGAGGATTGCTTAGAAAAAGGCAAAATAACAGAATACCCAGAATATACTTTTAAATTCATTTCAATCGCAAAAGATGCCTATGATTTGAGAAAAAAAAACTTTAAAAACCCCCACGCTGTTATTTTCAATCCAGCCACAGATATTTTAGATACTATTTCTATTCTCACTTATATAAAAGGACGAGATATAGGTTCCCAAAAAAAGATTTATAATTTTATCAAAGCAGAACTGGGTGACGAGGTAGATGTAGTAAAGCTTGATTCAAACCTAGCCACGATTGTAAACATTTTGGCAAAAGAAGACTGGGCAAAGACAGATGGTTTAGTTACTAATAGTTTCGAGATAGACCGTAAAATAAGCTTTAACAACCTTAAGGATGCGGGTGCTGTAATTAACGACTATGGCACGTATCACCCAAGACTAGATAAAATTTATTCCGAGTTTGACTCGCAAGGTGTGAATAAGAGTAATTCAGTTTTGAATAAGATGAGAACTATCTACTTAAGAAACAAAGCAATAAAAAGTGATGATGAGTTGTTCTTTTTAGTTATTGATGAAGTACAAAACTACGTGCTTGAAAGTGCTAACTTTACTCGAATACCAATTGATGAATTAGAAATTTGTATCAATATTATCGTAGTTGACGCATTTATTCGTTGCAAAATTTTTGAGAACCCAGAGGGTTATAAATATGCTAATACCTGATAATATCCATCCACAACAAAGTATTTATTACAACGGGGCGTTTGTACTTAAAACTTTGCAGGGGCAGAAAACACAAAGTATGCTGGATTTATATGCAAACGTAAAACAACAGAAGAATATGACCTTTCCAGTTTTCGTATTGTGTTTAGATTGGTTGTTTTTATTAAATCTTGTCATATTAAATAGTGACGGGAATATCGAATTATGTATTTAAAAAGTCTAACCATATCTGCTGAAGGAAAAAATATCCGTAATATTACATTCCGTAAAGGAATTAATCTAATCGTGGACGAGAGTGCCGAACAAATTACTGGTAATAATGTGGGCAAGACAACAGTTTTAAAACTAATTGATTTCTGCTTAGGTGCAGACCCTAGACAGATATATATCGACCCAGAAACTAAGAAAGATGAATATAAGCTAGTAAAAGACTTCCTTATTGATAATCAGGTTTTGATAACTCTCGTTCTCGGTGAAGACCTAAACTACCCAGCTACAAAAGAAATTGTTATCGAGAGAAACTTCTTGGCAAAGAAAGACACTATACGTAGGATTAATGGTGAAGATTTAACTGTCGATGAATTTGAGATGAAGTTATCTAATTTAGTTTTTCCCGAACACCAAGCTGAAAAACCAACATTTAGACAGCTCATTTCTCATAATATCCGTTATAAAGATGAAAACATTAATAATACTTTAAAAACGCTAGATAAATACACAAGTGATGCTGAATATGAAACTTTATATTTATTCATGTTCGGTTGTGAATTCAGCGATGGAAAGTCACGCCAAGAAATATTAATAAAAATACAGCAAGAAAATACTTATAAAAAACGACTTGAAAAACAACAAACAAAGACAGCTTATGAAACAGCTTTATCTCTAGTAAATGATGAAATTGAGAAGCTAAATGCAGTCAAGTCTAATCTTAATTTAAATAAAAACTTTGAAGCAGACCTTAATAACCTCAATAAGGTTAAATATCAAATTAATAATGTTAGTTCAGAAATAAGTAAATTAAGGCTAAGAAAAGATTTAATTAATGAAGCTAAAGAAGCTCTGAATGCAAATAAGGCAAATATTGACCTTCAACAGCTAAAAGAGATATATCAACAGGCAACAAGCCAAATAAGTACTATTCAAAAGACATTTAATGACTTGGTGGATTACCACAATAAAATGACTGACGAGAAGGTTAAATTTATTATAAAAGACCTTCCTGAATTAGAAAAAAATATTACTAAAAGAGACCAAGAATTAAAAAGACTTTTGACAGAAGAGGAGGGGTTTTCGTCCATAATTGCAAAGAGTGATTCTTATGAGGAACTTGAAGATTTGATATCAAAATTAAACGAGCAGTTTAGAAAAAAAGGTGAATATGAGAGTGTTATCAAACAGCTAAGGGAAGTTGAAGATAGTATTGATAAATACAATAAGGATTTGAGCGTAATTGACGAAGAATTATTCTCGGTAGATTTTGAAAAAACAGTTCAAACACAATTAAATAAATTTAACAAATATTTTTCTTCAATTTCAGACAAGCTTTATGGAGAGAAGTACGCTTTAAAATACGATATTATAACTAATAAAAACGGACAGAAGCTTTATAAATTTAGCGCATTTAATACTAATTTAAGCTCTGGAAAAAAGCAGGGAGAAATTTCATGTTTTGATATAGCATATATACTTTTTGCTGACGAAGAAAACATTTCTTCGATGCACTTTATATTAAATGATAAAAAAGAATTAATGCATGATAACCAGCTAGTTAAAATTGCCTATTTGGTTAATGATAACGGTATACAGTTTGTTGCCTCGATATTAAAAGATAAACTACCTAAAGAGTTAGATAACGAAGAGTATTTTGTAGTTAAACTGTCGCAGAATGATAAATTGTTCAGAATAGAAAATGCCTAAAACGATGCAAAAGTTTTAAAACGGTAATACTTCTGACGATTTTACTTTAAGTGCTATGCAAATATTCTCTATTACGGCAAATGTTGGATTTTCTTCTCCACGTTCGATACCTGCATAATAAGTTACAGATATCCCAATGGCGTTTGCTACTTCTTCCTTAGAACTGCGTAACTTTTCGATTTTTTTACTACGATCTAATTCCATGAATAAATACACTTGACAACTATCGTTATTTAGATATATACTATCTATATATCGATAGTTTTAAGATTATGGAAACATCACTTTTTAATACAAGAGAATTAACACTAGAACAAGAAGTTATTACTGAAACTCAGCCTTCTTATCAAATCCCTGCCTATAAACCTATATCTGATTCCCTACAAAACGTTCTGAATAGAGCTTTCCCAAAGCAAAGCGAAGAAAATAAATTTACTCGAACAAGACAACTTCTGGGAGAAACAGCTCAGACACTTTCTAATGAACAAATAGAAACAGTCGTGACAGAATTTCAATTTCTTATTGATACCTGGCTTAATGAGTATGAGAAAGATGTATTTAAAGGGCTAACTTTAAAAGAAGTAATAAATGAACCATGACTATGCAATTAGAAAAGAACCATAATGATATTAAGAAAGCAGTAATTTATCTTCGGGTATCTACTGAGGAACAAGTAGATAATTTTTCTTTAGATACACAAGCAGATATCTGTACCAAAGAAGCTCAAAGGCGAGGTATTGAGATAATCAAAGTCTTTAGAGAAGAAGGAAGATCGGCAAAAACAATTACTGGTAGACCTGTACTTATTGAATTATTAGAATTCTGCAGGAAAAATAAAAAAACATTAGATGCTGTAATTGCATATAGGCTTGATCGTATATCTCGACAGACTTCTGATTATCTTGCTATCCGTAAAAAACTATCTGACTCTGGAATTTCGCTAATATCTGTTACAGAACCAACCGGAAATAGCCCTACAGAAAAATTAGTAGAGACTATCTTAGCTGGATTTGCTCAACTTGATAATGATGTCCGAGGTGAACGTGCACGGAATGGATTACGAGCACGTTTTTTTGCGGGACTCTCATGTGGAACACCACCTTTTGGCTATATAAACGAGAATGGGTATGCTGTTAAAGATCCCAAAACATGGGACAAAATAAAGACAGCATGGGAACTTATGGCAACTGGAACAAAAACGCTATCAGAAATGGCAAGTATTATGAATGAATGGGGTTTACGCCAAACTTCTAGGAGTAAAGAACGACCATTATTACCACAAACTATTAATCGTATATTTCGGAATAAATTTTACATAGGTATATTAACTTCTAAACGTCATCCTGAAGAAGTAAAAGGACAACATTTACCCATGATTTCTGAAGCTATCTTTTATCGAGTTCAAGCTGCTCTTGATGGTAGGAATACCAATATTCATGTGCCTTTAGCAAGGAAAAACAGAGATAATACAGAGTTTCCACTACGAAGGATAGTACTCTGTCGTAACTGTGGAACGCCATTAACTGGAGCATGGAGTAAAGGGAAACGCCAAAAGTATGGATATTATTTTTGTCGGAAAAGGTGCGGTATGTCATCTATTCCAATGGATGATATGAATAATGCCATGATTCATTTTTTATCGACAATTACTCCTACAAAAGATTGTTTAGATGCTTTTATTGCACTGTTAAGAAGGACTTATTACCAGCGGATTAAACAATTACAGAAACGAAAAGAAGAGGCTGATAGTGAACTAAAAAAACTTCAAACCCTTCGGCAATCATTGATTCAGAAAAATCTAACTGGTGTCTATTCTGATGAAATATTTAAAGAGCAAAATAAACTTATTGAGGAACAGATACTATCTTTACAAATAGCAAAAAGTGACGAGTCGTTAGCAAAATATAATCTTGAATCGATTGTTAAGTTTATGCAGGAGAAATTTAATAATTTAGGTAGAACGTATCAAATGTCTAACTTGAGCCAGATTAGAGTTCTTTTGTGTTCGATATTTCCATCTGGGATGGTATGGAGCTATCCGGGCTATTCGAACACCTCAATTAGCCCATTGTATCAATCTATTCGTATGTTTGAAGATGATAGCATCACTTCTGGCGGAGAGGGAGGGATTCGAACCCTCGGTGAGTTTCCCCACGCCTGTTTTCGAAACCTGTACATTCGGCCACTCTGTCACCTCTCCTATTTATATTATTTCTCTCTGTAATCTTTTTTTCAAAATTCTTCTTCCTTGCCCCGTTTTATATAATAATTCTTGTCTGGTGGCTAATTCTTTATTACGATATGCTTCATAATATTCTATTAATAACGGTCTTCTTGATTTTGTCGATTCGACCTTACCTAATTGATGTTCGTTAAATCTTCTTTTCAAATCATGTGTTGAGCCAATATAGTGTTTATTGTCCTTCTTGCTTTTTAAGATATAAACGTAATACATATAATTCAGCTCCGCTCAGACTAAAGTTGAGCGGACCCGCTCAATCCTGCAAGGAGCTGAGCGGGCACTCTGTCACCTCTCCTTACAACTTATATTATATCAATATATCTTAAATGCTTCCTAAAAATGCTTTTTTTGTTCGTACACATCATTTATTCATAAATTAAATTAACTATTCGCTTTCTTAATTAAATAAATTATAATAGGATATGATCGAATATCCTTTCAATATGCCCCCTGAGATTGAACCCGTAGAAGGTATGGCTCATCTTGAAGAACACCTGACTCTTCATGGAGAAATGGTTGCTGATCGACTTCGAACTCTCCTCAAGACTCGCGAAGAATTTCGAGTTGGAATTGCTCTTATGGGAGCAGCAGCTCCACTCCCTTTTATTTTGAAATGTTTTCAGTCAGAGCCAGGGCTTGCTCAGCAAATTCTTGATCGAACGTTTTTCCTCACTACGTCAAAAAGTGGTCACACCGCATCAGGACAAATCGTAAGGGTTGCAAATGTTGGCTTTACCGAGAGTCAAACATTTATTTATCCTGAAGATATTTTGGATGACGCAGGCACCGCTTCAGTTTTTAGCGGACTCACTCCCGGTCAGCAAATTGAAATATATCCTGCATTTCACAAACCTCATTCTCTCGCACAGGCTGCACAAGCCCTTCCACAAAATGTAAGGATCCATCCATTTAAGGAAATTCCAAATAAATGGGTTTTTGCAGCTGGAATGGATGGAGGAACTCCACGGTTAACCGGACTTGATGAGTTTGATCGAATTGAACTTGCGCGGCTTCAACGATTTTCACGTCATGGATATGCATATGTGGATGAAAATAATCCACCACATGACAATCTTATTTCATTCCTTAAGCAATCGCAGCTCCCTACAGATCCAGAACTTAGGTGGATATTTACACATATGGAACGAGCAAAAATGCATGGAAATTTAGCTGAATTAGACAAACTTTCATCAGAATATTTGAATCATATTCGGACGGTGACATTTTCCAGAAATGATGATTTGCATGCCTTCAAGAAATAGTCTCTACAACTCAATGACCACCTCTGGAATTTGTGCAATTTTTTGAATATCTTCTTCTGTAGTTGTTGCGATAGTCTGATGATCCTTGATCATTTTCATGATAAGCTCTCGATTATGATCATCAAGCTCTGAAAAAATATCGTCAAGAAGAAGCAGTGGCTTTTCTTTAGAATCTTTTTCAAACAACTTCAGTTCATTAAGTTTTAACCAAAAAACTGCCATTCGCTGTTCACTGCGAGATCCATATAAACTGACATTATTATGTTGCGCTCCTTTCAGAAATATTTCGAAATCATCTTTTTGCGGTCCGACCAACGTTCGTCTAAAACGAAGCTCTTTTGAAAGAACGTCACTCAAAACGAGCATTGATATGTTGTTTGGATGGTATTCTATTCGAAACTCTTTCCCTTCAACATTTGGATGATCGTTTAAAAACTGAATATATGAGGCTCTCTTTTTGGTAAGCTCCATACCATGCTCAACCACAAGCGCATTCCAATAGGATAATTCTCTCAGTGCATCTGATTCATTCTGATAAATCTCTAACACCTTGTTTCGCCGTCTCAAGGCATTTTCATAACTTCGAAGAGATTTTTTGTACGCATGATCAACAGAAGAGATCACCGTATCAAAGTACCTTCTTTTTCGACTGGGAGAACCGGTAATAATTCGTATCTGCTCCGGCGCAAAAAGCACCGCTTGCATTTGATTTTTGCGATATTGGAGTGCGGACTTCACTGTTTTGTTTACATAAAACTTTTTTTGAACCCGTGTTTCTCCCGTCTTGAGGAGTCGTACCTGAAAGCGCTGCTTCACATCACCATCAATAAACTGTCCATCCACGATACAGTCGTCCTGATCCCATAAAATCAGCTCAATTTCTCGCGATTCGCGAAAGCCGGTGCCATAAACCGATGCGTAAACTGCTTCAAGTAAGCTCGTTTTCCCTCGTGCATTTTCACCAATGATCAAGGTGAGATTTGGACTAAATTCAAATAATGATGAGGAAAAATTTCGAAAATTGGTTATCTGAAGTTTTGAAAGAAGCATACGAGTATATCTATCGGCAATCACATAACTGATTAGGCGAGCACTATTTCTTTTTCAGAAGAAAGGTCGACTCCATAAATGATGGTAGGTGAAAAATTGAGTTTCGTTGAAGCGCAGCATCGGGATGTTCTAAAAATTTTCGTCGCCAAAATCCTCTTCTAAAAATGGAAAGATGTGAAAAATCCTTACTATGAAACCATCGTATCCAAAAATTCTCTTTCGTATAAATTTTATGCATAATGAATTTCCGTGATACTCTAATCGATTCATTTATCGCATTTTTGATTTTCCCCCGATCAAGGTGTTCGAGAACGTCAAATGTGAGGACCAAATCAAACTCACCTGCTTTGTAAGGCAGCTTGATCACATCGCCTTTCTTTAAAAAAGGGCGGACATGTTTGTCCGCAAGTTCAAGAGCGTGGTCTGAAATTTCGACACCATAGGCGTCGATGCCAAATTTTCGAAGCATGGCAACGAGATCTCCTGTGCCACATCCAATATCAAGACAGTTTTTAGGTTTGAGAAAAAGATTGATAAAAAATGCACGATAATAGTTGGCAATTCTAGAAAACAACCTCCCCAATGGAGATGTTCTTCTCCCGAATCGATATCTTCCTTTATCACCTACATAATATTCGCGGTCATAAAAACTTGCATCAATACGATACGGCTGCACAACAGTCCCGTTAAATGCATCACCTTCGATGATCTTCTCAATGTTTTCAAGATTTTCACCATTTGCAACTATAACAGTTAATCGAAGCTTTCTTGCAAGTTGTGCCGCGATTGGATCAAAAGGCGCATTGATGCCGGGAGACCATTCGGTTCCAACGATTTTTTCGAGTTCTCCCCACGTCAGTTTCTCAATTGCCTGAGCATCTTTGTGTATTCGTGGATCTTTGTCATATACCCAATCGATATTTGACATATTGATGATGAGATTGGCGCCATAATCTCGAGCAAGAATCACCGCATCATAATCAGTTGACCAACCGGGTTTCCAACCTGCGCCAATTACCAATGGCTCTTTCCAGTCACGAAGTTTTTTGTCGTAGTTTTCTATAATACGAGGATGAGCAATATCTTCAAAAATGGTTCGGAGTAAGTGTGCATTCAGCCGAGTAGCATGTATTCCAATCCAGTCAAGATCGTCAGTTGTCATTCCGCCAACAACATCTTTCCCTGCGTCGCGGTATGCACGCGCAGTAACGCCACCACCCGCGACCAAAAAAAAACGCTTACCGCGTTTGATATATTTCCGCACAAAGGTATTAAGTCGTCGTAAAAATTTCGTATTAATCCCTTCTTTTGTAGCAAGGAGAGATCCTCCGATTGAAAGTATGATGGGTGGTTCTTGGTTATCAAATATCATTTTTTGCTAAAAAAAATCCGCGAATACGCGGAGTATTTTACCTATTAACCTATGGTTTATTGATCAAATGAATAGTATTCATGGGATGTGTAAAACATATTATAGATTTTGCTTTGACAAAAAGCAACATGTTAACTAGAATGAAGGCATATATGCGACGTTCTCGGATCACAATCACTCTCGATACAAATCTTCTCAAACAAGTAGATCGTATTGTTGACAAGAAAAAAATTCGCAATCGATCGCACGCAATTGAGTACATTCTTGCTCAATATACTCAAACAAGTGTCAAAAAAGCAGTTATTCTTGCCGGTGGTCGCGGGACCAATCTTCGACCCTATACCTATGAAATTCCAAAACCGATGCTTCCGGTCAAAGGGACACCAATTCTCGAACATCTTATTAATGAATTGAAAAAAAACGGTATTACTGACATTATTATCGCCATTTCATATCTAGGAAATAAAATCAAAGAATATTTCGGAAATGGTGAAAAATTTGGAGTAACTATCCAATATTCTGAAGAAAAAGACAATTTACTCACGGGGGGTGCAATAGCAAAACTGAAATCAAAACTTCAAACTGACACATTTCTTGTCATTCATGGAGATATCTTGACCAATATGTCTTTTACGGAATTTGTTCAATTTCATATCAATCAAGGTGCCGTAGCAACTGTTGCTTTATCCACATCAGATAAACCAACTGACTTTGGACAGATCAAACTTCAAGGAGCCCGACTTAAAAAGCTTTATCCAAATACTGAAAATGCGGGAATGAAAAGTCATTTGGTACATTCCGGCATTTATGCATTTGAGCCATCAATTTTTAAGTATTTTCCGAAGGATAAGAAACGTTTTGCCTTAGAAGATGTCATCAGAAAACTCATTGATGAACAAAATGTAAATGGATTTGTTTTTGAAGGACGATGGTTTGATGTAGGTGATCCGAAAAACTACGAAAGAGCAATTAAAGAATTCCCTCTCCTACTCCAAAAATAAAACCCAATAGTTTTGCAAGAATATAAGATACCGCAAGTAAAATAAAGCCAATGATTCCTGAGGTGATCTTTGATCTGCCACTATTGAGTTTTTCAGCTTCGCCATGAGATGTCAGTAAATCAATTCCTCCCCAAAGTACAACGCCAAGTAGTATTACTCCTGCAAACGGATACAAAAAAGACATAATCACCGTAACAATGTCTGCGAGACTATTAATGCCAACCAATGGTCCTTGAATCGATACCGTTTTTGGTGCACCACTCGGGCCTACCTGAAAATTTAAATTTTGTGCAATGAGGTTGTTCATGATTTTTTATGCAAAGCTAATACAATTATGGCAAACATAATAATAATGGTATGAATACCTATTGCTACTGTAATGTATTTACGTATAGCATACAGGAACTGAACTACCGCTTCAACTTCAAACAGTTTCATCAAAAAAGAAAAATCAATTTGAAATACATATATTATGCCAATAATGAGCACAATAATTGGAATTATATATAAAATATCAACCATATCTTGTTTTGAAGAAAACATCGTTGTTGATATGACAAACACCAGATAGCTTACCCCGATAAACTGAATTGCCGAACTGGTTTGATATAAGCCAAGACCATAGAGCCACCAAAGTGCAATAAGTCCCATAAAAAAAGGAGCAACGCCGACAAGAATACTCCGGAATACATCTTTTTTTTCATAGACTACTGAGCCGAGTTTAATCGAATCATGTTTCCATTCAGGAAATATTTGAATATCACAAACTTTGAGATGTAACGCCATTGCCATAAATGCATGGCTCAACTCATGAATGATAGTTCCGGGAAGAAGAAGTGCAGATATTAGAATGAGGGTAATGTTATTATTCTGGAGATATATAAAGAATACTTGGAAAAGTTTTTGGATAGAATAACGAGAGATGAGAAAGAGAACAATGAGGAGTAATAAACTATTCATACCACTCCTGAACGTTTCATGAGAATTACAACGAGAAGTCCTAATACAACTATGGTAAGCACTGCAATGATGATAAAAAAAATATTTCCTTTTGAATGATTGGTAATAGTTTTTCTAAATCCTTCAACATCAAGTGGTGTGTAGTCTAAATCCATACATTCATAGTATAACTGAAATTAAGCTGCAGCTTGCGGGGAAGAAGAAGCCATTTGTTCGACAGGATTACTTGGAATTATTGATGGTTGCGCCATACCATTTTGCATATTCATTTGAACACCATTGGGTTTTGAATTACTCGCCCCATTTGCCTGAAAAGTATCTTTCATCGGAGTTTCCAATGCGTTCTTTTTATCTGATTGTTGAGCTTGGGGGTTTTCTTTCTTAACCATTGATTCTCTATTTTTTTCAGGATCGATCGATGTTTTTGGTTTTTCAATAACATCATGCGAAGCGCATTTTGCACACACTTGAGTGGAATTGGGTATCACTTCTGATTCAAAAATTGCTTTGCACGTATTGCATGAAAACGAATGTTTTTCTGCTTTCTTTTTTGCACTATCAGAATCTTTTCTTTCAATTTGCTCAACGTTGAATATAAACTCAAGTCCATCATAATCGACTATTATGGTATCCCCCGCTTTCACCTCTTGTGCTATGATCATTTCTGAAATGGGATTCTCGACCAATTTTTGAATAGCTCGCCTGAGCGGCCGTGCTCCATACACAGGATCAAATCCGGATCGAACAATTTCTTTGATTGCTTCATCAGTAATGCTAAATCCCATTTCTTGCTCTTCAAGAAGTTTGCTCAAAGACTTCAATTGAAGTTTCGCAATAGCGGTCATATGCTGATATCGCAACGGTTCAAAGACGATTACTTCGTCAAAACGGTTTACAAGCTCAGGTCTAAAGAACTTCAAAAGCTCATTCATTACCTTTTCTTTGATTACGTCGTACTGTTTTTTATCTGCTTGGCTTTCGACTTTTTCTTTTTCGACGGTCTCCTTGTCAAGTGGGAAATTTTCACCAAAGTATACTTTCAGCTGTTGTTTTACCCATTCGGTCGAACCTTTCTCGCAAGACCACACCGAATCACCAACAAGAATAATTTCTTTCCCTGACGGACTAAAGGTATGCACATCCCAGTGGGTAACAGGAAACGAAATTTCTTTTTCACCGGATTGCTTTACCGTAAAATCAGTAAAGTAATCCTTGAGCATTCCAGTTTGCCAGTCAGTTGTTCCTTCTTTTCTTCTCCAAAATCGATCTTTGAATGTCAAAATCTCCATTTCTTCCGGACTATATGCATGAGTTTTTAGTCTGATAGTAGGGAGTTGTTCATCTGGCGCGTCGGGAATAGCATTAACAACAACATTTTCTTTAAAGTAGTCGATGAGATTGGTCAACTTCCATTCTTTTGCGGTTGTTGCACTGCGCACATACATACCTGCACCTTTGGTAATAACTTCCGTCCCTTTTTGTGAAATTGCATGTGTGTCATATCCAAATGTGGGGAATCCAACATTCTGTGGCTTTTCAGATTGAGCTTTTTCGTCTCTTGCTTTTTTCTCTTCAATATCTTGATCGGTAAGTTCTTTTTCCTCCTGCGGCTCTTTCGTTTTCTCATCGACATTCACTTCTTCAACCGGCGATTGCATTGGTTTTCCTTCAACTTTTTGTCCCGCAAAGTATTCGGTTAGATTCTTGTCAACCCAGTTGGAAGTTGGCGTTGCAGGCTTAATCGAAGCACCAGCTGAAACATCAGTCGTTGCTTCTTCAAGCTTCGCTCCCGGTGTTCCACCGCGTTCAAAATATTTGTTTCCAATTGTCATTAGTTCACGACCTCGGGGAGAAAAGGCATAGGTTGAAATGACTTTTGGCTCTGCTACTTCTGACTTCCCCGTTTCAAGCAGATCTTTTTGGATAAGTCCGGTTCCAATATTTGAGGTACATATAACAACCGTGTTTTTAAATGAAATAGTTCGTCCTTTGTTATCGGTGAGTCTTCCATCATCGAGAACTTGAAGAAGAACATTGAAAATATCAGGATGTGCTTTTTCGATTTCATCAAACAAGACGAGCGAATACGGCTTTCTTCTGACTGCTTCCGTCAACTTGCCCCCTTCTTCAAAACCAACATACCCTGGAGGAGGCCCCAGAAGTTTTGCAACTTCATGACGCTCCATAAATTCTGTCATATCAAATCGAATGACCGCTTCTTCATCATCAAATAATACTTCAGCAAGCGATTTTGCAAGTTCGGTTTTTCCAACACCGGTCGGACCGAGGAACACAAAACTTCCTATCGGTCGCTTTGCATTTTTGAGTCCCGCGCGTCCGCGTCGAACTGCCTGAGATACTGACTTGACTGCGCGCTCTTGGCCGATCATTCTCTCGTGAATAATATCTTCAAGTTTGGTAAGTTTGTCACCTTCTGATGTTCCGATCTTTGACATGGGAATTCCGGTCCGCGTAGCGACTATGTCTTTAACAATATTTACCGTCACTTGAGTCGTCGTCTGTGCTTTCTTCATATTGTACTCATCCTTCATTTCAGTAAGCTTTACTTGCACGTCGTCGATTTTTGATCGCAAAATACGAGCTCTAACTTTTTCATTATGTTGCTCATCTTCAGCAAGTTCCTGCTTGAGTTGTGCAATGCGATCTTCAATAGATTTTATCTTTTCAGGGAGTGAAATGAGTGGCAGTCGGACCGCGGCTGCAGCTTCATCCATCAGGTCAAATGCTTTGTCTGGCAGAAAGCGATCACCAATATATCTTTTTGAAAGGTGTACGGCGGCATCGATCACATCATCAGGAATTTTAACTTTATGAAATGATTCATATTTATCGCGAGCCGCTTTCAGCATTTTGATCGTAGCTTCTTGATTTGGCTCTGGTACAAGCACCGTCTGAAATCTTCGTTCAAGAGCGGCATCTTTTTCGATGTATTTCCGGTACTCGGTAATTGTTGTTGCACCAATAAACTGCACTTCACCGCGAGCAAGCGCTGGCTTTATGAAGTTTGAGGCGTCAAGCGCTCCTTCTCCACTTCCTGCGCCCATCATGGTGTGCATCTCATCAATAAACATAATGACCTGCCCTTTGCTGCTTTTGAGCTCGTCAATGACGGATTTCATTCGTTCCTCAAACTCACCTCTATGTGATGCTCCAGCTACAACAGCAGAAAGGTCCAGTTGTGCAATTTTTTTATTCAATAAACTTTCCGGAACTTGTTGTTCGACTATTCGCTGCGCCAATCCCTCAACAACCGCCGTTTTCCCGACTCCCGGTTCACCAATGAGTGCTGGATTATTTTTGATTCTTCGTGAAAGAATATGTACCAAACGCTCAATCACGTCAGACCGCTCAACAACAGGATCAAGTTCTCCGCGCGATGCTTTTGCGGTCAGATCAATGGTGTATTGGTCAAGAGCACTTCTCTGTTTTGGCTTTTCTGTTTTTCCTTTATCATCAGTAACTCCTTCTTTTTTACCGGTAATTTTTTGATTTATGTCTTCTTTGGTCAATCCAAGTTTGACTAATATGCGCGCTCCTACTCCCTCCCCTTCTTCGTAAAGTGCAAGAAGTATGTGTTCCGGTGAAATAAACTCATATCCGAGTTTTCTTGCAACCGCAAGTGATTTTTCAATAATTTGTTTTATGCGAGGGGCAATCTGAGGAGGCTTCGGACTATTTTCCTTTTTGTATACTTTTGCAAGTTCCTGCTCGACAATTTGTGGCTGTACCTTAAGTTCAGTCAGCAATTTATACGCTTGACTATCTGAGAGAAGACCATACAACAAGTGTTCACTATCAACAAAAGCGTTCTTCATTTCTTTTGCTTTATCATTTGCTTTGACAAAAACTTTGTTTGATCGTTGAGTCAGATGCGTCATCACATCAAGTTCAGTTCGTTTTCTATCAGTCATATTTGACTGTAACGCTACGCCTCCCGATGGATTGTTTTTTTGTGACTGAGACAAATTACTTCCCTGATTATTGGTGTTCTGATTATTTCCTCCCTGCTGCTGAGGACCGGCAGGTTTATTTGGATACTGATTGGTTCTATTTTGGTTATTTTGAGGTTGATATCCTCGACTCATGTTTTGTTGATTTTGTGGATTTGAATTGTTTGAAGCTCCAGATTTCTGTGGCACTTGATTAACCACCTTTACCGGAGGGTTACCTATCCCATTGTATGACTGTCCGCCGGGTGGATTGCCAATCCCATTGTATGATTGACTGGTGGTTCCCGCAATTTGTACTGGCTGTTCTTTCATGACAACTGGGCTCGTGGTGGTAACTGTTGTACTCTCGATGGGGCTTTGTGTTGGACTTACTGAGGGAACACCTGCTCCATTTGAAGGATTGCTTTGCCCCGTATCGTTCGAAGGATTTGCATTTGAAGATTGTTTCTTTATAAAATCAAATATACCAGCCATAAATTCATTATGGAGATTCGTAAGATAAATGTCAACTATGAAAAAAGTAATTATATTCTGTCTCTTTTTTAGTCTTCTCATGACGATTCCTTTGCACACCCAGGCAAGAGAAGTAGATCTTTCGGCAGGAGAAGAATTTGATGATTCAACACAAAACATCTATACCGATGATATTAGACAAGGAGCAATTGACCTCTATAATTTTGGTAAAGAGCTTTCAGATTTTAAAGGTTCAACACCAACCCCTAGAAGTCCTACCGGAAATCCTCAAGACCAAACAAGCCCGTTAATTAATTCTTATTACAGCTCGGTTGGCACTCTTGGAACATCAACTGATGGATTCCCAATTGAGGTATATGAATTTGGAAATGGACCCGATGTGGTAAAAATTGTTTTTATCGGCGGAATGCATGGTGGATATGAATGGAATACAATCCTTCTTGCATACAAAGCAATAGATTACATAACGCAAAATCCTTCTATCATACCCTACGGTCTCAAGATCCAAATCATCCCTTCTGCAAATCCAGATGGACAAATGAGAAGTATAGGAAAAGTGGGAAGGTTTGATCCTCCATGGCAATCAACCACTAATGAAAGCTCTCAAATTGAGAAGTTCAAAAGTGGAAGATTCAATGGAAATGAATCTTCGCCAAAGCCTGTTGGTGTGACATTTGACGGAGTGGATTTAAATCGGAACTGGAGCTGTCGTCATCAAAGCAAAGCTTTTTGGGGATCTACCCCCGTAAACGCAGGCACTGGTGCATTTTCTGAAAAAGAGACACAGGTTTTGAAAAACTTTCTCCAAAAAGAAAAGCCCAATGCGGTTGTTTTTTGGCATAGTAGATGGTCTGCGGTATTTGCTGCAGGCTGTGATAAGCCCTATGAAGAAAGCATTTCACTTCAAAAAGCATACGCACAAGCCTCAGGGTACACAAACAAAGAATGGGTTAAAGACAATAATATTACGGGAGATGTGACTGACTGGCTTGCAGATATTGGGATTCCCGCAATTACCGCTGAGTTAAAAAGTCACACAGAAATTGATTGGAATGAAAATCTGGCAGGTATACAAGCCACGATAAAACATGTATCACACAAACTTCCCCAACAATCTTTAAATAATCTGACGATGTATCGGCAAACAGACTATACTCAAAATCTCCCCGGGGGATGTACTATTGCATATGCAGGATGTGGTCCGGTTGCCGCGGCAAATATTATCACCTATTTCACCGGTCAACAAATAAATCCCGTCGATGTTGCCAGAAAATACACAGGTGCCAACTTAGCAAACTGCGAGGGAAGTTCTCCGAATGGCTCTGCCAATGTTCTGGCTTCCTATGGATTCCGCACAAAATTATTATTTGCATCTCAGCATCTTACCATAAATGAAGCTGCTAAAAAACTTCTCCCCTACATTAAACAGGGTAATGTAATTCATGCAGGAGGACAGTTTTATTATCATGACAAAGATGGCGTTTATCGAACCAGTGGGCATTTTTTTGTGATTCTTGATATAAAAAAACTTGATAATGGAGACTATGATTTTATTGGACTTGATTCGGCCTATGGAAATAGAAATGTAATACCGGTTAGCTATCGAAAACTTGGTCAGTTATTATATGTAAGGCATGCAGTAAGCGTTAGTAGATAATTCTCGTTTAATTGATATGGATTATATTAATATTCAATCTCTCAAAAAACATAAGTTATTAGTAATAACAATGATTCTTATATTCATATTGCTCCTGCTGCTAATACTTTGGATGAAACAAACAAAAAAAACATCTTCCATTTCAAATCCAAATCAAATTACCAGTAGTAAATACCCTACTGCTACAGAGATTCCAAAAACAGGAACTCCGTCAGAATATGGAGGATTTACTGGACTATCAGAAATTACTATTGCTCCCGAAGAAAAAAATCAACTTGATCAAGAAAACGATCTCATTGAAAAAATGCCACTCTCGACTGACAAATTTATTATTGGCTATCACTACAGTCTCTATTTATTTGAAGTGCAACTTCTCCAAAATGACGAGCTTAACAAACAAAATTTCTTTACCTGGAAAGATACAAACTATCCAAATATTCCTTTAGAAGATTTTGTATTTGTAAAAACGTTAGGCAATGATAAAGAAAACTATACTGAGTATTTTATTCATAAAGAAACACCTTTTGAAAATGATATTTTTCAAATTTCTTCTCAACTTGTTTCTAACGAAATAATTCCAAGTTATAGCTTCACGGTCATATCTAAAATAAAAGATACTGACCGGCTCAAGCAAGAAGTCAATGTGTGGTTTCAATCTCTCAACTTAACTCAAAAACAAATTGATGAATTAGAAATACGTTATCAATAGACCCATGTATGTTTCGTAACAACCTCATTATAATATTCCTCCTGCTTTTCTACGCAGCCACTGTTCCGATGGTCTATGCTTCTGAAAGGGTACTTTCGGCAAACACAGGAACGGGATCTTCTGCGGAAAAAGGCGCAAGATCTCCTCAGGATAGCAAATACCTCAATAGTTTAAAAAATAATGCGGTGGATATTTTCCAATTCATGCAAGATATTTCAGACGTCTCTCAACCGGGTGATGATACATCAAATACCCCAACACCTCAATTTGGAGATAATGCACCAACTCCAACTGGGTCACCTCATGGCTCGTGGACACCAGATATAACCGATCTGGGAATATTTTCGCAAGTCACATTAAACGGTGCAAAATCTTGCCTGAAAAATCAAGCTGTGTATCGGAGAGTAGAACAAGAAACAGGTCTTGCCTGGCAGATGGTGGCAGGCGTTCATCTTGTCGAAGGAAGCTGCGGATCTACAGCCTCATGTTATAGTGGGAGGATTTTTGGCGAGAATGAACCAGATATGCGTGGAAATTGCACGCCACATGCGAGAAAAGTTGCTGGTGGCTGCGTGTTTGATAATCTCCTCAATTCTTGTATTGATGGGGCTAGGCATTTTATAGATAAAATCGGAAAAATTCCGAGAACCGTACCTGAGTTTGCCGCTGCCGCAAGAGGATACAACGGCATAGGAAATGACAATTGTCGTCCTGGATTTAGTCCTTACAAATGGTGTCCCGCCGCATTCCCTGGAGCAGACCATACGCATGCCATGTCATGGTTCAATGGTGATCTTATTTGTAATCAAAATCCGAATGCGCAATATTGTATGTATAAAATTTTCTGCACTGATGGTGGCAAATGCCCTTACGGAACTCGTCAAAATCGACTTGGATCGGTGACTGTTGCAAAAATATTAGGACTCAGTCTATGAAAACAATTTTGGATCATAAAAAACTATATATAATCATCTCTATATTGGTTGTTGTTCTCACTATTTTAATAACATCTTCTATCCTGCTTCAAAATAAAAAAAAGTCCGAACTTCAACCTTCTGAGACACCAATAAATGGAACTTCAAAATTTCGGACGATTCTTGAAATACCGACCCTCGGACCTGAACAGAATTATGCAGTTAATACAGACTCTCTCATAATAAAAGATTCCATATCTGCGATTCAATCAATTACCGCTTCTCTCCCTTACGAATACTCATTCACAACATCCAAAGGTATTCCTGTGGATATTCGTATATCAGATCGAACATATGCAGACAATGAATGGACACTTCTTGTTTATATTTTTGGTCCTGATTATCAGATTCAGAAAAATGATTCTGAATATGATGCTAATAGAGTTGCGTTTTTGGAAGCCGCTCAGAACGTGTTTAATTTTCTTGAAAAAAACAATGTAGATTCCAGTCAGCTCATTATTCAGTGGGGAGATCGAGCATTTGTGCAGGAGCAATCTGAGCAGTGGCTTCGAGAAAAGGAAGAATCCTGACGTTGACTTTCACCTTTTTTTTCCAGTAGAATGAATATATGATTAGGACAATTGCAGTGGGATTATTTAGTTCTATATACTCACTCCTCCACGCTGTTCGAAAAATATTTATCGTGGTTACGGTGCTTTCTGCAGCAATCAGTCTTTTTTTCTTTTTTTCAGGAAATGGAGTCAAAAAAATAAATCCAACTCTTCTTATTGAGCGCAATCGAAACCAGATATATAGTCAAATTGAGTCCTTCAGAAAGGATACGTCTCCTGAAGGAACTTTAAAACTTGCCATTTATCAAGGATGGATCTGTACTTCGGTCGGCGAAGCATGTTCAGAAAAGCCCAGTGATGGTGATATCAATTTCCAAGGGAGCTTATTTGGCAAAATGAGTGGATGGATGGGAGTGCCATACGCAAATCCTCCCGCTTCAGGCATCGCATGGGTGGGGTCATCACTGGAGCAAGCAGGGTTTATCCCCAAGACATATGCTGCAACCGGTGCCGGATTTGCATCGATCCAGAGCTATATGGGTATCTGGAAACTATTTCGCGACATTGCCTACCTGATACTTGTCATTATGATGATCGTCATCGGCTTCATGATCATGTTTCGATCCAGTATCGGCGGACAGACGGTGGTCAATATCGAAAATTCTCTTCCGCGCATCATCATTGCGCTCATTATGATCACCTTTTCGTTTCCTCTTGCGGGACTTCTCATAGACCTCATGTATGCGATGATTGCTATAAGCGTCGGACTTCTTTATGACGTGGGGAATATCGCACAATATGCAAGTCAAGATGCTACCACATGGTATGGGAAGAGTTCGTCTGAACAAGCCCTTGCCGAATATATGACCGCTGGATTTACCGAACTGTGGCCCGATGGAGGCGGTACTTTTTTTGGTGTTGGTATGGCACTCTGGAAACTTCTCCCTTCGGTTATCCAAACATTTTCTCATGTACTTCTTGTCCCGCTTTCAATTTTGTATACTTCATCACTGCTCAAGCCCCTTGCAGACACTACAAAAACGTTTTCCATGGCTACCATTTTGGGGAATGGATGGGGTAATTTGATCCATGGCACTCACAACCTAGCATTTTATGCTGGAATAATATTTTTTATTATTTGGGGACCAGGCCTTATTTTTGGACTTATCATCATTCTTACTGTTTTAGTATTTATGTTTAAACTATTTTTCATGTTGATTGCCTCATATATAAAAATCATCCTCTATATTGTATTTTCTCCGATCATCCTCCTTTTCAGTGCCTTCCCTGGGAATGGAAATATTGGTTGGTGGTTTCGGAATATGCTCGGAGAACTCTCTGTATTCCCGACCATTATCATTGTGATGCTTGTAGGCAATGCCATCATGGCAGTAAACACCAATGGAGTGGAATGGTCAGGTGCAGCTGGATTGCCTCTAGTAAGCGGCACAGAGCAATCATTCCGTCTCCCATTTTTGTATGGTTTTCAGACTGAAGAATTTAATACTATCATAGCACTTGGCATCGTGCTTCTGATTCCTGACTTTATTAAATTAGTCAAAGGGGTCATTGGAGTGGGAGAAAGCAAACTCAATCTCGGACTCGGGACATTCTTTGCCGGCGCAGGAATGTTTATGAGTGGACTTGGCACTGCAAGCTCGCTTGAAGGGTACAAATCAGCACTAACGGGGGGAAGTATGTACAAGCCTAAAAAGGGACTTCTCCACTGGATTGGTGCGGGTGCACTCGCTGATACGATAAATAAAAAGAGTGAATTGCCCGATGCATCAAGTTCCTAATCCTCAGGTTAACTTTACCCTCCAAACTCAGGTATCCTCAAGATATCGACTCCAATGACTCGTAATATGAAGACTGAGAATATGATGACAATGAGTCCTGCAATACATGAGGTGATAAGCTCTTGTGCTTTTTTAACCTTCTCGGGATCTCCTGCCGAAGTCTGCATCGTGATTGACGCAAAAATGATGCATCCCAGAGATATGAGACCAGCAAACCCTATGGCAACCGGAAAGATCACCTCTTTGATCGTCTTTGAGAAGTCTGAATAAACACAACCAATAGCCGTCCATGTACCTTTATCTTCGTACAAACAATTGTAACACTTCACATACTCATCTTCATTTATACTCTTTAATGCTCCACAATATTCTTTTGCGGTACAAGCAATACGATCCTCGGCAAAAAGCTTTGCTCCAATAGCGCACTGTCCAGGCAAGTGACCATTTGGCCCTGTGCCAAGGACTTCTCCCCTTTGTATTGATGCTCCTTCCACATTACTTTCACTATTTTGTGCATTCGCCTGGAATTGACTTGGGTCTTGACATTGACAGCTTATTGTACCCAAAGTAGTACGTATTTTTTCAAGCACCTCTCCCTTCTGATCAATATCCATGTTTTTTGTACTCATTAGCAGATCAACCGCAAGAACAATACGTTCTTGGCTTGTGTTACTAGATACAATACTATTTACATCAGCGTCTTTTTGATTTATCTTATCGAGAAGATCCAATTCAGTATTATTTTTGATAAATATTTTCTGAGTATCTATGATCGTTTGCGTATCTAATGGAGTTACACTACCTCCTTCGTAAAAGTAACTGAATCCGCTAATGGGACAAAACTTCGTAGGCTGCATAGCATCTTTTATCATTTTTACTGGAGTCATACTTTTACCTGCGATTGCATTAAATTTTTCCACAAGTCCAGCCATGAGTTTTTTCAATACTGAAGGACCGTCTGTTTCACCACTAAAATCACCTGGTGGATTTCCATTGAATATTACTCCTCCGACTGCACAGTATCCGCCAAGAGCACCCGCTGTGGATTCATTCAGTGAGTCTTGAAAGGAGTCAAGATTAAAAGGATGATTAAAATCATCCTTAGTCACTTTATATGGAGAAGTGCTCGACTCTCTTTCACATGAGTATCCTTTGCAAAGCGGTATACAATCTCTGCTTACTCCGTTACTAGTACTTACAATTGCGCCACAACTTGAAGGTACCCCATTTTTTGGATAACAACCAGCACCAGAGATGTCAAAACAGTCAGAACGAGGAGTTGGAGTAGGAGTAGCGGTAGGAGCATCAGCAATATTTACCGTAATCCTACCACACCTATATTCTTGAGGATTATTCAGCTCTGGACTCGACCAAAAATCAATATCATGATTACCTGACGAATTAAAAGTTATTTCTTCATCCTCGCGAATACCGTCTACAATGGTTACAACCTTACAGTATTCTGGACTGTCTTTAGTAACCCCTGCATATGCGATTGCATCAACTGTTAAGCAAATTTTATTTATGCCCGGAGGCAAGCTATACGCTTCAACGTCAAATATTACTTTGCTCCCTGTAACGCTTTGATTACTAATTGATATATCATTACATTTTTCGCTCAAAAATGGAGTTACACCTGCACAAGTATTAATGCAGTTTACAGCAAGTACATTATTTGAAAAAGTTAATGTAGAGAATAGAAATATAATAACGACAAAAAACTGTTTCGAATACATTCTTTTATTATACATACAATGCTCTCCTATTATGAAAATAAATATCCGTTATGAACCTTCTTTTTCAGCCTCCTGAAATCCTTTGATCATACCGAGCAGGAGGATTGCTAGGGCAGCAAGGATTAGATACTTAGGACCTTCGTGCTCGAGTAGATTTGCATAGCTTGCAATCTCACGATCACGAATTCCCTCACCCGATTTCTCCATCCATCTTTGTCTGACGAGTTCTCCATCTTCTTCTCCAAAAAGACTTGTAGCTACATTTCCCAGCATCCCTCCAATCCAACCATATTTATCACCCCACTGCTCCTGTTTGGACATAAGCTCGTATACTTCGTGATCTGCTTTTACCCGCTTCGGAAGCTGAGCGTAGTGGAGATAGTCTGTAAGCATTCGATACCGATCTTCTCTTCGAAGTGGGAATTGAGGACCTTCCTTGACCACAGCTGAAAATGCTGCACGATTCCTGTGATGCGCTATATACTGACCTTCTACAAGTAAGTTCTCAGCGTCAGTATTTATTCTCATGACATTGATTGCATTTTCAAGTACCCGCATTTCCATATCATTTCCCCATTCTTCATCCTCTTCCTTGATTGAAGACCTCATATCCACCAGTAATTTATGCAAAGTTTCTGTATCTTCTTTTCGATAATATTTTTTGAGTGCACTGACGAGTTCGTGACCTACGACTGTTTTGTATGCTTCTTGAGTATCGGCAATCGCAGTCACCGTACGTTGGACCATGTCTCGCCCTGCTCGCTTGAACTCCATAAATTGATATGCAGTATCGTTTATCGGCATCGCAATCTCGTTGCCAATAAGTTCACCCGTTGACCACATCAGTCGCGTCTGCATATCCTGCTCGCGGGCTTGTCGAAATGTTTCTCGTAACTCATTTTTCAAATCTTGGTCAAAGCTTGCCTTCTCGGAATCGCTCATTTTGCTCCAAGTCAGATCTTTTTGTTTGAGCGCCATTCTCCGCCTGGTATCGGTTATTGTTGGATTTTTTTCATGATCATTTTCCATTGGCTTCAAAACCACCCTTTGTGAAATCCTTCGGTAAACTTCAAGTGCCGCTTCTATTTTGAGCTCTGCCGCTTGTCTTTGTTCTGGAGCCAGATCTCTATCAAGTTCATATTTTTCTCGTAAAAAATGACGTATCGCACCTTCATCTACCAAGTACCCCTTTTTCTGTTGTCCTGCATAAATCTCGATGTCACTTCTATCGTGATCTAAGCTCGATAAATTTTCCCCATACACTGTTTTTTGAATGTTTGACTCATCTGCGCCAGCATCCATTTGATTAATCACAAAATCATTCATTTTGCGCGCCGACTCAATACGTGCTCTTTGTTGAACGAATAAAATATCATCAAAGGCATCATCTCTCATCTCATTCTTCTTTGTATCAGATTGTCCGTTCAATTTATCCCATGTTTGAAAATGAAGCTCTAGTTCATTAAGGAGCGTCACTCCGTTTTGTGAACGGGTCGGATTTTCCACAAATGCAAAATCCATCGGCACACGCTCAAAAGCCATGACCGTAAGTGCCTGATCGACAATTTTTTTCAAATCTTCTGCCCGCTCCTCAATATTTTGCTTCTCGAGTACTGAAGTCGCAGGACCACCGCTCCCACTTAAACGCTTTCTGTTGAGTATCGGTTCTACCACCCTGGTCCAAAATTCTTCAGAAGATTGGATATTTTTATAATCGACCTGCTGCTCTTCCCGCTCTTTTCCTTTGAATGAAAGGCTCATTCCTTCTTTTCCAATTCCTTCTTTAAAATATCGATCATACAAATATCGAAATAAGTGCTTGTATTGTTTTTCATTAACGGCAGCTCCATCTTTCATTTTCAAAAAGGCACTGTCAAACAAAAGGTCGTCCCTCAGAATTTTCATTGGGTTAACCCCAATATTCTCAATGCGCTTCCACACATGTTCAAACTCTCGCCCATTTTTCTTTGCATTTGGATCCAACTTATTTGCGTCATTGAGATTGTCTAGCATATCTCGAAGCCAGGGGAAAATCGCATATTTCATACGCCAACCAAGACGCGTCTCAACTCCTCCAGCACCCATTGGATTGAGCTCAAATATGTTTGGCGTCATGTCTTTGGTGTATTCTTTCCGGCCATATTTTGAGAGGGATCCAAGTCTGAAAGCTTCTGCGTATATATCTTTCCCTTCGTCTGTTAGATCTTCGTGTATCCAATTTTCTTTCTTCCATTTTCGATCTGGTTGTGGTAAAAATGCCAGACCCTTGATAAAACCATCCGACGTCTGCCATTGTTTTGCTCCGTACCACGTATCAAATACTTCTAGATCCTTAAGCGCGGTATCGCGAAATGTCGCATTTCCCAACCCATCAACAGGCGCACTTGCATAACTTGAAAGAGCATGCATCTCAAGATTCACCAAAGAAAGATGCATACGCGCATGAATGACCGCACGACGTACCGCCCATTCAGGAACATCCTTATAACTGACCACCATATCTTTAAGGGCTTCCTTTTCTGCCTCATTTAAACTCGAGAAAAATCCCTGAAGAATCTCTGGATCCTTAATCCACCGAGCTTGCGCAAACTTTTTTTTGTAATAACTACTTATTTGTATTTTGGCTGCCTCAATAAGCTCTGCATACGGAAGCTTGTACAGTTCATCAAGCCGGTGTGACTGAAGCGTATCTTTTGCATATGCAGCAGCTTGACGGAAAAAGGTTGTATTTTGCTGACCTTGAATACCTTTATTCATAATAAAATTAAAGTTTGTGCCGGTAACCAAAAAATCATGTTCTGCATGACCAGAAAGATACAGGTCTTCAAGCATTTCTTTGAAAGATTCCGTCTCCATAAGCTCTGGAGAAGGTGTTGTAAAATCTACGAATTTCCCTCCCACTACCGTTGTTTTTCCCGTTTTAGGATCAATCACACTCTCTTTTTCGATTTCACTCCATTTCTTATCAGTCATATTTCCATATTTATAAAAGTGCACTCCTGTATCTTCTTTGCCTATCGGATGGCGATCACTGACACTACTTTTCATATCATCAAATTTCCCCATGAGATTATTAAACGCCATTTCAAGTCCCATGAAATAATTTCTCGATTTCTCACTCGCAAGCTTTTCCCATGGAGCCTCTCCACTCGATTCAATAACCGGTGAAAAAATCTTGTGCGTCATAAACATGAGCATTTCATGAATGCGTCGAGTTGCTTCTTTGCCTGCACGTTTCTGTCGATTTTCTTCGGTCACTCCACCCCTTCCTTCTCGTACGATTTTATCGTACATTGTCTTGTGGAGTCTTTTGTAATACTCATAAAACTGCTGAGGTGAATCAAGGTTTTCAAAAAGCTGAATGGCTTCACGAACATCAGTGATATCTGAAGGCTCACCTTCTTGGGGATTATTGATCGCCTCTTCGCTGACTCCCTCTTTGATCTGGTCGAGGACATGTATATCTCTATCTTTTTTCGTACCATGTTTACCTTCGTGTTGAGACTGAATTTCTTGGAGTTGTCGACGCTCTTCCTGTGCCGCTTGTTGCACATATTGTCTCTCAGCTCGAGCTACATCTTTTTTTTCATTGAGGCGATCGAGTGTTATTCCGAGATTTCCCCCTGATTGAGCAACAATTGCCTCAAGGTGCTCCTCAGCTTTTGTTCTCCCAACTGTTGACACAATTTTTTTCAAGTCTTGCTCAAACTGTGTGGGCGGCTGACCAGCTACTGAAAACGTGATGTAGTTTGGGATATCGACAAGATTCAGGAGAAGTGGTTGCAAAAATGCTGAAGAATCAATTGTCGCAACTTCATTTTGCAGTTTAGATATGAGAGCTTGAAATACTTGACGAGATGGTGCATGATCTGGGGGCTTGATGAGACCCTCAGATGCTGCTTCCACAAAGAGAGAAACTCCATTATGTAAACCTCTGCCCGCTGCAATCCAATTGTCTGGCACCGTCCCACGGTGTGGGTTTTCTGGATGATCTTGAAATCTAGAAATATTCTCCGCTCGCGTTGACTCTTGTCTCATTTCATTTTTTGCCTCCTCACCTATTTGCTGTTGAGCCTGCTCTTTTTGCGTTTGAGACATGCCATCTTTTTGAGCACGATAATCAAGAATCTGTCGGCGAATTCGCTCTCGTCGACTGTCTCTGATAGCTTCGTTGTCTTGTCGTGGTTGTGGTGCTTCGTGAGATGCTGACATATCAAAAGTATAGCAGTTATCTTTGAAAAATAGAACCCCTGAAGATATAATTTGATATAATAATATATATTAAGATCTATTTTATATCTTTTTTATATACTAAATCACGAACTGAAG
Organism: uncultured Gammaproteobacteria bacterium; assembly: GCA_964452355.1. Taxonomy (GTDB): domain Bacteria; phylum Patescibacteriota; class Microgenomatia; order UBA1406; family GWC2-37-13; genus UBA1450. The sequence continues at coordinate 22,761 of CAYVKV010000007.1, read as the reverse complement.
ATACTACGTTACTGAGCACATAGAAAGAAAGTGAAGTAGTTTGCATATACTGCGCAAGTTCGCAGTGAAGACATGATACCGCAGACTTGGTCGCAAAGAACATAAAAATATCAAGAAAAAAAATCGCCGGAAGAATCAATAAGCCGATCAAAGAGTACAAAAGTTTCATATCCTAACTATATACCCTTCGCACCTGAAAATGCAGGTTCAAGCGATACCGTATCGGTTTTACTCCTCCATTTGCTCAGGTTCCTCAGAATGTTCAACTTCTGAACGTTGATCTTCACCTTCACGTTTTAAGTCAATCACCAGTCTCCGGTCACGACCTTCACCTACTGAATAGCTGGTAAGTTCTGGGTACTTTTTACCAATATGTTCATGCATCGCGCGTCGTTCGTATGATGAAAATCCTCGAAGATAGGTTGCAGAGTTTCGCTCATTTACTTTTTCAACTGCCTGATCTGCGATATACTGCAAACGTTCAATTTGTTTTTCACGATAATCATTGACATTAATAAGAACACTCACTCGATCTTTTGTTGCTTTATACAACATCACTTCAAGAATTTTTTGAATTGCACGAATCGTTTCTCCATGTCGACCAATAACGGTTGGTGCTTCTTCCTCTGTTTTTATACTTACATGATACATGCCATCTTCTTCTTCAACTTCAACTACAGCACTATCGACCATTTTATCAAGAAGTTCTTGCGTTAAGTTTTTGATTATTTCTGTCTTATCCATAAATAAATTGAGAAAATTATAATATTATTTCTTTTTTCTGTGACTTATGTAATGTTGAATGATACTAAATAATGAAAATGCATTCCAATAAATGGAAAGACCTATGGGAAGCGTATACGAAAAATATCCTATCATGATAGGGAAAAAGTATTTCATCTGCGTACTCATTGCCTTTTGAAACTCATCAGAAGTCGAACTTTCCTTTTTCTCATCTTTTTTACCATCTTCTTTTATTGGTGACAAATCGGTCATTGGATTTGCAGTTAAAGTAATTTTTGACTGCCAATATTGTAGCCCCGCGGTCACCACCGGAATAAGATAGTAGTGCCACAAACCAGCTTGAGCAGGAGAGAAGGCCAGATTAAACATAAAAAAATGAGGATCGATTTTTTGTACGGCAAGATAGGGAAAGTAGAGTTTGTCGTTTATTTCCTTTATCTTTATTGCATCGCCATTTTTATCAAATTGCAAAAAGAGCTGTAACGTCTGATATAAGCCAAAAATAATTGGCATTTGAATAATTGCAAAGAGGCATCCGGATGCTGGATTGATACCCGCTTCTTGATAGAGTTTTAGCTGTTCCTTTTGAAGTTTTTGAGGTTCTTTTTTGAATTTCTTTTGCAAAGCGTCAAGTTGTGGCTTGAGTTCTTTCATGACCTGGGCGGTCTTCATCTGCTTTTCAAAAAAAGGATGCAGGAGAAAACGAATCGCAATAGTGATGGTGATAATGGCAAATCCAAACGCTCCCGGAATCCCAACAGTTACAAATAGGTTGTGGAAAAAAACCAAAATATTGAGGATCGGTTCAATAAAAAGCGTGTTAAAAATCATTCCTAACGTTTCAAACATAAGAAATATGAAAATGTATTACCGTGCTTACTTTGTTAATTCTTTTCTTCCTTTTCTTCGGCGCCTATTGATGGTCGCTCGCCCATCGGCTGTTTTCATTTTTGCAAGAAATCCGAGCTTTCGCTGTCTTTTTAACGTTTTTGGTTGAAATGTACGTTTTGGCATAAATGTATTATAACGAACTATTAAATAAGTATTGTCGTGCTTTTTAAATTAAAATCGCGAATCCAAAATTGAACCGTCTTCCTTGTGAAATTCTTTCCACACGGCTTCGGTCACAAATGGAATATATGGGTGAAGCATCTGCAGACATGCATCGTAAATCTTCATCATACTTTGCGAAGCCTCAATACTACCACTCTGCATGCTGTCTTTCAACTCCTCAATGTAAAAATCGGCATATCGGTGCCAAAGAAAATCATACATAAGGTCAAAAGCCTTCGCAAATTCAAATTTTTTGAAGTGAAGATGATATTGTTTTTGAACGGTTATAAACTCTTTTTGAAGTTCTTCTAACATCCCTCCCCCCTTCGGGGTACTCCCTTCAAAAGAGAGATTTACAGGAATAGGTCCCCCTTCGGGAAGGGGGCCTCCGACGTTACGTCGGAGGGGGGATGTCTCGATCTGATTCATTTCAATAAACCTTCCAATATTCCATACCTTATTACAAAAATTGCGCATTGCGACGATCTTATCTTCAGATAGAACGACATCTCCCCCTTCTTTTGTACCAAAAATAAGCGCCGCCCGTAATGCATCAGCGCCATACGTTTCAATCATATCGAGCGGATTGATCACATTTCCTTTGCTTTTACTCATCTTTTGACCTTTTTGATCTCGAACCATTCCATGTAAGAATACATGTTGAAAAGGCACTGCTTTTGTTTCAAAATAGCCGATCATGATCATTCGCGATACCCACGCACGCAAAATATCATACCCCGTCTCCATCACTGCGGTTGGATGAAAATAATCAAAGAACGACAAATCAACTGTTTGAAGTGTCGCAAAGGGCCATTGAGCGCTTGAAAACCACGTATCAAAGGTGTCTTCATCTTGAATAAATGAACATTCACCACAAATCTGACACTTTGAAGGTTTTTCAACAGAAACAAACCACTCATTTTTATTTTGACATTGATATGCGGGAATCTGAATTCCCCATACAATCTGTCGCGAAACATTCCAATCAATGAAATTTTCAAGTATTTGGATTAGTTGTTTTTTGAAACGTTTTGGGTGAATATTGATTTCATCATTCTTCACTCGTTCAATTGCTTGTTTCTTAAGTGGTTCAACATTGATAAACCATTGTTCTTTAGGGAGTGGCTCAAGTGTAGTTCCACATCGATAACAAACTTTGAGAATCATGTCATGCTTCTCAATTTTTTCAAGAAATCCCTTTTCTTCAAGTTGTGAAACAATCATTTTCCGCGCTTTCACAACATATACCCCATCGACATCTTCAATTCCTGTATCTTTCATATGACCGTCAAACCCCATGATCGGAGGATGACTCAAACTGTGTTTTTTTCCGATTTCAAAGTCATTAAAGTCGTGGTTAGGCGTCACCTTCACAGCTCCTGTGCCAAACTTTGGATCAACATACTCATCAGCAATAATGGGAATCTCACGATTTGTAAGGGGAAGACGTACCGTTTTTCCTATTAACTTTAGGTATCTTTTATCTTTTGGATGTACCATTACAGCAACATCTCCAACATAGGTTTCAGGACGAGTTGTGGCTATCGTAATTGAACCGCCTTCCTTAATCGGGTACCTTATATAGAATAATGACCCTTCAGATTCTTTATCCGCTACTTCTAAATCAGAAAAGGATGTGCCGCATGAAGTACAATAATTTACCAGTCTATTTGCTCTATATAGCAATCCATCTTCATGCAAATGTTTGAAGGTGTTATATACAATTTTGACGATATCCTCGTCCATGGTGAATTTCTTCTTTGACCAGTCAAGAGCAAATCCCAATTTGCGAAGCTGATTTTCCATGATTTCACGATTTTTCATTACAAAATCCCAGATGTTTGAAAACAGAGTGGCGCGATCAAAATCAAACCTACTTTTTCCTTGTTTTTTCAGATGTTTTTCATAAACAAATTGTGTCTCAATTCCTGCATGATCTGCTCCCGCAAGCCAAAGTGCCTCATGACCTTTGAGCTTGTGGTACCGAATCATCACATCTTCATACACATACATTGCGTGACCCAGATGTAAATCTGCATTTGCGTTTGGCGGAGGAAGAATGATACAAAAGGGTTCTTTTGACTTATCTATTTTTGCAGTGAAGTATCCTCCTTGTTCCCAAAATGAGTATAATTTTTGCTCGTAGTCTCTGAAGTTATATTTTTTATCCATATCTAAATCCCCTCATTTCACTATATATTGATATGTACTCTATCAAAAATAGCTTGAATTTGCAATATAAACATAGTATCTTTGGTCAATATGACGTGGTTTACAACACTATCCGTTTGGTATCTTTATTTGCTTCTTTTGGGAGTGTTATTTATTCCCATTACTGCTCGTATTTTCAAATCATTTCCTGACAAAGGATATCCATTTGCAAAAACGCTTGGGATCATCGGCATGAGTTATGTGATGTATGTATCAGGATTATTGAAAATTCTTCCCTTCACAAAAGAAGCACTTCTTCTCATTTTATTTTTCATTTCTTTTGGAATCTATAAACTCTTTGGGAAAGAAATTTTGAATTTAAAACAATTATCAAAAAAGCAGCTTCTGCTTATCGCGATTGAGGAAGTAATGTTTATCATTTGCTTGATTTTTCTGGCGATTGTCCGAGCACAAGAACCATCGATTCATGGTCTGGAAAAATTTATGGACTTTGGATTTATGGAGTCAATTCTCAAGTCAACCTACTTTCCCCCGCTTGACATGTGGCTTTCTGCTGATCCAGCACAGCCTGCAGGATATCCGATAAATTACTATTATTTTGGTCATCTGACTGGAGCGCTCCTTATAAAACTGAGCGGCGTCAACCCATTTATTGGATACAACTTCATTCTTGCAACAATCTTTGCTCAAGGTATGACGCTCACTTTCTCACTCACCGGATCAATTGCGCATATAATCCACAATCAATCACAAAAAATAAAAAAGCTTTCTCTCATTCCGGTTGTTGCAGTTGGACTTCTGGGATCATTTATCGTAAATCTTGCCGGAAACCTTCATACCATATATACATTTACCAGAGGCTACCCAAATGAACACCCGGAGCCATTCTGGTCCCTTTTTCAGACAGTAGGCGAGATTCGAGAAACAATGATGACGTCCGGTGGCGGAGTATATGAGAGTATGGTCCAGAACTCATCTTATTGGTATCCAAATGCAACACGCTTTATTCCGTTTACCATTCACGAGTTTCCCGCATACTCATATGTCGTCGCAGATCTTCATGGACATGTATTTGATATTCCTTTCGTACTCGTAACACTAGCATTTATGGTGATCTTTACCCTTCACAAACTCGAGAAAGAAAAGGAATCAAAGCGCCATCCGGTTATTCTCTGGATTGAAGGATTTGCCACCCATTTATTTGGAAGATTTCTCAAATTTTTTCCCTTTAAAAAAAATGAAGGCATTTCTTTGAACATGAAAGAGCGCATCTGGGTCGTCTTGATTGGAGCAATGATTGCGATAAATTACATGACCAATGCATTCGATGGCCCCATTTACCTGCTCTTTATGGCAATCCTGCTTCTCTTTATATATAAATTTTCGTGGAAATTTATTATCCAGTCGGCAACTATTCTCGCATCATTTCTGGTCTTCTCTTTTCCTTTTTCATCCCATTTTGAACCATTTGCGACCGGGATCGGGGTAAATTGCAGTCCAGATTTTCTGGTTCAGGTCGAAAAGTTCGGTCCGTTTCTTTTTGAAAAAGGAAACTGCCAACTATCTGAGCCTTGGATGATGATGGTTTTATGGGGATTCTTTTGGAGCAATGCCATTTTATTTGGCATATATCTCATTTTGAAAAAAAGAACTCAATATGTTCTCACTTCTATAGACTGGATACTCCTTTTAATTTTTGGATACGGCACATTCCTCCTGATCATTCCGGAATTTATTTATGCAAAGGATATTTATCCCGGTCACTTCCGCGCAAACACTATGTTTAAGTTGGGATACCAAGCGTTTATGATGATGGGTGTGGCGTCAACTATTGTGGCATATCTTCTTGTTCGATGGCAGTCAAAGAAGAAATTCATCCTCCTTCCATTTTTCCTTCTCACCTTTGGCCTGGTCTTTATCTATCCCTTCTTGGCATTTCCCTCCTATTATCCGGGACTTTACTCAAAAGAAACGTACTTGAAAGATCAAGATCTTGATGGTCTTTTGTGGATGGAAAAGCAATACCCCGAAGATAAAGAGATTGTCGATTACATAAATAAAAACATTGTTGGACAACCGATTATTCTCGAAGCTCAAGGAGACTCTTATACGGACTACAATCGCGTCTCCGCATTCACCGGCAATCCTACCGTTGCCGGATGGTGGGTCCACCAGTGGCTATGGAGAGGGTCCTCAGATGTCGTTGGGAAACGAATTCCAGACATTGAGGCTCTCTATCAATCTGAAGACATTGCATTAACTCAACAATTGATCGATAAGTACACCATTGAGTACGTGGTTGTCTCCGGCCTTGAGAGAGAAAAGTATGAAACCTTAAATGAAGAGAAATTTTCACAAATTGGCTACAAAGTATTCGAGTCAAAAAATGGGTTTGGGGCTCTGTATAAAGTATATTAAAATAATATTTGACAAGATTTGAGAGATGTGATATCGTATTAATGATTGTTTTGGAAAGTATTTCAAAACAAAAGAAAGAGCATTACTACACGTCGTCCCCTTTATACGAGCGGTAGTGATGCTCTTTCTTTTGTGGACAATTACTCCCCACCTTTTATAGTTGATACATTTGTATTGGTAACGTCATTTTCTTCTGAAACAATCGGGCAAATTGTCTATTGGTAAACTGCTTAAAGTCTTTCTTTAAAACTTGATTGGATGAAATAGTCGTGGAAAATATACTCTCCTTTTTATACATAATCCCATGGTAATCCACCCCATCATATCAAGTCAAGCCCTATAGTATTATTCAGCCAATAAAACACCTATCTTATAGTAAATAAGGTACATTATTGCTTATTACAACAGCATCATTTGAGATACTCACATAATGTGGATAAGTAAAAATCACACAAACCATTCCTCTTATATAATTTATGAATTTGTTACAATATGATTATGAAGGTCTCTGTAGTACTTCCGGCATATAACGAGGAAAAATATATCGAAAGATGTATAGAAAGCATTCTCGACCAATCTATTCCGGCTGATGAAGTCATATTGATTAATAACAACTCCACCGATAAAACATTAGAGATCGCTCAAAAGTATCCGATCACGATCGTAAACGAAAAAAAGCAAGGGACTATTCCGACACGAAATCATGGATTTGACATGGCCACCTCAGATATTATTGCACGAACTGATGCCGATACTGAAGTTCCTCATACGTGGATTGAGCAGATTAAATCATACATGTCAGAACATGAATGTGACGCGCTTCTCGGAGCCTCGTATTATCGAAGATCTCCAAAGACCATAAATGGTCCATTATTCTTAAGTTTTTCTGAAGCATTCAAAAAAATATTCCACGTGTATCCACTCATCGGACCAAACATGGCGATCACTCGCTCAATGTGGAAGAGAGTTAAACCAAATCTTTGCAAAGATGGGGTGACAATTCACGAAGATATTGATATTGCACTCCATGTCAGAGATGCTGGTGGAAAGATCTGTTTTGATCGAACAAATATTGCATTTACTTCGACTCGCCGACTTGTTCAAAAACCCCAATCTTTTTTCCTCGAATACCCCCAGCGCCTTATCAGAATGATGATAACGCATTAGTAAACAAGTCAATTATTTCGCTGCTTTTCAAACATCGTTTCAACTTCCTTGAGCGTCGTGACGTCAACTGCTGCCTTATCATCTCGAAATCGCTCAAGGCGCGGAAATCTCAGAGCAAATCCCGCTACATCAACAGCAAAGGACGATCCTGATTTTGATGGCTTTAGTATCTTACCCGCTGTATGTACTGGAGAGCGAGATATTTCATCAGCTTTGATCTCAACCACAATTCCCGGCGCCACCCACACATCAACATCCATAAGTTTATCAACCTCATACTCTGTGGGCATTGTTTTTACTTTAAGTGTTGAGCTTTGCTTTTTTAATCTTCTCCATTCATCATCAGTAAGGCCCGTTCCTATCTTTGCAATCGTCATAAACATCTGTTTTTCTGCATCATAAATTCCTGCCAAAAAGGCTCCAATACCAAACTGAGTTCGCTTCCCCTTTCCATAGTCATACCCCATCACCAAACAATCGATCGTATCATCTATTTTTGACGAATAACTCCGCTTGAGTTTGATCCAATTCCACCCTCGTGCTCCCGGTTGATAGGTACCATTCATTTTTTTAGCGACTATTCCCTCCAGTCCCTTGGTGATTGCATTATCAAACTTGATTTCAAGTTTTGCAGGATCATCAATAATCTCCTCTTCGGCGGGAATAACTCCATGGTCAGCATGATTATTATGAATATCAATAATTGACAATAATGCCGCTCGTCTTTTTGTAAAGGACTCAGAAACATAATTTTTTCCCTCTAAATAGAGGAGCTCAAACACAAACAATTTAAGGGGAATTTCTTTTGCCTTTTCTTCAATATCATACTTTCTTTTTCGTTGAACCGTCTCTTGAAAGGGGAGAAAATTGTCGGTTTGAGCATCATACCCGATTGCTTCTCCTTCCAAAATAACTTCATCAGCCTTTACCTCTTTGCGCACTGCGTGAACAACGTCGGGATACATAAATGTCGCATCATCAAGCCCACGAGTATACAAACGAACTTCTGATCCTTTCTTGTGGACCTGAAGCCGAAATCCATCAAATTTCGGCTCAACTGCACAGGTGCCAATTTGTTTAATGATCTCAACTCCCGATGACAACCTCTCAGCTCGCATCATCAATATTGGAGTAAAAATCTTTGGTTCGAGTTTTTCTACTTCAGATAGTCCTTTTTCTTTGAGAATTTTTCCAATGCGTCCTAAATCCGGATGTACATGATATGCTTTTTGAAGAATGGGACGAATACTTTTGTCCCCCTTGTGCATCCAGGAAAGAGCGTCAAGTACCGTCATATCTGAGAAACCCAGTCGCAACACTCCAAGCGGAATTCGAACTACATAGCGCGCAGAAAGGGGATCAAGTTCTTGAATCAGTCCGGAAAGGCGTGATATTTTTGTGTCTTGAGAACCTTCGCCTGAAGCCTGAGCCAGTGACTCAAGGGTTTTAAATACGGTAAGAACGTCAGGCGAGCCCTCAAGCATCGATGTTTGTGTATTTTTGTATTCTTGGGTTGTCTCTCCGATATCTCCACTCTGTTTATATCTTTTTGTAAATTCAGAGGTATCAATTTGTAACGAAGACGAAATAGCACGTATAACCATTGTTTCAGCCATTCCGAAATTGAGCGTTTTATATTTTGGTGTCAATCGCCCAAGCAAAAGATATACCACCTTTTCGTATTCTTCCGGTCTCAACTTATTAAAAAGATCGGCAAGAATTTCGGTTATTTGTAACCGTGACGCTGTTTTTTCTATTTTTTCGATGTATACCGAAAGTTGTTTAAATTTCATATAACTTTTGTGATTTGTTGGTAAATAATTATGGCTCCTCTCTCTATCATACTCCCCCCTTCTTTATTATCCTGCTTGACGGAGTTTATCCCGCTCAATGGCGGGAACCCCAAAAATTTTCGGCGGGACGGCGGGACTGTTAATAATTCTTCTTTAAACTTATTAAGCCATTTTCTTTGCACGCCGTCCAGTTTTTGAACAGTTTAACAAGTGACTCCTCAACTGGATTGTCGGCAAATGGATTATTAACAAAAAAACAATCTTCCCCGATATTTTCGGGATGATTCAAAACATATTTATCTGAAAACAAAACTCCACTAACAAAACTAAAATCAATGTTGATAAAATAATTGACTGGCACTGGTTCTTTGTTTGATTTCTCGACCTTATCCCTATGTGAAAAATTTATTTTACCTGTTTTGATATCGATCTGCATAAATTGAAAGCCAAACAATGCTTTCAGTACATTTGGCATAGTCGGGTCTTCAATATGCGATAAATCTCCCGTATTTATAGCAATAACAAATGGGGTTTTTGAATCAAACCATTTTTTACTTTTCCAATTTTCATATTGATCCAACGCCTTGTCTTTTATAACTCCCGTAATTCGCAAAATCATTTTGTCAACTGGCACATCTTGTTCGCGGATTTCTTCGGGCGTCGTAGCGACAAACATTTCGGGAACTGAGTCAGGTTTGGCGGGGTTGCCTTTTGTTGGTGCAACGCACTCAATATAGGCGATATTATCAAATACAAAATCAGGTCCTTCGTTTTGTGATTGGATTGTTAGTTTTTTTTCTAAAAGGATATTGCCAACATACATTTCCCACGATCTTTGGTGAAAATTGGTTCGGATTTGACTTAAAAAATGTCTATCAGCGTATGGTTTATACCTTTTCCACAATCTATCAAATTTTTCCCGCCTTTCCTTACAACAACCACTTACAATAAAATATGAATCGTATTGCGAGTATAATCCTTTTACTATTTCCAATTCCTCGCTTGTTTCAATGAGAGGCAGCTCAACTGTAAAAATAGTGTCTGGCATACTATTATATTTCACTTAAAACAATAGAATCCGCCATAATTTTATTTCAATTTTTTTACGGATTCTTTCTTTGGTAAAAAATTTTTCCTAGAAACAATCGGTCTGCCGATTTCTTTTTCCAGTTCATTTCTCGCAATGCCGGCAACACGACCACCTCTTTTAGCATCGCTTTTCAACTTGGGAATTCCTTTTGAATTTTCGGTTTTGTGAATCTCCGTAGCTGACCTTTCACCAAGCATAGTAAAAATCAGCTCAAAATCGTCCATGTGGTCACGTAAATTTTCTCTCTTTAAACCTTTGATCTTCTTGTATTCGCTCGGTATAATGCCAAAAGTCGCTTTGGAAATTTCCGCTGTCAGAATCTCGTAATCTTTTTGTTCTTTTGCACCTCGTTTTTGCCATTCATCCGTCAGATCCTCTCGAATAGCAATCCCGCGCATTCGTTTTTCGATCCAGTCATCGGGATATCCTTTGAGCTTATAAAGCATTCGTGTTCGCTTTGTCGCAAGTTCCGGATTTTCTATTTCTTGCACCCGCTCATAGCCAATCTTAGCCAGCCAACGCTTAAACGGCTCGGCTTTGGGTGAGGGAATTGATTGAATGATGCGAAAAATTCCTTCTGTGTCTGCACAATCTGTCTCATATTTTTTCCCATCAGATGACTCTAATTTCAGTTGTCGACAAAGTGTCGATAACTGAAGCTTTTCTTCGTCATTCACCCTAACTTTCATTCTGTACCAGTAATCATTCGGATTTGAGCTATCGGTAAGTGCCTCAATTACATCGATAACAGAAAACCACCACTCGTTATTAAAAAGGGTTTTTCGAATTTTTTTACCCTTAAAAATAGCTATTTTTGTCATAATTTTTTTTACTAACTCCTTAACAGAATAAATATCTATCCTGTTAATACATACCGTGCCGCTTTTGTTTTTCCAATCTTTTTTATAAGTTTATTGCTGATAAGTTCCTTTATATCTCGCAAGATCGAGTCTTCAGAAAGGTCAGGAAAGAGAGATGCAAATGCCTTGTTTTGAATATATCCAATATCTTGCATATATTCGATGAGTTTTATCTGTCGATCGGTGAGAAATATTTGCTTCCCACCAAAATTTTCTTTCATCTTAGCATCTTTTGACAATCTCAGTATTTTATCTTTCACTCGTACAAACTCAACCGAAGCACCAAAAGTAAAATATTCAAGCCATGTCGTCATATCCCCAGCGGTTGCCCGTTGTAAATTTTCATAATACGACATAGCATCTTTGTCATAATACTCCTCCAACGAAAAAAATCTTCGAATATCGTATCCTCCCATAAGCAGTACAAGTGTCGCGAGCACGCGCGCTACTCTCCCGTTTCCATCTATATACGGATGAATTCGCACCAACTCATGATGTGCAATTCCCGCTTTCAAAATCGGATGCAACTCGTCATTTGAAACATTATTCGTCCACGCAATAAACTCCTTCATCAAGTATGGTACTTCAAGCGGAACGGGGGGCTTAAACGTTACTTCGCCGGTCTCTGAATTTTTTATTACTACTTGTTTTGTCCGGTACTTTCCCGATTGGTCTGTGCCTAAAATATTTAATACAACAATTTCATGAATTTTATGCACAAATAGTTCGGTAATTTGAGCATTCCTCTTTTTTGACTCCTGATCAATGAGATCGATTACTTTTCGATAATTGATCACTTCTTGCACATCGCGCGCTCGAGCCATTACTTCTTTGCCGCGAAGAACATCATACGCTTCTTCTTTCTCCAGTTTATTTCCCTCAATATGGGTACCATGATGGACCGATCGAACGATTGCATCCTCTCGAAAATCCTTTTCCCACAAGGGTAAAATGGGGGCATGTTTTATCACCTCTTCAACCGCTTCAATGGTTGAAATATTTCTGAGGATTTTGTTGGTGATTTGAAATTTCGGAGCAAACATATAAGCTTAATTATATCCAATGGTTGAGAGAATTATGCGGGAAAAGAAGATTATTTTCCAAATCTTCGTAAGCGTTTTTTGTACTCATCGATACATTTTTCAAACAAATCAGTCGTAAAATCAGGAAAACATTCATCAATAAATGCAAACTCCGCATAAGCAGATCCCCAGAGCAAAAAACCAGATAAACGTTTCTCACCACTGGTTCGAATGATCAAGTCTGGGCTTGGTATATCTTTTGTATCAAGATATGAAGTAATGAGTGCTTCATCGACATTTTTAGACTCTGGCTTGTCTTTTATAAGCTGTTGAACCGCGCGAAGAATTTCATCTTGACCGCCATAATCGAGAGCGAGCACCAAGGTATATTTACGAAAGGTTTTGGTTTGTTCTTCTGCATTTTGAATTTTCTCAAGGAGCGTCTTGTTGATTCTATCTTTTCGCCCAATATGAATGAGCTTCACCTTATCCACTATGGCTTCTTTCAAATAATCATCTATCCAACGTTCGTATATTTTCATTAGGTATCCCACTTCATCCTTGCTCCGTTTCCAGTTTTCTGTTGAAAATGCCCAAAGGGTAAGTATTTCAATGTCAAGCTCACGAGCTTTTTTAGTCAATTCTTTGGCTCTATTAAAGCCTCGTCGATGACCTTCTATCGTTGGTAACCCTTTATTTTTTGCCCATCTTCTATTCCCATCAGGAATAATGGCGACATGTTTGAGAGTATTTTGCATATATTTTTTCAAAAATCACGCGTTGGTAATTCTTGCTTTTCGTATTATAGTATTATACACTCATTCATATGTCTCCGACCCCTCTCATCAACCCCACGACCTTCCCCGCAGTACGATTTGCAAATATCAGCGTCTTATTGGGAGTGCTCGTTCCACTCATATACATTCTTGGCGGATTAATATTTGGATGGATGCTCGTTTGGTCGGCATATCTTATCATTACGGCAGGTGGAGATCCTGAAAAAGTTCAGAAGGCCCAACAAACCGCAACATTTGCGGTTATTGGAATATTTGTTATCATTGTTGCATCGGTTCTCGTCAACTTGCTTGGATTTATTACCAATATTGATTTCCCCTTTTTATGAGTACGCTAACTTCAATAATCAGTACTATTTTCTCTGTCTCAGCAGCCGGAGTCAATAGCGTATTTGGTAGTCCGATAAAACCTCCGGGACCGGTTTTTGATAATCCTGCGGTAGGGCTTGGGAAAGTCGTGATGACGACAATACAGACATTTGTTTTATTTGCTGCATTTGCAGCGCTCATATATCTCTTGTGGGGCGCGAGCCTATGGGTTACTTCGGGAGGAGAGCAAGAAAAGCTGGAAAAAGCACGACTTCAAATGACCCATGCAGTACTGGGCATAATTCTCCTCATTGCCGTTCTGGGAATATTTACCGTCATCACGGGAGATATACTCGGGGTGATAAGGCGAGATGAACAGGGTAATTGGCGCTTTGTATTACCAACGGTAAATTCATGTGTTGTGGATGGACAAACATGTGTACCTGGTCCGTCTTTGGTTTGCTGTAATGTGGGAGGTAACCCTCTTGGTTCTCCGGCTTCACAATGCATAGATAAAGGTGGAGGTGGTTTTAAGTGTCAGACTCCTTGACAAATATAATCCCTGTTAAGTTTTGGGAGAAATTAAAAACTTTATCAGAATGAATTAATCTTATTGTTTTTATTGATTGTACGTCGTTTGCACAAAACAGTATCATTCCAGAACCACCTTTTACCCCACCCGCACCAGTAACTTTTCCAACACCAAAAGGCTTTAAAGAATCGATCAATTTCTGCGTATCTTTTGAAACAATGCCAAGCTCAACAAGGAGTTTTTGATTTTCTCCAAGCGCATCGGTAAACATTTTTATATCCTCTTTTACAATGCTTATTACCATTCGTTTGGTCACGCGCTCGATCCCTGCAAGCGCTTGTTCCATTTTTTTGGGATGCTTGTTGTAAAGATTCCCCACATGTTTTACCATATCCGCGGTTGTTTCTATTGGTCTTCCGGTATTAATAAGAATCATGCGGTCTTGAAATTTTTTTGGGATTTTGAAATTGAGTGATGAGATGGTTTTTAAAAATTCAAATTCTTTTCGGTAAAATATCAATCCACCAAAACATGACGCGCTCACATCTACGCCAGACGGCATACCATGAAAATATTTTTCACATTGATATGCGAGAGAGTTTATGGTTTGTTTATCATGTTCTTTTCCGGTGTAATAGTGAAGAAAGCTCGCAACTGATGCAACACAAAAAGCTGCCGAAGATCCCATACCACATCCTTTTGGGATATCTGAATCAATGGAATAACTATATGGATCATCATGAAAGGGAATTTGTTTCTTTTGAAGATATGCTTTTACTATTTTTTCACAATAAACAATTGCTTTGTCCTGGGGAAATTCTTTTTTGGAACTATCTTTTTTTATATGAAAGGTAAGTTTCAAGTCAATGGCTGTAACAAATGCCGGCTTCGTGTATACGACTGAATGTTCACCAGAAAGGATAATCTTTCCGGGAGCTGAGTAACTGATCATGATAGTGGGACAAACTTGACGGTATATTCAAGCACATCTTCAGGACCAACATCACCATTCTGGCGTAGGATTGTTCGTACTTTCTTTCCAATGGTTCGATCATTTTTTTCAAAATCCACAAACTGACCATATACATTACTTTTATCTTCCAGCTCAACGAGAATTACCGTGTAGGGAGTTTTTGATGAGTACTGAGGTGGCGCTACATTAATCTCCGTCCACGACACAATCGTACCACTTTTTCCCAAAAGTTCCCGATCGGTTTTTTGTTTTCGCCAAATTTTGACTGGGCTATGTGACATGTATTCTTTAAATTCCTAATATTGAAACCACCGCAACTCCCCCACTTCCTCCGACATTGTGCGCGAGTCCAAACGATGCTTTTTTGACCTGACGCTCTTGAGCTTGATGAGTAAGTTGCAAATATACCTCGCCGATTTGTTTTATTCCCGTGCTGCCGACTGGATGACCTGCAGCCTTGAGACCACCCGATGTATTTACGATCATATTGTTTCCGGAATCTCGATGAGTGACCATTTCTTGCGCAAGCTTTCCGCCGTGGCCCTTTTTCCAAAATCCCAAATCCTCAAGTGCCAAAATCTCAGCTATAGAAAAACAGTCATGAACCTCCATTACATCAATGTCAGATCGTTGTATGTTTGCTTTTTTAAATGCACTATTTCCAGCAACTTTTGTAGACTCAACTTCATCAAGTCGTTTTCTTTTTGCAATAGAAATGGTGTCAGTTGCAGTTTCCGACGCAAGCACCGTGACACTTTTTCTGTTTTTTATCATCTGAGCGTCATTTGTCATAATGAGTGCCGTAGCACCATCTGAAATGGGTGAACTGTCAAGAACTTTGAGAGGATATGCTACATATGGGCTTTCCAATACATTGTCTATGGTGACATATCGTCTGAAATGTGCCTTATCATTGAGTACTCCATGTGCATGATTTTTGACAGAAATTGCAGCCAAATGCTCTTCGTTGTACCCATACTTATCAAGATACACCTGAGCCATCAACGCGTACACTCCTGGAAACGTAAGCCCCACAGATTGCTCTTTGTGTGAAGCTGCGGTTGCAAGGGCTTCAGTGATCTCTGATGCGGTGATATCGGTCATCTTCTCTGCGCCCAGTACAAGCACTGTTTTATTTGGATTACTTTTCAAATATTCATGAGCACTATGAAAAGCCATACCACCAGACGCGCATGCCGCCTCAGCTCGATATATCGGGATATTGACATCCAGAAGTTCTGACAAATGTGCAGACAATAAGAGTTGTTTCTCAACCACCCCCCCCAACATATTGCCGAAAAATATTGCATCAATCTGCTCTATTTCAATTTGAAGATCTTTCAATATTCCCATTGAAACCTCAAGAAAGAGATCATCAAGGGATTTGTCCCAAAGCTCTCCAAACTGGGTCGAGTAATATCCAATGATTGAACTCATATTATTTCATGTTCATAAACTTTGTATATGTTGCGTAATCGATATATTCTTTCTGTAAAATACTTTTCTTGAAGTGCTTTCTCTTTTTATCAATATGTTTGGTTATTTTCATCTGCATTGCATCTGATCCAGCGCCCGATCCATATGATGCAAACAATATATTGTCACCGGGGCGCGCCACTTCCAATACTGCAACAAGTCCCATGAGCGCTGAGGCAGAATACGAGTTTCCTAGAGTAGGCACCACGTATCCCACTTCCATCTGTTTCTCGGAAAATCCAAGCTGACGCGCTGCTTTTAACGGAAAACTTCCGTTTGGCATATGGAATACGACATGATGGTAATCTGACGGCTTTGTATTGGTTTTATGTAATAATCGCTTCACCGCTTCGCCCAAATGTTGAAAATATGCAGGTGTCCCGGTAAATCTTCCGGCATGAGATGGAAATTCAGATTTTGCTCTTCGCCAAAAATCCGGCGTATCTGAAGAGTATGAATGCCAGCAAACGATTTCTGCAATAACCTTTTCATGCCCCAGAAGCCATGCATTCGCGCCAGATCCTGCAGAATATTCTAGTGTGTCTTTCGGTCGAGCATTTGCCTTATCAGTTGCGCAAACGAGTGCTGACTGAATGTCACCTGATTTTACCATGCCAAGCGCCGAAATAAGAGCACCTGTTGCCGCCTTACAAGCAAATTGTGTATCATAGGCGAGGTAATCATGTGAAAGACCAAGCCACTCTGCAAGTGAAGTTGCGGTGGGCTTGACTGCGTATTGAAATGTTTCTGACCCGACAAAAACGGCGCCGATTTGTTTTTTTGCTTTTGTATCTCCTGATAAAAATGAAGACGCAGCTTCATATGCCATAGTAAGCACGTCTTCATCAGTTCCGGCAACTGCCTTTTCAGTAATGCGCAGTGATAGTTCAACTTTATCAGCACACTTCCCCCACTGATTGGCTATGTCTTCAATCTTGATGCGATATTTTGGAATATAAAATCCGTAATCTACGATGCCAAACATATATAAAATTAATTATCTTCCTAACATACGATGAGTTTTTGAAAGCGTTCCTTCTGCAATTGAAGCAATAAGTGAAAGTTCCCCCGCAAGTACCGCAGCTCCCAAAACCTCTCCAAGCTCTTGGCTTGTTTTTGCGTTGGTAATTGCTCGAGCCTCAGTTTGTGCTTTCAATTTTGTGCCACCGCCAACTGTTCCAAGCAATATATCAGGCAAATATACCGAAAAATACAAATCACCATTTTCAAGTACTTCGGCATAGGTCACGCCGAGTGCTCCTTCAGAAATATGCGCTAAGTCTTGTCCGGTCGCTGCAAAAAATGCCGCAACAACATTGGCAAAATGGGCATTGTATCCCATTGATCCCGCCATGATCGATCCTCCCCAACACTTATTGATCACTGTTTTCTCGATATCACGAGGCTTCACATGAAGGAGCTTTGCAACAACCTCTTGTGGAATAATGACATCGGCGTGAATCACTTGCCCGCGCCCTAGAATGATATTGAGCCACGATGGCTTTTTATCAGTATCAAAGTTTCCCGCAATCGCAAGAAGTTTATACGGTGTTTTTTCTTCGATATATTCTGCCATTTTGGAAGTTGCGATGGTCGCCATATTCATCCCCATTGCTTGATCCGTATCAAACTGAAATCTTACGTATACGTATCGACCTTGATGCGCTGAAGAAGTACTTATGAGCTTCAGATGATCTGATGTATCTTGCGCAACGTGCGCAAGTTCTTCCTGATGATTGTCAAGCCATGCACAAAAACGGTGCCCTTCTTTGATATTTTTTACTTCAAACACCGGACCTCTTGTCACTCCCACGCTATTTGCAATAACCGATACTCCTCCGGACTCATTGATCACTTTGCATCCCCGACTTACTGAAGCAACAAGCGCACCTTCGGTCGTTGCGAGGGGAATATATATTTCTGCGTGTTCCTTTGACCCATGAATCTGTACTGGTCCGGCAATTCCCAAAGGAATGCCTACTGCGCCAATGAGATTTTCGCAGTGGATACACTCTTTGCCATCCTGAATGGTATTGCCGATGGTTTCAAGTGATACGCCTTGCTCTTTCTCAAATGCAGATCGACGTTCTGAATGGTTTTTGTACGATCTAAGATCCATAGTAAGATAGTCGTTTTAAAAAACGAAATCATTCAATGCGACTTGAGATTTATAAAAAGGGGATGCGAAATAATCGAAGAGAGTAAAGAAACAAAGAATACGGGATCATGCATGCGACATACAATAGAATGCTATAAATAATGCGATAAAACGTGAATCTTGTCACCTGTCGAACCGCAAGATACATCGTGATTCCTTTCCAAAGAAGAATCGCAATTGAGAAACTGATATACAAAATACTAAAACCTTTCCCCAGAAGTGATACGGTCCGTGGTGGTGGCAGCACGTAATACAACCACGAATTTGTCAAAAACCAAATTAACGTTGGAATGAGCGCATAGCCAAAAGTGAGGAGCGCAGGTTTTATTTTTATCTCCTTCTCATTGGTTGTTGTCATTCGAAGAAGAGTAAAAAATCCTACGGTCAAAAGAAAATGCATAATAGTGAGACTAAATAAAAGAAAGGGATGATGTTCATGTTGACGAAGCTTGTCGGCAATATAAAAATACCCCCCAATACTCAGAATGATGAGCGCCAATTGGATCATATCATCGTCACGGGCGATTGATCGCATGGTTTTATAGGGAGAAAACGCGAGACGCACCACGCGATGAAAAAAAATGATCATTGATGATCCGACACGTGAAAGAATTTTTTCAAAATCCATGTTGAAGTAATGAAACAAGTCGAACAACTATTGGACCAAAAACAAGATACATCGCAACTGCCGTACCAAATGAAATCGGAACAATAAAGATTATGGGCAATGATTTGAGCGGACTGGTGAGTAATTTGTAGATATTTGTCAATAACGGAAGATGAAGATCGTTGGGCTTTAGTTCAAAAATCCGATCAAGTTGTACGTCTAGTTTGTTAGTGTTTAATGACTGATATTTTCGACTCATGGTTTGGTGTTATAACATTCAATAAATGCTTTCCGTGCTCTATACAGCAAACTTTCCGTTGATTTGAATGTTTTGACTAACGTCTTTGAAATTTCCTGTACCGATTTCTCCTCAATATATTTTAGTCGTAAAATGAGTCGATAATCATGCGGAAGCTCATGCATCGTCACCTCAAATTTTTGCTGAAGATCATGCCTTTCCAGCTCATCATCCATGATAATGTGCGATAGCCCCTCTACCACAAATGATGGAAGATGAGAAAACAACACCTGCTTCATTTTCTTTTTTCGCATGTAGTCAATTGCCTTATTTCGCGCTATTGCAAATAAAAAAGTTTTTATCGAACACTGAAATCGAAAATCTCGCAATCCTTCCAAAAATTGGATGAAGATATCCTGAGTGATTTCTTCGGCTATATGCTTGTGTGGAATTCGTTTGTGTACAAACCCAAATATTTGCGGACGATATTGTTTGTAAAGTATATGAAGGGCACGCTCATCTCGATCGATGATGCGTTTTACCATCTCCTGATCGTGATCAGACGTGATGATCTTGGTCATAGGAGGTAATTATACATAAGTTATATATATTAATCTAAAGACACCGTATAGATTTTTTCGTTATTTATGGTGAAGATCATATCATCGTAGACAAATAATGCATTAGCTTTTGCAAAAACACTTGATTGAATCTGCCTTTGATACTCCCCCTCTTTTGTCAGGATATAAACCGAAGCATTTTTCTTATCAAGAATGTATAACTGTTCAATGTCTGCATCGGTGTAAATATGGTCAAACTGAGCATTTTCAGTTGGAAAATCCGGAGAAAAACGTTCTCGTACTCCAGAAAGATATTTTTGAACTGAATCTTTGGTAGACAGGTACACAGATCCATCTATCGAAAAACCAGTTGCATCTGTAAGACTCATTGTCTGTCCTGCACCAAAATAGGATTTTTTGTCAGAATATCCACCTTCTGTGACCAAAAACTTGTACACTTCTTCCGTACCCTCATCAAGCACATAAATATTGCCATTATAAAGTTCCATGTCTACGACATTTTTCATACTGTCTTCTTCAACAATATTATTTACCTTACTTTGCGTGGTAAATTTAAATATTCCTTTTTTTTGTGTGACAAAAAATACATCTCCACTATATATGCCAATTGCAACCGCTGAACCAACCTCTTCATGCACATATTCCGTCAACGATTTACTATCGACATCAAAAACATAAATCGTGTTTTGATCAGCATCAAGAATCGCAACTAGTTCTTTTTCCTTTGAGATCATACTTCCCTTAGCGTTCTTATTTTCAACCGTGAGATCGTAAAACTCCTCATACTCTTTCGATTCTTTTTTGACAATCTTTCCTTCAGACTTTTGGATCTTTGACTCAAGCTGAGCTACTTCACTGGCATAATGGTCACCCAGATCTTTTTTTAGCTGAGCTACCATTGTTTTTGCATCGGCGATCAAGATAATTGATTGATCTAAATTCAGAAATGATTCATCTTCAGCTTCAGACAATTTTTTATCAATCTCGACACTGATCGTCTCTATACGTTCTTTTATCTTTGCAGCTTCTCTTCTTTGATATCCAAAAACGACACTCCAGGTGAGGAGCGCAAGAATGATTACAGCAGCGATAATAGTAAATTGTTTTGTCCTCACAAATCCGACTATTTTTGTGAAAAACGGTTCAGATCTCAATGAATCTTGAGGAGGAGTTGGGGAGGACGTTTGAACAATAATTGGTGGCTCAACACTCGATGATGTTTGAGATTCTTCAATTGTTGGGGCTTGTGGAATTTCTATTGACGGCACCAGTGACGATGGGTCTTCTGTTTGTCCAAACTCAACAAAAAGTGCGGCAAATCCTTGATCTTCTTCACCATATTCTTGATCGTTCAGTTTTTGTAAAATATCTGCAGGTTTTTCAATTTCAATAAACGCCTGAATATCTTCTGTTTTTCCGATCAAATCCTGAATCTTGGTTGTCGTAAAGAGAGCCAAGTCATATTGATTAAGATATCCCGAAGCCGTTTTGTCTCCCGAGAGGAGGGCGTCAAATGTCTTGCCACGACGAAAATACACCTGACCTGCTCCAACGGTCTTGATATACAAGGCTTCTTTATAAAGCATTCCAACGGCAAGACCCACATGAGCGGGAAAATTCAATTTAAGAATAAGGTCGCTTACCGTATGTTCAAATGAAGATAAATTATCAATCTCAGCAGAAAGAAGTCCTTCTTTAAATGATTCTAAGCTTTTTTTTCCATCATCTTCTGTTGTACCGTCTTCAAAGGATAAAACCCCATAAAAATTCCCGGTGATAAAAAACTCAGTAAAACCGTGCTCAAATTGTTTTCCTTTGTATCCTTCTGGCCGTGCTGCCAACATGTATTAAATCAAAAATAATGCGACTAATATCAGTATACCTGCAAAAATGATTTGAAGAAATGATATTGTGGAAAGTATTGAAGACATTTTTGTGGTGAAGGTATCGTTCATCACCTGCGTCTGCCTGATGATAATTATTGAAAATAACAGATACATAAAGGCAAACAGGACAGCAAAAGCCTTGATAAAGAGTCCAATAAAATCATCTGACGATGACATGGTAAGTAATGTAACAAAATTCTCCATAATACAGTATTAATGGTGCATTTTTTCTATTCTAAGAAGGATTGGTATCCCTCATAAGAGTATTGATAATTTTGACAATCTCAGATGGTTGCGGTACCAGTTCGAATTCTATATTCTGTTCAAACCCCTGCGTTTTTACAAAAACGTTCCCAAAATGAAATAACGACCCAATAAATCCACCAATTTTTGTGGTGATATCACTGACCTGTCGAATGGTTGTCGCAGAAAACTCTTTATAAATAAGATTGTAAAAATCCAGATCAATAATACGCTCGTTCGTCACCATCCCCACCGTAAAATACCACAAGATGAAATTGATCCAGAAGTAACTAAAGAGAAAAAATATGCCAAAAATATTTATCGCGAGTATCTGATTTGCTCGGAAAAATGACGGGAAGATCAGATTTATCATAAGCAATAGAGCCAACAAAAGCACTCCATTTGCCATCCAGGAAAGTTGTGTCAGCGGATGCTTTCTGACCACAAGAATCACTTCTTCTCCTTCATGTTGAGTAGCAAAATGGACATCCGGTCGTACCATGTACGAATGAGACAAATTACTTGAAGGTGGTGGAAGTGTTGGCATCACTCAATATTATAGCAAAATGTTTTTTTGAGTGCTTCTCATGAAGGTACTGAGCCAGCACATGGTATCCACTCCAAGCTCCTAATTCTGCAGAGACT
>CAYVKV010000006.1:0-77771 GCA_964452355.1 uncultured Gammaproteobacteria bacterium | reverse complement strand
AGGTGCCCGAGGTGAGAGTCGAACTCACACGAGGTTGCCCTCATTAGTTTTTGAGACTAACTTGTCTGCACTTCCAACACTAGGGCGATATTCTTCATTCCAGCCAAATTATATCAAAGACAGCGCCACAAATCCTTGGCTCATTTTTTTGGAGACGTCCTGAAACGGTGCAAAGCAGAAAAACTTGAAAAATGACTATTATAGGTTATACTATACATACTTAATATGTATATTTTATATTCACTACTGTGAATATATTAATGATACCTATTTAAGTTTTTTTGCAAGAGTATGAACAGACAAAAGCTGTCTGCACTCAAACTCATTGTAAAGTACGAGAATGATTCTTTATTTGAAGCATCAGCATATTTCAAAGAAGGGAAATCATGCACGTTAACAACTCAGGCTTACAAAAAAATTAGACTACATTTTCTGATCTCATAAACGCTTTTGTTGGCTGCAAAGAGAACATGATAAAGTAATCGTGTTTTACTTGCAGTCAATCAAGAGCGGGCTGCCCAAAAGAATCCCGACAGATTGTCGGGAGGATCAATCAAGCAGTTCTTGAGAAAGGAGAGTGAAAGAAGGGAAAAACGACGGCAGTAAATGTTGTCCTCGCCTTTTCTTCCTTCCCTGCGACAGGGGAGGGGAGAATATTCGTCTTCAGTGAAAGGAGACTAAGCAATGTCGCAAAAAATATGGAGAATGATTTCGTTTGTGCTCGTCATCGCGTTTTTCCTTGGCTTTCTGCCCCCAGCCACGCAGGTGGTCCGGGCGCAGGAAACTTTCCCATCCCCAACAACCATCTCAACTGGAGCCCTTCTAGCTCCAAAAGTTGGGGACAGAGTGGAGATGGCCGCCAACGTGGCGGGCGAAAATTGCTTTGTAACCGGCGTCACCGGAAGCGGTGGCGCGGTCAACAACAATTTTCACTGGTGGGCTGACAGCAACGCCTACTACAGCAACGGCGTTGCTGGAAGTGACCCCAACGTGGTGTTGGGGTGGATTCAGAAGACCGAAACGAACCCCGCGGGTGGAGGAGATACCACCAGAGTTGGAGTTAGAGTGGCTGTGGCTACTGGAGGTGGTACGGATCGCATGATTAGGATCCAGCTCCCCTCAGGGTCGGCGACCATTGGGGAAACACACCCGAATGGGTCATGGCAGACCCTTGAATGGTGGGGGGGAGACCTGGTTTACCCGCAGACTGGGCGCCTATTGGCTCAGGGCGGGTCGACCACGGTTTGGGTTGCGTGGTTGGCTATCCTTCGCTGTTACGCGGCGGATACTCCCACCGCGACGCCTACGCCCGAGTCCACCCGCACCCCGACACCCGTCGTCCAGCCAACCAATACCCCTGTCCCGCCGACACCGACGGCCACACCAGTACCGCCCACGCCAACAGCGACCACAGCACCCATGGTGCCAAGTAATCTAGTGGCCAACTGCCAAGCAGATGGCAAGGTCCGCCTTTCATGGGACTCGGCGCCTGGCGCCGAGCGGTACGCTGTTCGTGTTGACGTAGATCCTGTCAGCTGGAACGGGACATGCCAGTCCCCGGACCATTGTGTGGATACTTCGTTGACCTCGATCAGTGTCGGAGTCCGTCCAGGCGTGCAGAATGCCTGGTGGATTCATGCGATTAAAGGCTCGACGTGGGGCCCGTCGGTCAGTGGCCCACAGTTCTCGTGCGCGGCGCCCACGAATACGCCGACGCTCGAGCTGACGAACACTCCGACGCCAAGTCCCACACCCACAGAAACCCCGAGTCCGACGCCAACCAACTCTCCGACCGCGACACCCACGCCGACCGTAAATCCGTGGGTTGAGCGTCCAAACGATCCGCCGATAGTTCCGGATGAGCGGGTCGCGGTTACCGCGACTCTGGTCGAAGTGAGCGCGGCAAATGCGGATTCACCAGAGGCGCTGGAATGCGCCCTCGCAATCCCATTTGGCCCCCCTGGCTGGTTGGTAGGATTGGCATGTGTGGTAGCACACGTCGCCCTTCCCGTGGCAGGCGTCTCGGTCGCATTGCTCGTCTTGGGTTCAAGTGAGGCGCCCGAGCGCTACGAGGCGGTTATCCCTCTAGAAGAGGGAAGGACGTACGAGGCGGCGGAAGTCACGGTCCCTGGCCACGGGACGGTGACGATAGAAGTCTACCGGGATGGCCCGGAAGACATGGGCTACGTGTGGTCGATGAAAGGCCGGCTCCCCGGCGGGTTGGACCCGTCGAGGGACTTGAGGAAGAACTGGAAGGGCGAATGGGAGCCCAATAGCCCCCAAGATGACTACGCCCCTCACCGAGAGAGGCACCCTGATTTTTGGGTGCAGAATGGCTGGAGGGACCAAGTACAAGCCGAGGTTGCAAAAAACAATGGCTGGCCCAACGACCCCAACAAAATAAGGTGTTGGGTCAGCCAGTTCTTCAGAGCAGTGTCCAACCTGCCAACCGGTTCAAACGGGTGGCTACATACCCGTTACAATATCCTCTACCGCCTCGATAGCGGAGAAATCATCCGGTATGTCTTTGGAGAGCCGGGTTGGTGGATTGCCCCCAACGGAGGAGGGGGAGGGCGCGTTTGGTACGGATACATGCGCAAAATCTTCAACGTAACTGGGTATCGAATCGATCCGTTCCCACAAGTGTGGGAGTACGAGGTCGTGAAAATGACCCAGAAAATGAGCAACTCCGATGAGTGGAAACACGACTGGCGCCCATCCAACTGCAACAATGGGGACTGGCCTCCTCCTCCACTCATGCTCGCGGACTCGGGCGAGAGCCCAGTATGCGCGGCCTCCGTTGGAACGGACTGGTGCGGGGTTGACGGCAGCCCCACCGCCCCGACATGTGTCACTTTACAGCAGGAAGACCTGCTGTGGTGGCACCCCCAGTGGGGCAACCCCTGGGAGAAGCTCCAGTCCTCCAATCCACCCCCGGGGTGGATACTGGAATGGCCAGACGTCGATTGGCCGGGTCCCCTAGTCAAGTGTGACAACATTTTTCTACCTCTATCGCAGAGGTAGTCATATCGGTGTAAGCCTTGAGTAGTTCGATTGCCCTGTCATTTAGGTCCGCAAGGACTTAGATGGCAGGGCATTTCTTTTGCCAAAAAACGCACGGCAAAAAGTATATGTATAAGAAAACTAAAGAGACTTTTTATGAAGCGCGATAGTGATGGAGAGCTGATTCGATATGCGCTGAGATACCAGGTTCAAACGTATCTAGGACATCCCTGTGGGCAAAATACATTGAGATGTATTGAAAGTGGTCACGTTGCATTGAATCCCAATCTGCTTGTTCTTCTGCGGTACGCTCATCAATTTCAGTTTCAGAAAGAAGCACCCCAATTGGGCCTTGGTTTCGTTCTATCAATGTTTCTCTGGTCGGACGCGGTAAAAGAGGAACGGTAATTTCTTCCAAAACTTGATCGGTCACTTTTCTCATGACTCTCTGCATTCCTTGTTTTGTTTCATCGGTCACAAATGGATTTGAGTATATTTCTAGCAAAGCTGGCGCATAGTTTGTAAGCGGTATTGATTCTCTTGTTTCATCACGGTCCGATTCAGTAGGGGACACATCTTCGTCAAGAAATAGATCGCCAATGGGGGTAGGATCTATGATTCCGGTCAATGACCGTGCAAGTATATTTACCGAATCGGTCATACGCTCAACAACGTCAAGCTCAACTATCGGACTGAGCTGTTTTTGAATATGAGGTTGTAAAACGGCCAACGCCTCTGTCAAGCGAGTGATGTGACGATATGAATCGGATAACACATTCCATACGAGATCCATAGTATGCTCATCAGACTGTGTAGCCCTATCTTCTTCAGCGAGCATTTGATCAATTTGCTGACCTTGGATTGAAAGTCTTTCAAGCTCGGCACTCATAATCATTTGTGCTTTATCTGCCATCTCTGCACTAATTACAGGATCCGTATAGGTGTCAATTAAAAATTGATATATTGCGGGACGATCAATTTGCACAGGATACATTTCTCTTGGTAGGTCATCGAAATTTACAATTACTTCCATTGCCTTTTGAGTAAATAGCGATTTTGCCTCAGCAGGACGATCTATTCGTGCTGCATGAAGAATATCATTGAGTAAAAGTCCAGGAAGCTCAGGATCACCCCGAAAAAATCGAGACTGAGAACTGGTCAAGTAATCTATTTTCCAAGTGACGTATTCAAGATCTGCCTCTGGATGAAATAGGTCGACTGATTCAGGAAAACTTGCAGCTTTTACACACGAAGGAAATCGACTTTGCCAGTTTTCTGGAGGTGTTTTACCAAATTCTGTACCTTGATCAGAATCAGATATTAATTCTGTTTGCATGAAAGTTATTATAGGTTATAAAATATTGGTTGTCAAGTAAAAATTTAGCAAATTAATAAAAATTGTCTATTTACTATAAGTTAATATGATGATATAATCTCTCCAAGAACCTCCAATATATTTTCCTTAATTGGTATGATACCCAGTTCTGTTGATTCTTGAACAAAGATACTTTTCCTCGTGAATTTTCATCTGGAGTGGCGCCTTGTGGTAAATCAAATGATTCTGTCATAGTAAATACTATATTTTATCTATTTTCAATTATCAACCTAAAATTTCACATAATAACTTACTTGATATAATACTATAAGTATAAATATGTTATAATACTCCAATAAAAATCGACATGATTTTATGACACAAATTTTTAAAGAATTTGAAGGTGAAAAAGGTGAAAATTCACGGGAACTGCCACCGATAATTGCCCAGGGGCTTTTAGGACTTTCAAGCCTGAATGCTCAAGACCGCAGTAGGTACAGTAGAGAATTTATACAGTGGGGTACACAACCCGGTCATACCATACCTGCAGCTGAATTTTTGTATCCTCTTGCGTATCCTGCAGATGGAACGAGTCAAGGGTCTGAAAATCGACATCATAAAGTTTTTAACGCTTTTTTGAAAGAGGTAGAAAAAATACCCGGTGAGGTTTTTCAAGAGCCAATCCCCCTCATTGATGAAGATACCATTCACCCTGCATATGATATCGTCATGGATCGGGTACTTTCGTATCCCGCACGACTTGCAAACGGAGAAACAGATAATAAAAAACCCACTCCAGAGCAAATTGAGCATGCCGTTTTTTATGTGGTTGTGCCGATGCTTCGCAAACTTGACGAAACATTTGATACTCCTGAAGGTTTGAAACTATTCCAATCTCTCTATCCCATGTATAAAAGTGGAGGATTGAAAGAGCTGATTGAAGATCGCATTGCAGGAACTCAAGATTTGAGAAAGCACGCGACACTTGATGCTGCATATAGGATGATGTATTTCATGGGTAGTCATTACCTGAAATGCGGATTGCAACTGCCCGATACTATCCCACTAGAGGAACCTGCACAGAATTTAAATCCGAAAATACAATATTCATCGTTTGAGGCAGGATACAAAGCTATCGAGCAAAAAATGTCTGAAACTGGATATATTGAAGGAGCGGGGGTTTTTGAAATAAAAGATGAACTTGATTTTGTACGTGAAATGAAGGTATTGTGGACAAGGTTACGGCTTATGGATTACTTGAGCCCTGATGGAAGAACCAGGATCCAATCTGTGATACGCCGACTGCCAAGTGGAAACCCCATGATCGGACACTGGAATGTGCCACTCAACCAATATGAAAGTCCCGTACCGAGTTATTTACGTGAGGCAATGTGTTTCCATATGAGAAATACCATTACTAAATTGAGAGAAATACCTGAATCAGGGGCTCAATTGGATTTGGATTTACTGCTTGAGATATCCGATATCGGAATTAGAGACCTGGCAGATGAAGATAAACAACATCTTGAAGAAGTCAGAATCTCTGCCCGATCGGGATTGAGCACGCTCAGTTTGCGAGGGGATCAAGTGAATTTCAAGAATGGTCGAAGTAGTTCAGGGGCTATGTATGGCCTTGGATTTGACAATATTGTATTTACGGCTCACAAAGGGGGCTTTCGGGCAGAAATCGTTTTGTTGGGGAAGTTGATAGAAGTGGTGTTTGATAAAGATTATCGCCTAGAAACAGTCGGAGGGATGCATATTCCGACAACACAGAAAGAGAAAATGGAGGCGGTCTTATTGGAATATGTAAATGAAATTCGTATGAACGGTCACGTCGAACCAAAGGCTCAAAGAGATATGGAATTACTTCCTGAGACCCACATGAATGGAGGGAATAAAGGTTCTCAAAGGGCTCATCTTAGAGTGCTTTGTGGTAAGAAACCTTCCATTTTTGAATCAAAAAGGAATGATGTTCCGCTCCTAAATGCAATAGACGCATTGGGGAATGAATCAGAAAGAAGGAGCGAAGAGATCCTTAATGAGATAAGAGGTATTCGAGATGCCGTCAATGAAGTAGCAGAATATGCTGAAATTAATAGAGAAGTCGAGGATCACTATGGCTTTGATTTAGTTGAATTAAATATCATTTTTTCCATAGCTCAAAAAGCGGAAATCGGTACATTACGGGCGCGTATGGCAGAATTGTTCCCTGGAAAAAGTATTCCTCAAAGTACGATTGACCTCATGGATGTGCTTTGTGAACGAAGATCATTACAGCAGGCCAGATCAGGGGATATACCTTCCCTGACAACAGTCACATTTGTCCGTGAATCCAAAAATGACAATGGTACCCACCCTCATATCGTCTTGTGTACGGGAGCAAACGCACACGTTCAAAGCAATTTATTGACCTACTTTGGTCAGTGATTTTGATGAATCGTAACCCTCAGACTTTCCGAAGATGATTTTCTTGCTTTGTCTCCCAAAAAGGTGTATATTCTGTGTAATTATGGTGTAAAATATTAAAAATTACCTTTTTTCCCATTATCATTTGCAATTTTTACTATGAAACAGAAACAGGATTACGTAAAAGTCTCAAGTTATGAAGGTCGAAAAGGAGAAGTAAAAAAAGTTGTTTTACTGTATTCGGGTGGACTTGACACTTCGGTCATGCTCAAATGGATTCAAGAGGAATATAATGCGGAAGTTATTGCGCTCACGATTGACATTGGACAACAAGCAGACGATCTTGATGCAATTCGAAAAAAAGCACTGAAACTTGGGGCAATCAAAGCCATGGTCATTGATGCAAAAGATGAGTTTGCAGATGAGTATATCTCAAAAGGAATCAAAGCAAATGCATCTTATCAGGGGCATTATCATATGTCTACGCCGATTGGACGACCACTTCTTGCAAAATGGGCGGTTAAAATCGCAGCTCAAGAAGGCGCCGATACCATCGCTCATGGATGCACCGGAAAAGGAAATGATCAAGTACGAATCGAGGGAGTATGTCTTGCCTTGAACCCTGATGTTAAAATCATCGCACCGGTCCGTGAGTGGGGAATGGGACGAGATGAAGAACTTGAGTATGCAAAAGAACACAATATTCCCGTCAAACAAACTGCTGCAAAGCCATATTCGTATGATGATAATATGTGGGGAGTGACCGGAGAAGGGGGAGAGATCGAAAATCCCGCACTCATCCCGCCTCTCAAAGATATTCTTCAAGTATCGCGACTTCCTGAAGATGCAGTAGATAAAGCAGAAATTTTGGAAATAGAATTTATCAAGGGTCTGCCCGTTGCAGTAAATGGGAAGCAAATGAAGCTTGCAGATCTCATATTTCATCTCAATCATGTGGGGGCAAAACACGGTGTTGGAGTCACCCATCATATCGAAGATCGTGTCGTGGGACTCAAAGTCCGCGGAGTGTATGAGGCACCGGCCGCAGAAGTGATCATTGAAGCGCATCGAAATCTGGAAAAGTATGTCTCGACACGCATGGAAAATGAATTCAAATCCGAAATTGATACAAAATGGGCATATACGGTTTATGCAGGATTCTGGTATGAGCCGTTTCTTGATCACTTGAATGCATATATCGAGAATCAAAATGAAAAAGTGACCGGCACGGTCAAGCTACGACTTTACAAAGGACGAGTGGAAGCGGTGGCAGTTGAGACTCCAAATACGATTTTTGAGGAGAAGCTTGCGACTTTCATGGCAAGCACGGACTTCAACCAAAATGCAAGTCCTGGCTTTATAGAACTCTATACTCTTCAGATGAGACTTTCACAGCGTGCTGAAAAAACGGCACTCTTGTCGATCGGATCACGCGAAAATAAGATGAAGCTGAAAAAGACCATTCATACGTTGTCCGATATGGGGTACAAGCTGTATGCAACATACAAAACTCATAAATATCTGTCTCGGGAAAAAATTGGAGCAATTTTGGTAAATAAAATATCAGAACCAGCCAAGAAGCCAAATCTTCAGGATTTGCTTTTGTCAAATCGATTTGATCTCATTATCAATATTCCAACTGCCCCTGATAAAGAAGAACGTTCTGATAAAGAACGTACCGATGGACAAGTTATAAGACAGATGGCGGTCAAAAACAATGTCAAGATGGTGACATCGGTCGAGGTCGCAAAAGAGCTGGTAGACAAATTGCAGTCAGCAAGAGTGAAGAAATGAGCTAGTAGTTAGTAGCTGGGAGTTAGATGTTATTACTTTTAATTTTTGAAATTAATGAGTTGAGCATTTTTCCTACAACCGTAGCTTCGTCTATTAAAGCTGAACACTGTTCATGAGTTATGAAAAGTAGGTCTTGTGCTAATAACAGCTGACTTTGAATTTCTGTCAAAGATCCAAGAGCAATAAAGTAGAAATTAATCTTTTCTTTATTCGACTGACGGGCAAATCCCTCTGCAATATTTGAGCTTACCGAAACAACAGCTCTCTTAATCTGCGAAGTCAATCCATAAAGTTCCTCTTTTGGAAATTTATGTACCACTTGATATGTGTGAATGGCTAATGTATGAGCTTTTTGCCACACAACAAGATTAGTGAACGATTTTGCTATCATATAGGCATAACTACCAACTACTATCTACTATAACTACTAAATCCCCAATACTTTCCTTCCATTCACCGTTGCGATTTTGACAAGTTCTTCCATATTCATAAACCTATTTCCGATTGCCATAAGTTTGAGTTCGTTCCACATGTCTCCGTCGGTAAACGGAAGCATGTAGTCTGCGATATTATCAGAGCCAATCGCAACAGTGATTCCATGTTTCACAAGTTCATCCACAGGAGTGAGTGCATTGTGAAATGGTTGAAGTTCTTCATGTCGAGGTGCGTCGATCCAAGCAGTAGGACATCCGACCATCATCACATCTGCTGCTTTTAATTTGTTATATACAGTTTCTCTATATTCTTTTGGTTGAGCTGCCAGAGAAATAGAATGCACTGCAACAACTTTTCCTTGCATGTCATGTTCTATGGTTTTGTCTGCAAGCATCTCGGTTTCTTTATCTGATTGAACATTAAATTGATCAACGTGTACATGTACCATTTTGCCCAATTTCTTGGCAGTCGAAAGAAGAACGTCAAAATGTTCCTCACCTTTTCCATAATCTCGTTCATCTCTCTTGGGTAGCCCGCCAATAATATCAACCATTTCAGCGCCGATATCAAACCATTTTCTCGCTTGAGGTTCGATTACTCCCTTCAGAGTTTGGTTTATGAGTTTGACGGTGATCTGTGATTTATACTGTTCTTTTGCTCTGAGAGCAGCTTTTATAGCACGATCTTGCGCAATTGGATCTACATCTATAAACGATCCGACTGCCGTAACTCCTTGACTGATCATAAGCTCAAGAGCTGCAGATATGCGTCGATAATATTCATCTTCACTGGCATTTTTTACTGCGTCAACGATATCCCATTTTTCAGTAAGCATGTATTTTTTGTAAATATCAAGACTATCTGGACTGATGGTAAAAGCACGATCTATATGGGCGTGAGCATTCACCCACCCACCATTTTTTTTGATAGCTGTTAATACTAGGTCTTTAAAATTCCATTCGATGAGTTGTGGATTTGGCATATATTTATTCGAAATAATAATCAAAGGTTTTTAATTATTTTAATCTTTTTTCAATCGTATGGATCAATGTTGTCACTGCTTTTTCATTTTTGCCACCGCGCGGGACGATGATATCTGCAAATTCTTTTGTCGGCTCGACAAACTGCTCATGCATCGGCCGAGCAAATGTCACATATTGCGCATAGCATGAATCAAGTGTCCGACCGCGTTCCTCTATGTCACGCTTTGTTCTTCTGAGGATTCGGATGTCAGCTGGAACGTCTACGTAAACTTTGAGATCCATTATGTCGCGAAGTTTTGGTTCGTGAAAAATGAGGATACCCTCAATGATAATAAAGGGAGACGGGGAGACAGAAGTTGTAATTCCCTTTTTTCGCGTGTGATTGGTGAAATCATATTGAGGAATTTCAACTGTTTTCCCTTCCAAAAGATCGTTCATTTGACTGATAAAAAGATCAGTTTCAAGTGCATCAGGGTGATCGTAGTTGGTTTTCACTCGTTCTTCCATGGATTTTTCAGACTGATCTTTGTAGTAGCGATCATGGGGGATGTATACGACATCGTGATTAAAATAGTCTTTGATTTTATGAGCAATGGTAGTTTTACCGGAGCCGGTGCCACCGGCGATGCCAAGAATAAACGGACGCTTTTTCATATGATAGCTCACATTATACAAGGAGAATTTGGATGTGGGAAGGAGTTATTCAATTTATTCTTGATTTATATCAATTTTTGTCCTTAATACAATAATATATAGGGAAAAATGCTATACTCGATGTATATTTTTAATCAATTTTAATTAGTGTCGGCTCAAGAAAGACCTATACAACTATCATTTATTGATCCATACTTCCTGGATGAGACGCGGCTTCCCGTGCCCAATCAGTTCCGTAATCTCGAAGATGATCCAGAATACCAAAAAGCACAACCATTTGGACGACAACTCCTGGAAGCAAAAGCGCGGGCAAACCAATTCCGATTTGCATATGTTACCTCGGGGCTTAGTAGTGGAAAAGAGCTCTCTGTAACGTTTGATAATGCTGAAGTTGCTCATCATGGACATCACCATGCTCGTCACGTAGAGCGGACACTTCAGACAATTATCGACCATTTCAATGACTCAAATCCGGAATTTTTTCAAAGTGACTTTGGGAAAAAACTTCTCCACGGGATGATGCTGTTTCCGTATTTTCATGATTGGGATCAGCAAACTACTTCGTTATGGAACATGGCGTATGAGCCTGAAGATCAGTTGCATGCAAAAAAAGGACATGCGTTGGGGGCAGCGGTCAAGATGCTTGCGTTGAGCGAAGAATATGCAAATGCGGTCGGTGTTGAAAAAAATGAGGCAGAAGAGATTATGGGTCTTGCAGCAGTTATGATGATGAGACACGACGAGCCAGGAAGTATCGCTAAAATGTTTAAAAAAGACAATATACGGGCTCATGATATCAATGATCCCGAAGAGCTCCGAAGACTATTTCTAGACGATTCATTGGACCTTACTACATTGTCGAGGTCTCAACTCTTGCAACTTCTGAAAGTGGAAAAGCAAGAAAATGGTTTCATGAATCTTCGTAAAAGAGAATGGGGGTTATCAGAAGAGTTTGAGCAAGATTTTGTCGATACACTTCTTGATCATCAAAATGACCATAGACCCATTCTTGATTTAAGTGATGGTGATAAACAACAACTCAAGTCCTCTACGGAGATTGTTGTGTGGTCAGATCTCGTAGATATGGTCGCTCCCTATTGGGATGCAATATTTCGAACATTTCAAGGTGTACATTCAGAGCATCGACCGTTTAGTTGGAATTGGGAAAGTGGAAGTTCTATTGATTCGGTTGTAGACGTAATATTTAAAAAAATACAGGTTCCAAAAAATGGCAATCATACCGATAATGATGTTGAAAGGATTCTTTGGGAGTTTATGAATCTTGATGATTTTTCAAATGCTTCCTGCTTGAGGGATCTTGCAATTGTTCGCGAATTTAACAAACAGCATGCGATTATGGGCGTTATGGCGCTGCGTGAAGTTGGAAATATCTTATTGAATAACGAGCTTGGGGTTGACTTCATTGATAATATATATGGATATCGATTATGGAGATTGGAAGGAAAAGCGAAAAGGCGACTGGAAACCGATAGATTAGACTATGCTCGCTACCAGATTAAAGTCGATGAAATCGAAAAAGAACGAGAACGAATTCGTACAACACTTCTGAAAAAGAAAGCTCAAAATGAATCACCGGGAAGCAGAGATTTCTTTAATAATATTCTCCAGAAAGTGACAGATGCTCTCATTAGAAAGTACCAAGTGACGGCGGATGAACTCACTAAGTATCAATGGCTGGTTGATAACAGAAATGAGGCGCCGATTCAATATGGTTTTTTTGATACTGACTCCTTGCCAACACATGCGGTTCGAGTGCTTGATGCGTCAAGAATTACTCACAATAATAAGCGAGAAACGGTGTATCGTTTTTAAATTGAATAGGTATAATTGATCAATGACTTCAGAAGATCAATTTTCAAACAAATCAATCGCTGAAATCTTGCGAAATATTGCTGCTGCATATCTTTTGCAACAAGGTCCAGATTCTGATAAAAACAATCGATTTAAGATAATTGCCTATCAAAAAGCAGCAGATACGGTCGAACATCTTTCACGTGAGCTTAAAGATATTTGGCAAGAAGGGAAGCTCCAAAAAGTACCCGGAATCGGTCCTGGGATTGGATCAGGACTTTCCCAGTTGTTTGAAAATGGGACGTCATCACATCTCAATGAAATTCTCAAAGGAATTCCACCTTCAGTATTTCTCCTCATGAAAGTCCCGGGAATCGGACCTAAAAAAGCGTTTCGACTGGTTGTGCATTTTGGTCTTACTGAAAAAGAAACAGTGATTGATGATCTGCGAAATTTGGCAAAAGCCGGTGCAATTGAGGGCCTTGAGGGATTTGGTAGCAAATCCCAAAATGATATCATCGAGGGGCTTGAGGTTTTTAAGAGACAGGATCGGCGAGAAGAGCGGATGCCGATGCCGTATGCCATTGAAATTGCAACGGAAGTCATCAAATACATGAATGAACTTGGTCCGATTGTGAAGCGAATTGATTCCCTCGGATCTCTCAGGCGGAGAGTTGCAACAATTGGAGATATTGACCTTGCTATTGTTGCAAAGGAGAAAGATATGCAAACAATCGTTGATCATTTTTTACAATACCCTGGCAAACGATCTGTCGAAGCAGCGGGAGAACGAAAAGCATCCATTCTTGCTGCTGGGAATATCCGCATTGACTTGCGGGTGCAAGACGCGGAAAGTTACGGTTCTATGCTTCAATACTTCACGGGGAGCAAGGCTCACAATATAAAACTGCGAGAATATGCCTTGAAAAAGGGATACTCCCTCAATGAGTATGGGATAAAAAACTTGAAAGACAAAGTGAGTATTCAAAAATTTTCAGATGAAGAGTCGCTCTATTCATTCCTCGGGCTTCAAACACCTTCTCCAGAAATGCGAGAAGGGACTCGAGAAATTGAGTTTGCCGAAAAAAGATTACTACCAAAGCTTGTTGAAAACAGTGACATCAAAGGTGATTTTCATATGCACAGTTCGTACGATCTACAAACGTCGCATGATTTGGGGCTCAATACATATGAAGAAATGGTAGCTAAAGCAGAAGAGTTGCAGTATGAGTACATTGGTTTTTCCGAGCACAATCCTAAACAAAAAGGTCTGACAGAGGACGAGGTTGTGAGGGTTATGAGGTTACGCAAAGATCATATTGATATGGTTATGAAAAGTCTGAAGCTTCCGTACTTTATCGGACTTGAAGTTGATATTTTGCCAAATGGATTGCTTGCGCTTCCTGACGCGGCATTTGAATATGTCGATTATCTCATTGTTTCGTTGCATTCTTCTTTTAAGATGAATATGACTGAAATGACAAAGCGAGTACTCAAGGCATTATCTTATCCAAAAGTAAAGATATTTGGTCATCCGACCGCGCGACTGTTGGAAAAACGAGAAGGTGTTGAGCTGGACTGGGATCAGATATTTGAACATGTCATAAAGCACAATCAAGCACTTGAGATAAACGCGGGTCCATCACGTCTGGACCTGCCAGACTCGCTTGTTAAAGAAGGGGTGGAAAAGGGCGCGAAGTTTTTCATAAATACCGATGCTCATGCCGCCCGCCATATGGATTGGATGAAATATGGAGTGTTTGTGGCACGGCGTGGATGGCTTGAGAAAAAAGATGTGGTGAATACGTGGGAGTTGGATGAGATGAGGGAGTGGATTACATAAATCGCTTTTGAATATATAATGATGTATGGATGTTGGAGAATCGATATCAGGAGTTCCTGAGTCAAAAGAAATAGATCAATTTGCTTCCTTACCACTTCTCAGACTCGGGCTATCGATGCCTGATGTTGAAATATGGAATATAGAAGGGGACGTGACCGAACCGTTTCATCTTAATCTGACAAGTAAAGATGGGTATGATCTGCGTTACAGGCTTCGACCTATGGCGCATTATTTACAAGGAATATCTGATGAAGATAGGAGAGGAAGAGTTCGAGAAAAAGTCGATGAATTATTTAAAACATCACCAAATCCCCTCATGGTTGAGTCGTTTGTAATTGCGGCTGGTGGGAAAAGCATGGATCTGGTGCCTATGCTTACGAAACAGGACGCGCGTTTATGGATTCAACAAAGTATTCCGCCATATGCACCACATTTTGAAGATCAATTATCGCAGGTATTGCGTCGAGGAGGTAATTCTCCTCATGACGAATATGTTCGAAATGCATTTTATTATCATGGCACCCGAATTGAGGGGGCACAAATACACATGCCATTGATTGTGAATGATTTTGGCTTTGTAAATTTGGGGCATGATGTAGGTCATAAGATAGATTTTAATAAATCAATTTCACACACTCGACACGATTTAGTAAATATGTCTCAAATGCCAGAAGAAGATGCCCGAAAACTTGCAATGGAACGAGAACATGCGATGGAAAGGGTTCCATCAGCAATTGGTCTCGGTACTATCAGAAGAGTTCGAAAAGATCTCGGTTTACCACCGAGAAATGCATTAGCAATAAACGTGATGAATATCGGTCTGCAAAGCTATCAAAGGGAGCATGACCAGTATTTTCAAGGCTCAAATGCACAATTTGTGAAATTTGCAGATGAGTTTCTTCAAACCAGATCGGAAACGGACATTATGTCGAAGTCTGAGGTCGTTGCAGTAGAAAAAGAAATGCGGGCATTATTGGCTGCATCAAGTTAAGCATGCTCATCATTTGATATAATACTCATATGATTGATCTTTCCACAACCCTCGCCGGAATCAAACTCAAAAACCCGACCATTCTCGCCTCAGGGATCATGGGAGTGAGTTCTGCATCTCTCAAATATTGTGAGGAAAATGGCGCGGGCGCCGTCACCTGTAAATCCATCGGTCATGCTGAGCGCATGGGTCATCACAATCCCACCGTTTACTCGTGGGGACAAGGACTCACCAATGCAGTTGGGCTTTCCAATCAAGGAGTCGATGAGGGAGTCGGACTTCTCAAAGAGATGATTGATACTTTGGAAATCCCCGTCATTGCAAGCTGTTTTGCTGATACGGTCGACAATATCGCAAAAGTCGCAGAAAAACTGATCGCTTCAAATCCTGTTGCTATTGAACTCAATTTATCCTGCCCGAATACCGAAAATGATTTTGGACTCATGTTTGCGCTCGACACCGATGCCACAACTCGGGCAGTATCGCAGGTGAAAAAAATAGCGGGAAAAACAAAAGTATTTGTTAAACTCACGCCAGATGCATCAAATATCATTGATGTTGGAAAAGCGGCAGAGGCGGCTGGCGCTGATGCTTTGACTGCCACAAATACGTTATCAGGAATGATAATCGACATTCACACAAAGCGTCCCATTTTAACGAATAAATTTGGCGGTTTGTCAGGTCCTGCAATCAAACCGGTTTCAGTCCGCGCAGTGTACAATTTGTACAAAGCAGTGAAAATCCCCATCATTGGAACAGGTGGGATCAATACGGGAGAAGATGCAATCGAGTTTATCATGGCTGGGGCAACTGCGGTTGGGATTGGATCGGGAATTTATTATCGAGGGATTGATATATTTAAAAAAGTGACGGAAGAGATGAGTGTATTTATGGAGAAAAATAATTATAGTTCGATTGAAGAGATGAAAGGAATAGCAAATATATGAAAAACGAAAAGCCACTTATTCTTCCAATCAAAAATATCATCATCGAGAATGATCGAGTAAAAACGTTTGTTTTTGAATATGAAATGGATTTTCAACCTGGTCAGTTTGTGATGACGTGGATCCCGGGCTATGATGAAAAGCCGTTTGGAATAGTTTCTCGAAAAAAGGGAGAGTTTATGATTACCGTTGCTGCAGTGGGAGAATCGACGAAAGCACTTCACGGTATGAAGGTGGGCGATATGGTTGGATTTCGCGGACCATTTGGATCAGCATTCTCATTACCTGCCCGTCCGGCAGGCGGGCCCGATTCAGGCTCAATAGCCTTAATCGCGGGAGGATATGGCATGGCATCATTGTTTAACCTTGCAAAAGAAGCTCGAGAGAAGAAGATTGATGTGCACGTATTTCTTGGAGCACGTACCAAAGAGGAGCTCTTGTATCTTTCCTGGATGAAAGAACTTGGAGCGGTGCTTCATCTTTCAACCGATGACGGGTCATTAGGGTTTAAAGGGTTTAATGTGCAGGTGTTTGAAGAATACGTAAAAAAACATCCCCCGTCCTTCGGACACCCCCTTCCTGAAGGGGGACCTGTTAAAGATCTCCCTTCCGAAGGGAGTACCCCAAAGGGGGGAGGGATGTTATCTAAGGTCTATACCGTCGGACCAGAAATCATGGAGATGAAAGTTGCCGCTATTTGTTTTAAAAATAATATTCCATTTGAACTATCGCTTGAACGATATATGAAATGTGGAATCGGCATTTGTGGCTCATGCAGTGTCGATCCAAAGGGATGGAGGATGTGTGTTGAGGGACCGGTCATTGATGGGGAAAAGCTCAAAGAGATTACAGAATTTGGCAAATATCACCGAACTGCTTCTGGAAAAGTAGATCCGTATCCATGGACTAAAACTTCTTGAAATTCACTCGTAATTTGAGAAAAATAATCTACAATTACAATGATTCTTATGGATTTATCTACAGTAAAAACCATCATCGTGCTTTCTGGAGGACTGACCAACAGACATACTCTCCCTTTTTTTGTAAAAAGGAGACTCGATCACGCGTATAAGATTTACCACTTGGGCAAAGTCTCCACTATTATTGTTTCGGGAAAATGGAGTTTCCGCCATTCTCATACTATTCCTGTTACCGAAGCTGAACTCATGAAGCACTATT
Source organism: uncultured Gammaproteobacteria bacterium (assembly GCA_964452355.1). GTDB lineage: Bacteria > Patescibacteriota > Microgenomatia > UBA1406 > GWC2-37-13 > UBA1450. The sequence continues at coordinate 60,409 of CAYVKV010000006.1, read as the reverse complement.
TGGTAAAGCTTGGAATTTCTGAGAAGAAAATAAAAAAAGAAGAAGAATCACAAGATATGCTCAGCGGTGCATATTTTATTAAAAAGAATATTTGCATCCCAAAAGGCATAAGTAATGCCGTCATAATCTGTTCGGACTTTGAAGAGCAACGAGTGAGATATGTGTTTCACAAGGTATTTGGCGATTCGGTAGCATTTCACTTTATAGTCGAATCTTCCCAACTCAAATCAGAGGTCATGTGGCAATTTTTTGCACATGAGCGAAGCATGCTTCTGGATACTAAAGCGTTCTTACGCAATATGGAGAATGGTGATCATTCATTTTTAGACAGCATATTTTACTCAAAATCATTGTATGAAGAAAAAAAAGTCGGCAAGATAAAAATCGATATTTATGGAAGAAAAATAGACAAACGAAAGACGGCAAAAGCGCATTACTCATTGGTACGGATTTTAAAAAAGAGAAAGCAGATTTATGAAAAATATAACATTTCAATTCCGGTAAAAAAAACGCTCACCGCAGATTTTTGGTCAGGACGTTTCTTAAATTTTCTTGGAAAAGATACTGAAAACAATTTGTATTCTCTAAAGTTTGTTTTGTATGTCAAAGACAAAAAAACGTTTGCAAATGAAGTAAAAATTTCTGAATATCTCATAAAAAGTGGTATAGATTTTATTCCGACGATTGTTGGTAGTGGATACGACAAAGCTCCTGCATGGTATTTATATCGTATTGTGAAAGGTAAAATGTCTGGCTCCTTTTCATATACATTTTCTTTTAATGATTCTTTTTATCAGTCCCCGGGAATACCCAAATTATTTGCCCATCACTTGAAGGCTTTGCGAGAACTGTCATTTCGTAAGCAGTCTATTCCAACATTGACGAGCAATATATATAAACGCAGGATGAACAGTATTTATAAAAGAATAAACCGATACTCCGATGGGACGCCTCAACCAATCATCGTCCAAGCATACGAATTGTTTCGAAAAAAAAGCGCATTACTCAACAATACCAACGTATATCTTTCGCATGGGGATCTACATCCGGCAAATATCATTTTTTCAAAAAATAAGCTGTATTTTATTGATTTTGAATTTATATCTTATGCGAATGTAGCATTCGATTTTTGTTTTGGATATGTTTTTTCTTGGAACAATCAGAGATTTCAAGAGAGGCTCAAAAATACCTTTGTGAAAAGTCTTACTGAAGAGGAACGCAAGGAATTTGACTATATTTTTCCACTTGTGTATATATACTTTCTTTTATGGCTGTATGCCTTTACCTTGAGCTGGGAATACAAGTCAGGAAAAGAGAATGCGAAAGAAGCGCGGAATCATTTGGTAAATGAACTTAAAAAATATCTCCCTGTTGTAAGTGCCATGATTGAGGAAAAATCGAACAAGAAATAGCTGATATAATAACCTTCTATGCAACCCATACGTTTTCTTCATATTTCAGATACGCATCTTGGACCCGATAAAGAGTTTGTCCAGCATGACGTAAACACATTTGAAGCATTTTCGCATTTTTTAACTACGGTCAAAACACTCCCTTTCAAACCAGCGTTTATTATTCATACCGGCGATATTACCGCAGATTGTTATGAAGAGGGATATAAACTCATGGCAAAAGAAGTTGAGAGCCTTGGGATTCCGATGTATTTTGTGACCGGAAATCATGACCGATCTGAGCAAATTAAAAAATATCTATCTTCAAGTAATGTTGAAGAACTTTCATCAAGTCTCAATTCATATCGATTTTCGGTAGGGGAGCATCATTTTATGACCCTTGATGGAAGAGGTCCTGATGCAATCGATCCCCATGGAGTCATATCAGATGAGCAGATGAGTTTAGTGAAGAAAGAGTTGGATTCTGGAAAGTCGCTCACTTTTTTTATTCATTATCCTGCATTAACTCTTGATAGTGCATGGTTTGATGAGAATATGCTTTTAACCAATGGAACAGCATTTCATCAATTGCTCGTCTCATATAAAAACCAGGTGAGAGGAGTTTTTTTTGGACATATCCATCGTTCAACTCAAACTTTTCAAGATGGGATAGTGTATGCGAGTGTTGGAAGTACTGCTATTCAGTTTTATCTAAACCCTGACCAAAAAGTACCCATGTATGAGTCCACGGGAAGAGGGTATTTTCATATCGTAACTATGGATGCAAACAAAATAACTATTAAAGAACAGTCTTTTGCAAATGGTCAAATGGTATACCAATACAGAGCGTAATATTATTTAATTAACACAATATGAACATCATTCACTTTGACGTTGACGGAGAATTACAAAAACACCTGAAAGGGGATACACGCACGGAATCATTACAATCAATTGACTTATCTGAGGATGTATCAAAGGTCGATGCCATTTCGATTAAAACGGGATCAAATGCTGATAAATCAACCCTCAGCTCTTTTACCAATCTGAAATTGCTCGTCACCCGAACCGTTGGAACTGATCATGTTGATCTCCAGTACTGCAAAGAAAACGGAATCGAAGTAAAAAATATTCTAGATTATGGAGCTTTCAATATCGCAGAGCATGTGTTTGCGTTACTTCTCACGGGAACCAGAAATATCCTTTCAACCCAAGATGAGATCAAAAAAGGAACATTTTCCTTTCGAGGGCATTTAGGAATCGCATTAAAAGGAAAAACACTTGGTGTTGTTGGGACGGGGAGAATCGGGCTTGAGGTTATAAAGCTTGCCGGTGCATTTGGGATGAAAGTCATAGCGTTTGATGTATATAAAAACGATGCCGCCCAAAAAGAATTGAAATATGAGTATGTTGAGCTTGAAGAATTAGCCAAACGTTCTGACATTGTCACGCTTCATGCGCCACTTCTTGAAAGTACGCGACATATGATAAATACTTCAATTATTGAGGTTATGAAAGACGGAGTTATCTTATTAAATACTGCACGAGGAGAGCTTATTGATACGGAAGCATTGATTAAAAATATTGGAAAGTTCCGATGGGTTGGGCTTGATGTTCTTGAGGGAGAAAAAGCGTTTTCCCAAGATTAACCGTTAATACATCAAGCTAATGTCGTCATCACGCCACACCTTGCTTTTTATTCAGATGAATCGGTCAAAAAGATTGCTGAAGAGACGATGAGATTGATGAAAGAGTGTATTTGTATATAGTAGAATATACCGTGTTTTAGCGTTATTTCTACTATAAACAATATGACGATAGAAAAAAGAGCAGAATTAGTAGGAGCACAAGCCGAAGCAGGAGAAGTGGAATCACCAATGAATTTGATCGATGCAGCGTTTGAAAGAGAATTAGGATTAAGATGGCATCAGTCTTCAGATACGGCATCCTTTGATATGCTTCAACGAGCAGCTATAGAGATGGTAGCAGATGGTGCTTCATATTCTTTAACTAAGTTTATCCCAGAAGGAAAAACACCCATTCCTATGCTTGTGTCAGTTCCAGCCCCTGACAGTAGAGTTTTGATATGTCCGGTTTCAAAGGAGGATATAAACCCTCCTGAGGGAATGCGTAATTCGCCACCTGCTGAAGAATTGATTTCTCCACTCTTGTGGACACTTCTTCGATTGAGAGTTGGTCAGACCAAAGGAGGAGGTATAGATTTTCGAGCATCGAATGCAAAACTCATCGCTGAAATCGAAAGTAAGTCCGAGTCCCCCAAAAATGTAGCAATGATCCGTCTGATACGTGCAATTCCCTACATGACGTACTTAGCGGCAACACATACAGATCAGGATAATTTGCAAACACTTCTGGCACGCCAGGTTGCAGACATTATTGAACCGTTAGAGAGCGACCCTGATATTATGGCCCAAATTTTTGGCGGTCTTTTTCATCTTGGTGATTATTTTGGCGAGGTAAAAACCTCAATTCAGACGGGAACTCAGGTCGGATTCAAAAGCCGTACAGATGCTTTAAAAGTAGATTTACAGACCATAAGAGATCCCAGAGATCCGACTACTCCAGTACTTACGAGTATAGAAACATTCAATGCTCAGGCAAATAGTCCGAATCCAAATAGGGAAGAATTGGCAAGGTATGGGCATCGTGTATTGAACCAGATTCATAACCATGTATTATCAGCAGAGAGCAGATTGACAAGTCACGCATCTCTCTTATCCCGTGGTGAAAGAGGTTTGATTGCAAAGCGACTTGAAGACCTGCTTGGACATTGTCGTTCAAGATTTAGTAAAACTCAACGAATAGAAGACATCAAAAATGGTATAAAAAATGCAAGCCTATTGTGGATAGATGCAGTGGCAAGAGTTATCGCACCGGCTCAATTAAAGGCGACCGTTGCTCAAGCTAGTCAAAGTGGGCGAGTAAATAATCAAACTTTAGCACTGATAAGAGAGATTATGCTCAGTGTATCATCAGATCATGATGGTAATCCAATTCACAGTTCAGACGGGTCATTGCCACGATTTGATCAGATACATCTTGAGCATCTCACAAGAGATAATCTTACTCAGCTCCTCCAGAAGATGCATGGAGATCAAGATGTAGATGAATCTGTGAGCGGAGACCTACCTACTTATGAAGAATACATGGGATTTATACCTCGATCTGAGCACTTGCATAGGGATGTTTGGAGGGAAGCAGTAGTAAGTGTGGTACAAGCACATGATAATTTGGATGCAGGATTTATTTTTGAGCCAGATCATCGCTATGTTGCAGGAAGGCTACGAAGATTTACGAGAAGACCTGCTCTCCCTGGATCGGATGAGGCAGATCTCGTCGATGATCCCGAGCTTCTGCAAATATTTAGTTTATATACAGAGGGGATAAAAGGGAGGAAAGTAGTGCACGGGCATAGCAATACGGGAGGTTTTTCTTTGGGCGATATATTGGGTCCAGACTCTCCGTTTGCCGCTCTGGCAAAACTATCAAATCCACCAAACAAACAAAAACCTAATGCTAAAGCTTATAGAACTCAAGCCAGAAAAATGAGAGGGGGGAGGTAAGTCCTGAGGTGCTCCAATACCTATGTAGTCAGGAATGATTCTTACATTGCGTCGTTGAAAAAGATAGCAGAGAGATGGGAATATTTGGAAACAGTATAAGTATAGAAGCACCAATTATTGGTTTTTACTCCCAGTCAGTAATAGAATCTCTTGTGTCCATATAGTCCCATCTTGCTGGACCAGAGTGATGTGAGTCTGTCGCTGCTTCCAACAACTCTTGAGGATCGACACCTCGTTCTATAAGAGCATTTAAACCCTCAACTGGATAACCGTAATCATTTACTAGTCTAGTATGCGCATTTTGACCTGGGTCATCCTTCTGAAATACAATAGTAGGCTGCAATAGTGTTTCAATTGACATATTAGATATGTAATTACTAACTTTCATATACTATCATACTATTTACCAATTTGTCAAATAATTTTGTGTGATAGCATATACTTATGATCAAAGCAGTACTTTTTGACGTTGATGGGACCCTTCTTGACACAAGCGAATATATTTATCAATCATTTGAATATAGCTTGCAGAAGCATTACAAGCCATTAAAAAGAGATCAAATTGGAACCATCATGGGAAAACCATTGGAGGAGTGCTATCAAATTTTGACAACCAAAGTTGATGTTTCGGATCTTGCCCAATCACACAATGATTTTCAAAAGAAAAATCCCCACCTGTCTTTTCCATTCCCAAATACTTTGAAAGTCCTTCGTACATTAAAAGACAAGAACTATCATATCGCAGCTGTCACAACCAGAAGAAAAAATACGGTCATCGAGACCCTAAGGCTCGCAAAAATTCTTCCGTTTCTTGATTATATAGTAACCGTTGACGACGTTGCGAATCCAAAACCACATCCCGAATCAATACTGAAGGCGCTTGATTTTTTTGGCGTTGAGCCAGAACAGGCAATCATGGTAGGGGATAGCCCCGCAGATGTTCTTGCCGGAAAAAATGCCGGAACTCAAACAATTGGGGTCACGTATGGATTTCATGGACAAAAGATACGAGATGAAAATCCTGATTTTGTGATCGACCACATTGAAGGTTGTCTTTTGTATGTCTAATTTCTCCACTGGAATATAAAATTCCAAGGTTACTGTGTATAAAGTATGTATAATTTTGAAAAGAACCCTTCTATTCTGGTGAAAAATCTAGATTGATTGCTTCATATGTTTTATAATCCTACCTACCATGGACATTTTTAGACTACTTTTTATCGGTTTTGGGCTGGGAATAAAGCATGCGGTGGAGGCCGATCATGTGGCAGCGGTAGCAACATTTTCAGCTAGAACGCATAGCTTTAGAAAATCAATACTTACTGGTGTCGTGTGGGGACTTGGCCATTCGTTGGTCCTTCTTTTTGCTGGAGTGTTTGTGTTAGTTCTAAAAATCAATATACCCGAACAGATAAGCCTGCTTCTTGAGTTTGGGGTAGGAATTATGTTGGTGTATCTCGGTATTCGTACGCTCCGGATCAAGGACGAAATTCATTCTCACCCGCATGATCATGAAAACACAAAGCATGCTCATAAACATTTTCACTCACGTGAGCCTCGAGGATATCGTGCTTCTTTTATGGTAGGCTCGATTCATGGATTGGCTGGAAGTGGGAGTTTTATGCTGGTTTTCCTAAACGACATTCAAGATTTATTTACTGGTTTTTTGTATATTCTCATTTTTGGACTTGGGTCAATTGGTGCAATGGCCATAATGAGTGTTATTATCAGTATCCCTGTCATTATCACGTCTCAGGCTCACAATAAGATTGAATATTATATTCGGATCATTTCTGGTGCGATAAGTACGATGCTAGGGGCTTATATTATCTATCAAATAGGCTTTTTCGAAGGGCTTTTCATATTGTAAATGGGACTTGACTGATTTAGAATAGTATTCACATGACTTTTCAGCAGAAACTTGATTTTATCATCAATAAAAATAACTCTCTTCTTTGTGTTGGATTGGATTCAAGCATAGAGAAACTTCCAAAAGCATTTCAAAAAAAAGATTATCCCCAGTTTGCATTCAACAAATGGATCATTGAACAAACGCACGATCTTGTGTGTGCGTACAAACCTAATACGGCTTTTTACGAAGCGCGTGGCGCAGATGGTATTACTGAGCTCAAAATGACCTGTCATTATTTGGTCAAATATTATCCCGAAATTCCAATCATACTTGATGCGAAACGAGGGGATATTGGGAGCACCAATGAAGGATACGTGCAGTTTGCATACAAATATCTTCAGGCTGACGCAGTCACACTCCATCCATATTTAGGAAAAGAAGCGCTTCAGCCATTTCTTGATCAAAAAGAAAAAGGAAGTATTATTTTATGCCGTACATCAAATCCCGGAGCGGGAGAGTTTCAGGATCTTGGCGATCTGTATAAAACCGTGGCAAAATCTGTTGTCAAAAAATGGAATACCAATGGGAACTGTATGCTTGTTGTTGGCGCGACATATCCAAAAGAGCTTGCAGAGATCAGGAAAATTGTCGGCGATATGACCATCCTTGTCCCGGGGATCGGAGCACAAGGCGGCGATGTAGAAAAAACTGTGAAGGCTGGATTAAGCTCAAAAAATGCAGGAATGATCATCAACTCAAGTCGTGGGATCATTTTTGCGAAAGAACCAAGAAATGAAGCGACGAGGTTGAGGGATGAGATGAATATCTATCGGAAGAAATAATAGTAAGAAAATTAACAGTTCTTGATTTATATATATGGATATTATTGAAACTTTAAAAAAAGTGAATGCGGTCATTACCAATGACCATTTTGTCTATACTTCAGGAAAACATGGTGAGGTTTACATTAACAAAGACGCATTGTATCCGCATACCGCAGAAGTTTCTCAAGTTGGAAAAATGTTTGCGGAAAAATATAAAGATCAGGATATTGATGTAGTAGTAGGGCCTGCACTTGGCGGGATCATTCTCTCCACTTGGATTGCCTATCATTTATCACAGCTTTCAGGGAAAGAGGTGCTGGGAGTATATACAGAAAAAGATGCCAATAAGAATCAGATCTTTACCCGCAACTATGATAAGTTAGTAGCGGGAAAAAATGTACTGGTGATAGAAGATCTAACCACGACCGGTGGATCGGTGAAGAAGGTTGTTGATACCGTAAAGCAAGCAGGAGGAAATGTTGTCTCAGTTTGTGTGATGGTCAATAGAAACCCAGATGGAGTAAATGCTGAAATGATGGGAGCACCTTTTGATGCACTTGGTGTACTGCCAGCTGCTGCGTATGATGAAGCAGAATGCCCCTTTTGCAAAGAAGGTCGACCGGTGAATACAAATGTTGGTCATGGGAAAAAATATATGGCTGAAAAAGAGAAGAATTAAGAGAGAGGGGATTTTTTCTTGAGTTTCTTGAAATCGGTGTCAAAAGAAAGAACTTCACCATCATTTGCGTGTGCCTTTGTAAAGAGTATACAATCCACAAGGTCAATATTATGAAGCTCAAATAACTTCAATGACTCAATGATAATAGTTCGATCAGGGACATCAATATAATCGACACTGATTAAATCAATGAGATTAGTCACGATACTACTCTTTGGTACGTGATACCTTTTTCTTAACGTGTATTCGATTTCAATTACTATTTCAGGTTGAAGTATTAATTTGATTTCTTTTAATAACGCCTTACTAAAGGTAGCCTTTGCTTCTTGATATTGTTTATCATTCCTGTTGATTAGGAAGCTAACGATAAAATTAGCATCTAGATAATAATTATTCATATTAGACAATAATAGGTTTGTTGCTTTGTCCTTTAAGATACCGCTCATAGTCTTCTTTTCTTGCTTCTTCTATGGCTTTTTTATCTCTGCGAATTATGTCTTGACTTGATAATCCTTTATCAATATTTTTTGCATATTTATTTAGCGAACCACCAAGAGAAAGGAGGTCGGGAACTTTTTCAAATTCGATATTTCCTCGATCGTTTTTGGTAATAGAAATAGTAGCCCGATCAAGATCTAATTCACGACGGAGTTTGGCTGGAATGGTTATCTGACCTTGTGAGGTCACGGTGGCTGTGTAATACATGCATTAACTATAGTACAGCGCATTACTTTTGTCAAGATGCATTAGATTTATTTTAAATAATTACACAAACCACAATCCAGCGAAAGAAAGAACGACAATCGTGATGGAAATGATGCCAAATTTTATTGCAAATTCTCGGTTTCCTTGGAGGAAAATATAGAATGTTTTTGCGAGAAGATTTACTGCATTTACCATAATAAATGCAAGGATTGCTGTTCTCAGACTAATGACACTTTTTGAAAGATCTGCGATGTTGATGCTGATTGCATCAAGTCCTGCAAATCCGGCAATGGCTGCGGTGATGAGGAATCCTTGGCTTCCATAAATAATAAGTGCAACGCTTGACACAATTTTTATGGTGATAAAAAGAACTGCAAAAAATAGTGCCGGTTTTATAGAAAAGATGGCTTTGTCTTGTGGATGGAGAATTTTTGTATCAATTGTTTCATGATTTTTGGGGAGAAAAATTACTCCGGCAATTCCAAATGAAATAATAAGAATCGCGAGTGTCGGAAGAATGGTAATCGTAAAGAGAGGATTGAGGGGAAGAATAACTAAAAACACTGAAAAGTAACTTGCAAACGTTGCGAAAAATGAAGCAGTCAGTACTGAACTTATATGTGTTCCTTTTTTACTTTGTACCGCAAGAGATTGAGTGGTTGCGGTTGAAGAGATAAATCCACCGATGAGGCTTGAGATGATAAGACCACGTCCTTTCCCAAACATTTTTTCAAGAATATATCCAACCAAATCAACTCCGGTAATGATTGCCACAATAAGCCATGTTTTGAAAGGGTTTATGAGTTCAAGCTCTTTCCAAATACTGAGATCAATGCCATACGATCTGAAAAATTGACTCACAAAAGGAATGGTATAGAGGGTGATTGAAATATTGGGAAGAAAGGGAAGAATGACAATGGCGATAATTGCGTATGAAATAAGCGCTTTCAGTTCTCGGACATGAAGCTCTTCTACCAAATTTTTTACCTGCTCCTTGTATGCTAGAATGAGCATCAGAACAACTGCAATTGAAAGCACCAGAGGAATGGGCAATATATTTATTGCAATAAGAAATCCGATAATATAGCTTATGACTGCCGCAAGTTCAGTGGTGATTCCCGTATCGCGACTTATGTAGCTTGCGATTGCATAGTTTATAGTAGTAAGCGTAAAAAATGCTGCACTAATGATGGATGAAAGTACGAATTGTTCACTGTTTAGGAGTCCCGCAATTGATCCCAAAAGTGTGGTAAGCGCAAATGTTCGTACCCCAATAAGAGCTCCGGATCTGTTTTTATGATGATCTTTTTTTTGATGAATCTCACGCTCTAAACCAATTGCCGCACCCACCGCAAGAGCAATCAGAAGTTTGAGCGCCGCATTGAGTTCCATATATTAAATGTATCATATAACGCATGATTCATGAATTATGAAACGCATCCATTAATCCCCAATAACCGTATTTGACATGCGCTGCAATGTATGCGCAGATCGGGTATAATAGGATTGCTCATTTAGACATTATGTTAAAAAAAGCAGAAAATATCCTTTCAAAAATACCCACAGTAGACTACGCTGATGTTCGTATTGTTGATCAATCTTCAGAAGACGTAGCGACAAAAGACGGAGTAGTCGAAGCTTTGCAGTCTTCTCAGTCACTTGGATACAATGTTCGCATTCTTAAAGATGGTGTTTGGGGCTTTGCCGCTTCCTATGACATGAGCGAAAAAGGGGTTGATGAAACAATCAAAAAAGCATTGGCAATTGTCAAAGCTTCAGCTACACATAAAACTTCTAATGTCCAACTTGATGAACTTGAACCAATTGTTGATAGCTACAAAACACCCATAAAAGAAGATCCGTTTAAAGTGCCAATGGAAGAAAAGATCAAGATTCTTCTTGCGGCAGACAAGGCGCAAAAAGTAAGTGATAAAATTGCGGTTACCCAAGCCTCATATCAAGCAAATCGTGAGCGAAAATATTTTGTTTCAAGCATCGGATCAAAGATTGATCAAGATATCGTTTGGACCGGGGCGGGAACCGATACGACTGCAGTTGATGGTCCAGAGCTTCAAAATCGATCGTATCCCAATTCATTTCGAGGTCAAAATCAGACACGAGGCTTTGAATTGGTTCGTGAACTTGAGCTTGTGAAACACGCTCCAAAATATGCACAAGAAGCGGTTGAACTTCTCACTGCAGATACCTGTCCAACGGGTGAATTTGACCTCATTCTTGACTCAAATCAGTTAGCACTTCAAATTCATGAAAGTTGTGGTCACGCGGTCGAGCTTGACCGCGTACTTGGATATGAAGCATCATATGCGGGCACCAGTTTTTTAACGACAGAAAAATTATTTAATTTTCAATATGGATCGGATATTGTAAATCTTACGGCTGATGCTACCATTCCGGGCGGACTCGGGACCTTTGGGTACGATGATGAAGGAGTACCTGCACAGCGAACCTATTTAGTTAAGGAAGGAAAATTTCAAGATTATATCACCTCTCGAGATACGGTTTCAAAACTTAAGGAGCTGAATCCAAAATATAACAAAAAGAGCAATGGCACGGTGCGCGCATCATCGTGGAGTCGGCTTCCCATGATTCGTATGACCAATATAAATTTAGAGCCGGGTGGAGAAGCGGGGACGGGAAAAGCGTGGACTTTGGATGAGATGATCGCCGATACAAAATATGGTATTTTCATGTCTACCAATCGCTCGTGGAGCATTGATGATCGACGATACAATTTTCAGTTTGGGACAGAGATTGCCTGGGAAATAAAGAACGGAAAATTGGGGAGAATGTTGAAAAACCCAACCTATCAAGGTATAACACCGCAATTTTGGAATAGTTGCGATGCGATCTGTGGACGACCGGAATGGACCGTCTGGGGAACGCCAAACTGTGGCAAAGGTCAACCGAGTCAAGTGATGTATACCGGGCATGGCGCAAGTCCTGCGAGATTTAAAAAAGTGAAGGTGGGAGTTGTGAAGTGGTAAGTAGTAACAAAACTATGATCGGAGAAGGTAAATTAAAACAAATAGCAGAAAAAGCACTGTCTTTTTCAAAAGCTGAACAAACTGAAGTACTACTTTCGGTATCTGGAAATGCATTAACTCGTTTTGCCAATAATCAAATTCATCAGAATGTCGCATGGAAAAATCTGGGAATTTCAGCCAGAGTGATTATTGATAAAAAAATTGGTGTCGCAAGTACGAATTCATTTGATGATGCATCTCTTAAAGATGTAATAGCTCGTGCTACCGAACTTGCAAATCTTCAAGAACCAGATCCCGGATTTGTTTCATTACCAAAGCCACAAAAAATAATAAAAGTGAAAGATGATATTCATCATGCCACCGAAGAAGAGATGGCCGCTGGAGCGGATGTCGTGATCAAAAAAGCCATGAAAGAAAATCTGATTGCATCTGGCGCATATGCAAATGATGTCTCAGAGATTGCGGTCGCAAATTCTCTCGGCGTCTGGGCACATCATGCAGGTTCATCCTGCAATCTTTCGACTATTGTCTTGGGCATTGATTCAAGTGGTTTTGCCGCAGATGTCGCACGAACTCCAGATGAAGTAAATTCAGAATTAGTTGCTGAAACTGCGGTACAAAAAGCACTGGAGAGTAAAAATCCACAGGATATTGAGCCGGGAGAATACGAAGTCATTCTCGAACCACAGGCGGTATCTGAGATGATGGCATTTTTCCAATGGTATGGGCCAAATGCACGAATTTATCATGAAGGAGCAAGTCCACTTTCTGACAAGATGGGCGCCCAGGTTTTTGGTAAAAATATCACGATTATTGATGATCCATTTCATAAGGATGTTTTTCCGATGCCATTTGATTTTGAAGGACAACCAAAAAAGGCAGTTACTTTTATAAAAAATGGCGTCCTTCAGAATATCGCATACGACTCATATCATGCATTGAAATATCATCACGAAAATACTGGGCATGCGCTTCCTGCACCAAACACCATGGGGCCCATTCCACTCCACATGTATATTGCAGCAGGGGATACGACGCGAGACGCGATGATCAAAAATGTGAAGCGAGGGCTGCTTGTCACGAGGCTTTGGTACGTGCGGGTATTAAATCCTAAAATGCTCAATGTCACGGGTATGACACGGGATGCAACATTTCTTATCGAAAATGGAAAAATTGTCCGACCCGTTAAAAACCTTCGATTCAATCAAAGTATTCCAAAAGCATTAAACAATGTAGTGGGAATTGAAAATAAACTAACTCCCCTTGCCAGTTTTGAAGGGGAAATGATCAGCCTTGCACCAACATTGCACATAAGTAAATGGGAATTTAGTAGTGCAACTCTTTTTTAGTGTTCTTGTTATTAATTTTCACTTTAGTTGAAAAACAGTATGAAACACATCGACCAGATATTAAAAAAAACAGGCATTATTAAGGTGTCTCCGAATGACACGCTTTCAAGTGCTTTGGGAAAGCTTACAAGCTCACATGATGCAGCATTTGTCTTCGACGCAACAGATAAATTTGTAGGAGTGATTAATCCCTATTACACCTTGATCAAATCTTCGGCTTTTGATGCGAGTACCAAAGTTGCACATGCGCTTTTTCATCCTCCTCATATTGATACAACAGATTCACTTTCGCGAATTGTTCAGCTCATGAATGAGTCAAAAATACATTATCTTCCGGTATTTGATGCTGACAAACAATTTCTTGGGATCACTTCGGCCCGACGCATCCTTACATTTATGCAAAATCTTGATGTTGCAAAGCTCACGATTGGCCAAATGAACCATACTCAGAAAGGGAAAGTTATCACGGTAACCCTTGATGATTCGATATCAAAGGCGCAACAACTATTCAAAGAATATAAAACATCAAAAATAGTTGTTATAGATAAGAATGGTCGTCTCAAGGGAATTTTGAGTCATTATGACCTTATTCCTTTTATCATTGCTCCGGGAAATAAACAAAGACGAGGAACGAGGGGAGAGCAGACACAGTTCAAGGATACTCCGGTGAAAAATTATGTTAAAACTACCGTTCTTACCCTCAACGAAAAAAATACTGTTTCTGAGGCGATAGAACAAGTTCTATCAAAAGTTATTGGAAGTATCATACTGGTTGATCACGAATCACACCCAACGGGCATTGTGACTACACGCGATATTCTTGATCTTTTGCGAATCGACAACAAAAAGAAAAATGTTTCGATAACCACAAAGCATCTGTCGAAGCATCATGTGGTAACATTTAATGACTTTGTAAAATATATCACTGAGTACATTCAGAGAAATGAACCGATAGCATCGGCAAGCATCATTTATGAGGGGGAGAAAAATGATAAACTCTTTAAAATCACGGTTCATCTAACTCCATTTAAAGGTCGACCGGTGGTCATTTCTCGCGAAGGGAAGGACTTTTCTCAGCTTCTTCAGGAAGTGAAAGAAGTGGTGAGAAGAGGATGAAAATGAGTACGTACATCTTGCACGGTTAAAAGCTAGTGGTAACTGCGCATGATTGATTTCGACAGATCCCCAGAACTGTCTTGCATGATTTTTTCGGACAGATTTTACTTCCGGGAGCACAGGTTGGAACGAGACACTGAGAAGTCGTACATATGGTGCCGTCAGGTCGTTTATAACAGCTTGCGACCGGAGTTGGAGTTGCTGGAGCGCGGGTTGGGGTGGGAGACTTTATGGGTCTCTGAGTAGGGGTGCGTGTGGGAGTTGGAGGAGGAGTAAGAATGATGCGAAGGGGCGCCTGACCTATCCCGCAGTTTGTATGAGCAACAACGGTAACCGTAATTGGGTTCCCTCGCGCGCCTTGAGGAACGACATAGCTGAGAGTTGAAGCAAAAGGAGTTTTGGCCTCTTTGTCATTTGAGAAATTGACAATATAGTTTATGGTATTTGGGATATTGGTCCAGTTGAGGTAAATCACATTGGTGTTACTGTTCCATACTGGTGTGTTTTCCCATGTTGGAGCAGAGGGAAGAACGCAGATAGTGGGTGTTGGCGTTGGTGTGCTGGTTGGCGTAGGAGTGGGTGGATACGTCACATTGGTTTTGATAGTAATGGTGGCATTTTGGGTATTCCCTGCCCAATAGGCAAGATTCAGATCAGTAATTTCCTGAAATCCATACACAATTTGATTTCCAGATTGAATGCGATACAGAAAAATACCATTGGCAGATCCATACGTGTGTGCAAGTATATTGTCTTGACTAAAAATATTTCCCTGATATATAAACATTCCCTGACCATCTGTATTGGCTTCTATATCAGGGTTTCCAGAAAATATTTTTCCATACCAATAGTTTTCTCTCGGTTTTGCGCGAAAGATTTTGATGGAGGCGTTTGCAACTGGCAGTCCTTCTTTTGTAACAAGTTGAAATGTGGTGGTTGCGGGTAAATCGTATAAATATTCTCCAATAACTGACGGTGGGCTAAAGTTCCCGCCTCTGGCTCTTCTTCCCGATACGCGGTTCAAGGCACCTACCGAATGTGGGTCGTATCCCAAATCTTGTTTCCACATCCCCATCATACTATCTGCCGCTTTGTTGTAATATACATATCTATTTGGATAGGGAGGTAGAGCAAGTAAGGGCAAATAAGGTGTATCCGCTATAGGAACTCCTCCCTCAGTAACTAATACTTCATCTTCTGCGACACTAAATCCATATAAATCAATAAGGTATCGAGCATGAGAAAGCTCATGAATGAGTGGCAATTCCAAATCTTGTAAATGAGGATATGTGAAGTACAAACCCTTATTTCCATCATCTGCATCTCTTTGACAGTTTGCAACAGGTGCTATTTTTGCACTGGTAAAACCCCACATAAGATCAAACGATTTATCATCAGCAGGATGATTGGCATTTGGAAGTGTACAATCAGGCACAATAGTTATTCTACCGAGACGTACACGATCAATTGCGCCATTTGGAAAGGGAGTTGATTTTGATTTCTCAAGGAGTGAATTAAATGTATTTACCTGTCTTTGGGCCCAATCATCCCAAGAGTTTGATCCAGAGCACAACTTGTCTTTGCAATATTCGAGTTGATTTTGATTAAAATAGTCGTACACTTTCTGCTCCACCCAAAAGCCAATACCGAGGGCTTGAGTGTAGTCTTTGACTATGTTATTGCTTTCACTTACTTCAGTTATGAGATTGTTCGGGTCAACGCTCAATGCGACAATGTGGCTCCCCTGGATGCTTTGATTAATAGTTTTATGTTGCCATCTCCAATTGATTGTAATCTCTCTTTCTTCACCAGGGGAGAGTGAAGCGGATGTTCCAGGAGTTGAGACGACTTGACTACCTTCATCGGTTTTCCAGACATAGGAGAAATCGCCAGTAGGTATGGTGCCTCTATTTTTAACATGAGCAGTAAAAGTAACTATTTCATTCTCATCTGGCCATTGTTTTGATGCGTCGTAGTCAAGATGTGGAGTTCTGCTAATGTAAGCTACATCAAGATCGGATAATGAGGAGTCCTGAGGTGAGAGTGGCTTGTCGGATGTTGTTTTTTCTTTGTATCTTGGTACGGGAGGATTTGTACGGAGGAAACGATCATATTCATTGGTATTTATATCGTTGAATGGCTGAAAGTTTTTACGATCATAATCTTTATAACTCTTCAAACTATTTGCAGGAGTTGTGATTTGTGGAGTTGGTTCCTGAGCTTTATTTTGAAATATTCTTTTTTGTGTAGATGATACAAAGGATATTAAAGGAATAGTGAGCAACAAAATCAAAATTAACAACGTTACTCTCATACGAGAAAAATCTCTCATATTTTTTAATCCTTTTATCAGGCTGACCATTCATTCAGTATAACAACTTTTGTTCGAGATTTTATTTACAAATGGACTTGCTTACATAGAGAGTAACCATTTTCATTTTTTCGAAGTTGAGATTGTCGAATTTCTGTGGGAGATCTTCCTATAAGATCGGTATCTATTGAATAATCTACAAAATGAGAAAAATTACGCCTTGACAAATACCAAACTACTAGTATACTAGTACGTATGTCGAACTTTAATGATCTCGTTCATATCTTGATCGATATCGATTCAAAAGAAGAAATGACCAATTTTCTCAACGGTCTATTAACACCAAAAGAACGCGTGGAGTTTGTACGCCGCCTTGATATTGTTAAAATGCTAAAAAAAGGGATGCCACAGCATAAGATTGCAGAAAAACTGGGAGTCGGCGTTGCGACCGTGACCCGAGGATCAAAGGAAATACAGATGGGAAGATTTAAGAATGTTGTTTAATTTCTTATATGAAAAATCACTCAAAAAAATCAATTTGGCAGACATGGCAAAACCTTGAAAAGGAGGATTTATTGTGATGGATGATTAGTTCACATCTCTCGCGATAAGCCCTCCGAAATGGAGGGTTTTTTTATGAAAAAAATATGAAAATACCAAAAATATCGATAACCAAAAAACCACATTACGTAAAAATTAGCAAAGACTTGGATTTTTTTGAATTATTCAAAAAAATCCAAAATGATCAAGATACCTGCTTTATTCTTGAGTCATTGGGGGAGGAAAGTAATAGATCGAGATATTCAATTATTGGCTTTGACCCTCAGATGGTCGTCAGTTCTCGAGGAACAGCGATTACTCTGTCCCAAGAGGGAAAAACAGATATTGAATATGAAAGTGACAATCCATACTTTGACCTTCAAAAACTCTTGCCGGATCGGGTGATCGCTCGGGATTATGCAGGTGGTTTGGTTGGGTATCTGGGATTTGATGTATTTGAAAATATAGAGCCATCAGTCAAAGTGAAATCGCATCCTGATTTTGACCGACTGAAATTTGGCGTTTATACCGATGGTCTTGTATACGACAAAATGACTAAGGAGGTATTTTATTTTTACTACAAAAAAAATAGGTTGCGTTTGGTCAAATCATACCTTGCAAAACAAAATGAAGTGACAACCGCGGTTTCTGTCACTTTCAAAGGGTATTCAATGACAAAACAACAGTACAGAACTGTTTTCAATAGGGTCAAGAGCGATATACGATCCGGTCTCATTTTTCAGTGTGTGGTCGGATTTCAAGGAGAATATTTGATTGAGGGAAATGAAATTGGTATATATGAAAAACTTCGGCGCGTAAATCCTTCTCCCCATATGTATTATCTAAAATTCGGCAAACAAAAAATTATTGGCGCAAGCCCAGAGCTCCTCTTTCGACTGAGAAATAATGTTGTTGAGACATTTCCTCTGGCCGGAACAATACGACGGGGAAAGAGTATAAGTCAAGATTCCCAACTTGCGCAAACACTTCTCAATGATTCAAAAGAACAGGCGGAGCACAAAATGCTCGTAGATCTGCATCGAAATGACCTCGGGAGAATTGCAAAAATTGGCTCGGTACAGATTCAAAAATTGATGGATATAAAAAAATATAGTCATGTGCAGCATATTTCAAGTGAGATATCCGGAACACTTGACGCGCATCAAGATATGTTTAGCGCCCTGGTGAGCTGTTATCCGGCGGGTACTCTCACCGGGGCGCCAAAGATAGAAGCGGTCAAGCTGCTTGAAAAATATGAGACAGAACCGCGCGGGGTCTATGGTGGTGCAGTAGGTCATTTTGGATTTAATGGTGATTGTACCTTTGCCATACCGATCCGTACTTTTTTTATTGCCGGAAACAAAGGATACACGCAAGCGGGAAGCGGTATTGTTCTGGATTCAAAAGCTCACAAGGAATATGAAGAAATTATGAATAAACTGAAAGCGATGGAGGTGGCACTATCATGAAAATACTCATTTTAGACAACTATGATTCATTCACCTACAACCTGTATCAATGTGCGGGTGAAATTCTACTGGAAAAGCGAATCACTCCGAATATCACGGTAAAACGTAATGATGAAATCAACCTGTCTCAAATTAAAAAAGGAAATTATGATCGTATAGTCATTTCTCCTGGACCGGGAGATCCTTCAGACGCAGCATATTTTGGTGTATGTGCCGATGTTGTTACGGAAATTGGTAAAACAACACCGGTATTTGGTGTGTGTTTAGGAATGCAGGGAATAGGACATTATTTTGGTGGCAGTATTGTTAAAGCCATGCGTCCCATGCATGGAAAAACCAGCAGTATTACCCATGACAAAAAGGGAGTGTTTGCAGGGTTGCCACAAAACATGGAAGTGATGAGATACCATTCGCTCGTGGTTGATCGAAACACACTCCCTTCATGTCTTGAAATCACCGCAACGTCAAAAGACACATATGAGATCATGGGTCTCCGACATAAAATATATCCGATTGAGGGGGTTCAGTTTCATCCGGAATCGGTATTTACGGATGGCGGAAAACAAATATTATGCAACTTTTTGTTACCTCAGAAGGTCCCCCTTATGAAGGGGGTGCCCGATAGGGCGGGGGATGTTAACGATAGGATACATCCCTCCCCCCGCCTTTAGGCGGGGTACTCCCTTGCCAAGGGAGAATTATTTACTGAAGTTATTTTATTATGAAAAACTTAACGCAAAAAGAAACACAACAACTCATTGAACGGATGATGTCTGGCGAGATGTCTCACGTTGAAATGGGAAAAGCGCTCACGGACTTAGCTCAAAAAGGAGAGACTCCTGATGAGATAATCGGCGCTATTTATACGATGAGATCTCGTATGCAGCTCCTCCAAGCGCCAATCGGCTCGGTGGACACGTGTGGAACTGGGGGGGATGGAAAAAATACATTCAACATCTCAACCGCTGTAGCACTTGTGGTAGCTGGTGCCGGTGTACCGGTTGTAAAGCACGGTAATCGGAAAGCATCAAGTAGCTGTGGGAGCGCCGATGTGCTTGAGGAGCTTGGCGTCAATATTAATCTCACTCCTGATCAAGCAAAGAACGTTCTTGAATCAATCGGGGTCGTGTTTCTTTTTGCTCCGATATATCATCCAGCGATGAAGTACGTTGCATCCGTTCGCAAAGAGCTCGGGATTCGTACGATATTCAATTTCCTTGGTCCATTTTGTAATCCCGCAAGAGTACGTCGACAGGTTATTGGGGTTCCAAATCTTGAAGTGTTGGAAACACTTTCTCATGTTGCCAAAGAGCTTGATTACGAATACCTAGCTCTGGTGACGAGTACGGATGGAATGGATGAGATCAGTCCTGCAGGGCCGTCTTACATTCGAATTATTAAAAACTCACAGGTATCATCTTTTGAAATCGATCCAAAAAAATTTGGTATGCATCACGGGTCACTTAAAGACATAATGGGCGGCGATGTCGAGAAAAATGCATCCATGATTCAAACTATTCTCAACGGAGAAAAAGGAGCGCCCCGAGATACGGTTTTATTAAATGCAGCAATGGCATTTCTGGTTTCTGGAAAAGCATCAACTATTGAGCACGGTCTCGAACTTGCAGCAGAATCTATCGATTCGAGAGCTGCAAAACATACATTAGAAGCACTTATTCATTCATCACATAAACATGAGTATTCTTGAAGAAATAATCAAAAATAAACAGAAGGAATTGAAGCAATCAAAAAAACGTCCATTTGTCCAAGCAATTACACATGCAACAATTGGAGATATTGGCTTGATCGCAGAAATTAAAAAGAAATCACCAAGCGCTCGTGATTTGGCTGGCGATCAAAATTTAGTGGTAAAAGCTAGAGAATATGAAGCAGCTTGTGCTGATGCCATCTCCGTAGTTACCGACAGAAAGTACTTTGGGGGTTCTCTCGAATTATTTAAGGATATTCGAAAAGTAACAACGCTTCCGATGCTTATGAAAGATTTTATTATTCATCCATATCAGGTCATACAAGCCGAGCAAGCTGGTGCCGATGCACTTCTTATCATTGCCGCGCTCAACAAATATTTTCATCCTGATCTATTACCATCACTTACTACGTCATCTGTAACTCCTATTATTGAAGTTGCACAGACTCAAGAACTATCTCTTCCCTTCGTGCAACAGGCGGAAGTCATCGGGGTGAATGCGCGCGACCTCAATACCTTTCAAATAAATATTGATCGCGCATGCTCGATAATAAAAAAAATACCAAAAGATAAAACCGTGATTGCATTTTCTGGGGTAAAGTCTCGCCACGATGTTGAACAATTCAAAACCGCTGGCGCAAAAGCGGTGTTGGTGGGGGAGTTGCTCATGAAGACAAAAGATGTCGCATCTGTTATTCATTCATTAAAACATGAAAACTAAAATCTGTGGAATACAATCAATTCAAGATGCTCAAATCGTCCTACAGTCGGGAGCAGATTTTATTGGCATAAACTTTGTACGAAACTCAAAGCGGTTTGTGACCCTTGACACGGGTCGTGAAATTATCCAATATATTCATTCGACCGGATCAGATTGTCAAACGGTGGGAGTTTTCCAGAACCAAACATGCGACTATGTCAATATGTTTGCAGACAATGTCGGCTTAGATTTTGTGCAACTTCATGGAAATGAGACGCCAGAATTTTGTAATAGCATAGAACGACCAGTAATTAAAGCTTTCGCACTTAAGCCACGTTTTGATGTTGAGAAAATATCTCGATATATGAATAAATATAAAGTCGCTCATTTTCTTGTTGATCGGTATGAACAAGGTGAAGGGGAACCATTACGGGTTGATCGATTAAGTGAATTAGCAAAACGCAATTTATTTTTCTTGGCGGGTGGATTGACGCCTGAGAATGTTAAATCAATAATGCTTGTGGTGAAGCCTTATGGCGTGGATGTGGCTGGAGGAATAGAAACGAGTGGAAATATTGATAAAAGTAAGGTTAATACATTTATTTCGCGTATATGAAAGAATTATTTTTCTCATACAAAACAAAATATGATGCGGATTCCAGCGGACATTTTGGCCCCTATGGTGGTCGATATGCTCCGGAGATGCTTATTCCGGCTCTTGAAGAATTGGAGCGGGAATATTTGAAAATAAAAACAGATCCCGCCTTTGAACGGGAATTTCTCTATTATCTTAAGACATACGTTGGTAGACCTTCCCCATTGTACTTTGCAGAAAATCTCACAAACTCATTAGGTGGAGCCAAAATTTACATGAAAAATGAAGGGTTAAATCATACGGGCGCACATAAGATAAATCATTGTTTGGGCCAAGCACTTCTGGCCAAACGTATGAAAAAGAAACGACTGATTGCTGAAACTGGCGCCGGTCAACACGGTGTTGCAGCAGCCACCGTTGCGGCTCGATTTGGATTCGAGTGCATGGTATACATGGGGGAGGAAGACATAAAACGGCAAAGACCAAATGTCTTTTGGATGCAACGGCTTGGCGCAACCGTTGTACCGGTTCGGACCGGCTCACGGACGCTTAAAGATGCGGTAAATGCAGCGCTTAAAGATTGGATCACCAATATGCAAGACTCCCATTATCTTTTGGGGTCTACGCTGGGTCCTCATCCATTTCCATCTCTCAATCGAGATTTTCAACAAATTGTCGGATATGAAGTAAAGCAACAGATACAAGAATTAGAGGGTCGTCAACCCGATATGCTTATTGCCAGTGTGAGCGGAGGGAGCAATGCGTTGGGTCTCTTTTACCGATTTTTAGAAGACGAATCTGTGCGTATGATTGGAGTGGAGGCCGGTGGTGAGGGAGTGGGAAAAAAAGGCAGGCATGCCTCGCGCTTTGCAGGGGGAACGCTTGGTGTGGTTCAGGGCTATAAATCAATCTTTCTACAAGATGCGGAGGGAAACATAGCACAAACTCACAGCATTTCAGCTGGTCTGGATTATCCTGGCATAGGGCCCCAATTTGCTTATTTAAAAGATCAGGGTCGGGTGGAGTTTTCTTCTGCAACGGACAAAGAAGCGCTTTCAGCGTTCAACCGTACAGTAAAGCTCGAAGGAATTTTGCCGGCACTCGAATCATCTCATGCAATAGCAGAAGCAATTAAACAGGCGCCAAAACTTTCAAAAGACAAAATCATAGTAGTAAATATTTCTGGTCGTGCAGATAAAGATATATTTATTGTGGCGGAGGCATTAAAAGATTCAGAATGGCAAACTTTTATTAATTCCAAATTTAACAAATGAGCTCGATACCATTTTTTCTCAGGTCGTCACCCAAATTTAATTCAATGTCTCATATCAAACTCATGACCCATGCAGTTGTGGGATACCCTGATATCGCATCAACAATAGAGTTGGTAAAAGCCATGGTACAGGCGGGGTCAGATTATGTGGAGTTACAAATCCCGTTTTCCGATCCGATTGCCGATGGTCCAACGATCATGAAGGCCTGTGATAGGGCGTTAAAAAATGGAGTAACGGTTGATGATTGCATGAAGGTAATGAAGACGTTATCAGCTCAAGTATCGATCCCTCTTTTTTTCATGGGTTACTACAATACGGTATTTCACTTCGGAGTTGAGAAATTTTGTAAAGCCGCTAAAGCTGCTGGCGCTTATGGACTCATCATTCCTGATATGCCTCCTGATGAGGAGCAACATGAACATTTTATCAAGGCTACGCACGCGCGTGGACTTGCTCAGATTCGAGTGGTTACCCCGTCAAGCCCTAATCATAGATTAAAACTCAACGCACAGGTTGCTGATGAATTTGTGTACTGCGTGAGTCATTATGGAGTAACGGGGTCAGTAGCAGCTGGCAAGGTTGGGTTAGAATCGTATCTCAAACGGGTAAAAAAATATTTCAAAATTCCAATAGCGGTGGGGTTTGGAATCTCGGGGAAAGAAGATGTTTGCCAAGTTGAGTCGTATGCAGACATTATTGTAGTCGGGAGTGCGATAGTCAGAATTATTGAAAAGTCATCGTCCTTTGAGAACGCTTTGGAAGAAGTGATACTATTCATTCGAAGTCTAAGGGCTCGTCCATCAATAATCTGATAGGTATTGATGGTTACGGCCCTTTGTGTCGCATACATACTGGTCAACTTATTAATGGATGCGACCTACGAGCATGAAAATAATTATGGCAGATACAGGTAAAATGAACTAGAATAGTATGATGAGTGAAGTAAAAATCGAAAAAAAATGGAAATCAGAGTTGAAAAATGAATTTGAAAAACCATATTGGAAACAGCTCACGGAATTTGTTCGATCTGAGTATTTGAATGGAAACGTATTTCCAGCGCCAAAGAATGTTTTTCGAGCTTTTGATCTGTGTCCATTTGACAAGGTAAAGGTTGTCATAGTAGGGCAGGATCCCTATCACGCAGAAGCCCAAGCAAATGGGTTATCATTTGCAGTAAATGATGGAGTTTCGCTCCCACCGTCACTTCAAAATATTTTTAAAGAGATAAAAAGTGATCTGGGGATTGAGCCGATTGAGAGTGGAGATCTCTCTCGTTGGGCAAAACAGGGAGTCTTGATGTTAAATAGCGTGCTGACTGTTTCTGCAAATCAGCCAGCGTCACACAAAGCGCGAGGTTGGGAAGAGTTCACCGATGCGGTCATAAACGCATTAAACGAAAAGCGAATAAATATTGTGTATATGCTCTGGGGAAACTATGCCAAACAGAAGGGATCAATGGTAGATTCGGATAATAATTTAATTTTGAAATCTGCACATCCATCTCCATTCTCAGCTCAAGCTTTTTTCGGGAACAAACACTTTAGTGCATGCAACAGATATCTCAAATCTCATGACATTGACCCAATAGACTGGAAATAAAAGCTTCAATCTAGCATAATAACCACATGAAAACAGTCTTTATCACCGGAGGATCGGGGTTTTTGGGAATTAATCTTATTCGGTATCTGCTAAAAAAAAACTACAATATCATCTCATACGATCTTCAACCATTTGATTATTCAGATTGTAAGGATAAAGTAACCGCAATTATTGGTGATATTCGGGATGAAAAACTGCTACAAAAATCTATAAAAGGAGCGGATATTGTGATTCACTGTGCTGCAGCCTTACCTCTATACTCAAAAGAAGATATATATTCAACTGACATTGATGGAACTAAAAATGTTATCGATGTTTCAATAGTAAACAAAATTGAGCGCTTTATTCATATTTCTTCAACCGCTGTGTATGGAGTTCCCGATCATCATCCTATTTACGAGCATGACAAATTGGTTGGAGTCGGAGCATATGGAAAGTCAAAGATAGCAGCTGAAAAAGCGTGTATAAAAAAAAAAAAAAAAGGGCTTACGGTCAGTATTTTGAGGCCCAAATCCTTTGTTGGGCCAGAGCGATTGGGGGTATTTGCGGTATTGTATGATTGGGCTCGGACCGGTCACCATTTTCCCATGATTGGAAGTGGAAAAAATAGATATCAGCTCCTTGATGTAGACGATTTGAATGATGCAATTTATGCCTGTATGACGCTTGAAAAGCACAAGGTTAACGACGTATTTAATATTGGTGCAAAAGAGTTTACGACGATGAAGGAGGATTATCAGTCGGTGCTTGATGAAGCCGGATTTGGAAAACAAATAATCGGCACACCTGCATGGTTAGTCATTGCTATCTTGAAAATTCTTGAGGCGCTCCACATTTCTCCGTTGTATGCTTGGGTTTATGAAACTGCATCCAAAGACTCATTCGTTTCGATTGAAAAAGCTGAAAAGCAGCTTGGATTTTCTCCAAAATATTCAAACAAACAAGCGTTGATTCAAAACTATCATTGGTATCTGGATCATGTATCAGATTTTGAGGGTAAAATCGGTGTCACGCATAGAGTTCCCTGGAAGCAGGGGATGCTGGGAGTGATCAAGAAATTCATGTAGTTATATCTTCTTAAAAATCAATATTTTAGGGTGGTCATAAACAGTGAAAGATTCATCGGCCGTATCATCAATAAGTTGTAGTTTTAAATTTGAAATCTGCAGACGAGGATATGAAGTAAACTCTGCAATTTTTATAAATCCGAGCCTTCCTTCAAAGAGATCTTGATAATATTTCGAAGTTGCAGGGTAACACTTTTCGTACCGATCACAGTCCACAAGCTTCTGAAGGGGAGTGTAGAGCCTATTTGAGGCGATCACAATATAATCTACGTGTTGCAGTTTACGATAATGGTTTGCTATTTTGTTTTGATCATCGGGAAGATCATACAAAGTGAGTTCTTCATACTCATAATTTCCTGGATCGAAAATCGGCACACGGTCATCCCAGTGTTCAACTCCAAGCACCGAACCGTACGGAATGAATTGATTGATCCATTGAGTTGCTTGAATGCGCGTATTTGGTACGGAATAAATCATTATGAATGGAAAAGTCCAGAAAATGCTAACTGATGCAAAACTGATAACAAAAAGCTTTGTAATAGGTTGGAGGTTGATATTATATCGGTATATTTTAAATTGCATCGTTTGAATTTTGTAAATTCCATACCCTGCCATGACTGCAAAGAATGGATACAGGAGGAGCATGTAGCGCATGAATTTGACCGCCGATTTTCCAATAATTAAGAAATAAAGCAGGTAAAACAAACCAAAAAGAAGATACTTTTTTTGGAGGAGTTCAAACTTCAAATGATGTATTCTCAGTTTGGAAATCAATGCTCCGATCCCAATAAGAGTAAAGATACTGATAATGGGTCCCAAACCCCATAAAAAGATATTTTTTACATAGTACCAATAGGGGAGCGTGCCAACATATTGAAGGGTATAAGGAAAAATATAAGCATCTGAATTCATTTTTATTTGTTGTTGGATATCGCTTACAAATCGTTCATGTTCAATAAATGCATACGGCATAAAAAAAGCTGAGAACATTACGGTAATCAGACTAAAAAGTATCAGACGCAACAGATCATTTTTAAGAATAGTAAGCATATGTAATCTATTATTTGTCAATATTTTTTGGAAGAAATACAAAATTCTTTGCAATATATTTTCATGCTTTGGATGGGGATAGAGAAGCACCATCAGTATGATCGGAAGAAAAATCACTGCAGAGATTTTTGATGTGATTGCCGCTGCAAATGTTATTCCAATAAAAATAATTCTTCGATATGAAGGGTTGTGCTGAAATAACAAAAGTTGATATATCAAGAGAGTAGAGAAGAGGTTGAGGAAGGTATCGACAATAAAAAAGTGACTATTTTGAATGGGAAAAAATGCGATGGCATAAAAAAAAGCTGACCACACTGCTGCCGATTTATTTTGAAAAAGATGAACTGATATCTTGTAAACAAGCATGAGGATGATCAAATCAGAGCTCAGTGAAAGCCATCGCCCGACAAACAATAATCCATCATAATTGGTTATTGAGGATCCGATAATTCGATCGATGAGTTGACTTGCTCCTACCAGAAGATACACTGGTAAGCTTCCGTAGTTGAAAAAATCAGGATTCATTTGTGACCAAAATCTGATTCGATCTGCGACCATGATAAGCATCCGCTCATCCGGATGGAAATGAAAGCCTGAATCCCAGTTGATCCCATAAATGCGAAAGAAGAATGCCACTATCATTATGAAGAAAAGAATGAATGTGTTCTTGTTGATACGAGCTATCATAGATATTTTATCAATAAACTGGATCGCGTACTATTGATCTGATATATTTCATGGCGTTTTTAAGAGACAAAAATTTTGGCTCATATGATATTGATTTGTCGATAGCGTTTGTGATCCAAAGACCTTTTGTCTTTGTGTGTTTGCTGATATGTTGCACAATATCCCAATTGTCTTCAACAAAGAGGTCAAGTCCAAGTTCATTTATTTTTTTTTCTTTGAAAATATGCGGCTGCAGGTTGTTTTTGTTATGAAACGTATCAATAAAAACAGTTTCAGCGTTCATTTTTTTAAGCCATCGAGCAAAGTCGCCCTTCAAGCAATCATATCTACTTGTGACAATGTATGCGTCAATTTTTCCTTCTTTTGCAAGTTCTTTGATATCATCAAATCCAGGGGCAATAAACAAACTCGACCAATGCACCATATTCCACAACATTTTTTCAATATTTGACTTTGGGTAATAAAATTCAATTTTGGTTGAGGATTTATGGCGAAGAATAGCTTTTACTAATAAGGTTATTGGTCGAAAAATTCGTGCCGGATTGTACAAAAGTACCCCATCAAGATCAAAGCCAACTTTTAGTGGAGTTTTTTTCATTGATATTTGCTTCATTGATTATGAGTATAATTCAATTATACTTGATCTTAGTCGTTAGTCGTTAGTCGTTAGTCGTTAGTCGTTAGTCGTTAGTCGTTAGATAGCACTATGTTACCAGTATTACTTGATTTAGGCTTTCTGAAAATATATACATTGGGGATATTTTTGGTATTAGCTTTTTTTTGGGGAAGCTTTTTTTTATGGAAAAATATCTCCCTAACTTCATATAAAGAAGATGAAATTTTTGATGGACTCTTTTTCTCACTTATCGGCGGATTATTTATTGGTCGATTAGTCTATATCATTTTTCATTTTTCTGATTTTGGCTTTGATGTTTTAAAATTCATTCTGGTAAATGGATATCCAGGAATGCATTATATGGGGTTTGTCATTGGATTCTTGCTCTTTAGCTTTGTTTTTGCGGTTTCGAGGAAGATATCGTATATGAAATGTGTCGATTATATTATTCCACCACTTTTTCTTGCATTAGCAATAAGTAAGCTTGGAAGTTTTTTTTCGGGATCAGAGATTGGATCACAAACTCAGTTTTTTATATCACTCTCGTATGCCAATCTCGATGGAGCGAGACACTTAACCTCATTTTATGAAAGTATATTATTTTTCTTTGGGAGTTTTATTACTTACAAATATATCTTTCTGATTCGAAAAGATAAATTGCATGAAGGTTTTAATATTGTGTTTTTCCTTTGGTATTTTGCTTTGGTACAGTTTTCCCTCGATCCATTGAAGACATTTCGGACAATGGTACGGTTTACGAGTACTGAGATGATCATGAGTGGAGTATTGCTCTTGACAGGAAGTATATACTTCCTCTATTATTTTAGGAACTCGATTGGTGGTGCAATCCAATCACTTTTTAAAAAGAAAAAAGATTAAAAATTTTAAAAATGTATGGCAAAAAAAGACCAAATAAAAAATTTACTTGAAAATGAAAAGCAAAAAGTTACGCAGCAGCTTCAAACATTGAAAGAATCCGATCCATTTGAAGATCCCACCCACGTGACCGACAATGCTTCAATTGATACTGATGTTCGAGAGCAAGAAGCACATCAAAGAATTGAGGCGGAGATCGATACATTGCGAAAAAAATTTAAAGACATTGACATTGCTTTAAAACGAGTTGAAAAGGGAACATATGGCACGTGTAATCGCTGTAATAAAACTATTCCTGCAAAGCGTTTGGCGCTCATCCCAGAGACGATTCACTGCGTATCCTGTGAAGAAGACACGGTGCGGTAAAATCAAAGTAGTTTGATCTGAATTACTGATAATCCTCGAAATGTGTGATAGAGTAGAGGAATGAAGAACGTTCAAAAGTATAAAACGCTGTATATAGTTCTTGTTGGATTTCTTCTTTTTTATTTCTTTTTTAAGGTTCTCTCTTCATTTTCAGATTCATTATTTTTCTCTCGCCCTGCCCGAATGAATGTCATTGTTTACGGCCCTTCAACAACGTATTACTCACTTGATTCTCAAGACAAACAAAATTACAGTATACAATTCGATCCGGAAGTAAAGGTAGATGTTCCCGGTGGATATGGTCAGTACCGAGTGGGCTCTTTGGGCAAACTGGTAAGTTTGGAAAAAGATCCTGATATTTTCAAAAAAGCTTTTTCAAAAACAACGACAACGTTTGTACACTATTTTTTCTATCAAAATAATGACGAAATTTATTATGATGAGATTGTAGAAGAAAAAATAAAACCATCTCTCAAGAATGTATTGCTTTCAATGAGCAATGCATCATTTCTTGATCGGATCTATCTGGCAATCACTTTCAATAACGTTAGCGAAAATTATACTAAAATCAGATATAAAAAAGAGACAAATGATGCGCTCAGTGACGTCTTATTTCGAGATAAGTCGTTTATTGAAGATAGTATCGGGCTTCTCTATAACAATGAGTATCGAGGTGAAAAACAGAGCGTGCAAGTACTGTATCGTGAGAATTATAATACCGCAAATAGCATTTCTTCACTATTGGAAGGAAACGGGATACGGGTAAGCGATATAAGTAAGAATACTGCTATTAATGATTGTCGAGTTATGATCGGGGAGAATGAACCTTCTCATACCGCAGAAGATATTTCAAAATACTTTTCTTGTCCTATTGTAAAGGGAAAAACCGATGTTTATGATATACTATTTGTGTTAGGAGAGAAAGAAGAGGAGTGGGAAGTAAATTAGTTAGTTGGATCAAATAGGTATGGTTATTATTGTGATAGTCTCGCTTGTAATCGTTTCTTTTATCTTGGCCATCTTTTCAATGAAAGACTTTCATATTCCTCCGGAGATTGCAAAAATTCTTACCATGAAAAAAATTCGAGGGACGATTGTATTTTTTAAAGATAAGGTTGAACATTATTCCTCATCTTCGTCTTCATCTTCAAGCTGAACAATTCCGCTGAGGTCTTTTTCCTGTTCGTATTTTTCCCATGTTTCATCATTGAGACCTTCGTCACCATCTTCATCTTCCGAATCTTCGTCAGTTGAGCTTATTGCATCGGGATTATCCAGGTGTTGAATGTCAGAAAGCATTACGTGAGGATTTGATGGAAATGATGGATATTGACTGACCTTCTTCCCTTTTGTAAGTTCTCTGATAAACACTACAACCTCTGTAAGGTTAATTTCTTTGATATGGGCTGAGTAGGTGCTCTTATCACCGATAAAGTAACAGAGACGTTTTGAGATATCGTCAGGGAGGTTTCCAATAAATTCATCATGTGTCGTACGTATTTCAAGTTTTCTTCGTTTTTCTTTAAGTAATACCATTTCGCCAATACTTGTTCCCGCAAGATCCTCTTTTTTTCCCAGATTCACCAGGTGAACGGTTCGAGTTCTGCCCGGTATTTCAATAAACAAATCAGGATCATACTGAGTATTATTTTCGTGTCGTTTCTTTTTTTTAGAGGTGAGGACGTCAATTTTTTCAAGATGTTCTTCTGCAATATTATTCTTTGGCTGAAGCTTCAGTACAATTTGGAACTCTTTTTTTGCAAGACGGAGTTTGTTGCTTTGAAGAAACGCAAATCCAAGCCTCAGATGTGCAGTAAGATCTTCGGGAGATCCTGCAATAATTTCTTTATTCAATTTTACTGCGGTAGCCCATTCGCCATTTACTGCAGCGTCAATAGAACGTTGTTCGAGTTGATCTGAAAATACCATTTAGTTGAGTATAGAAAATTAATCTCTAATGTCAAGTGCAATGATCACTTTATATTAAATGCCTCAGAGTGATAGTATAATGGAGATTGATGACAATACTATTCAAAAGACTCCATCAAATATTTTATCCGCACGCAATCGTTGCACGCTGGGTACGTTTCGTAAACTACATTCCAAAACGAATCAGAATCATTATCGTGACATTTATCATGACGACAGTGCTTGCTCTTGCTACTTTTTTCCCCTTCAATAGTACTTGGATATATTTTATATTAATACTTGCAGTAATAGCGTATGCGACATCCTATCTTGCAATATTTGAAGGTATCGATGGCACCGAGATGATTATGCTCTTTATCATGCCCGTTTTATTTGTGCTTTCTTTGTATGTGTTTTATTCATTATTGCCGGTCCGTTGGCTCACACGAATTCCCTTTTTAGCACTTTTTTGTCTCGGTTACTATGCAATGTTACTTTGTTCAAACATTTTTAATATTGGGGTAGAGAGGAGTATACAGCTTTATCGGGCAGCATTTTCCGTAAATTATATTTCACAAACTCTCGTCATTTTTATTATTGCTATTGTGGTTTTGTCATTTCGACTTGATTATTTTATAACGAGCATATTTATGGGGGTAGTCATGTTTATCACCTCAATGCAAATTCTTTGGACCGTTGATCTCAATGAACAGATTGAAAAGAAAATTTTGATATATAGTGGTGTTATTTCCCTCCTTCTCTTTGAGCTCATGATCTTGCTCTCATTTGTTCCGCTCGCGATAAATATTTATGCATTGATTGTCACAACAGCCTATTACTCAATTATTGGAATGGTAACAAACTATCTCGGAGACCGATTGTATAAGACGGTGATTCGTGAGTATATTTTTGTGTTAATTTTCGTCGTCATCATCGCTCTTTTGACCTTGCAATGGTAAAAATTGAGCAAAAATATATTTTGAAAATCCTATACAGATAAGCCAAAGTAGAGAAGAGGGGAGAGTAAAAACTTACGTACGTGAATAATAGATGTATAACCTATAATAATTGTGAATTAATTAATTAAATACTATAAGATATAAATAACATCACGTACGGATACTATTGGATGCGTAAAATGATATAGTTGTATCCGATTGTGGATAACTTTCTCTCTATCAAGGTTCCCTCTGCTCAAAAGAGTGGATGCAGGCACATATAAGGCTCTATTCTGTAGGGGGTAATATACGTATTTTTTTATCATTTTTGAGCTCGATAATGATAAAAAAGATCGTTATAAAGCTCTAAAAATAAATCAGTATGCGTATGCTCATCGAGCCGTTGTGTGAACTTGGCATTTTAGCTCATTTCGATCGTGGTCAAATCGTTCTTATTTTTAAGAGAATAGAGCTTCATTTATTTTTTTGTACTAAAATTTAAAAGCAAGAAAAAAATACTTTTAAGTAAAATACTTCCGCTATTCAAGCGATATCCAGAAACATCAAAATTTGGCAAAAAACCCGCAAGAGCGAAAGGATATATGACGTCGCAAAATGACTCTTTTACGAAGTTTAACTTCTTTTACGAAAGAGGAGTGGGATTTTGGCAAATTTCATCTTTTTGTTTTTTTTTGTTTTATTTTCACTTCTCTATTTCTTATATTCACTTAAAAAACGACTTTATTTTCCAAAATATTCCTTTCATTTTGTTTTGTCCGAAAATTCAAATAAAGCTTATTACAAGGCTCTATATCGTATATATCATGCTTATTCTCTCCTCTCTTGTGAATGTGTCTGCAGAATGGAGGGGTAAAAGTAAGTGGTTTATACGCCACGACGTAAGTTAAGATACCGGTCACTCAAATAACTGAGTGCATACATTGGGGAGATGATGAAGTCTTGGGTATAAAGATAATCAACCTGAAATCCACCAAAGCCATGCTTGAATAAACTTAAGCCATTCCATGATTTTGGAGTTCGTCCTGGATCATGTATTCCATGAAAACTATAATATTTACATCCACGTCGTTTGGCCTCAAGAATTGCATGCCATTGGAGGAGATAAGCGGCTGGATATTTGGTATGAATCGATGCCCCTTGGTGATAGAAGCCTGAGGACTTTGAAAAGATGATGAGTGATGCAGCTAAATTCTGAGAGGCACCTTCCAGGGCAAATTCTGGGGGTATGGCATCTTTTGGACTGTTGAGAAAGCCTGAATTGAATATAATGGCATTGCCGGCAGAATGAAATGCTTCAAATTCATGCTTTATATAAGTATCTGAGTATGGAGTGAATTGTTCTCGATCTGCCGTAATATGGTAAAGGTCCAAAAATGTCTGTAATCCATCTTGAGATTCACTTAACGTGACCGAAATATGTTCCCGCTCCGCACGACGAATTGCATAACGCGTGTTTTTCCTCATATTTGCAAGAATGTCATTTTCTGATTGTTCCAAATCGATAACCCACATTGTTTCAGCATGAACGTAAATCGGAGCGGTGCGATAGCCGAGTGTGCGAAAAAGGTTCATATGATCATCATCTCGGGTCATGGGAGGCGCAATGCGTATAAACCAAAATCCTTGCTGTCGCGCCATATCAGTCAAATATCGATGAAACTCAGCAAGGTGTGCACCAAAAAATTTAAGCTTTTGTGATGGGATTTTTTGGGTTAGTTTATCGTGCGGACTATCAAAAAGGGGTCCGTGGGGAATAAATAAATATTTTCCTCGTTTCGAACGTACTTTAACAATAAGAGCAATAGCTAAAAGATTATTATCATCATATAAACCGATCCGTTCTATGTCGTTATGACAGAGTTTTTGAAACTCGCCCCATTCCCATGAGTGATGAAATGAAGGAGATCCAACATGATTATAAAATGCATTCCACTCAGATTTATTTGTTAAAGCGCGAATATTTATCATGATTGATTGAGTATTTTGACAATGCGCTTGGCCTCTTGCATCGAAATAAGCGTTGGCAGGTTAATAACCTGTTTACACAGTAATTCTGCATTGGGACAGCTTCCAGCCGTGTATCCAACTAATTTCAAATCAAGCTCATCCGGAGCGACCGCTTGCGAGTACCATCTTCCCAGTTGTATATTTTGCTTTAATGCCCGGGTTTTAATTTTATTTGGCTCCTTACAAAGGACTGGATATCGCAATAATCCAAGATTGTGTGCTGTTTTATTATTGAGTTTTGAGTCAAAGAATTGGGATGATCGTTTTCTTATACTTGAGACGTCGTTAAATCTATTAAGCTGTTCGAGCATGAAAATTGCTGCACAGTTTGGAAATGTTCTTAAAAAAGTATAGTCAAAATTTCCTTTTTTCTCTTCTTTGGTGACTTCAGGAATAATAAGGTCAAATTGTTTGAACAAAAAATGAATTATTTTTCCCACTTTGATCGAATAGGTTGATTTGATGATCACCGAGTTTATTTTATAAAAAATTATCTGGAGCAGAATCCATAATGAAGGGTTTGGGATAGTCCTCTCCCCTATTTGTATTGATTTGCCGGCTCGAACTCCGCGAACTGCGATGGCACCGCCAAAAACAGATGAAAACAATTTTGATCGACCAAATGACAAGAGGACCGCACCGTTGTATCGTTTTGAGCGAAAAAGCCATTGATGAAATCCATGAGCAACATCTTCAATAATGTGTAATTTATGAAATTTTGCAAATTCAATCAATTTCCTTCGATCCTTGGGAGTAATGCCAAAGGTGTGTTGAATGATCAGTACCCGTGCTCTTGGAGTATATTTTTTTTGTAAATCCTGAGTATTCATTGAAAAATCTGTTGTGTTCACATCAATATATACAGGTTTTAATTCAAGCTCAAGAATCGGAAGAATCACCGCTTCACAGGTGAAAGCCTGAACGAGAACTTCATCGGTAGGATGCAGATGGAGCGAGCTTAGATATTGGTACAGTGCTGCGCGACCGGTGAGAAAGAGTGAGATGTGTGTGTCGGGGGTAAAAAATCGCGATTTAAGACGTCGTTTAAGATTATGAATCTCTTTTCCTTTCCGCCATCTCCATGGTTGAAAAAGTAATTTAGTTGCAAGAAATGCATCACGAGCTGTCTCATTTGGTGCAAATTCGGAAAAAATCATAGTGGTATCCCCTATCTAATAGTATTATTAATATGCGCTAAGTCAAGAAATGAATTAAGAATTGGTTGTGCGAATGTGCCCTCAATTAAAAGTAAGGTGTCGCGATCGAGCCTTTGAGAAATGGCTTTTTGCATACTGTCAACGTCGTTAAATGTATTTATTT
Organism: uncultured Gammaproteobacteria bacterium; assembly: GCA_964452355.1. Classification (GTDB taxonomy): domain Bacteria; phylum Patescibacteriota; class Microgenomatia; order UBA1406; family GWC2-37-13; genus UBA1450. The sequence goes on along the minus strand of CAYVKV010000006.1, from coordinate 24,852 downwards.
TGACAGAACTTTTTATCGTAGTAAATAACCTGTCCGTGGTAAAAAGTGATATTCCCGTATTCTCCAAATTTTTAAGTATCGATTGATAAGAGCTTCTCTTCTCTCCCCCGAGTTCTATGATGCCTTGTGTCATAATGATTTTATTGGCATGTGAAAATAATTTCATTACATCTATAGCGGCAAGAAAACCATTGAAGTTTGTATTGACCCCATCATGAAGGATGGTTGAGTTATTTTGTCCAAAGTGTTTTGAAAGTTTTCCTTGAAGCGGTTGAATAAACGAGATTTGTTTTTCAATCAATCCTTTCTCCATACCAACATCATATGCAACTGCCACAACGGGAAGCAAGTTCTCCAGCGAATGAGACCCGAGAAGTTTTGTGTTAATGTGAAAAACTTGGTCTTTGTATCTAATCAATCCTTTAGTCCCCTCGGTTGACGCTTGTACATCAGTAAGTTGTACATCAACGCCTGGTGATAAACCGTAGGTGACCGATGCCACTTTTGTCGTATCAATATTGTTTCTGCGCACCGAATCACTATTGAGATATGCCATTCCATGGGAAGAAAGATTAAATATCGGCGACGTCTCTTCTTCAACCAATGCTTCGTGGCTTCCATAGAGATCAAGATGTTGATTGCCCAAACCACAGAGAATAATATTTCGAAATGGGATATATGATGCTGCGTGGTTGAGCTCTCCCTTGCGATATGCTCCCAGTTCGGTGATAAAAAATTGAGTCGATGGCTTGAGCGATTGATTAATGGAAAGTGCGATTCCAACATCGGTATTCATATTTTTTGGCGTTTTTGCAACGTCAAATTGAGCCGATAATATATGAGCCAGATATTCTTTTGTGCTTGTTTTTCCATATGAGCCAGTGATCCCAATAAATACTGCATTTGATTTCTTGACTTTATTCATTGCTTTATGACGAATCCATGTTCGAATAATTGTTGAAGGAATACTTGTTATCGTGACTCCAACCAATACGATCAAAAATGAAGTAAAGGGTGCAAGAAAGAAGGTTTTTCCAAGAAGCGAAAATAAGTATTTTTGCTCAAAAGAGTATAAGAATACTATCGATGTCAAGGTGATGTGAAAAAGCACGATAAGAATATTTCTTAATGAAAAGGCGGGAAGACGAATTTTGGATGAATATAAAAAACGCAACATTCCCATTTCTTTGACCATGGACCTCAATCGATCCAAGCGATACTCTTTAATTTGAAAGGTATAGCTAAAGTTCAAGCCGAGAATCAGTGTTAAAAAATAATGAATTAAAACAAGAATCAGCATAGATGTAACAAAAAATATTTATTCAACTGAGAGGGTATATCATACATAGTGGCTGGTTTTAACGCAGCAAAAAATCCTTGATCTTATCCCATACGCGCTCAGGGTATCGAATGGGGAGATTGTGACCTACATCAGGAAATACATGCAGTTTCCCTTTAGATATGTTTTTTTCAAGTTCATATGCCCAGATCACGGGTGTATATGTGTCAAGTTCGCCCCAAAGAATAAGCGTTGGAAGGTGGATTTTGTTTGTGTCTTTTGTTAGGTCTTGAGTTATTATTTTTCGAAAGTTACTTTCGAGATGGGGATATTTGATGAGATCAGACTGTTTGTTGATGATCGTATAATAAAGTTTCTTAATATATGGATATATCATGCGAATGAGAAAGTTCTTTTCTTTCGGAATAAACTTAAGGAGCTGGGCGATTTTTGACACTTTGTTTTGGCGTTTAAATGAGCTATTACAAAGAGTTAGAGAGTAAATACAATCGGGAAAATGGGATGCAAGATATATGCCAATTTCTCCACCAAATGAATGGCCCACATAATGAACTTTTGACGAGATCACGTTCTCAATAAAAATTTTTATCAGTTCTGCATATCCTTCGACGCCCCAATGTTTGGGTGGATTGTCACTTTTGCCAAATCCGGGAAGATCAATTAAATACGAAGAGTAATTTTTTGATGCAAGACTGGCAAGTTTGTGAAGGCTGTATGCGTTTCCTCCCCAGCCGTGTACAAATAATATCGGTTTTCCAGAACCGATTTTTTTATAGTGGATTTTACGATTATGTATCTGTATGTACATGCGTTATTTTCCTGACGATTCGATACCTTTTAAAAGTAATTCTTTGAAATTTTCAGCTGAGTTTGGGTTTTGAAGTTTCTGTCCATCAAGGTAAAATGATGGTGTTCCGGGAACGTCGATTTCAAGTCCGGAGAGATAGTCGCGCTGCACACGATCTTTAACCTCAGAAGATTTCGAATCAATCTCAAACTGTTTGATGTCAAGTTCCAACTCAGTTGCATATTCTTTGAACATTTCTTCAGGTTTAGAACTTTCTGACCATTCAGATTGATTTGAGAAAAGTAAGTCATGCATCTCGAAAAACTTATCTTGTTTGCCTGCGGCCTCAGCTGCGTATGCAGCAACTCGTGCATAGGGATGTGAACTGTCGAGAGGAAAATGTCGGTATACAAATGCAACGTTCGCTTTCACTTTTGATACGAACTCTTCATCTACTTCAAGGCTTTCAATAAGCTCTGAATATGAACTACACGCAGGACATTGAAAATCACTATATTCGATAAGAACGTGTGCGCTTTCCGTAGCCCATTTTATATGATCATCTGATTTTATTTCCGAAAGCTGAGGGAAAGATGTTTGTTGGGGCTTACTAGTGGCATAATATGCAACTAAAAGAAGCACAAATGTGAGAACGATACCACCAACCATAAGAAGAATTTTTTTATATTCCATGCAATTTATTATACTGGTAAATACGGAATTTATAGTACAAAATATTATATCTCCGAAGGATCTGGTATTTTATCTGTAATGGAAAAATGTGATCCGACTTTGTGTTTTTGAAGATACCGTACCAATATTTTGTATACATCATAATAAAAAATTAAAGGGTCATTGTCAGATGTGATGAGACACCATTTATTGACATGAAAGATGTCGGTCAGTTGTTCGATTGAGTCATGTTCACGAATCGTGACCGCGCCATCAAATGGCCAAGGTTTTATTTTGTCTTTTCCAAATGCTTCAATAAATCGAATATTATATCGGAGCGCGCTTTCCTTTCCGATACATGCGCCTTTACATTTTTCCAATTTATATCCAAAACACGGTCCAATTGATGTGTCAATTCCCAATATTTTTTCGCACAATTTATAGCTTGCTGCCTGCTCTTTCAAGAACGCTCGTGCCTGTTTTTTAGACGTGTATACTCCAACAAGGATATTGAGGTCCTCAGCAACTATTTGGTTTCGATTCTCAATTCGAATAGTGTAGTAGCCTTTATTTGTCTTAGCTTGTAAGAGGAGCGTTAAGTTTAGTTTGCGCTTGAGCGCATGATTGTAGAGCGGTCGTACTTCCTTGATAAGTGCCGATTCCTTGAGTAATGCACCAAGCTCTCCTGCAGTTGAGATGGTATCAATACTTTTCAGTTGTCTACTGATATTCATATCCTTCTCAAATCGGTGATCTGCGGAAAAGTGAGAAAGTACCCGTTTGCGGATATTCTTGCTTTTGCCAATATACAAAGGTGTTCCCTTTTCTCCATAAAATGTATATACACCGGGTCCTTCCGGTAGTTTATCAATCATGTTTGCATCTATTCGTGTTGGGATAGATGGTCGCTTGATCTGTTTTTCCAGTAGTTGCATGAGTTCAGTTTGTGGAAAAAGTTTTGAGATTTTTCTAAAAAACTGCCAGGTGGCGTGTGCATCGTCATATGCTCGATGTCGGTTTATACAGGTGATGTTAAAACGTTCAATGATCGCGTCCAGATTGTGATGACGATGCTCTGGAAAAAGTGTTCGAGACAATCTGACCGTACAGAGTTGTTTCATGGAAAACTGCATATCAAAGCGTTTGAATTCATTTTTCAAAAATCCATGATCAAATCGGACATTGTGAGCTACAAAAATAGAATCTTTCAATAGTTCATACACTTCATCTTTCACAATCTCAAATGTTGGAGCATCTTCAAGATCGTCCGGGGTGATGCCGGTGATCTGGGTGATAAAGGGCGAAACGTGCGTTTCTGGATTTATCAGTTGATTGTATTTTTTGACAATCTTATCGTTTTCTACTCTCAAGATTCCAATCTCAATTACCCGGTCATGGCGGGCGCTCGTACCAGTTGTTTCGATGTCTACGAAGGAATATGTCATTTTTAATTTGATTTACTTCTGAAGTACCAACCAGTCTATCAAAAATATGGTAAACATCCAAATGTAATACGCCACTTGACAAATAATCATAATTTGTTACTCTGATGTAATCCCCCCATATGGGATTAGAAAATGCATTTCAAAAGATGGTAAATATAAAATCACATAAACAACGCGTGTCACATCGCCTAAAGATAATCAAAGGTCATTTGGGAAAAGTGATCAATATGGTTGAAAATGATGAGTATTGCATTGGTGTCCTCCATCAGTCTTTGGCAATCCAAAAGGCCCTAAAAACCATTGATGTCTTGATCATGGAAGATCACCTAAAAACATGTGCAATTGAGCAAATCAAATCAGGAAAAGCAGAGAAAGTAATCCTGGAGCTTACAAAAATTTATAAATATAAGTGATATAGTAGAATCATTGGATTTTCGAAAAACGATATGAAAAAAACAAATTCCTGCACGCTCTATGTTTCCGGCATGCATTGTTCGGCTTGCGAAGTGCTTTTAGATAAAAAAATTGCAAAACTTGATGGGGTGAAGAGTGTAACGGCTTCACTTTCAGATTCAAAAGTCAAAATCACCTATGCAAAAGGGCACGCACCGCACATTGATCAATTGAATAAAAATTTTTCAGATCTGGGATATACCTTTTCTGAGCAACCGGTCGGGCAAGCAAAAGTCGGCCAACTTGAGATCGCGCAGGCGCTTGTCATTGGAATCGTTTTTATCATAGCATACGTAATTATTGAAGACACAAAAATCCTTGCTCAGTTCAGTCTTTCCAATGAGTCCACACTGGGAGCATTTCTTATCATTGGTTTGATCGCAAGTGTCTCAAGTTGTGCCGCACTTGTGGGAGGAGTTCTTCTTTCAATGTCCAAACAATGGAATCAGCTGTATGGTGGTAAAGATGAAGATAAACGTGCGATTCCTTTTATACTTTTTAATATGGGGCGCCTCGTATCATTCACTCTTTTCGGAGGATTATTGGGTGTGATTGGTTCACTTTTTCAAATCTCACTTCGAATGACTTCTGTTCTTATTATTGGTATATCAATAATGATGGTGATTTTAGCACTTAAAATACTTGGCGTGTCATGGGCAAAGAAAATCGGATTTGGGTTCCCAAAATTTCTTTCTCGTTATGCATCAGATGAACAGAATTTTAAAGGAAAATACATGCCGTTTACGATTGGTGCAATGACCTTTTTCCTCCCGTGTGGATTTACCCTGATGGCGCAAACCGTCGCACTCACCACGGGAAACTTTTTCTTGAGCGCACTTATGATGCTTACATTTGCTCTTGGGACACTCCCGATGCTTGGGTTCTTGAGTTTTTCAAGTGTGAAATTACAGAAAAATGCTGCATTTAGCGGAACCTTTAATTTACTCGCCGGCGTCTTTATTCTGTTGTTTGCCATTTTCAATGTAAATGCCCAGCTTAATGTTTTGGGAATAGTGAGCGCGAGCGACTTTGCGAGAAGTTCATCAAATGTAAATGATAAAAAGCAGGTTGCTGGTGTTCAGGTTGTGGGAACGGGAGTTGATATGAAGCAGCTTGCGTTTATTGATGCGGTTGGCTTTGAGTATTTTCCTAAAAATATTACTTTGAAAGCAGGCATTCCGACAAAACTTACCGTTAATAATGAAAATGTATTTGGCTGCGCTCAGGCGATGTGGCTTGGTGGTCTGTATGATGAAGTTTTGTATCTGACAGGTGAAGAATCTGTAGCTGAGTTTACGCCACAAAAAGGAAAGTATAAGGTAAGTTGTACCATGGGTATGGTCGATCCGATTATAGTGACTGTTGAATAATCTCCTATGAAAAAAACGTTCCCCATTATTGCATCTGCTGCGATGGCCTTCAGTTCAGTGAGTGTGGTGGGTAATAGTTTGAGATTACGCGCCACCAAGTAAAAAAATACGAGATGGGGTGTTTTATTTTTTTAGCTTGAGATATGCGAGAATTCCCAAAATCAGAAATATCAAAAATGGGAGAATTTGTAAGGTGATGAGCATGAGGATTGCAAGGGCAGACAGTATGACAAATACAACTTTCAGTTTTTTTTCATCACCCAGAATTTCTTTGATGTACTCAATGATAGTTTTTTGATCCATAGTATAATAGTACATTATTCTATGGTAAGAAAAAGTTCAATCTTTAATCCTGCTCGGTACGTGTCCACGGTCTCTCACTTTGTAACATCTCTTCTCAAACAAACAGATAAAAAAAATATGATCGTTGCTGTCTCGGGAGGAATAGATTCAGCAACAGTTTTGTATCTACTCAACAAAACAATCCCAAAAAAAAATATTTTTGTGATGCATTTATACTACTATGAAAAATCTATAGCACCCTTTCATAGCATTGTGAATCCTTTACAATTACCAAAAGAGAATATACTCCTCTCCCCTATTAAAGAGGTAGTCGATAAAATTGCAACTGAGTTGCAAAACGATATCAAACAACACTCATCTACTCGGCATGAGATGACGAAAAAAGTGAGATTGGGTAACATTATGGCAAGAATCAGGATGATCTATCTTTTCGATCAAGCAAAAAAGCTGGATGCTTTGGTATGTGGCACAGAAAATCGCACCGAAAATTACCTTGGCTACTTTACCCGTTTTGGTGATGCCGCATCTGATTTTGAGGTCATCAATCATTTATACAAAACTGAAGTTCGGGATCTTGCAAAACATTTGCATGTTCCTCAGGAGATCACTGACATGGCTCCGACTGCCGGACTCTGGGAAGGGCAAACCGATGAAAAAGAATTAGGCTTTACTTATGATGAGATTGATGGAGTGCTTGGACTTCATTTTGATGAGAAATTGTCTATCGAAGAGATAGAAAAACAAGGGTATGAAAATGTACGAAAAATACTTCAGATAGTTGAAAAAAATCGGTTTAAGCATGAGGTGCCGTATCTAATGAAAAGAGATTTTTTTGAAGAGTCTTAATCAACACCTCAATCCCCGCCTGCTCTTTTGCAGATATCACTACGCCATCTTTCGATTTCAATTCAATGATTGCATGTTCAGAGAGATTGTCTGCCTTATTGTATACATTGATTATTGGCTTGCCTTGAATGCCAAGCTCAGTCAGCACTGCTTGAACTGTTTGAATCTTTTCTTGCATCTGCATATCAGATGCATCAATGACATGGATCAAAATGTCGGCATGGATTGATTCGATGAGTGTTGATTTGAACGCTTCAATAAGCGATGGTGGGAGTTCTCTGATAAACCCAATTGTATCGGTCACGAGCATTTGTTTATGTATCTCCGGCAGATACATTTCCCCTACCACACTGTCAAGCGTTGCAAATAATACATTTTTTGCAAGTTTCTGTTTATTGGTTAAGATATTGAAAAGAGTCGTTTTTCCCGCGTTTGTGTAACCCACTATTGAGGCAGTTTTGAATCCTTGTCCTCTTCGTCTTTCAAGTTGATCTGTTTTAATTTTGGTGATTTTATTGAGTTGATCCTGGACGTTTTTTATTTGATCTCTCCAGTGTCGCTTCATGAGCTCGACATTGGTCTCTCCAATCCCTCGTGTTCCGATTCCTCCTGCTTGTCGTCCAAGCTGTTGGGAAAGTCCATACATTCGTGGTCCCATGTGGCGCATTTTAGCAAGCTCGATTTGAAGCTTTGCCTCAGCTGTGCGTGCATGTTTTTCAAAAATATGCAAGATGAGGTCGACCCGATCCCACACTTCTATATTTGGATTTACTTCCCAATACATTTGGGTCAAATTAAAAAGTTGTGTGCTTTTGACCACGCCATTTACAATCACCGTATCAATATGTCGCGTCTTAATAAGTTCTGCAATCTCAGTAGCCTTCCCAATACCCATATATGTTCTGGGATGAGGATGTTCGCGACGTTGGATGATCTGATCGATAATGCCCCCACCAAAAGTGTTGATAAGGGATACGGTTTCCTTAAGATGTATCTCTGCATTTGCTTTTACTTCGGTTGGTGAGATGACGTCAACGAGAATGTATTTTTTTGTATTGACTGGAAGATTCATCATCCTATTATACGGGGTTTATCGCTGATATATCGATGAATGAAAAAGGAAGACTAATCATGTATCTGATTTTTCTGAGCTCGATTCTCCAGAGTGATAAGTATTATTGAGGCAAGCAGTAGTAATATTCCGACGATATTTGGACCCGATATTTGTTGAGGTGACCCATAAGGATTAAGAGGTGTTATCGCAATCAAAATACCGACTACTGGGTAAGTAAGTTCGGCAAAAGTAGAAATCTTTGCTTGCGTATGTTGCAATCCCCAGTAATAAAGAAAAATTGCCCCAGCTCCACCCGTGATTCCTGCGATGATCAGAAATCGTATGATATCTCCCGAAGCAAGATGGGTGAAGTCATATGTTTGATGCAACAAATATGCAAAAATAAAAGAGATCGGTATGGCGAGCATAAAGCGCAGTGCAGATGCGATAGGAAAATCAACAGCATTTAATAATTTTTTGCTCAAAATGGTCCCCCATCCCCAACAAAACACCGCCCCTATAGTGAGAACATAAACGAGTTCTTTTCCGGCAAATTTTACTGAAATCGGCATCGTCCCGAAACTTATGAGATAGCTCCCGATCAATGCGCAAACAGCCAGAAAAATAAATTTAACACTCAATCGCTCTTTCAAAATAATAGCTGATAAAATAACCACAAAAACAGGTTGAAGCTTGAGTAAAAGAATCGGTGTTATAAAATCTTTGAATGCAAAACTACGCGCAAGTGCTTCGGTAAAAAGTAATGTGCCAAGTACGCTACTGACGAGAGTGAGAATCAATAACGTTTTCCACGTTTCAAAAGATAATGATTTGATCCAGCGGAAATTTTTAATAAATATTGGTAATAGAAACATAAAACCAAGAAGGTGCTCAAAGAAAATGATTGAAGCTGGTGGGATAGAGTATGTAAGTTGAGTTCGAAACAAAGCATCAAGAGCCCACAAAGAAGCCGCGGCCATAATGAAATAGGGAGCTGTATTTGTTTTATTCATGGTACTGAACAATGATAATTTATACACTTCAGGGAGGTATATGAAAAAAAAGGAGTCAAAAATATATCCCGAAACGGGATTTGTTCTCCTTCTTTCATCCGGACTGTACCGTCGGCCGCGGAATCTCGCCGCAGTCATGTCCCGATATTACATCGGGACTCGTGGGCTTGTATACCACCGATTGGGAATTTCCGCCAGCTGGCGGATCACCCGACCCTGAAGGAACAAGAATAGTATACTATACAAGAAATGAAATATAAACTCCTTGCACTAGATATAGATGAAACATTGACCATGGACGGTGGAGACTCGGTGTCACCGGCTGTTCTCAGAGCATTACATCACGCATCAGAAAAAATGCATGTAACGTTTGTGACGGCGCGGGCGATCAACGGTCTTACCACGTTTCTCGACAACATCAAGGTACCTGCTCAGTACCACGTTGTAGAAAATGGGGCAAAAGTTCTTCGACCTGATAGGTCAATCGTTTATGAACACTACATCTTAGACCATGAAGTACAGCAAATTCTCGATATAGCTCAACCCTATTTTCTTGAGACGGGATTTTTGGCGGATGAGAAGTGGGTGGATGATTCACGTGCTGCAGAAAGTGTGACAGGATTGTCTTTTACCTGTACATCAAAAGAGGATGAAGAGCTTCTCAAGAGGGCCATAATAGAATTGCCACAAGATTTTTCAATCTATTCAGGTCGTCATTGGACCATTGCTGATTGGCGAGCAGTACTTGTATTTCACAAAAATGCAACGAAAGGATCAGGCATGGAATATATTCAGAAAAAACTCGGCATTTCAAAAGAAGAAACAATCGCAGTTGGCGATGGAATGACCGATCTCTCCATGTTTGATGCTGCGGGTCTCAAAATTGCGATGGAAAATGGCGAACCTTCAATGAAAGTAGCTTCTGATTATGTGTGTCCTTCTGTAAAGAAAGATGGATTTGTCGAGGTGGTTGGAAAATACATCCGGTAACTATGAGCATGTAGTATGTATTTATATGACGCGCTATCTATACATTATGCTCTTCTCATGATAAAATCCTTTTGGTGACAAATTAATACCTACGTTATGCCAACAATTATCGGCAGGGTCACAAACCAAACTGCAACAAAACCTCTTCTTGAAGATGTTGAGGTGCCCATCATTTTTAGTAAGTACTATACTTCTCAAAATCGAGGTGAAAAACCTCTGTATCGAGGATTGGTGAAAAAGAACCGAGTACTCATGATCACTCAATCGGTTTTTCCATTTGATTTTTTCCCCGATAAACTCATTATTGATGAAAACAAGCTTAGTATTTATAATCGTGACTTCTTTTTTAGTGATGATATACGCTGCTTTTGTTACAAAGATATACAGTTTGTTGAAATATTCTCTTCACTTTTCTTTGCAAGTCTGCAAATAAAGGTCTTTGGATTTCCTAATGATGATATTAAAATAACGTTTCTCAAAAAAAACGAAGCGTTTAAAGCACGAAGGCTCATTCAAGGACTTATAGAAGGAACACGAGCAAACGTTGACTTCTCCGACATGAATACGACAGACCTCACCACACAAGCTGAGCTTCTCGGAAGTGCACATGGAGGGAATGGATATGAAGTGCACAATTAAGGTTTTGTCAAATTTTCTGCCATATAATCTTCCACAAAGAGAAAAATTGACTTTGGAAAAATATCGGAAATAAGGCTTCGATCTTGAGCGTTTAATAGCTGAGCTTCATCTACAATTGCAACTCGGTCGCATTGAAGACCAAGAGCTGAAAGGTCAAAAGTGATTGCATTATTTTGCTTTCTTCTTGGGTAGAGATCCTCATCTTGAAGATCGATATAGCGTACTGCCTGAGGGCATTGCTTTGCGAGAAGCCGCGAAAACGTCGATTTTCCGATTCGAGCCGGGAGTGTAATATTTTGATGATTTGTCTCTCTCAGTCTCCTAACGACGTTTCTAAATTCATTGATGAGTCGCTGAGCCTTCTCTAGTGAAAATGATGGTGCTCCATCATCATATTTGTTAAACATATTGAAAAGTGGGGACTCGATAAGATCAGGATGGGGTTGATAAAAACTCGAAGCTGCTCGTAATAGTGCTTTGAAATGTTGTGCCTTATGAACATCCGTTATGTTTGGGTCAACGGCAGGAATAGTTGCCTGAATTGCTCCCAATGTCTGTCTCAATCTTGTTTGCGCGTGAAATTCTAATAATTCTGCCTTATCAATAAATACCATGAGGTTTGTATTTCCGCGTGCTGAAACTCTGAGAATGCGGGCAATTTGATTCATATTACGCGCTTCAGCAACTTCAATACCATCTTGAAATAATCGAGGTCCATTCGGGTCTCCTAATACTTGAAACACAGCAGTATTCTCTGCTTGCAAAGATGCAGCTTGAAGATTATCAAATCGTGCGTCGTCCTGATGAAAAGCAAAGTGACCCCCTGCAACCAGAATCTCAGGCTGCATGATACTTGAAATTAAGATCTCATCATCGGTCTCCATGAATTTTGATAGTTGATCTAAGGCGTCTGGCTGGGAAATTTCAGGAACTAGTTCATGCTCTGACATAGTTTTTTTTGAAAGCAATTACTGTCGATAGTAATAATATTACTCCAAGAATAGCTGCCACTCCATTCACACCCCATTGATCCATGAGATATCCTAAATAATACGAAATAAAAACATAGGGGATTTTAGAAAGCATTTGAAATGTTGAAAGTGTAGTTGCTCGGTATTTTGACTCAGTTGTTTTATTTATTATTGACGACGTGGTGTTTCCAAATATTTCATGCAGTCCCAATCGAGTCATTATGACAATTGTTCCAGCAAGGATTCCAAGTATGGGGACAAGAAATGTAGTGATAGCAACACATATTGAGATAAAAAGTAATCCATTCCAGCTTCCGAATTTTCGTATAATGACTGAAGTGAGTTGTCCAAATCCCGACGCGAGAAGATACATCATTGCGGCGATGATACCAAGTTCATGCGCGCTCCATCCCTGAGCGACAAGTTGCGCATCAATGAGAACTTCGTGATTTGCGACAATTATCGCCGAGAGTAGGATGACAATCGCATTTTGTTGTATCAGTCTTTTATTTTGAAATAGTTGGTGGAATCCTTGCTTTGTCTGAATGAAATAATTCCGCAGTGAAAATTTTTCTGTATCGATAAGAGGTTCTACAAGGAAAAAACCAATGATAACTGCAATTAGTTGTGATACTCCAAGTGCTATAAATGGTAGTCCCGGAGAGATCACATACAGGTATCCACCGAGAATACTCATACCCGAAAGAGTAATCATTTTGACAGAAGATATGTTTCCCAATGTTTTTTCATACAACTCTTTCTGATTGACCTGACGTAATGAATCATAAATAAAAGCTTGAATCGTCCCTGACTCAAGCGTATATCCAAGTGTGACAAATAGGAGAGCTATGGCAAGATGATCAAAAGAGTTTGAAAAGCCCATGATGAAATTTCCAAGCGCCGCTGTAAGAAAGGCGAGAATAAGCGTCTTCTTTTTACCGAGCAGATCCCCTACTGCTCCTGTCGGAATCTCACCGATTATCGCTGTCGTAATCATGATCGATTCCAAAATTCCGATTCCTGCGTAGTTTGTAAAGCGTAAGTAATACAATACCCAGATTGCAATCCAAAACCAACTATAATTCAATGCCGTGAGGATATATACGAGAGTGATATTTCGTTTCATCTTTTGCGTCATTTCCATTGGGGGAATTATACTAAATTTTGAATATACTATAATAATAGTATGACAAATATACAGAAATATTTTCTTGTCGTATCCCGCATCTTGTTTGGTATTCTCTTTCTCACCTCAGGACTTAGCAAGCTCTCAAGTGGGTTTACGGCAAGTGAATATCTTGAGAATGCAACATATGGTCCATTTGCAGATATTTTTCGTTCAATGACAGGAAGTCCAATTGTCGACTTCTTAGTCATCGGCGGTGAAATTGCCATTGGAATAGCCCTTATCACCGGCGTATTCTTGTGGTTCACGGCATGGTCAGGGTCACTTATGATGCTACTTTTTTACTTCTCTCAGTTTCCTCCCAAGACGGGAATAATAAATTATCACATCATGTATATCCTCGTGTTTTTTCTTCTCGCCTTATTTAGAGCTGGCGAGTATGGAGGAATTGGAAAAGTGAGAAAAAACTTCAGAAAAGAAAGGAATCACTAAACCCTGAAGAACTTTGAGTATAATGGATGTATGAGTAAGAAAAATAAATCACGTACTATTGCAGGTGGAGTTAGTATAAAAAGATCTGACACCTATATGGGTACAATTGAAAAAATATATGGTAAAGATTTTGGAGTCAGAAGTGATATGAAGCTAGGAGCATATCTCAAAAAAGCTGGCTACCCTTCTTTAAGTAATTTGTTACATGATGGAAAGTGACTTTACTAAGGTACTCAACATGCTTCCCAATCAGGAGAAATTTGAAGAAAGGTTTGGATTTATCCAAGATGAAATATTAAGAACAAATCTTGCTATTGTGCTACGATACGTTATCTTCCTTATCAATTTAGAACGCTATAATAATCTTCCAGGGCCCATCTTATACTCATTGTATAAAGATATGATTGTACAAACTGCTACCATTGTTGAGAGCTGTACTCATTATGTAGTGAGAAGATATTTAGACAGCAATACAGAAAAAAATTCTGAAATAATGGATAATCTCTGGATAGAGGAACGAAATGAAATTCTACTGGAGATGGATGATGGAAATCGAAGAGTATGTGGGGTTGTTCAACATAAAGGTCGGGAAAAATTTACAAAGCATACACAATTCATTAATCTAAATAGAGCTTGCAAAAGAGCGAAGATTTTTACAGAAAAATCATTTAAAGCTTCAGAAAAACTGAGAGAATCAAGAAATAAAATACATCTTTCAGGTTTATCAGAAGTAGAAATGTTTTACACGAAAAAAGATGTAGATGATCATTTTGATTATGCAACTATTGTTTTAAAAAGAATTGAAGAGAAACTTCAAGGGTTAAGCTGATTCTGAGATAAAGTCTCATGTCCCAAACTGTCTGTCTCCTGCATCGCCAAGGCCCGGATAAATATAGCCTGAAGGAAATGAATCGTTTTTCGTAGTTAATCGCTCGTCTATTGTGGCAATATATATCGGCACATCAGGATGATGTTTTTGTACCTCTTCTATCCCCTCTGGTGCAGCAATAATACCGATGAATGTAATTTTTTTGGTTCCCCATTTTTTTAAAATATCAATCGCTGCGCTGACAGATCCACCCGTTGCAAGCATTGGATCGACCACAAAAACTCGGTCGACGGTACATTTCTTTGATAATTTATTGTAGTATTCAACTGGCTGAAGAGTCTGATCATCACGATACAGTCCAATATGCAATATACTTGCATTTGGTAAGAATTGCAACATACTATCGACCATTCCCAATCCAGCTCTCAGGATAGGTACAATTCCACTTTTTTCTTTGATCTGTTTGGTAGTTGCGGTTGTCAAAGGTGTGTGAACCTTCACGTCGAAAAGTTTAGAGTCTTGCGTTGCTTCATACGCCAGAAGCGAAGTGATCTCACTTATCAGTTCTCGAAAGAGTTTTGGTTTAGTATTCACATCTCGAAGAAACGAAAGTTTATGAGAAATCAGCGGATGTGTTGATGGATGAACATTTTTCATGCGTATATTTTATGCCTCATTTACCTACCCACCTAGCATAGGTGACAATAACAAAGCCTATCCCAAGAAATGCGAGTCCAAATCCTTGCATTGTAGATACTTTTTCTTTAAAAAGTACGGTACTTATTAGTGTTGAAAGAAAGATCGCTCCTCCAAACACGATTGGTGCTACTATTCCCACTTTATTGACACTATAGCTTTTATTAATTGCCAAGGTAAACAATGCAATTGAAGCACCGGCAAAAATTGCAGCAATAATACCATATTTCGAATCGTGTACATTTATTTTCGATACGTAAGGGATGATTATGGCAATAGGAAGAATTGCAGACATGATATTCATAATCGCGGTGATAAGATTACTGTCTGCATTGCGCGATGCGTATGCACCAAGCAGTGTCGTAGCCGTATAGAGAAGTAGTGCTGCAATGATGTAGATCATAATATTTCCATTATACAATATGAGGATGAATACTCTCATTTTTGGCATACATCATTGCAAGTCGATCAATCCCCAAGCCGACACCTCCATATGTATGTCCTTTCATCAATTCAAGCGATCTCAAAAAAGCTTCATCAATCGGCATTCTTGTGGTCTCGTGTTCCTTTTCAAACTGAGTCCTGATGGATTTTGTATCAGTATTTTCGGTATTTCCATTTGCCAACTCAATGCCATGAATGTATAGTTCAAACCGTTCTACGAGGAATGGGTTATTTTTTTGTACGGTGCAAAGGGGAGAAATTCGTGCAGGAAAATCAATAAGAAACACCGGCTCTTGAGGTAACATCGGCTCAATCTCACTCACAAATAGCTGATCATAGAGCTCTTGCCAAGTTGTATTTCGTTCAACAGTAAAACCTTTTTCTTTTGCAATTTTTCTCAATAATGAGTCATTCGCCGCAAGAGTACTGAGCTTTTCACCACATATTTTTTCAAAAAGAAGTTCAAGAGAAAAACGAGGAAAGTGCTTGTTTTTTACCATAATGTGATTTGACATATGTGCGTCTATAATAGTGAGAAGCACCTCCACCTCATCCATGATGTCTTTGTATGTCGCATCTTTTCGGTACCATTCAAGCATCAAAAATTCATGTGCATGAAGGGGTCCAATTCGCTCATAATTGCGAAAAGACTGAGAGATTGCAAAACAGTTTCCGATGTCTTGAGAAAGCATCTGTTTGATTCCTTTTTCGGGAGACATCGGGAGGTAAAAAACTTCGGTGGTATCTTCGAATGTATGGGTTGTGGTAAATGGTTTCAAATTTGGCTCGAGAGGTAGTGCGGAGTTGAGTATTGGTGGAATCACTTCATGAAAGTCATGAGAATAAAAAAATTCTCGTACTATTTTGATTATTTTTTCCCTGACTAAAAAACCTTCCATATTAGTTCATTTTATCAATAATATGTTTTATCCCACACATAAACTCTGTTTGGCTACATCCAAGGCACGGTCCACCAATACGGTTCCTGAGGGAGTCAACCAATTTTTCTATGGGGTCACTCATATTCCCTATCGGTCTAAATCCCTCACAACAGCCATAAACTATTCCAGTTGACGCAAGAGATATTTGATAACACCCTAATTCTTTTGGCGGAAATGTATTTCGAGTCTGCATGGTTTGAATCAGTTGGCTATCTGTCAGATAGTCAAAGCCGGATACCGCGCCTTCAATGTTTGAGATAGGATGATGTGCCAAATAAGATGGGGGTTTACGAGGATGATACGTTATGGATATTTCTCTAAGCTCTTGTCGCATGTAATTTTCAAAAATATCTATCTGATCCATATTTTGCTTCGTCACGATGCTAAAAATTTCGGTATGAAAGTTTAATGTTTGTGCTTTTTTGAGAAAATTCATACTTTTATGAAAGTTTCCAACACCTCTATTTGAATCGTGAAATTCGGCTAATCCGTCCACTGAAACAATGAGATTGTTCAAGTTGGGTAGTGCTATTTTGTCGAGATGGTCGATTGTTCCATTGGTGATCGTTTGAGTAAATATTCCCCTCGAGTTAAGGATATTGAGCAGATCAGTATAGTATTTTAGAGCAAAAACTTCCCCTCCACAAAACGTAATGGTTTGCAGATCGTACTCATTTTGATACCGATCAATAAAATTGAGAATCTGCTTTTCTGTTAGGATGGGGTCGGTTTTTTTGGTATAGCAAATCTTGCATCTAAGATTGCATTTTTCAAGCGGATTGATATACAAGTGTCGAAGAACTTGAACAAGTTGTTTCTCATAGCGAGTGTTGTTTGTATTCATATTGATTTTTTAAGTTGTGGAATGAGAATAGTAGCAGGTATATGAAGGTTTGCAAGAGGGTTTTTTCAATTTTTGAAGCTACGATTTCTTCTAAATACATACTGATCCCCAACATTATAATAAACTTCATACTTACTGTCGCTTGAAAGATTCTCGAAAAGGGTTTCTTTATTATTGATCCCAAGGAGACCGCTTGGATTCTGCCCCTCTCTCATATCAATAACTATGTACTCCGGATCGTGTGCAGTATAGTTGTCTCTCAGAATCCAAACTTCTTCATTGTGGAGAAAGTATGATGCTAGATTGTTTTGCGCAGAGACGGTGGCATCGATTGGTACCTGTGATACGAGATCTCTCAGAAATTCAAAGTCAGAAGTGTGCTTGTAAAAAGCTGGGTGAACAGCAAGGATGAGCGGCCCTTTGAAAATATATATGTTGAGAACAAAGCTTAGTAGTAGGATAAATCCTGCAATGAGGATTTCAAATTTCTGAATGAACTTTTTGCTCAAATTTTTCATGCCTATGAGAGTTGCTATGGCAAACGTAGGAGCGATCTCTGCATTGTAATGTAGTCCTAAATCCCACCGAGTCGATCCAGATGTGAGAAATCTACTTGCAAAGTTGAGGAAAATATGCGGAAGGAGCGAAGGTGACAATAGAGGTAAAAATGAAAAATTCAAGAACGAACGAACTATTGTCTCCATTTTTATCGGCGGAGTGAAAAGAAAGGAGAGTATTTTTCCAGGCTCATTTGGAAGGTTAATGGGGGTTATGTACCCTACTCCAGACAGATTTGGTAAGACATATTTAAGTACAAATATTCCCCATATCAATGAAAATAGCATTGTGAAAATCCCCAGCCGTCTCCATTTATTGTAAAAAAAGACGAAAAAACCTGCCGAAAATCCAAAAATGAATAAGCTTTCCTTAAAGCCAAGTGACAGTATTAACAATACGACGAACCACTTCTTTGATTTTATTATTATTGCCCAGTATGTAGCGGCAAATGCTGCTGAAGCCACGGTAAGTTCATGAAAATCGGAGTACATGGCATTTTGAGTACCCAAATAAAGAAAATACACCCCAACAACTGCAAATGATAGTAGTGAATTTTGAAGTATTTTCAAGCCTGTTTTATAGATGATGTATCCGCTCAGGCCTATTGCAATGCTCGGCACAATAAGCAGCGCTTCGCTTCGATCAGTAAACCAGTAGATGGGTGTAAGGAGAAAGATAGACGGGTTAAAATGATCCGCAAGACTTATTTTCCCTCCAACGATAAAATGATCAATGATGGGAATCCTGAAATGAGCTAATTCCCAGATTGGTCTATCAAAAAAACCAAAATCATAATATCCAAGGTCAAACTGCCAGAAGCGATTCAGGTTGATGAGAATTCCAGCGAGGGCATAAAGCGCACACATGGCGATTGCGGCAATATGGATGTTTCGATCAGAAAGAAGATTTTGTAAGAAGTGCAATTTTTTCATGACGATCTTCATAGGTTAAGTATACAAGTGATCCTCATGGAAAATACAAATATTTATCTCTTACCCTCCAAACGTAAATGCAAACACTTGTATCCCCGGTGTTTGAAAGTTAAGCTGCAGAAGCGACTCTTTCTTCTCATCGAGGCTCACGAGATGATAGAGTCGAGGCTCGTCAATCTGGATAAATCCATCCTTGACGTCAGTTCCAGCAAAATCAGTGACTATTTCATCGTCTACAAATACGGCAATCCGATCATTTGAAGTTTTTGGCGTGATCACGAGATATACGTCTTTTGCATAAAATCGGTACAGAAGTCCTGAACCGGTTTCAATCACTTCTGAATACTCATCTTGGATATCCCATGTTCCCGCAAGGGCGAAGTTATTTACGCTTAAGTTATTCGGCAAAGAATAAGAGCCCGTTCCCAAAGTTGGTTGTTCGTTGGACGCAAAACCTGCCATACGTGAAAATCCGAGGTATGTCTCAGGTGACTGCCCACCGTATGACTCTTTTTCTTCTATACTCAGTAGCTCTGTTTGTTTTGTTGACCCTGCTTCTTTGAGAAGTTTTTGAATATTTTTTTCAGTTTCCTCATACTCCCCTTCTCCAAAATGGGTGTATCTGACAATGCCATCTGCGTCAATCAAATACTTTGCGGGCCAGTAGCGATTTTCATATGCTCGCCAGGTCTTGAAATCATTATCCTGCGCGACTGGATAATTTATTTCATACTGCCTTATTGCCCCTTCTACGTTTTCAGTCTTTTTTTCAAACTCAAACTCAGGAGTATGTACTCCAATCACCACAAACCCATCATCTTTGTATTTTTCATACCATCCGGTGACATATGGTAATGTTCGTATACAGTTGATGCAGGTATATGTCCAAAAATCAACAAGTACTACTTTTCCTTTCAAATCATCTATGGTGAGCGCTTCTGAGTTGAGCCACGTTTCGATTCCGACAAAATCTGCAGCAGGACCAAGCTTTGGAAGTCCTCCTAGATCTTCCGCTTTTGGAAATTGCATGGTGGGTATGGGTTGATCGTTTTCTACTTCTCTTCCGCTTAGTGCGTCAAGTTGTTTTGTGACGTGAGAATTACTTTCTAGTTTCGTAATAAAATTGGAGTATGAAGGAACGGCATTCAATAGTTTTGTCTGGAGACTGCGGTCATATCCCGTGAGGATGAGAAATGCTGTTGCGATCATGATCACACCAAATATTTTTTGAATGATTCCTGTGTACTGAGAAAGTTGTCGTGTTTTATTAAATAGTTTTTGACCGGCAACAGAAAAGATAAAAAGCGGGATCGCAACACCGATAATATAGGCAATCATTACCAGAATAAGGTCAAAGGAAACAGCTCGTGTCGCAGCAAGGGTGGCAATGGTTGCGAGGATCGGTCCGGCACACGGGGTCCAGACGACTCCAAGAGAAAGACCGGTCAAAAGGCCACCATGAAATCCAGCGTCATTTTGATTTGTTTGTTTTGGTTGAAATGTGTTTCCCAGTCGTGAGACCGCTGTTTCGATCATTGCTCCAAGTTTTGGAATGATGAGCGAAAGTCCAAGAAGAGTTATTATTGCAACTGATATGTATCTGAGCCATTCGGTATCAAATGGGATAATGCGAACAACATACGCTATCGATAATGTTAGTATTGAAAAGCTCGTGATGATTCCAAGCGTTACCCCAAGTGGCCGTCGCTTTCCACCGGTTGCAGATGATGATAAAACAATAGGTAAAATTGGCCAAATACAAGGAGCTGCTATAGTGACGAGGCCAGATAAAAAGGCAAAGAATAATAGAATTATCATAGTTCGATGGTAGCAGAAATCAATTTATTCTTCCATTCATCTTTCGAAGGACTGCTCGGACAACCCCATGTATTTTAAGTTCTTGTTTCGGATAAAATGCAGGGTATGCCGGATTTGCTGCTTCAAGATGGGCCTTGCCGTTTACTTTCTTGAGTATTTTTAATGTCCATTGATTATCAATTTCAGCAAGAACTACATCCTCTGCTCCCCAATCTCCTTTTTGTTCGATTACCACGAGGTCACCCTCAAATATTCCCGCATTAATCATACTATCGCCAGTAACTCGCAATAAGAAAGAATTATCAGGTTTTTCGATAAAATACTCATCAAGTGTCAGGTAGCTTTTATCTTGTTGTGCGAGTATGGGGTAACCGGCTTGAATATTTCCCAGAAGGGGAATACCAAAAAACCGTTTGGTTGGGGCGAGCTTTCCTTTCAGCTTTTGGATGAATCCTTCATCGACAAGCTCTTGTACGTATTGATAAATCGTTCTCTTTGAAGGAACGCCAAAAATTTTGAGCATTTCAGAGTACGAAGGTAAACGTCTGTTTAGTCTATAAAATTTTTTTAGAGGGCTCAATATATCAAGTTCCATAGGGATTAATATAATAAATAAGTAATGTAATGATCAGTATATGAAACGATTGTTTACCAGTCAATAGGACGAAGTAGATCAAAATAGCACTTCGGATATTTCCTCTATTTCTCCTGTTGTGTCGATCCAGCGCGCCCATTTTGGAGTTATTTTCATATAGACCTGAGGAGCGTCATTTTCATATTTTCTTGCTGTCGGATGTTTGGCAAAGTATATTTTTTTATATTCTGTCAGTTCTTCATCTTCCAACGCCGATACAACACCCTCGTATTGCACAGAAATTCCCTCATCCTGTCCAAATACGACCGCAACATACGGATTATGAGAAATATATTTGTATTTTCGTGAGGTGTTATAGGTACCAAATATAAGAATGAAGTCGTGCGCATGTGCAAATCCTACCAGCGCTGCTTCAGCTTGTCCTTCCGGTCCAGATGTTGCCAGAACCATGTGTTTTTGGGACGTAATAAAGGTAAGGGCTTTTTGCTTCATATTCATGGAGATGATGATATCATTACCCTCTTTATTGGAAAATCCATAGTGACGTTACTTATCATCAACCGCAAGTCGTCCCTGTTTACGTGAATAGAAGGAAGCCAATAAACCGATGAAAGTTGAAGTGAAATAAGTGCTCACGGATACCATTAAATTCGTATTATCCTGTATTGCAATCATAAACCACATTCCCGACCACCATCCAAAAAAAAGAAAAAATAATGCGCCCCAGATACGAGCGGATCGCCCCTTGTATTTTTTGACTCCACCACCTCTTGACATGGGATATTTCATATTTTTTTTCACCGAACCAATGAGTCCGGTAAAAGCCATCCACGAAGTAATAAAACATACAATAGAGAACAAAAAGTAATTCATATCGTTATACTAACAGAATAGAGTGTTTTTGTTACACTGGGAATGTGAAATCTGAGGTTATTTGTTACAATGTCGAATCAATAAGTTGGAAATGGTTAGTGCTTGAAAGCTATTGGTAATATTGGAGGAGTCGCATAGTGGCCGAGTGCGTTCGCTTGGAAAGCGGATATAGCCGTAAGGTTATCGCGAGTTCGAATCTCGCCTCCTCCGCCAGGACTAAAAATATCAGAAATGTTTTGCTGATTGCTAAAGGTGAACATTGGAGAGGTCGCATAGTGGCCTAGTGCAGCGGTTTACTAAACCGCCGTCCCGCAAGGGACCGCGAGTTCAAATCTCGCCCTCTCCGCCTTCGCTTTGCCAAAATCTACTCTGATATTTTTGATAGAATGGAAACCTTATGATCAAAGGAAACAAAAGTGTCTGGATTGTATGTCTTATTGCCATGGTGAATATGATGGGATACGGAATTGTTTTTCCTATTCTGTATGCATACTCGAAAAAGTATGGACTTACGGATTTTCAAAATGGTCTTTTGTTTGCGGTATTTTCGATCTGTCAATTTATCTCTACGCCGATCATCGGTCGACTTTCTGACAAGTATGGAAGAAAGCCCATGCTCATCGTCTCAATCATGGGGACAGCCATATCGTTTTTTGTCATGGCGTTTGCGCCAAATGCTGCATTTCTTTTCATCGCACGGGCGCTCGACGGACTCACCGCAGGAAATGTACCGGTGATATTTGCGGTGATATCAGATACGACAAAGCCCGAAGAACGGGCAACGGCATTTGGCCATGTCGGCTCAGCATTTAGCTTTGGCTTTATATTTGGTCCAGCAATCGCAGCACTCACTCTTGGATTTGGCACGGCTATGCCATTTATCATTGCGGGTTTTATTACTCTTATTGCTGTTTTTGTCACCGCGTTGTATCTCCCCGAAACCAACAAACACATGAAAGAAGTGGCACAAGGAAAATTATTCGATTTTTCCAAAATGTGGCGCATGCTTTTTGATCCAAATGTTGGAGTGACCTTTATTATCTCGCTCGTATTCTTCCTTGCATTTTCCTGCGCGGTACTCTACGGCTTCCAGCCATTTACCATGAATGTTCTCAAAATCACTGAGTCTCAAAACGCAATGATATTTACCATGTTTGGCATTGTTGGGCTCATTACGCAAAATCTTATTGTCGGCCGCGTCAATCGGGCTTTTGGTCTGCAATATTCATTCAGACTGGGAATAATTTTTACCGCAATTTCCTTTTTGATAATGTTTATCTCTCGGTCACTTCCCCTTTTTATCTTTGCATCGGTCATTCTTGCTATATTTAATGGCATTGTCCAAACGCTCTTGCCAACCATTCTTTCGCAGGAAACGGATGCAAAGTCACAAGGTACAATCATGGGACTGAATTCTTCGTATCAAAGTATTGGAATGATTTTTGGCCCAATACTTGGAGGGGTGGTTGCAACGTATATGGTTCCCCTGCCATTTTTAGTTGGAGGTATTCTTGTGGCACTATGTTTTCTCCTTTCGTTCAAGGTTTTCCCGCATGTAGCCAAACAGAAACTTTAATTTCAAAATAAATAACGCAGAGTATATAATGTAAAATTATTATCAATTATCCGAATATCTATGGCATCCACCAGTACCTATCTCAACTTCGCTCGAAACACCGAAGAAGCATTCATTTTTTACAAATCAGTTTTTGGAGGAGAATTTGTAGGCGGAATAAATCGTTTTGCCCAAGTTCCCCCACAACCTGGACAGCCTCCGATGGCTGAAGGAGATAAAAATTTGGTGATGCATATAGCACTTCCTATTCTTGGTGGACACATGTTGATGGGAACTGACGCACCAGAGTCAATGGGCTTCAAACTCAATAAAGGAAACAATGTATACATTAGCTTGCATCCAGATACTCGTGCTGAGGCGGACAAATTGTTTGCTGGGC
Source organism: uncultured Gammaproteobacteria bacterium (assembly GCA_964452355.1). Lineage (GTDB taxonomy): Bacteria > Patescibacteriota > Microgenomatia > UBA1406 > GWC2-37-13 > UBA1450. Next base: position 906 of record CAYVKV010000006.1, on the reverse strand, counting down.
TTTCTGTTGGTGGAAAAGTAGAGATGAAATTACAAGAGATGTTTTGGGGCGATTATTTTGGATCATTCACTGACAAGTTTGGTGTGCAGTGGATGTTAAATTGTAGTAGTAAAAAGTAAATAATATTTTATTATAATTTTATATTAAAGACAAAAAACTATGAACACTCTCAAGTGTGACCTGTGTGATGCAACTGCAAAAGGTGAGACATTTGAAGCATGGATGCAGGCTTTGATGCCTCATTATATGCAGGCACATGCTGATGTGATGAAAGGTAAGGTTGGTCTCTCAGACGAGGAAAAGAAGGCAGAACAGCAGAAGTGGATGGTCGAAAACAAGGCACGGTTTGATGCGGCCTAAGGGAGATTTACCAGTGCGACTAGATATTCGAACGCAAGCTTGTGAGTTATTCTATCACTTCCTGCAAAACACAAATGTACCGCTCACGGCTCCGTTTGCTTCTCCAATCTCGTAGGATGTGGTTATGCTTTCTGGTCGATACATCTTGCCTGCTGACACGACGAGCGTGTATGCACCAAACGGCAAACTGTCAAAAATAAAGTTTCCGTTTGCATCTGATTTTGCTTTCGGTGGCTGAGGAATGATTTTGGACTTCAGTTGTGCAGAAACTCCAGCAAGTGGTCTGTCTGACAAATCGTAGCCGTTACACGTGGCGTCAAGAAATGTCGTCCCTGAGATGCTCCCTGTTCCAAGTGCGTAAATGGAGCTGGGATTTATAGCAACAGTACCCAGGACGAGGATAATGGTTAGAAGAATAAATGTAAGTTTATGCATTACGTTTATATGATGCCATGTTGATAGTAAAAATTCAAGGGGTTTTTGATAGAATTATGTAGGGAGGTCAGCACATGGTATACACTTTTCAGATAGGAAACGGTATGAAAA
>CAYVKV010000005.1:68382-79265 GCA_964452355.1 uncultured Gammaproteobacteria bacterium | reverse complement strand
CTACACTATCAACACAAAGTGTTCAATTTACCAACCGATTTTGTGACGGTGCCCTGCAAGAGTTATTCAGAGGTCTCCAACTCCGCCGTGGCGGGACGATTCCCTTCGGGCCTGCATAATACCTCTCTTCTCTTGCATAGCATCTTACGATCTGGAATACTGATATATATGTTTGAGGAACATAGTCATAAAAATACGGTAGGAAATCATACGCCACTTCCGGACCACCTCATCGAAAAACGTCATTCAAATGTAAAAGTGTTGGTAGTATTCTTTTTTGTGTTTGTTGTTCTTGTCGTAGTAGGGGTGGGAGGTTGGTACTTATATTATTTTTATACCACACCCCTTATTCAGGTTAATTCACAAAATGAAGATGGGATTACGGTACTTCCTTCCAAAAATTCAGTGGCAAGTCCATCAGCATCACTTGATCAGGATTTGGCTATTCCATCTGACTGGAGTCGTGATAGAAGTCTTGTTTGTAACACTACTTTTCGAGTTCCACCTGCTGAAGAGCCATATATAATCCTCCGAGATCCAAATACGCCGCCGTCTTCACTTGAAGATGAGGGGAAATATTGGATTTTTGAAGACTCGGATGCACAATTATTTACTTTGAATCATATGGCGCGGGTTATTTACAAAAATCCTGAGCTTCCCGCAAGTGGCTATGTCTCATCAGCAGTTGAGGTATATTGTGGGGTAAATGATAAAGATTTGACAACAGAATCCTTCTTTGTTCAGATTCAAAATAATCTTCTTGAAAATTATTCGGTCATTAAACTAAAAACAGTCGGTGGAGCAGAACTGTGGGGGAAAGAAGTGCGGAGCGCAACTTTTGAAGGGGGAACATTTGATGGAAATGATATTTATTATGTGTTTGCCACAAACTCAAACATATATATGATTCGAGCATTTGGAGAAACAGCTAACACAGATATTCAGGCGGTGCGCGATCAGATACTTCTGGGACTTACGTTTGAGTAGTTAACAAGATTCATGGATTATGCGCACGTATCACCATACAATACATATTCTTCGTTCGTACGGAATAAAACACATATTAATGTATCGAGTTTTTTCCATGATATTTTTTTGGTCGATCTTTGATGGAATCTTGACGTATATTTTACCCATATTAATTTCAAATCAAGGTTTTTCAAAATCAGAGATGGGAGTAATTCTGGGGAGTTCTTCACTCGTCGGGGCAATCTTTGATATTATTGCAAGTAAGTACCTTAAAATTCCTCATTATCGCAAGCTTTATGGGAGTATGTTTTTGCTTTCGTTTTCATTTCTCATGCTCTTGTATTTTGCTTCCACGGTATGGATATTTGTACTTGCGATGGCGTTGTGGGGGATATACTGGGATTTACTCCATTTTGCAAATTTTGACTTTATCAGCCGAACACTTTCTGAAAAAGAACATACCTCGGCTTTCGGCATTCAAGGAGTATTTCAGTCACTTGGTATTTTGATTGCACCCATTCTTGCCGGACTACTTATCGAGACCACGATTAGCCACAATGTGTTTGTCATTGCGGGAGTAATGCTTCTTGCGAGCATTATTATTTATATTGGTTTGTTACAAAAATCAGAGGAGAGTAATAAACACGTGGTTGTTTCAAAAAATCGAGATATCAATTGGTCCCGTGAAATAACGTTGTGGATTGTCATTGGAAAGCAGTTATTTCCTGTTTTGATTTTGACATTTTTAATTTATATTACCGATGCATTTTTTTGGACAATCGGTCCGTTGATCGCGGAAAATGGCGCGTTTGGCCAGTTTGGTGGTCTTCTTATGGCGGCATATAGCTTTCCATCACTTGTGATTGGTTGGTTTGTCGGTTCAATTGCAATGCGATTTGGAAAAAAAAGAACAGCCCTCTATTCATTTTTTTTGGGATCGTGTTTTCTTTCTCTGTTTGCGTTTTTGACAAATCCTATGGATATCATTCTCTTGGTCAGTCTTTCCTCAATGTGTATCGGCTTATCTTATCCGGCACTCAATGGCGCCTATACGGATTATATTTCTGAAACACAAAGCTATGAAAAAGAAATTCAAAGCATTATTGATTTGTTTTATAACATTGGTTGGATGCTTGGACCAATGATCGCAGGAATTCTTGCGCAAGGTTTTGGCAACGCGCAAAGCTTTAGCATTTTGGGAATATTTAGTGTACTGACGTGCGTGATTCTCATTTTTAAAATGCCGAAGAAGATACATCTAAAAATTGAGTAAAGGAGACTGTGAGCTTGGAATGGTTGGTGGTATAATATTGACAAAAATATGGCAGGATCAGAAACTTCTTTTCTCCGTAGGTTGATTCAAGCTCCGTCTCCTTCTGGACAAGAGGGGCCGGCAATTACAGAGATTCAACGATTGTTTGGAGAAATGAACATAAATCATACTCAAGTATTTTCTCCTGAAGATCTCCACCACGAAAAACCACCTGTAATTTTGGTTCATATACCTGGAACAAATTCACAAAATCTACTTGTTTTTGATGGCCATGTTGATACGGTGCAAACAGATCGTAATTCGTGGACGGTTTGTCCCCCGCACGGTCCTGGGTCAGGAGCGATTCAAGATGGCAGAATGTATGGCGCAGGAGCAAGCGACATGAAAGCAGGAGTTGCAGGTATGCTAATGCTCGCTGAGAAATTTGCCTTGGAGAAGCCACCATGCGATCTGATGATGGGGTTTGTACCGGAAGAAGAAACATCGGGGTATGGGACATCGGCATTGGTAAAACATTTACCCACGATGACAGGAAACTATGGAAATATTGGAGTCATTTTCCCCGAATCAACGGGACTTAAAAAATTGTATATTGGACAGAGAGGAAACATGACATTTGATGTTCAGGCAGAAGCCCCTGGTGGTCATGCTGCTCGGTATTCGGGCGCAAACCCCATCGATTCTCTGGTGCAATTCCTGGCAGAGACCTCAGAGTTACATGGTCGATGGTCAGAAGAATATCCCGATGAATTATTTGGTCCACCGAGTCTGCGACCTACCGTTTTTCAAGCAGGGGAATCGTCAAATGTAGTCCCAAATAGAGCACGAGCGGTGATTGATGTACGAACCAATCCCGATATGCAAGATATTGTTATTCCAACATTGACTGAGATTGCTCGAATATGTGGGGTGGAGCTCAATCAAAGGTGGACGACAGCTCCTGCTTTTACCAGTGATCCAGCTTCTGATCTCGTACGGATAGTTCAGGAAGTTTCCGGAGTTTCTCCTTCAATTTTTCCCGCAACATCAGATATGGCGTGGTTTTATAACGCGGGATATCAACAGGTTTTATGTCATGGACCAGGGAGTCCTGAGACGATCCATTCTCCAAATGAAAATGTTTTACTTGAAGACATACAAACATGGTATGATCGAGCCGTAAAGATAATAGATCGGTGGGCAGAAGTGGGAAAGTAATGGGGGAATGGTGATGTCTAGGAGAGAAAAAGGAAGAGATTGATTATTCCAAAATTGCAGTGCCTCTTTCATCAATCTTCTTCATCTTTGTAGCCTTATTCCATATTTCATCAAAAAGCATTTTTTGCATTTCAGCAAGCGCGTCATTGTATATTTCTACGCAGAAGAGTTCGCGATCTTTCATTTGTATCAAAGATACGACATTGTTGTACACGCTCACATCAATATTGAGGTTAAATGTTTTCGAATCGATAAACCGACTTTCCCAGATGTCCACAAACTCAGAGATATTGGTCCACGCATTAATTTTATTACTATTGGTGAGCTGTCGAGATTCTTTCAATCCATTTCTCATCCATTCCTGACGTACTTTTTCTGCTACTCCAAAATCCATAAACGCCGTAAGATCATTTTCCGGCTCAAACACGCGCAGTATTCCTTTTGCCCGCGTGCTATTCCATATAACGCGCTTCAGTCCTTCGTATCCTTTGTAATGCTCAATTTTTGATCCGGTAGAAGAGGATGTTTCAATATTGATGATCTGTTCATACACTGTTGGAATGGACGATTCGAGCGACTCAACTTCACTCTTTTTTTGGTGAATAACCACTTCCAGTTGTTTATAAGAGGCTGCTTTATAGCGTTTGCCGGAGGAAGATTGGACCGTAAATGCAAATTTTTTACCCTGCAGTTTTTCCAAGATGTCGTACACTTTTGTTCGAGAAATACCGGATGTTCGACTGATCTCAAGGGCGCTCAGTGACTCATGACTTAAAAGGAGCAGATACATCTGAGCCTCTTCATGTGTAAAGCCAAAGGGCAGAAGAAGGGTAATAATTTTGTCCTTATTTTCAGACAGTTTTTTTTGCTTTTTTATCATATGTCTGCTATTATATGCAATATCTCGAATAAATGCAAGGAAATAAATGTTTTTTTAATTAAACAATAGTATGGAAACATGGCTTGATCTCAATACGGTAAATCTTCTTGGCAGAGTTGATTCGCGCATTGATAAGGATCATTTGATACGAACCATTGCGCAAGCGTATCGTCTCGGGAAGGTGATTTCTTATCGCCAGATTCACGAGGGAATAGAGGATTATAATCTGAAACTCAATACAAAATTGGGGACCTATTTGGTAAAAATTTTCTCTCAATTTAAGAGCTTTCGACAGGTTAAGGATAATGTACATGGTTTGAGTATTTTCAAAGATGCCGGCGTCCGTGTTCCTGAATTGTATAAAACGAAGCGTGGAACCTATGTGTATTATTACGAATCAAAAAAAGTAAGCGCTCTTGCATGTGTGATGGAGTATTTTTCAGGGAAAAGCTTTCTCAAACTCAAAAGAGAGCCGACACTTGCAGAAATGAAGAATTTTATTCCCGATATTGCAAAAATACACTCGACACAATTTAAGCCACAAGGAGTGTATGACGTATGGGTGGCATATCATTTATGTGCAGAATATGAAAAAAAGAGTGTATTTCTCACGAACGAGAATAATAAACTCATAAAAAAAAGTTTGACGTTTATGAAGCAATTTGATCTTTCAAAATGTACCAAAGGGACCATTCATGGCGATTTGCATCGTACCAATATCCTCACCAATCACCGCGGGGACTTACGAATTATTGATTTCAGCGTGATGGAATACAATGCAATTGTCGTTGATCTGGCGGTTTTTATCGCGTTATTTTCCATCAATCCCCACATTCAGTCACCAAAACAGGCAGCTTTCATTTACCAAGAAGTGATTCAGGAATATTTGAAATATGGTGCTTTAAACGCATATGACAAATCAATAATGCTTGACTTGATGCGTGCCACCTATGCGATTAATCATTTGGCAGGAAGCTACGAGTTGAGGGGAAAGGGGAGTGATAGTGAGGAAACGAGATACTGGGTGGATATTGGAAGTGCGGGGATGAAGTTGATGGATGAGATTATGAACTGAGAAAATAAATACCTTCTTTGATACAATATCTGCATGGCGAAACGTGAATTCAACTTTGGTGATCCCTCAAGAGAAATTGACCAGAGACTAAATCTTCTTATGAGCAGAGAGTATGCTCAAGTTGGTGAGGTGCCTATGGTTGCTGGTGGGTTTGGTGATTTTTACGAATATCTTGATGATGTTACAAGTTCAATTCCACCTGATCATCCTGATAGAGAGGGGTTGATCGCTGGGTTGACAAATTTGGGTTTTGCAGGAGGATTCAAAAATAGAGAGTTTTTGAGTCCATCTATGAGTGAATATTTTGAACGAATGGGTCTTGTTGGAGCTGGTGCGGCTCGTGACGTTATGCAGATGAAAGGTTGGGATGGAGCTGATGTACTTGTAGTTGCATCCTCATCGTCAAATGTACAGGTTCCTGAAATCATGATAGATGAGCTGAGGAAGCAGGGTATTGTTATTGATTCTTTCCAAATGACCAGTCAGGCGTGTAATAGTGCCGCTTCTGCAGTAAGTGATCTCGGTAGACATCCTGATTTTTCTGGTCGTCGTGCCATAGTTTTGGGAATTGAGAGTTTGAGTGGATCTGCGGTAGATCAATCAGACTACGTGACACGACATGTGTTTGGAAATGCATATGGCGCTCTTTGTTTTGTTCCTGGAGTAGATCTGGTTCATATTTCTGGGGTTGATACTGTGATAGAACAGGATCGCGCAGGAGTTATTCGTGCGCCACATGCCTTTCAAGTTGAAAACAAAGGCGATATTGGGACGCCTATGCAGCCGCCCCCATGGTATACAGTTGTTGGGGAGATTGATCCAGGTTTTTGGCACACTACATCTAGAGGGAATTTTATAAATCTCCCAACCGCCCCCAATTTGACCATGGATGGACCATTAACATACCAATATTTTTCATCTCGTGTACCGGCTCGGGAGCTTGCAGCTCTTGAACAGTATTATGCACAGTATTATGGAAAAAATATAGCTGGCAGAAATCTAGGTGAGTTAGGAGCGACAGTTGCGCACATGCCAAGCTTCCTTGTTCATTCGGCAAAGTGTGCATTCGTTGAGCGTGGAAAGAAGAAAAGACAAAGTGAAAGTCCTAGTTCATATCCAGATTTTCAGACTCCAAGCTCTCCGTGGCTCATGGATCGGACTGGACTTAATAATTCGAGCGCGGCCACCTTGCTTGTGAATATGACACATATGGCAAAAGAAAATATGATTCTTCCAGGAAAACCATTTCTTTTTGAGGGATATGGAGCAGGATCTGCAATCAGTGCAAATGTGATGATGATTACGTAACTCAAGATTTGAAAGTTATTTTATCCCAGACATATTCTCCTCTTGGGTCAACATCGGGAATAATTCCCTACGGTCACAAGATTTGATAGTAATTACTATATAATTTGCTTAATATACTATAGCTAAATTAATATATACTATAAGTTATGACAGTTGAAAATCCGTATTTTACTGCTCAAATATTGTGGCAACATATGAGAGAGGATTCTCGTGTACCGCTTCAGGGCATGGTTGACCATGTTGTTCGTGCTTACTTTTCACACCCTTCTTTGCAAGGACATTATGCGTTTGTTCAAGATCGAAGGGAGGTTATTCCCAACATCGGATGGCAGCCATATATCGTAGGGTATTTTCAAGAAATGGAACGCCGTGCACAAATAATCGTAGGAAGTGCTCAATTTATTCGACTTGTACAACCACAAATTGTTGATCCTGAGCGTGCTGATTTGGGCGTAACTCAGTCTTGGCAAGGTTTTGAGTTACGATCAGATGGGTATGGTTCAGGAATTTTAGCTCAATTGACTCAATGTGATTATGTTGATACGAACCTTGGACCTTACAGAATAAGAACGACTCAAGAGGTTATTCCTCCAATGGATGTATTAAATGTTGCAATGGAAAAATTTGATCAAGTCAGAATTTGGCACAATTAGATCTTCTCAAACGCCTGTTTCAGATCATCAATAATATCTTCTGCGTCTTCCAGTCCAACTGAAAGTCTGATTAACGCATCGTTAATTCCACATTCTTTTCGTTCTTCAGGAGTAAGCTCAGAGTGCGTCATAGAGGCGGGGTGTTCGATCAGGCTTTCAACACAACCCAATGATACGGCAAGAGCCACCAACTCGACATTATTTACCATTGTCTCTCCTGCGGCGTATCCACCTTTAATGACAAATGAAAGAACGCTTCCCGTGCCATGCATTTGTTTTTTGACCAGTGCGTGTTGCGGATGTGACTCAAGTCCGGGAAAAAATACTCGTTCAACCTTGGGATGATTTTCAAGAAATTGTGCAACTTCCAAGGCATTTTTTTCTTGCTGTCTGATTCGCACATTGAGCGTTGAGATACCTCGAATGATGAGATATGCAGTAAACGGTGACATGGTTGGTCCAAAAAATATGTAGCTTTGGGCAAATAGTGGATCCATGAGAGCGTGACGACCGACAATCGCCCCACCGATGACATCAGAGTGACCACCAATATATTTGGTTAAACTATGGATCACAATATCTATTCCCATATCGAGGGGAAATTGAATCGGAGGTGGCGCAAAGGTGTTGTCAACAATTGTCGTTATGCCATGTTCTTTTCCAATGTCTGCAATTTGCTGAATGTCTACGATTTCAAGAAGTGGATTTGTTGGTGTTTCAAAATAAATAACTTTGGTTGTTTTGTCAATTTTTGAAAGAATTTCTTCCTTATTTCCGGCGTCAACCATATGAACGGTAACGCCAAATTTAGGTAAAATATGTGCGATAAACTCAAATGCACCACCATAGATCACTTTATGAGCAATGATTGAATCTCCGTGCTTGAGGTGGTGGAGAAGGGTCATTGTGATTGCCGACATCCCTGAAGAAGTCGCAAGTGCACGTTCTCCGTTTTCAAGCGCAGCAAGTTTCTTTTCAAGAGCATATACCGTAGGGTTTGTGAAACGAGAATAAATGAGCCCTTTTTTCTTTCCTGAAAAGCGCAGCGCTCCTTCATGAGCTGAGGGAAATTGAAACGTTGATGAAGGGTAAATGGGGGTTACTACTGATCCAAATGTCGGGTCTGATTTCTTTAATCCGATATGAATATTTTGAGAAGAAAATTTGAGTTTTTGCTTCATAAAGAATGAAAATTGTAATGTAAAAGTAGTACTTGCCTAACTGTATGATACTATATGATAAATTAAAAGTCAAAAAATCAAAGTGATTTTTGAAAATTTTGCTTCTATACCATAAGAATATCACACGATTTTGCCTAAAACAACCAAAATATGATAAAAATGAAGAATATTATATATTCTTGGTATAGTATTGATTAAGATTTTGGTGTAGTATTTGTCGGAGGAACGCCTGCCTGTACCTGGGTCTGTAGATTCTGAAGAACAGAATCGAGACCTGAAGGTTGCGCTCCCATAGGAGCAGGTTGTGAGCTAGGAGTACTCATCGCAACCGGCGCTGCAGGTTCTCCCATTGGTGCGGGTGTCTGATCATTTGAATCAAGAGAGATTGGTCCAACTTCCTGATCTTCAAGTGGATTTACTGGAACTTCATTTTGAGCAATACTCATTGGTGCTACTGACTCTGATGGCATAGGAGGCATTACTGGCTCTGGAGGATTTGTGCTGGTGACCGACTGAGTTGAAACTGCAGGTTCTGAGAGTGACTCAATAGTCATATCTGGTTTATTTGCTGAGATATCGGCTACTGTCTGCGCAGGAATCGTACTCATTGGTGTGGTAGGCGATGTTTGGGATGGTGCTTGCGGCATGGGAGGTGTTGAAGTTGGCGCAGGCTGTGGTGACACTGATCCAAGACTTGGAACAACTACTGCAGAAGGTGAAAGGTTTAGCGCTTTTGCAAATTCATCTTGAGTAAATCCTTTCAATATTAAGATTTCCCCTCCATCTTTTTCAACTTTTGTGACGGGAGTACCTGCAAAATTATCTGAAACCTTGAGCATTTCAGTCAAATAATCTCGATTCGTCTCCAAATTTTTTTCTTCAAACGCAATAGTATTATTTTTAAGGTACTCCTTCTCAGCTTGTGAGAATTTACAGTCATTAATGGTGTAGATGGTTACTTTCATACTAAAAGTTAAATATTGCTAATACTTGAGAAATATCTCTAAAATCATTATGAAGAATGAAAAAGACTTTGTCAAGGAAGAAAGTTATTTTGTGATCAAGCTGTTCCAGTCTGCGGCAAATTTGATCAATCCTTCATCAAGAAGTGATCCTTCTTCGCGCCCAAATGGATACATCGTAAAGTCATCATGATAGGGGAGATCCTTATATATTATCGATCGGAGTCCGGTGGTATCAGGTCGATATGTTTCATCTGGCATAAAACGTTCCTCCTGAATCCACTGCTCGATAATTGACAGGGGAATCGTGAGGATATCGGCACCACTGACAATCGAGCCATAAAAGTGGGTCATATGGCGAATTGATGCGGAAAGTACTTCGATATGCGCCTTTTTTTCATTTCGTTTTGTATCAAAATCTTTATACATTTTTTTGATATTTTTGATCAAATCAAGTCCTTTGAATTTGCGATCATCCCATCTCCCCACGAATGGAGAAATGAACGCAGGTTTAAATGTCGGCATGGTCGCGGCATATACCGCTGCAGCCTGCTGTTGATCAAATACGAGTGTCATATTCACACTTCCGCCCGTTTTTACATACTCATTTGCTGCCTGTATTCCTGCGGGAATGCTGGGAAATTTTATATAAATGTTACTACCCCATTTTTTCATCTCTCGTGCCTGCTCAAGCATTTCATCAGATGATGTTTCCCAATCTGCATAGGTTTCAACTGAGATTGGACCGGTAAGCTGTGCATCAAGCTCGATGATGATTTGTTTGTAAAAATTGAGAAGCTCATCAGACGTGAATTTTTTCCCATCTGCAAGATATTTTTGAGCTTCCGGATGTTTGAGTACGAGACTCGGATTTGTCGTTTGACCATCCAAAAACCCAAGGAGACTTTTTGCTTTTTTTGTGTCTTCTGGATTTCCTGAGTCAAGAAATATTTTGGGGAGTTTGAGTGACATGAGAAATAGTATACATTATCACATTGTTTTGTGGAGTAGAGCCTGATGGATATAATATTTCTACCGAATGGCTCGAAACGAAGTTATAATATTGTATTATTTTACCTTTTCTTGATAGGTCTACTTTGTACTTTAAAACAATCTGGATCCATTGAGATACTTCCTCCAAACCATACCACCGTGCTCTGCCAGGCACATCGCAAAGATGGATTCCATTGATCTGGCACTATTACAAGCTCCTGCTCGGTGAGGTTTATGTTGGGAGGTAAAGGTATCGGGTTTAGTGGTTGGACGGGTATGGGTGTTGGCGGTGGGGGGGGTTTGCAAACGAGGCGATAATTATCTGTGAATTCTTCCGTAGCTAGGTCGCGTAGGCGATATATATCGTATGTAGCTCTCAAATAGTAGGGTAC
>CAYVKV010000005.1:42344-68372 GCA_964452355.1 uncultured Gammaproteobacteria bacterium | reverse complement strand
AAATCGTTGCACAGAATCAATGCATGGCGTTGGTTCTTGCGCTTGCTCTGAAGCCATCGCCGTCAAAGCAAAAGGCATTCCCGAAGCGAAAACTAACGCCAATGTGAGTGCGCCTAAACGTCTTCGAGCGTCGGGAGATAACAGTCGTTCGAAGACTCTACTTTCTTGGGGGGCTGTGTTTCGGATAGACCATCCTGTCTGTCCTGGCGCTAGTATTTCTGCCATACTGGTATTATAGGCCTTTATTTGCATTAGTCAAATTCGATCATATAATAAGAAGATGAGGAGAAAATGGTTACCCGTAATTTTTATTCTATTATGTGTTTTTTTTAGCGCAAAGTATTTAACTCAGAAATCCGTCCAAAACGATGTGGGAGTTCCTTTGGTGATCAGTAAGTCACCAGCAACTACTTATGTGCGAACGCATATTCCCTCAAATAATTTAAACAAAGTCCGATCGATATTTATTCCATATTGGACTATTCCAACAACTTCTTCAGAAATCAATAAATACGACGAGTTAATATATTTTGGGGTTTCCCCAGGTGAAAATGGTCAGATGATAGACGATGCAGGACTGAGAGGTGTAAAATCGTTTATTGATAACTCATCACCAAAATCGAAACGATTATTAACGGTCCGAATGCTTGATACGGAGAAAAATCTCGCAATTTTAGAATCGAAAAATACGCAAAAAACTCTTTTCCGTGAAACATTAAAAATTGTTGAGGAGAATGCATTTGATGGTGTGGTACTCGATCTTGAAGTAGGCGTCATCCCCCTCGAAGGTGTGACAAGCTCAATCACGTCTTTTGTTTCGGATTTTACTCAAGTAGCACACAATAATGATGTCACTTTTGCTATGACGGTCTATGGTGATACATTTTATCGTGCACGACCGTATGATATAAAAGAATTGAGTCAGCACGTTGATGGGATGTACATTATGGCATACGACTTTCACAAGAGTAGAGGAGAGCCAGGACCAAATTTTCCCTTCAGCAACAAGAAAGAATATGGATATGATTTTCAAACCATGATCGATGATTTTACCCAGATTGTTTCCCGTGAAAAAATAACGGTATTGTTTGGAATGTATGGATATGATTGGACGTTGGGACCACAAGGGAAACCATTGAAAGCAGCAAAAGCTGTGCCACTGAATAAAATTGACAATACCGGCGCAGTTGTTGACCCTGCTTCAAAAGAAAAACACGTACAGTATGTCGACGATGAAGGATATGACCACATTCTCTGGTATGAAGACAAAGAATCAGTAAAAGTAAAAATCGAATATCTTAAAAAACTGGAAATAGGGAATGTGGGGTATTGGGTATGGGGGTATTTTTAATCACCTCGTGAGCCACCTCGCCAATCGAAGAATCTATAATAATTTGCGGCATAATGCAATGCAGTGAGTAACATGATATCTGGAATTCCGAGAAGAATACCATCGTGATGAGTATGCTCCTTTGCAAAATCATCCCATGGTCCATCGTTGTGATATTGTTTTTCGCGAAGAAGTGATGAAAAATACAACGGTTGGTTTTCCATATCACTATTATAATTTATGCGGAATAAAATACAAACGTGAGTTTTGTGGATTCTTTAAAGCAGACAATTAGATATTTTTAAGTTTTTTTCTTTGATCTCATTTTAAACCCATACCTCTCAAAAACTCCCATCTCTTTGAGCTTCCACATGAAAAGAGCGCCCTTGCTTCTGGCTTTAGAATCGACTACAAAGCGTAGTGCCTGTGTCAGAACAACGCGGGGAAGATCTCGTGACATTTTGATGTAAAGTCCTTTGCGCTTCGTATCTTCGAGTTTATCAGCTAAATATACGCCATATGATTGGTATTCTCTAGAGATATATTTGTCTTCAAGAGGATCAAAGGTGTTGAGAACGTCGGAGATTGATTTCATACTTTTGTGAGTTGGTGTTCTTTATAAAACGCTATCGCTTTATTATAATAAGACACATAATTTTGAGCCATACTCTTTGCTGAAAAATTTGACTCAATATATTTTCTAATGTTATTTCGATCAAGTGAATCTACCTGATGAATCTTCTCGGCCATTTCATCGACTGTATCTACAAGAAACCCATTTACGCCATCTTTAATAATTTCTTGAAGTCCGCCACGTCTAAATGCTATTACGGGTGTTCCACAAGCCATAGCTTCAATAGCAACAAGACCAAACGGCTCATCCCATTGAACAGGCATCAAGATCGCTTTCGCGTGTGATAAAAAATCATTTTTTTCATCAGTATTTAAAGGACCAGTTAGAACTCTATCTTTATCTAAAAGGGGGACTACCTCTTTATTATAATAATCTTGGAAATCTATTGATCCGCTCGCACGAAGCGGAACATGGGCTTTCTGACTAGCTTGAAGAGCTTCTTTGAGACCTTTTACTGGGGAGATTCTGCCGAGCCATCCGACGTAGTCTTGAGGCATTGAATTGAAACGGAATTTATTAATATCAATTCCATTATGAACAACGTGATGACGTGAGTATTTGTCAAACGACTTGCCTGAAAAATGTGATACCGATGCTAAATGCGTAGAAGGAAAGGTTTCAAGAAGGTATTCTTGAATTTTTGGATAAAGGTTATTGACATGAATGGTAGATAAAATTGGTGCATGACTTATATTCATAAATAATGGTATATACCATTGAGCTGAGCTAAAATGGATGATATCGTATTGTTGATTGGAGCTCATCACTTTCGCAAGACTAGCACATTGGAGTGCGGTGTAATTTAATGTGAATGATTTAGACTCAAGTTCTGTACTTGCGTTTTCGTCAAGAGCTTTTATCTCAAAAGTTGTTTCAATGTTGATACCAGGAAAGAGCGATGAATCAGTCTCTTTTGCAGAAAATAATGTCACACCATGACCCAACTCTTTAAGGGCATTAAGTAAATATATTGTGAAAGTTTCAATCCCCCCAACAGAAACTTGATTTATAGGCTTGTGTGATGCGCAAACATAAGCAATTTTCATACTTCATTTTAGCATATATTTGAGATAGAAAATCCACTGAAGCCGTCTCTTATGCTGTGTCCAATAAACCATACGTATTTTCAGTTAACCATGTATTGAGAGCATCAAGGGATAAATTACCTCCTTCTTCTTTTACTTTTTATATAGTACGTGGGAGAGAATATTTTTCGTATATATGATTGAATTTTGCAGCAATTAAAGGCCAAGCAAATTTCTCTACAGCAATTTTTTTTGCGGTCTGGCCCATTTTCATTCTCAATGAATCATTATCGAGCAATTTATTCACCTTTTCTGCAATATCTGTGGAGTTTCGTGAACGGATAAAGAATCCATTTTTTCCATCTTTTACAGCAAGTGGAATGCCTCCTTTTCGTGTGACAACCACCGGCGTTTCTGTTGCCATAGCTTCAAGTACCACCAATCCCAAAGGCTCATCCCAAACAGAAGGTGCAACAAAAACATCTGCCATACTGTAGAGCTTGACCAATCGTTCAGTTGTATCTACATGTCCAACGAAATGAACATTTTTAATATTATCATCCGAGATAATTTTTAGTAAATTTTTCTTTTCTGGACCATCTCCAGAAATGACCACTTCGCCATGGATTTTTTTAGCAGCTTTTATGAGGTATTCTACCCCTTTATACTTTGTGAGTTTTCCAGCAAATAACACTACTTTTTTACCGGATAAATTCAACTCTTTCCTAATAGTCTCAGTGCTTACTCTATGAAATTGTTTAATATCTACTCCACCAGGTATGACGCGCATATTTTTTCTAAATTCATCCCCGAAAACGTCTATTGCCCAATCTTTTGTGTATGCTGAATTGGGAATAATTTTTTTTGCTTTTCGGAGAGCATCCGTCGTAAGTGCAATATATCTTTTATCTTTTTGCGCAGTGGGAAGTTCAGATCCATGGACCGTGATTACATAGGGAATTTGGTAAGTGGATTTGATAAAGCGCGCAGCCCATGAAAGCGGAAATGAATGATGTACATGGATAATGTCTGGTACGAAATCTTCTACTGCATCAACGACTGAATCAAGGGTGCTTTTATGAAATCGTAAAATATCTCGATGGGAAATATCGGTAAAAAGTTTGCAGTTTGGCCATTCAGGATGACCAGTAAACGCAATTCTAAAGGGAGTCTTGAGGGGGTAAAGTTTAACTCCATCGATCTGGCGTGTATCAGGACTCAAGATGGCGACTTCTTGCGTCTTGTTTACTTCAATGGCGAGATATCGTGCGTAGGTTCCTGAACCTGAACCATAAAATGGAAACCATGAAAGATACATGATTCTTAGTTTCTTTTTTGGCATAACAGTATTATACCATAGATCGATACAGCAAGGTATATGCCCTGTAGAAACGGCAAGAAAGTATGCAAAGTTCAGGATAGAATATATTGATTAGCAGTGGCTACACAGTATCACTAAGTAAGGGAATAATCTGGGTATCCATGATAGTTTCAAAATCAAAATCTTTCATTATTTTTTTGCGGAACAAGGTTGATTTTCGTCGTTTTAATTGATGAAGAACATATTCAACTGAGTTAACAATTGGATTTTTTAAATCCAAGCTATAGATAAATCCATTTCCCACCTCTTTGAACACCTTCAAATTAGAACAAAAAATTGGAATTCTCATGAATCCTGCCTCGATAATTGGAAGTCCAAACCCCTCACCCAAAGAAGGTAAAAATAGAAAATCACTAATCAAATATAAGTCTCTCATGTTAACTTTGTCAATATTGAAGTTCTGCCCACTCTCAAGGACAAATTCGCTAAGGAATATGAAATTCATATGAAGATTTTCTTTGGCAATAATTTCTTTGAGTCGCATCAAATATGATGAAGCAAATCTATTTTGTTGATGAACAGCTCCAGTAATGATAAATACAAATCGAGTAGAAAAATCTCTTTCAGCAATTTTTGCAAACTCAATTGCATACTCAATATTTTTACGTTCTACGATTCGGACCGGAATAATTCCAACATAATCAGGCGAGCGAGCAGTCACTTTCCGAAATAATTCCCTTGTTTGAAGAGGCAATGGGAGCATTTTATTGATATCCAAACCGTTATGAATGACCTTCATTCTTTTATTTTCTCCAAACATCTGTATCATTTCTTTTTTTCTTGTATTACTCACGCATACATATTGGAACGTTTTTTGATGTTCTGCAATAAGACTCCACGGATATTGTTTTTTAAGTTTATTATTGAGGTTCGTGTAATAAGTGTCTATAAATGAAGCATCATGCACCCACGTGATCCATTTAATATCTGTATGGTTTTCATTTGCATACTCAACAATTGCCGCAGTTAATGCGAGGTTGTAATGTCTAGAAAGAATATTGTGGACAATTACACATTTTAGTTGATGTTTTTGAATCCACTTTTGAAGAATATTTTTGTAGTTTTTTTTCAAAATCTCAAAATCTTCTGGAATAATACACTTTTTGAGTCCTTCTTGAACAAGATTTACTCTTTGAGATTTCGGATCAAAGCTGCGTGCAATTTGGATATCAATAGTTTTTCTAATTTTCTTTCCCTTTGCCCCGAGTAAAAATACTTTGTATCCACGGTTATCAAGGAGTCGTGCGTGTTCACGCATAACCATTTCAACGCCAGAAATAGCAGGGGGGAGCGTGTAGTGAATCATTCCAATGCGAGCTTTACTTTTTTGAATTACTTTTTGGTTTCCCATGAGTGTATCGGAAAGTATATTATAACCGATTCTCCAAAAATATTATGAAATAGTTTGTAGTAGGCGCTGAAGAATATAAGGAAATAGTAAGTGAAGTATTTTCTCTTCATCCTTCTCAAAATTTGAAAGTACATATCCTTCCCCTGAGCCTTCATAGTCTGAATCACGATTGTCGATCCCAATCCGAATTCTCCAAAAGTCTTTGGTCTTGAGGGATGATTCAATAGACTCGAGCCCATGGTGTACTTTTGGACCAACACCTTTTTGGATTTTGAAACTTCCAAGTCGGATATCAAGGTCATCGTGAATAACGACGAGCGTTGGCAACTCGAGATTGCTTGCAGAGATAAGTCTTTGTGCGGTCCTTCCCGACCGGTTCATGAAGGTTTGAGGCTTTGAAAGGACCGTTATTAGTTTTGAGGTATGAGTATGTAAGGTTACTTTCGAAATTTCGGAATGAGAGTACTTGTCGAATTTCCATTCAGGGGACATATCATTTTTTTCTTTTTGAAGCCAATCCAAAAACATAAATCCTGCATTGTGACGATTAAGTTGATATTTGGAACCGGGATTTCCGAGACCGACGAGAAGTAAGTTCATAGATTCCATTATATCAATGACAAATACATTTAACGGAGAAGTATTATTTGTTATGCTAATAGTATGTCAAAATATGTTCCCGATGTTTCGAGCAGTCGCTGGGTGATCATCGCGGATGGTCGCAAAAATCGCCCCGATGAAATCAATGATCAAAACGATACGGATGAAACATGCCCGTTTTGTGAGGGAAACGAGAAAATGACCCCCCGTGAGGTCTACAGAGTGGGGAAGGGAGTGGCGGATGAGCCGGGGTGGGAAGTACGCGTAATCCCGAACAAATATCCGATCACCGATTTTCATGAAGTGATCGTCCACTCTCCGAAAGAAGACGATCTGCATCATCTTCCCAAAGATCATATTGTCAAAGTATTTCAAACATATCGACAGCGTTTTAATGAGTATAAGAACAAAGGGCAGGTGATCATTTTCTGCAATCAGGGAGAACATGCAGGAACATCGATAGAACATCCTCATTCTCAACTTGTGCTTCTTCCCGATCAAATCAACCTTTCAACCCTTGAACAAGAACCCCTCGACAATATTGTTGAGGAAAATACCTTTTTTAATATGTACTGCCCCGATTTTTCCCAGTGGCCGTATGAAGTGTGGATTGCGCCCAAAGTTGAGGATACGTACTTTGGAGATATCACCGATGAGGAAATTGTTGACTTTGTTGATATATATGTAAAGCTCATGTCCCGCCTTGAAGTTCTTCATGAGACCAAAAGTAAAACGGGACGGGGATTTAGCTACAATTTTTACATTTATCCAAAAAAGAAATGGTATATGAGAATCATTCCAAGATTCGTATATAGAGCAGGATTTGAGCTTGGTACCGGTCTGTCAGTAAATGTGACAGATCCCGTGGAAGCTGCAGCGGATCTGAGGACTTCAGATAAAGATGAAGCCGTAAAAAGTATACATTCTGTGGAACAAGCTGAAGAAATCATTGAAGAAAAACAGGACGAGATTGATCTGTTAAAAGATAAACTTGAGGAGTTGGGAAGAGAGAGTCAAAACGGATAGGCTGCTTTGAGTGGAGGGTGGTCGATTTTATGAGCGAAGTATTTTCCGCCTCCATCTTGACGCGGTAAAAACCCAATACCTCCTGCATTTGGGACAAAAATCCCAGTTCTTCCAAGAGGGTTTTGTGGTTTCAGCCCATAAATATCCGTAGCCATTTGGTCTAGGGTCGGCTTAGGTACGCCTGCAGGTGTGAGGATCTGTGGGTTGTTTTTTGGATTTGCGGAGTCAAATACTCGCACTTCGTCTCCATATGCAACCTGCATGACTGCGATACGTGACTCAAGGTTGTGTGGGTTGGTGATAAATCTTCCTGAAGTGACGGCGCCAAGTGCATCAACCATACTTTGTGCTTGTGTTCGAAGTACTTCGTATTGTCCTGATTCTTCTGAAGTGAGTGCGAGTACCTGTGCAAGAGTGGGGATAAGAAAATTATGAGCATTTCCCACCTGAATCATAGGGGTTTCGTCTTCGTCTCCCACTGATCCAAATAAAAAACCATTGTCTGGTTCAAAGATGCCGACTTCTGCAAGTTGCGCAAAGCTATATGCATTCATTTTTTTGAGTTGAGGGCCATGCGCTTGATCAAACCCCTGTGCCAACTTCGGTAGTTCTGCTAAAGCGGCTTTATTTTCCCTCATCCAATCAGAAAGACTTGCATGTTGGGCCTCCCAAAGTATGCGGAGATCGGGGAGTGCGGCAGCTTGCGCAAGGTCAAATGGTGCTTCAGATTCTTCCGCTTCTGTCAGCCCTTCAGCATATGCGACCACTGCCTTGCGGTGAAGCGCGTCGATCTTTCCCGTTTCAGGAGGAGTAAGTCCCTCAGATGAGGCTAATATAAGTCTATCGAGGACAGGAGCAAGCTTTGCTTGTGAATCAATTCCATCTGATGATAATTGTTCTCCCATAGTTTGTAAGAATTAAAATTAGCCCTTAGCTCCACCTGCTCCTTGCAAGATGAGAAGGGCAAGAATGATTCCGATAGCAGGAATACCTACGCGCGCAGCCTGTTCTGCCATTTTCAGAAATTTACTTTTTTCTGGATGATCATCTGGCAGATCATCCAGCAAATTTTTGATCATTTCATCTGTGTTTCCTTTTTGAAGGGCAAGATTTACTCGTTGGGCTTGATCGGCACTCATATTTCCTTCATACAGCTTAGCTACAAGTTGTATCATTTGAGTCTGACCATCGACACCTTGTTCTTTCATTGCTTTTTGAAGTGCAAGTAAGTCAGATTTTTGTTGAGTTAGTTCTCCAAGGTCGCTTTGAAGTTGAGCAATTTCAACTTCAAATTGTCGTCTTACCGCTTGTGCCCCTTCGGAATCATCAGTAATGCCTGCAATTTTACCTCTTATCATTTCAATTCGATCGGTATTCGTTTTGATATCTAAACTAAGGCTACTGATTCTTTCAGGAGCAAAGTTGAGTGTATGCAAAATAATCCCTGCCGTTTCGGGATCTGCAATGATCTGGTCAGCAAGCATAGTCATCAGATTTACTTGAAGATCAGAACCTTCTTTGGTACTTGACTTGACAATTGACCTTAGTCCTTCTGCCTCAAAAAGTGCGGTACGTATTCCGGCTTCACGAATTGACATTTCTGAAATTTGAATATCTTGATCCGGTTGTTTCAAGTTTGCGATGTATGCTTCAACAACAGCTCTTTGGTCAGTATTTGCCGGAAATGCTTCAAGCAGGTATGATTCTTCGGAACGAATTTGTGCATTGAGTAGTTCTGACAGTTTGACATTCTCGACTTCTCCAGCGATCTTACATTGAACATATATTTCACCATTTATGTTTTTTTTCCCGACAATAGATTCGATAGCTTGTCCATCTGCGCCCGATGCAACAAATGCTCCACTTGACCAGTCTACGTAGACAGGATCTCCTTCAGTCATCGGAATAGGATCTGCAAACGTACCTATCGGCGCTTTCGTAATGTCATTGCTGAGGACGTAGTACCCATATGCAGCCTTTTGCGCTTCAGTCATAGGCTTTTTAGATTTTAATGCCTCATATCCAAATCGCGCAATTGTTGCGTGGACGATGCGCTGTGCTTCATTTCTACGCATCTCTTGTATTTCTTCGGGCGTATGTACGGACTCGGCATCAGTGGTTTTTTCTTCGGCAAGGCCGAGTGTTTCCTCGACATCTTCTACATTTTCCTGCTGATCTTGATTGGGGGTAGGTGGCTGATTTTTCAAATCTTGTTGGGTTGGCGGCTTATTTTGTGGACCAAAAACTACCTCATCTGCCGGGGGTTCTGTAGACGGAACACCATCTGGAATTGGAGGGGGAGCTACTGTTTCAGATTGAACGGTCATATATATAGATGATTATAGTTGTAACAAAAAAAGAATTCAATTACAATGAAAATGATATGAGAATGAGTGAAACAGGATCTATCACAACAACATCTAATGCATCAAGTGGAAATGAGCGCCTCAGTCTCCCGCAATTTCTTTTGAGGCAGCGGGGCGAAAATGAGAAGGGAAGGATGAAGAAAGAAGTTGCAGCAATGCAAAAGAAAGAAGCATATCAAGGAATGCTGAAGCAAAAAGAAGTAACACCAGCATCAAGAGGGGTATACGCCGATGTTCTCACACGTGAATTTTTTGCAATTCAGTCTCTTGCCGAAACAGCCGGCTTTACTCCCACACTCTGGCAACAGAGAATCCTTGACGTCGTGGATCCAAATGGAGAAGTATTCAAGAAAACTCAGGGGGCGGGTCTTCCGAAAAAACAAAGTGAACAATATGCCGCTTATCGAAAAGTGTTTGCCGAGCTCATTCAAAAAGGCGAATCAGATGATCCAGATGAGGCTCGAGAATGGCTTGTAACGGCAATGGAAGTCACAAAGAGACAGATAATTGCCATTCAAGCTATCACACAAGCCAATGTCAAAGTCTATAGTGAAGAGTCGGAGCAAGAATTTGTAGATGATATTGAAGTTACCAGTGCTGCAATGGCTCATGAGACAGGAAAACCCCTTGATGAAATTCGCGAGGAACTTGTTGAGCTTCGGAAAAGTCAAGTAAAGAATCCAAAATGGTGGCAATTCATGCAAAGAATAAAAGTAGCAAACCATAGGAATATGGCTGGTTTGAGCATGATAGATGCAAAAAAATATATTCAAGATAAATGGAACCAATTTAACGCAGAGACATCAAAAGATCCATTTTCTGCAATTGAAGTCGACTTTCCGAATGGTCATACCGTCGACTATACTCGGACGGTTGACGGTGAAGGTTTGGATGAAGTTCAAAAACGAATGGTTGAAAGCTTTGCCTCCATCGGAACACGAAATACTGCTCGTGAGTTAGGGCTCAAAGGTCAGGCTGAGGCAGCTCAATTGCTCAAGGATATGGTCGGAGCACAGCAAAATGCATACTATGCAGAATTTGATACAAAACTTCGCAAAAGTGAGCATTTTAATCTTATTCAGGCAGATTTGGCTGACCCACAAAATTTCACCCATTCATACTCTGGGCTTGATCCTATCCGTCCGCAGATTGAAGGTGTAGCTGAATTACCTGTCAATATCGATAATTTGGGTGTATTGTCTCTCGACCAACGCCTCGACATAATAACTATGAATATAGGCAAGCGTACTGAAGAGAGAATAAAAAAAATTGAACGAAGCGAAGTGAAAGATGCCGTGACAGGCAGGATCACTGAGCTCACCACAAGAAAATCTCGAGCGTTGGATCCTGAAGAAACTATTCAAAAAACAGAACTTGAAAAGCAAAAAACAGCTGGTAAAGAGATTAAAAGACTTTCTGAAGTAGTAGCACAAAGTCATCAGGAGATAGAGCTTCAAAAAATCAATCTGAAAGAGCCCATCGATGCTCGAGACTTGATAAAAACCACTGAGAATGCAAAGAAAGTACTTCTTGAAGATAAGTCACAACTTGAAGGAGACAAAGGTAATAAAGAAAGAGAGCTGGAAAGTCTCGACCAGCAGGTAAAAGGCTTAAGGGTGTCTCTCGGCTTAAAGGGGGTCAACGCAGTAGAGGTAAATACCCAAATTGGGACTGTCTTAGGGGAAATAACAGCACTTAAAGGAGAACTATATACAAATGCAGATAGTCTTAAAGTTAAAATTAAAACCGCAACAGATGAAATTGCAAAAAAAGATGAAACCCTCAAGAAAAATCAGGAAATTGTAGACTCCCATACTCAAGCTCTCGCAGTTTTTGATCAACTGAAAAAAGTACATGATCAAAATATTGCAAATCTGACTAATCTACAAAGACGATATCCTAGAGGAATCAACCTACTTCAGATTGAGCGACGGTTGAAAAATATGTCGGGTATAAGTTCTTCTGAGCAAACAGAGCTTGATATATTGACATCTTTCAATACAGAGATACTTGGGGAGACGAAGTGGGACGGTATACACTCTCGATCGTATACAGAAACAACATCGAGCCCAATAGTTCGACAGGAGCTTGAGCTTGCGATGGACGCTCGTCCTCATGTTCAGCCGGCGTATCTTTTTATGATTCGAACAATCGCAGGAAAAGAAGCAATCGCAAATACTAAAATAGGACATGAAAAATTTGCAAAATTTAGCAAACTCATTCCACCAAGTCTTTTCTTTGAAATCTATATGAGGAATCCTCAGAGGATTGCTAGTCTTCAAAATGCTTTCAATGGAGCACATGGAGTGCTACCTGTTATCGGAAGTCTTACTATTTATGATGAAGATCTTCAACATCCGGATGTGAGAAGGGAACTTCTTCAGGGCATAGACAAAGCGTTTATCCAAGAACTAACCCAGGAGCTTGTCCATAGAGCCCGTAAGGGTGAGCTCGGTGCAGAACAAGAAACAGATCAAAAGTTTATCGATGAAATTGAAGCTGTAGAAATTTCAAAAACTGCCTCTCAAGAACAAGAAGCGCAGCTAGAGCAATTAGTCGGTGAATACAAGATGATGGGAAAGATTGGATCCGAGATTCACTCAGGGATGGCGGCGGAACGTGTGTTGGCTGAGGTGACTAGACTTGGACTGCGACCTGATGAGGCAAAGTCTGCGATAGAAGCTGTTCAGAATTCCCTCAAGCTCTGTGGCATTGATAGAGATGTAGCAATTGCAGATTTTTTTGCGCCTTCAACTCTTCAAACAAGGTTAAATGATGCATTTATTGATGCTGGTCTCCCGGGTTTGACTGCGCGTGTTCGTCGAGATTTGATTAACTGTATTCGGAGAGAAGGAATTGATGGTACAGAGGTTGAGCCATATGCTCGCATAGAACAGGCAGTTACAACCGCAGGGTTAGATAGAAAACAAGCTCCTTATGTTGTTGCTGCTATAAAACGCGCTGCTATGAAAGCGGGCTTTACTGGAGATGGGATTACTCCATTGATGCTTGAAAATCCTCCAGGAACGCTGACTCCTGAAGGAATTATCGTCTTTTCCGAACTTCGAGGGATAGATATTGCCATATCGGCAGACCAACAAGTAGCCTTACTTAATTCAATTCCGAAAGAATTTGTCTTACAGACTTTCTCAAGTACTGGAGATGCCCTTTTTGATGGTACGAAGCGGTTTGGAGCCCGAGCCGATCTGGGGTATGATGTCTTGGTAGTTGATAGGACCATACTTTCGATGAATATAGATCAGGCAAAAGAATTTGTAGCGGCAGATGTCACACCTGCCATTCGTAGCAAAATCAAAGAGGAGTATGCTCAAATTGGTCTTGATATTGACAACCCAGCTGATATATGGACTAATCAAGATGTTGCGGGAGTGATTGAGGCAGTTCGAGGAGATGTAAACATTGTCAGGATGGATTATGATCCGCAAAAAAATGCCACGCTTCATAAGCTGTTTGTTGATGCAGGATTGCCGGTAGACAAAACGCTCGATATAGTCCTTGGGATAAAGAAATCCACTCAAGAAGCGATAGAAAGTGGGCGGACTGTATCGGCAACCAAATTTAAATCAGACATTAAAAATATGTTAATAAAAGTGACTGGTATATCACCCCTTCCACCCACGGTGACCAGTAAATTGTCGAGTATTATTGACGAGTCTCAAAGAGTTCAAATACGTCAAGTTCATGAGTCTACCTCCCAAAAAATCGAAGTCGCGTCATCAATAGTCGAGCAATTCCTTGATTTTGATGGTTCATATCATGAGGCCGCATATCTTGGAGTACTTCTCTCTGAGCTTGATAGGGGCTCCATGGAAGTAGTTAGACAAGCTTTTGAGCAGGTACTATTGCACAATGAAAGTAGAGAAATTGCCTCAATTCTTGCAAGAATATCTGTGCCGCCTCAAGATCATATTCGGGAAAAAGTTGCTCATATAATGTCAGATGGCATTAATGGATTTCTGGATATTTACAATAGAGAACATCCACCAGGAGGTCATAGGCTTGAGGATGTTCCGGTAGAAGAAATCCGTCAGATGGTAGGACTTGTCGTTGGACACAGGCTTGGGGCAATTGCACCCCCACCATTTCCTGGATATATTGAAGCAAAGAGTAGTAGTTTTGCAGATCTGAATAGTGCGCAGTTTAACAAAGTTCAGTTTGAAAGAGCCGCAATCAAGCTTGATTCGACGTTTTGGGGCCTTGAAGCAGAACAGTTGACATATGCGATCGAAAAGAAACTTGGCGGATCAGCCTATCGAAACGATGCTCTTATTTATACGCAAAAAATCAATGAACTGAGGGCAAAACGAGGATTTATAAAAGATGCAGTTTAATTAATTAATACTAATTATTCATATGAGACAACTCAATTCAAAAGATCTTATTCGAATACTACCTTTCGAAAAAGAATTTCGCAATAAACTGCTTTCGGAATATGATTCTTATGAGGAGGGAAAAAAATTCGAGGTCACGAAAGTTCTATGGGAGTCGTTTGATGAGCTTTTTGAGGCGATAAAAAAAGCAAAATCCGACACATTGACGAAAGAAGTGGCAGATGGCACTCGACATCTGACGAGTGATATTTCTGAGATTATTGATCAAGAAGTTTGGGATGACATTGAGGTTCGGCTTCAAAAAGACCCAGAGGCTGATGAGTCGCTTCTCAAAATTCGTGATAAACTGCAACACTTGATCAAAGAAAATTAGTAGTATATGGTATGACAGAAAAAACTTCATCAGTAGCTACTCCTGTTTCTCTCTCGGATTCCCCGGGTGATATGTTGGATTTTAGCCGGCAAGCTGGATATGCTGCAACGATTCAATTCGGACGCCTCCATAGGATGGATCCACGAGGAAAAGAACAGGAACTCATTCGCCAAGTAGAAGAGTCGGTTGACCTACTCCGCCAGACTTGCACCATCGCAACAGCGCTTGATATGCATGGACTTTTGGAAAAATATCATGCAAATGAAGCTGCGCTTCGAGATCAGGAGGAGACAATTCGCGATGCACGAAGAAGAAAACTTGCTGGAGGTCAATCAGATTTCATCATCAAACCAGTCCATACATATAGACCAAGTCATCAAATTTCGAGAAGTTTTTCTTCGAATAGTTCAAAAGCTGGTGTTGGTGAAAATAAGATGAGCATTGAACTTCAACATCAAATCGAAGCAATTATTCGTGCACGGGCATCGACCGATCTTGTCAAAGGAGAAACTCTTTCGCACACTGATTACTTGAGTGAGGTTGACAAAGAGGAGCTTAAACGAATCCGATCCGTCGTTGCTCAATCTGTTGAAGAGGCAAAAACGACCCATCAGACAAGACTTGCACAACTTGCTGAGGATAAATCTTTGAAAGGAAAAGTGAAAAAAACGATTGAAAAGGTAGGTGAACGATTTGCCCGTACCGATGAGCAAGGTAAGAATAATCAAACATCTGATCAAATATCACAAAATGGAACAGCTCTTCAGGAAAATCAACGCCAAAGAGAAGTAGAATTCGAAGGAGCACGTGCGAGGGCAGATCATAGAGCCGATAATCCTGCCCCAAGTAGAACTGCCCAACAGCCATCATCTCTCTCTCTCTTGAGATCAAATATGCAAACACCAACTCCCAACGGCGTAGGAGAATATTCATCCAATCCTATTGTGCAAGTTTCGCAAATCCTAGACGATATTCAGGGGAATCCAGATATTCCAGATGCTGGCCCCAATATTTCAAGCGTTTCCCCTCAGCCAATTCAAACTCCTGAAACACCACCAAGAAATCTTGAAAGGAGTCATCTATATTCCGGGCAAGAAATGCGAAATGAATTAACGGCTGAAGGTGCGCAAGATTGGCTCGCTCGTTTCAGAAATCAAGTTGCAAATCTTTCAGATGAAGTACTTCCAGGTACTGCTCGAGAACAGTTGAGTAGAATTGAAAGAGATTTTGAGGATATCCCTCCACAAGATGCCGCATCACGAACGGCCTACCAGATTGCGAGAGCTGAGGCAGAAAAATGCCTTTCAGAGCAGGGATGGGATGTCCATGGACCAGAGTGGCAAGGAGCCTCGGCATCGACCGTTTCAGAAAACTATCATATAGATGCTTTACGAAATGTTGATCCAGATGCCAAAGTTATAAAAATTGAAAATATAGGCGTTTATCCAAAAGATCCAACAAAACCTGAATATGCTGCCAGAGTACTGTTTCGCAATCCTGATGGCACAATCAGATATGCATCCATTAGAAATAAAAATAGCGCTCCTTCTTCACAAGCAATGCCACCCGCGCATTCTTTTCCCAGTAATCCGCCATCCAGAGTTGTTCAAGTGGTGGGTAATGTCACGCATGGGGTTCAAAATGCCGCAAGTTCCGCAAGCGGATATGTAGATAGATTGACTGATGTTCATATTCCCGGCGCCCCCGGCGTTGCAGCGGGTGCTAGACAAGCTGCACGTGTAGCTACAGATGCGCTTGGCGATTTGACGGCAAGATTTCGTCGGCGATCAGACAGTCAACAAAGTGCACCCATCCCAGCGCCTCTTCCCAGACCAGTACCAACTCCCATCCCAGATGCAACCCCACCAATAACTCCAGAAACTCAGCCGCCAGATCCTATCGCAGAAGCGAGAAAGAGATATCAGCAAGCTCGTATTGATTTTGTAGGATGGGCACGTGATGATACTAATCTCCGAGAGATAGAAAGTTATTTTAGAAAATTAAACCTTGTAAAAGATAATCAAGATAGAGAAGTATTTCCAATAGTTGAAATGAAGAGACTGGGAACGATGCCACCTGGGGAGAAAGATGAGGACGGCAGATATCTTGTCGCGAAAGCCTGGGGATATCTTGATTATTTAGATCGAAAAAAAATTGGGCATAAATTAGTTGGACATGACCTTGAAGCGGTAAATAGAATCAGGGGAATTATTATGTCTAAAGTAGAAGATTTAACTGGCGGGAAGTTTGTATTCCCTCCAGCAGATAGCACATCTTCTCGGGACAGAATGAGTGCAAATGATTATGACGATCTAAGAAAGCATGGTTATGCGATTGAATTGATAGGAACCCGTCCAAAAGGACCCCCAACTGAATATGAAGTGATTCATTATGGATTTTATCCTCAAGAGCAAGTATTGAGGAGTGATTTTGCTATTCCGGTAAGATTAAAATATTTGCCAGATACAGTTCAGCCTCAACCCCCCGTTCCTGAGCCCGTTCCACCAGCCGAAACTACTGTGGCCGAGGCCCATGCGACATTAGCGGCACTTGAAAACAGAATTCCAAACATTATTGAATCCGCGCAAACTGATTTTGATGCCAATTATCAAAAGCTCCTTGCTCAACTCGCGGCTATTCAGAAAAAATTTGAAGAGTCTGGACCGACAGATAAAGCGACTGATATTAGATTATTAGTAATGTTATTGCAGCAAGAAAGGGCAAAATTTGAAGTTCAAAAGTGAGTGATAACAGGGGCATATTTGTAAAAAAATCCTATGGCATTTGAAATAACAACAGAACAGCCAATACAGCTTGATCCAAAAACATCCTTTCAGGCAGCTGTCGGAATGTTTGCTGCAGATCTTGCAGCAGTTGATATGAATCTTCCTCCAGATCAATGGGGTATAAATTTTGAAAGGATGAAAACAGTAACGTATTCCGCAACTGCCGATCGTCATGTGCCAATACCAGCAGAAGAGCTTATGACTCCCGAAGATAAAGCCAAGTATGTAGAAGCTCAAGCGGCGATTACTGCAGCGCTTCCACCTATGACTGATGAAGGTTTTGCATCATATGTGAATAGGTATGATCGCGGATTGGGTTCTGGTATTCCAAGAAATATGGACATGTTCCATCACGGGTTGCGTGCTCTTGAGGCGGGGCATTTTGATAATGATAGGCATAGGTATCGTGCTGCTTTTCTTCTTGAAGATGGAATTGAAAATCGTACGGGGGTTGAAAAAATACTCGCATATCCCGGTATTGATTCAATAAGAATAGGTGAGGTACTACACGATAGATTAGTGAGATCAAATGATCCATGGCTTCTGAATACCATTCGTGATATTCAAAATAGACAAACTACTGATCCAGCTTGGATGGAAAGTTTACGATTTTATCTAGCTCGAGATGCTAACCCCATGTATTATGGGGGGTCTGAATATGGAAAGCGTATTCAGAATATCCTGATGAACTTTTCCCGTGAACCAGTTGAAAATCATGCGCTTCTTTTGGAACCTATGGATTACTCAATAGCCGTAGGAACCCCCTTAACAAGTAGTGATATAGCTGTGGCGA
The DNA here is from genome assembly GCA_964452355.1 of uncultured Gammaproteobacteria bacterium. Classification (GTDB taxonomy): domain Bacteria; phylum Patescibacteriota; class Microgenomatia; order UBA1406; family GWC2-37-13; genus UBA1450. Next base: position 50,355 of record CAYVKV010000005.1, on the reverse strand, counting down.
GGGATAAATTTAAGTACGACGTCTTTCCTGACCGATTAATGGGGGACAAACATACATTGATGTCCCAAGATCTTCTTGAACAATATCTTTGGATGGGACAGCATCAGATCGAATTGAATATAGATGAACAAAATATACTACTAGAATCTGCAATCTATCATCGTATGGGAGTACGTGAAGCACTTGATGCACAAACTAACCCAGAAAGAACAGGAGCCTTTCTTGCTGAATTGTTGCTTCGTGACGAGCTCATTTTAGATGAAGATCACATCATTTCACTCCTTGATGAATATGAAGAGCAACCGCCTTGGTTAGCTTCATTTAAGACAGGTATGAGTAATGGGAGGGCACGTACAACGATTCCTGAGAGAGAAACTTCATTAGGATATGTCGAACAACGCCTCGAAGATATTACGAATAGATTTCCTCGTCAAACTGAGTGGCACAAGAAAGCGCGAACTGCCATAGGCGAACTGGAGAATGCTATCCGCCTTCGTCAACAGAAGGGTTTATTTAATCAAAAAGAAGTCCGGGCAATTCTTGAAGAATCAAATGCAGGAAGAAATATCCATAAGCTTAATACACTTTTAGGCTTCATGTTTGGTACTGATATAACATTAAGCCAGGGTTTATCAGATGGCCACCTTCATTTTAATGAGGGAATAGATATTGAAGTTGGCAAGATTTATGATCAAGGCGAACCTAATAACCCAGATACATTAAATCTCGATGTAACTCCTGATGTATTAGATATTATTAGTCGTAATCTCGGAGAATATACTCTTTCTCTTCGACAAGGTGAAATACAAAATGGTGATTTTCATGGTGCGTCTATTCCTACGCTGCGCACTCATGGGGATGCTCATATGCAAAATTGTCGTGTAGATGACCTATCTCATCATTATGGATATAGGGGGAACTGCAAACTGACAAACGTGAAAGCGAGAGATTTTGGTATGGGTAATACAACGTCTTTATCTATGAAAAATACCCAGATCGGTCTTCCGGTATCTATATATGGCGGGCAGTCAGAGGTTGATGATTTTGCACTCAATATGGAGGAACATTCATCTGCAGCTTTTGAGCTTGACGACCTACTATTGGTTCATATGTCTCAACCAAAAAAGCATTCTACTACTGCTTTTTTTGCTTCAGAAAATGGTATTCCTATTACAACGAATGTAGCTCGTGGAATATCTTCTGATCCAAGCAAAGGTATCTACTTAATGTACATTCCCCAAACTGGTGAGGCTATACAGAAAGAGCCTCATGAAGGTCCAACAAGAGAACTTGCAAATATGCAGGGCAAAGGGGTGGCAGGTGGAGATTTTGATCGTACAGAAGAATTTCGATTCCAACTCGGTGGAGAGGAGTTTATTGCTGTGCATGCACTCGATTTAGAAATCGGATCAGATGGCAAAACGCAGCAAAAAGAGCCACTAAAAGCAGTTTTCAAAAAAGTAGTAGGCGAAGACGATGAAGTGCAGTATGTTTTTGCAGGAGTTTGGGATGGGTCGGATAGGATGAGAATTGATGGTATGGATGTGCCTGTAGGAGAAGAAAAAGCCACACCAGTTTCAAACATGTGGAAGTTATTTGGAAGAGGCAAGCCCAAAGAAGATGCTCCAAGTGCCCCTCGTTCATCAACAACAGGAATGCCAGGATCAACGTCAACCACTGATCCAGTTCCAACACCTCTTCCTATACGTCCTTTCGTCCCACCACCACAGCCGTCCGCACAAGTAGAGACTGTACCTTTGCCCATGAACTGGACTTTACAACTTTCACCCGACCACCCAATGTTGGATCAGATAGGTGGAATTTTAGGTAAAATAGAAGATGGATACCGTGTTAATACTATACTTCAAGAAGATACGGTACCTCAGTTTTTGCCCTTAATAATAGAACAGATATTAGTAGATGGAGTAGCGGGAGATTATATCGATATGGTACGAAATTTGCAAATATCTCAATTCAGCTTTCCTCGTGTCGGTGAAATAAAATTTATTGCAACAGGTAATGCTGATTTTAAAGGGGGTGCAAGTGGTTTTGGACTTGATAAATCAACTAAAATCGAATGTTCAATGAAGATGGTGGATGGTAAACCAATGATTACCAAAATGCAAGTGAGTGTTGCTGATATTGGAGCATGGGATAATGCAAAGTTAAAAATTGCCGGTGGGCAAATTAAGTCGGAAGCTCAAAAACGAGATCTTGATAGAGACGTAACAAACGCATGTATTAAAAAAGGTCTGCAGGTAAGTGTTGCAAAATTTACTATTGGTGATAAAAACGTACAACTATCTACTATAAAAGCAGCTCAAAAAAATGAACGTAAATAAGTATCTCCTCCTTGAAATAATATCTATCTTATAGTATAGTATCCTTTATGAAAATAGAAATTAGAAAATATTTCAAAGGTGTTCGTGATAGAGCAGGTGAAATGGCTCACACTGGTATAGATCGAGCAAAAGATGTCGCTGGAAAAGCTAAAACAGAGGCAAAAGCAAGAGTAACCAAAGCGGTTGATGGAAATGCACGGCTATCTAACTTACGAGACAAAGCTGAGCAGTTTAAAGCTCAAACTCAGGATCAACTGATTCAAGTACGCGCAACCATTGCAGCGGCAAAAAACGATCCAAAAGGTACGGTTTCTGCTGCAAAAGATGCTGCAATAAGTGCTACTACGCCACACATCCAAAAAGCAACAGATTCAATAAAAACTCAGGCAGCTCATGCACAAGAAACAATCAGTGAGAAAGCTGGAGAAGCACGAGCAGGTATTGAATCAAGAGCGGTAGGGCTTTTTGCACATGCGGTATTGAAGTGGGCTCGAAATCCGGAAACATTTGCAAATCTTCGTACGGAGTTATCCGAAAGTCTTCCAGGCATGATTATTTCAAAGGCACACGAGGTTAATGGAAAAGGTTTATCTCCTCAGCGTCAATTACGTGAAACATTGGCTCCTGAAGGATTGGACGGCATTAAAGCTCCAGCTTTTGAAGCGGTTGCATTATTGGCTGATCGTGCTACTGTAATATCTGGATGGTTGGTCGCGAATGCATTGAACAGATATTTACGTCTAACAGATGAGGAAGCAGTTCAACAAGCGCATATCAATAGCATTGTTACCGGTCATATTGTAGCTCCATCGATTCAGTTTGCAGGGAAAACAGCAGGAACTATTTATCAACATGCGCATGATGCTTTCCAAAGTAGATTTTCTTCTGGATCAACTCCTTCACCAACTATTGTATAAGAACTCATTTTATCTTTGTATACTGTACCATACCATATGGCAGATCAAGGAGTCTCTGAATTCGGCATCGGAATACAAGATGAATCAGATCAAAACTTCGCAATACAAGAGCCATTTCCATGGGGAAAACTGAGCAAAGAAGATAACCAAGAAATTGATAAACTGATCGCTCAAGGAACGCTAACAGATAGAAGTGATCCTATAGTCACTCGCTGTGAACTTGCATCTGAGCGATTTTATCCTGATTTCGGAGAAAATGTAGATTTTGATGGAATGAATGATTTAGAATTAGAATCTTTTGCAGAAGAGCATATGGATGACATCCTAGCTCTTGCTCATGGACTTGTACATAAACCAATCCAAGATAGATGTTGGTATGTACTGAAGGATCTTTCGGAAGGTCTGCTTTGCTATGTTGATCCAGAAATAAGCAAGAAGCCAATACAAACCATTTATCACTATTTATCTCAGCTTGGAGATAAGCCTTTGTACGACGAGCCAGGAGAACCGAGAGGTACGATTGGGCTTTGGCTTGAGCTAGCAAAGTATTCTGATTTACCCGATGTATCGCCCGCAGCAAGTAAGTGGTTAGAACATGTTTTGGAGGATCCGGAACATTCATCCAATGTAGTTTATAATGTTGTGGGGAGCTACATGCCAACATACTATGATGATTCTAGCGAGCATACGATATTTTATGAGAGAATGATGAAGCAATATCTCAGCTCACTCGATATTCCTGCAGATGAGTTATTCACCTGGTGGAAAGATGCCGGCTCATTGGCAAAGCGACGAAATTCAGAATCTAGCCAGTACGATGTTAATGTCGTAAACTCAGTTTTTAGTGGAAATATCCGAACAATCATAGATATAGAGAAAGCACGAAAGGGTTCAGTGAAAGAACTCTTTGAGGAATTTAATATCCACAATTTTGGTAGATATAGTGAGGATACGCTTCTAAATCAACTCGATAGAAAAAATCACCCCGGGAAGTCTGTGCTAGTATTCCAAGCAAAGCACGATCATAATAAAGCATTTTTTGGCTCACATCGTTGGATGAGTCTTTTTAAGTCTGACCTGCAAGCAATTGATCCAGATATAAACATGAGAATTTATGAAGTTGATAGCCGCACCTCAATAGTAAGAGCTCACAAAAAAGAAGCACGCAAATTTGGCCCAAACATTATTGGGGAGATTTATTCTGCGCATGGAGAAGCAGATCACTTCACATTAAGTACAGATCCAGTTAGACCAACCAGTCCTTCAGAAGTAGTTAGTGCAGAAGATTTACCTCCTTTTATTGTAGAAAGAATGAAGGATAAGTATTTTAATCCTGATGCAAAACCATTTATTATATTGGATTCTTGCTCAACTGATCAAGAACTTGGCCCTCATATTAGATCAAATTCAACTGCCTTGGTACTTGCACCAGATAAGCCAGTAGCATTAGATGCTATTAGAGCAATTATAACCACGGATGGCGAGATGGAAATACGAGCGGAATGGACTGCGGGTAATAAGGCAATAGAAAAAGTAGGAGTTATTATCAACCCTGGGGGTTGGTAAATTTTTTCACTCTTCCTTCGTCTCCCCCAAAAGCCTCAAAATCACTTCCTTCTTATATCTTCGATCTCCACGTGAATTGATTCGAATTGCGGGAAGCTTTCCTTTTTTACCCCAGCGTTTTATCGTGAGGGGGGAAACACGCAGAAGTTCGGATACTTCTCGGATGGTCATAAGATCTGGTAAGTTATCAAGTGATATGGAAGGTTTATGTTTGGATATGTCCGACATAGTATTTCAGGATTATACGCACAAAGATAATGAATGTCAAACTCTTTCTCAGAAAGCTATATCAATCTTTTTGCAGGTACATCTTCTTAAAGAAAATCACTTGAAGGTGCTGAATTAAAATCGTGTTGACTTCTAAATCCATCTATTTGATAATGAAGCATGTTGGGTAATTTTCGAAATTGTTGTCGATCATCATTAAAAGTTGGTTTATCCTTCAACAAGTCAAGGTCGTTTCTGAGTATTTTTCTCGTCTATGCCTATGTTTTGATGCCTCTGTTGATGGCGGGGAATGTTTTTGCTCAACAGATACTGACCCTTTCATCTTTTCAGATCGATCGTACTTCGCCTGCATTTACTGGAACTAACAATCAGCTCTACGCCAATAGAACGGTGAGATATACTTTCAGGCCTCCAAGCTCTACCATCTGTCCCACTGCCTCTGGACAGGGTTATTCTTATATGTTATTTGCGAATTCTTTGCCTTCAAAATCTGCAAGATTTAGTAATGCGGCAAACGGAGTTATCGTTGTTTCTGACTCGTATGTCTCTGTAGGTAATAAATCAGTACAAGTCAAATGTGTGAGCGGATTACAAACTGCCCCGCCAGATGATGTTCTTGGTGAGGCAAGTGATTTACTCGCTCAAGGCAGTGCTGGAGCAGTGTTTGCGCAGACGGCTGATTTATCTATTCGGGTTATTCCAACGCCCACCAATACGCCAATCCCTACCAATACACCCAAACCAACCAATACTCCAACACCTCAACCCGCCTCAATCTCAATTGGAGTTGAGAATGTGGGACACAGTGGAAGTTATACCCTCATACCAACACGTTTGAGGGCAACAATTTCGCGGTCAAATACCGGATGTGCGGCAGGAGATATTAAGATGTTTATTGTTGGTTCGTCAGGAAATGTACAGTCCGTTATTCCTTCTCAAACATTTGCCGTTTCTCCTGTTTCGGGGAACCCGAACCAGTTTATCATCACCGATACCTTTGCAAATGCAGGGACAAAAGATATTCTTCTTCAATGTTCAAAAGGTACACAAGGTCTTTTAGCAACAGGGAGCAAACAGATTGCCATACAAGATTATTATTCGCAAGCACCCAAGCCCATCCAGGCGAAAGCGACCGTTTCTGGTTCAAATCTTATTTTCAGTTGGACAACAGTAAATCAGGATTTCGTCCTTACCGATTATGAAGTAGATATCACCGCAGGAGGAAATAGTTCAAATCAAAGGAGTATTCTTTCCGCACGACTTCTAGGGACTCGAGCGGCCTTCACCATTGAAAATCCAATCTGTGGTCAGAGTAGGGTATATATCGCTTGGCTTTATCGGAAGGGGAGTACCACAATTGATCCTTTGGGATCAAACAGTGTTGCGGCATCAGTTCCCTGTCCAACCAATACTCCGGTTCCGCCAACCTACAACATTTCAGGAAAAGTACAATATGCAAACAAGCTTCCCGTCTCTGGAGTAACACTTCAACTCTTTAAAGTGACATCAGGCACATCTCAAGGAGAACCAACTCCACTTGCTACCGTAGTATCAAATACTCAAGGGCTCTATAATTTTCCAAATCTTCTTGAAGGAGCATACAACCTTGAGCCTCAACCAAATGGAAATATCACAATAGGCAACAACGATACAAGGATAAGAATAACTCTTTCTCAAACATCGGGGAATATTACTCGTGATATCTTTGTCAATGCAAAACCAACCAATACCCCGGTTCCTCCAACCAATACCCCAACTCCCGGAGTTCCCCAGATTTGGTATACAGAGGAAAAGCTTGGTGGGGGAGCTCAGCTTCAAAGTGATGCAAGAGTAGATATATATATTCCAAATGGCACTTGTTCATCAAACATCTTCAATTCTATACAAGTACAGAATACATCTGGAAGTGCATTGGGAACGATGAAGTCATATTCAAAATATCAGACATATACTACATCGGATACGTCTCAAAGTAGACAGAGCTGTTGGCAGGGAAGCTGGGGGACAGGTGCAAATGCTATGACTGGAGCATTTTATCGTATGTGGGGTACCAAAGGATATTTTTGCTCATATTCCCATAAAAAATTATCTGACCCTGCAAAAATATATGTCCCCGGGTCTGGAACCTCAAACACTATCAATTTGTGTGAAAGTCTGACGGTCGCTACACCAGGTACCATTACTGCAGGTCAAGACGTGGTTCTTTCTTTTGCTCTTCCCACAACTCCACAAGCGGGATTATGTAGTAGAGCCGCAACAATTAACGGAGTAAATACCAACTACAACATACTGTCGGTTCCACCCTCAGGAGGGAGTGTCAATTCAGCAAACACTGATGGACTTATGCGTTATACCAAAGATGGAAACACAGCAAAGACAACCGTACGATTCACAAAGAGTGGTCAATACAATCTGCAAATGGGCTGTCAGGAAAATGGAAATGATACGACAAGTATCCGCACGTCATCCAATTGGTTACGAGTTGATGTACAAGCTGCACCAACCAATACACCTATTCCTCCAACCAATACCCCAACCCCCATACGAACATACACCATATCGGGCATAGTAAAAATTGAAAACACCGATACGCCAGTATCGGGGATTACGGTACAGTTACGAAGAAAATTATATTCTGCATCAGGAGATGAACAGGGATGGTCTGAAGATCTTTCACCAGGGAAAACATCAGGTGGGGGAGGACTATTTTCATACGCAAACCTAGGAGCGGGAGAGTATCAGTTTACTCCTGTTGGTAACACCTCTTATACCATCGTATCAGGAGCAAATATTATCAGATTTCCATTACAAAGCCCACAAACAACCCAATGGGAACCAACGGTATATGTACGAAGAATTGTTCCAACCAATACCCCTGTTCCTCCAACAAGTACTCCAGTAAGAACTTACACCTTATCCGGGACGGTCAAGACTGAAGCGGGAACAGCCGTTGCCGGT
>CAYVKV010000005.1:0-42244 GCA_964452355.1 uncultured Gammaproteobacteria bacterium | reverse complement strand
AAACATATCCGGCAGATGCAAATAGTACCGTTTCGGTTGTGGTTGTGCCACGACCTCCGGCAACTTACACCTTATCCGGGACGGTCAAGACTGAAGCGGGAACAGCCGTTGCCGGTACCACCGTTAAACTCTTTAAGAGATTTGTTACCTCAAGTGGAGATGAGGCTCAACCGGTTCCCGTTACTCCAGACAAGGTATCTGCAGCAAATGGAACCTTTAGCTATACCGGACTTGCGGCGGGAAGTTACATTCTCTATCCACAAAACAGTACCACCCATACATTAAAGGTAGCAAATCAGTCATTTATTAAAACATATCCGGCAGATGCAAATAGTACCGTTTCGGTTGTGGTTGTGCCACGACCAACCAATACTCCAACGCCAATACCTGTTGGAACTCTTCAAATGAACAAAGGAACAACCCTTCCCACAGGATGGGGATGGGAAACTGCGGTAAAAGATCCAAATGATGATGCTGCTCCAACTAATGCGAGGTTATGGACAAATCAGGCAACAGCAGCAAGTGTACAAGTATCAACGAAACTGGCAACTGAGTACTGGGTACGCCTCAAGCCTATTTCCGGATACAATGCAACCTTGACCTATGGAACAACAACCGTGACTAACTCACCTATATATGTTTCCTTGACCACCGGACAGACACGAGTCTTTACTGCAAGCTATGTACGTCCTCCAACCAATACCCCAGTGCCAGTCTGTATTCCAACCGCAGAAATCTGTGATCAAAAAGACAATGACTGTGATGGAACTACTGATGAAGGGGGAGTGTGTAATACTCCCACTCCAAAACTCGCTGACTTGAAGATAGAAGACATGAGTCGTGATGTTAATTACTTTACCGTCAAATATTGTAATCGTGGAACTGGTACCTCAACACAGAAGTTTACGGTTGAGGTGAAAGATACTGCAACAGGAAAGGTATTTGAAACAAATTATCTCTATCCATTTGATGTGCCTGCCGTAAATACCTGTGCATGGACCGGTGGTATTACCTGTGGCCTTATTGGAGACACTACTTGTAACAAAACAATCTCAGTCCTTGCAACTGCTGACTTTAGGAAAGCAGTGCCAGAATCAAATGAATCAAACAATACCTTTACCAAGAACTTTCTTGCACCAACTCCAACAAATACCCCCACACCCGTTATTGCTCCCTTAACCGGTCCATCTCAGGTTGTTCAAAACACCAACTTTGTTTCCACCTTTACCTTTCCAACCACCATGAGAACCGGTACGAGTCCCTGTACCTACACTGGCTTTAACAAAAACAATTTCAAACTCTGGGTATATCCAAACAGTGCCGGACGTAATGAGTGGCAGGGGATATCCTTATCTGGCACGGCAGGTCCTACTCTTTCCCAAGGAAGTAATTATATTGTCAATGTCACTCATAAATTTGGTACCGTAGGTGCCAAAAAGATTCAGGTCAGCTGTTACACCAATCCAGCAGACACCAAGACCATACAACTTGAAACATCAGAGTTAGATGTAAGAGTCCTTGCACCAACCAATACCCCCGTTCCTCCAACCAATACCACCGCACCACTTCCGGTTGGAACTCTTCAGATGATCAGTGCAACAACCCTTCCTTCTGGATGGGGATGGGAAACTGCGGTGAAGGATCCAAATGATGATGCTGCTCCAACCAATGCAAGAGCATGGACCAATCAGGGAACCACAGCAAGTGCACAAGTATCAACGAGACTGGCAACTGAGTACTGGGTACGTCTCAAGCCTATTTCCGGATACAATGCAACCCTAACCTATGGAACAACAACCGTGACCAACTCACCCATATATGTCACGCTTACCACCGGACAGACACGAGTCTTTACTGCAAGCTATGTACGTCCTCCAACCAATACCCCAGTGCCACCAACCGCAACATTTACCCCAAAACCAACCAATACTCCCGTTCCACCAACTGCAACACATACACCGGTTCCAAATGCAAAGCCCGTTGTATCTGATATATTTACCAATCCACTCTTTAATCCTGAGGTCGGGAAAAATGTCATCGTGGTCGTTAAAGCAAAAGACAGTAATAGCGGAGATATTCTTTCCATCAAATATTCCTTCACCGATCCAAAGGGTGTCAAATTCACCAGAGCCCCCGGAGGGACAAAGAAAACAGATGGAAGTTATGAGTTCCAAACCACCATAGAAAAAACCCTTATTGGAAAATACCTTTATGATGTTGAGGTAAGTGATGGAAAAGGTGGAGTCACAACAGTCAAGGACAGATCATTTATCACGGTAAATCCGCCAGCTACTTATCAAGTCACCTACAACGCAAACAGTTCAACAAGTGGAACCGTCCCTGCCGCACAAACAAAGACTCATGGTACCGCACTCACCTTGTCTGGTAACACCGGAAGCTTAGTCAAGACGGGATATACCTTTGCCGGATGGAACACCACTGCAGCAGGCACTGGTACCAGTTACGCAGCAGGAGCAAGTTACACTGCAAATGAAGCCCTTACCCTATATGCCAAATGGACGCCCGTCCCCACAGTAGCGCCAACTCAAACAAATACTCCCATTCCACCGACACCTACTCATACTTTAGTACCTCCAACCAATACCCCCGTTCCGCCAACTGCAACCAATACGCAAGTGCCACCTTCTAATACGCCAATACCGCCAACCAACACACCTATTCCACCAGCAGCAACAAATACATCGGTGCCTCCTACAAATACTCTTATTCCGACCATTACACCAAATGACTGTCCGGATTATGAAAAAGGAAATGCAAACTGTAATTATGTTGAAGCAAATGGAGTGAGAACTGCGATTATCGATGTTAGCGATTATGCTTGTTGGTACAATGAATATGTATTAAAAGTGGTGGTTCCAGTTGGAGGAACGATAGGCGACTGTAGAAGCTCAAACTTTGATTCAAGCGATGATGGTAAACCGTCAATCTTAGATTACGTCATATGGCAGATTAATTTTATTAAATCACGTAAATAAATGGATAGCACACCAATTCAGGCAAAAAGCATACGTCACCTTCCTTTTTCAAATCTGAAGATTCCTCATGTGCCAAAAAAATATCTTATTTTAGGTGTCATTGGAATCGTGCTCTTTGTGGGCCTTATCTGGTACGTGTCACCGTATGTTCAGAAATTTTTTGCAGGGCTTAACCCACCAATAGAAGCCTCACTCATCCCTGAAAAAGAAGAGGTACAGGTTGATGAAGAATTTCAGGTGAGTATGCGTCTTACCAGTCGGGAAGCCTCGGCACTCGAACTATACCTTTCGTATGACAGTTCAATTTTTGCTTACGCGACTGAATATGGACAAGCCACAGGATTCTCTCAAGTCACGCAGGATTATTTCCTTTCTCCACTGATTGAAGAGGTAATTCCAAGTTCGGAAGGGAGTATAAAGAAACTTCATATATTGCTCGTTTCACATCAGGGACAACTTGATGCGGTGCAGTTTAATTTGAAGTTTAAGGCGTTGAAAGAAGGAGCTTCAGATTTTATTACCGACTCGGAAACAAAAGTTGCCGGTTCATCAGACGATGATACTGCCACTTATTTTGATCTTCCTGAAAATGTAGCTACAAATGTTAGGGTCATAGGGTCAGGCACTGATCCCACAGTGACCCCTACCAATACACCCGCTCCTGACAACTCAATCACACCTGAAGAAGGGACTCCAACGCCGACCGTACCGGTGCCTATAAACTCTGCAACCCTTAAGATGTTTCCATTTTCCACAAATGTAGAACTGACAGAGGAGTTTTCCGTAAGTATCAATGTTGATTCAGGCGCTGAAGAAATTCAAGGAACAGATACGTATCTTACCTTTGATGCAGATTTTCTCGAGTTTAAATCGGTATCGAGTGGTGGACATTTTAATGTGGTCAGTCACGTTCCTTCAGAAGGAAAACTTTATATTTCGTCAACCGTTGGCAATCTTGAAGAATTTAGAACAGGTTCTGGAACGGTCGCAAACATTACCTTTTTACCAAAAAAAAGAGGAACGACAAAACTATCATTTATTTGTGATCCCTCAAACCCCGGATCATCAGGTGTATTTAAAAATGACATATCTGCAACAAACATTATAGACTGTAGCAAGTCAATAGATCATAATGTCGTCATAATTGAAGTTATGCCAAGCCCAACAAATACCCCAATACCGACTCAGCCAGCGGGAGGATCACGAGGAGATGTTGAACTTAAATTGAAAGTACGATTTCAAGGATTGACTCTGCAACCAGCAGAAGAATATCGAACAATGAACGCAAAAGTAATTTTAGCTGCGGAAGATAAATCATTCCGAGAAGAAAAATCAGTTAAGTTTGATGTTGACGGAAATGGACAATGGACGGGGACGTATTCAGCAAAAAATGTGCCGCTCGGAGCTCAATATGCAGTATTTATCAAGGGCTCAAAACACCTGATGAAAAAGATCTGTGAGACATCTCCAACAGAATCCGTTGCGGGAACCTACAAATGCTCAACAGGAAAAATAAATCTGAAGGAAGGATCGCAGGAGATGGACTTGAGCAAGATCATTCTCCTTGTGGGGGATCTTCCGCAACAAGATGGCATTATCGATTCGCTTGATCTTGCATTTGTTCGAAACAATTTTGGATCGAAAACAAACTCAACAGTTGCTCGAGGTGATCTCAATCTTGATGGTATTGTCGATACGCAAGATATGGTTCTGATGCTCAAGGCTTTAGAGTTTAAATATGATGAAGATTGACGCATTACTCATTGAAACGGTTTTTTTTATCAGTTACACTTAATATATTATGGAAAATCAAAATCAATCATATGGACCAATAGATTCACAACAGATGATCAGTGAAAGAAAGCCAGCAACTCACAACATACGAATGATCTTTATTACGGTAGTCGTATTGTTAATTGCGCTCGGAGGATATATCGTCCTTTCAAATCAGAACTTGAAAGTACAGGTGCAAAAAGCTTTGAAGCTTGTTCCGGCATCTCCCGAGGAGAACATGGAAATAGCCGACATAGACCTGTTTGTTTCAGAGATAGAAGACCGCACTATTCCTTGGATTGAAGTACGTTCGGACAAAGAATCGGCAGCAATTGGTGAGACGGTGACGGTCACGATGTATGGCTTTTCGGGAGGAAAAGATATTACCGGATACGACGCTCTTATTGGGATTGATCCTGAGGCATTTGAGGTCATTTCTTTAGAATCGGCAACTCCGGGATTTCAGATATTCAAATTTGATAAGGGCGTGTATCATTCGGTAACTGGAATAAAGGACGTGCAAGTGAAAGATGCCACTGTATTTGATGATACCGCATTACTGACTGTCACGCTTAAACCTAAAAAAACGGGAGAAAATGTTGTCACGATTCTTACTTCAAAAGATAATGAGCAAACAAAATTTGTTGACAAGGACGTGCAAGTTTTGACACCACAGATTGGATCAGTGTTTATTTCCGTTAAATGAGTTTACATTCTACAAATCGTGATTTAAGAATGAAAAATATAATTTGCCATGTAGTTATTGGAGCGGCTTTGTTTATTGCTGTCTCTGGATCTTCTGTGCTGGCTGCTTCGCTCGAATTTGATTCTGCAAGCTCGGAGATTGAAGTGGATGAGACATTCACGGTCACGGTTGATATTGATGCGGGAACCGACCAAATAGCCGGCACCGATATTTATGTAAGCTATGATGATGATTTGCTTGATCTTCAATCGGTCACTGGCGTTGATTACTTTCCCATTGTGGGAAATACCCCGGAAAGTGGCAGGCTCTATATTTATGGAGTTGTGGCAAATCAGGGAGAATTTAAAACTGGTGCGGGAAGTGTCGCGACACTGGTGTTTAAGGGTGTTACAGAAGGGGAGACTGATCTGACATTTGAATGTGATCTTTCAAAAACAGATACTTCAAAAATTGCAAAAAATGATATTAATGCGTCAAACATCATTGACTGTAGCAAGCTTGAAGTGCATGCGGTCACGATCGGTGAAGGAAGCGCTTCGAATAGTACTTCGTCAAAAGATACAACATCATCTCTTCCTGAAAGTGGCGCCTACGATAAACTGGTGCAATACGCACTGTTAGGCGGCATACTGTTGCTTCTTGGTGCCGCTTTGCGTATGACTGTTCGTGTCTGATTTTGATATAATATTTTATGTCTTCTCAATCTACGCCCGCAACACTGACCGGAAAGAAAATAAAACTACTGATGGTTATATTGACGGTTTTTATTGGTCTTCCCGTTATTTTATTTTTATTCCTTGCGGCAAAAGGTTTGATAGCTCAGGCTTCAAATGCGCAGCCGGAAGATGTGGTTGCAGTCGCAATCACCAAGTCATCGACAACAATCACGTGGATCACTACAAAAAAGACACAAGGAGTCGTGGAATATGGCACGTCACCAACAACCCTCACCTTTTATGGTCCTGAAGTTGAGGCAAAAAAAGAACATTCAGTACCCCTTACCTTGCTCACTCCCGCAACAACCTACTATTATCAGCTCAATATTGATGGAACAATCTATGACAATGAGGGTGTTCCGTGGACCTTTACGACAAAAACAAAAGATGGGACCGATGTGGTAGAAGCGGTAAAAGGTATTTCGATCAAAAACTTTGTTGAGCCAGAAGCGACCAAAGAGGCAACAATGGAGATAAATACCAGTAACTGTGTGTACACGACTTGTACAGAGATTCAGGCACATCTGGGGAGCGGTTGTAATTCATCAGACTACTTCAAATGTATATCAGCGCCACAGATTTCAAATGGAGCAAGTATTACATCAATTCCAACGCCAACGCCGGTTTCCATTATGTCGAGTAGTTGCAAGATGAAATATCTCCAAGTTCAACATGGTAAAAGTTGTGCTGAATGGACGTGGGAACCGTATGCGACAAAAAGTCCCGAATGTAAGGATGCATTTTCTCAGTATGTCTTTCAGTGCAGTAGTAAGAGCTTTACATCAACAAACGCTGAAGAGGTGGCCACCTGGTATTACAACAATGCTATCTCAAACATGTCAACAAATGAAATATCTCTCAGCAGTAAGCCAAACAATGGCTCAACCGTCTTTTGCCAAGTTCGGGCGGAGGATGCAAAGGGAAATACTACTGCATGGGTTCAGCAGTCAGCAAAGTGTGACTACACCCCAACACCAACTCCTTAAACAAAGGGAGAGAACTGACTTGGAAGAAGAAATTTGTATAAGAATCCGAGTATCGGATCAAGTATCGTATGAAGCATTGATTGACCACCAAATGGGATGATGAGCATGAGCAAGAACAGCATGCCATATCTTTGGAGCTGGTACCATTCTCGTGCATGGTCTTCACTGAGTATGCCACCAACAATTTTAAATCCATCAAGGGGATGAACGGGGAGCAAATTAAATACCCCAAGCATGACATTCATCATGATCATGGGAGAAAGGATCAAAAGACCGATAGTAGTAAGAGCCGGAATACCTAAAAATATGAACAACTGTGCAAGTAATGCGCAAGCTATGGCGATGATAAAGTTTGATGCAGGTCCGGCAAAAGAGATGAGTGCTGCATCTCTTCTTGGATTGTCAAGGTTGAATGGATCAAACTGCACCGGCTTTCCCCAGCCAAATCCAACAAAAAGTAAGAATATTGTCCCATACAAATCAAGGTGTGCCAGGGGATTCAGGGTCACTCGTCCTTGAAGACTTGGGGTAGGGTCACCCAAATGGTCGGCCATCTTCGCATGAGCAAATTCATGGACGGTGATTGCAACCACAATCGATAACGCAAGAAGAAGGAATAAAATAGGATTACTGAATAGGGTAAAGATCATTTAAAAGATATATATGAATAAACTGCCACTCGTTGCATTACACAAGCTCTTATGATATTATAAAGTTTCGATAATTACAAATCTCGTTGATTTGAATATGAATTGTTTTCATTGTGGAAAAGGCGTAATGTTTGGTCGATCTCACACTCACCATCGTGGTGTTGCGGGAGGTCGATGGAAAAAACGAGCACCAAAAACTCAGCGACTTTTTAAACCAAATCTACAGCCGGTCACCATAACAGAAAACGGGGCATTTGCCCGAGTGAACCTGTGCAACAAGTGTTTAAAGAGAATCAAAAAGGATATGGTTGATGGAAAGAAACCATTTTTGACCATTGCAAACGTACCTTCAAACATTACCGCAGAAATTGCTGCAAAACAGGCAGCAACGGGCTAAATTTTTACTTCTTCAAGTTTTCCATTTTTTTCTTCGTATACTACACTATTTTGTTCAAGTGCGCGATTGGTGAAGAGCGTACCATTCAAATGATCAATCTCATGTTGCATGATTGTTGCCTTAAAACCCTCAAACCAATCGATATGCAGTTTGTTTTCAGTGTCAAAATACTTCATCTGGACCTTAAGCGGTCGAGTTATTTGAGACCAAATGCGATCAACAGAAAGACACCCCTCAAGAGTTGAGGAGTCCTTTTTCTCACCTTCCGCAGTCCGTAGCTCTTCGATTTTAAGTATTTCCGGATTGATATATGCACGTACTTTAGACTGTTTGGTAGGTCTCGTGACAAAGAGTCGAAGACCAATGCCCACTTGTGGGGCAGCGAGACCGACTCCCTCAGGGTTTCTTGCGGCTTTGAGCGTATCTCCCATATCTCGGATGAGCTTTTTAAGTTTTGCGTCAAATTTCACCACTTTTTTTGCGGTTTGAAAAAGAACCGGGTTGGGGACTTTGACGATAGGGACGATCATAGGGGTATTATACTTTATGGGTTGTTGCTTTCCAATAAATTTCCCAATATCGAATAGAGGAGAAGAACGCCCAGAGAAATCCCTGCCAGCCATCCATGAATCCTTTGTGGCGAAGATATATCGATAAAAAGGTGAGAATTGGCTTTCCGACTAAATAACAGGGAAGGCACGGTTTTTCTCCTTTTTCAACTAATTGCTGTGCATCAAAGGTATTGTATCGATGCCACCGCTCAATATATCGCGCAAATGTGGGATCTGCTAGATGTTCAATCGCATGAGTGGTCCACTTCGTCTCACCATTCACCATTACGTGCTCATGAACATGAACAAGAGCAAAATGAGCCATTTCACGTCTATACAATCGGAGTACCGCATCGGGATATACGCCGCCCTTCATCAAATATCGACCCAAAAACCAGTTTTTACGAGGGATCCAGTAACCAACAATGGGGGAGGATGGTATGAAATTCAATTTCCACTGGATTATTTCTTCTTTTAATTCGTGACTCAGACGTTCATCAGCGTCAAGCTGAAGAATCCAATCACCCTTAGCATGATCTATAGCACGTTGTTTATTGACCAAAAAATTGGCAGGATTGTCGACCGCGAGAATGCGAACTTTGGAGCCATAAGATTTGGCAATTTTTACCGTTTTGTCAGTAGATCCTCCATCCACTATTAAAACCTCATCCACAAGATCATACGCGCAGTCAAGAGGAATACGGATATTTTTTTCTTCGTTGAAGGTGGGAATGGTGAGGGTTAATGATACTTTTTGTTCCATTGGTTTATTATACAGATGAATGAAATCATAAACAACCTATAGTATAATAGGGGATGGGAAAAGAAGAATATCCATATGTTCCAGGTAAATATGGATTTGATTTAACATCGGAAGTTAAGTTGTTAGGTCAATCCGGAAAGGCGCGCAGAAGAATCCAATCTGAATCGGGGAGAAACCTCGATATTGTCGTAATGGATGACATTATTGCTATAGAAGATGCAAGAACAATGGATGGATATTTCAAGCTGAGTTGTCAAAGACGCTGGTTGGCAGATAAAGCAGTATTAAGCTTCAACCTTCGAACACAATCAAAGCAAAAAAAATCTCCTCATCCAGATTTATACGGTGGGGAGTTCCTTGACTGGGCCATTGATTATTATCATGCAAAGTCTCCGGTATCTGGCATTTTAGGCTGTTGGTATCCGTGGTCTATAAATTATTCTCAATATATTAATAATATTGCAGAATTGGGAGTAGTTGGGGCAGCAATGAGTACTTGGACAGGTCAAAAAGCAATGGAACACAAGTTTAATGATTTTACTGAAAATGATCTTAGATTTCTCAAACTTGAGAGGGGTGACCGATGTATCATAGCTTTGTTTTCAGGGGTAGATTTACTTAATTCAAGTGAGAAGGCGGGCTTTTTAGACTTAACTGAATATGAAGTTAGAGAGCCCCCCTTAGATATGTTCACAACTATTTAGAATCGCAAATCACGCCCCAATCTTAAACTCCACGACATCACCGTCTTTCATGACGTAATCTCGTCCGACAATCTGAACTTTGCCTTGTTCTCGAGCCTTAACCCAGCCACCGAGTTTCACAAAATTTTCAAACTGGACAATGTCTGCTTTGATAAATTTCTTCTCAAAATCGGTGTGAATCGTTCCTGCTGCTTGGGGTGCAAGAGTATTTATGGGGATGGTCCATGCGCGCGCTTCAAGCTCACCTCCCGTGAGAAACGACATGAGACCCAGTGTCTCATATGCCGTTTTGATCAAGCGATTGAGGCCGGTCTCTTCAAGATGGTATTGATTCAGGTATTCCTTTTGATCTGTTTCTTCAAACGCAAGAACATCATTTTCGAGTTTGGCATTGAGAAAAAGCATAGATGGCTTCTCGTTAAAGTGCGTAAGATCCTTCAAAATAGTATCGATTTTTGCTTTGAGTTCATCTTGTTTGGATAGTTGATCTTCAGACACATTGAACACAAATATTTCCGGCTTCATGGTCAAAAGATGCAGGTCTTTCGCTTGGATTACTTCATCGTCAGTAAGGCGCAATGTTCTTGCAGAGTTCCCTTCATTCAAATGGTTTTTGAGTTTGACGATTGCATCAAATCGAATTCCTTCTTCTTTGCTAAATTTACCTTTGGGCTCTTTCTGTTTAAAAAGAGTAGCAAGATCTGCGAAAATAAGCTCAGTTTCAATTGTTTGAATATCTCGGAGTGCGTCCACGGTATCTTGGACGTGAATGATATCTCCATTTTCAAAAAGACGCACGACATGCGCGATTGCGGCAACTTCCCGGATATGGGAAAGGAACTTGTTTCCCAAACCTTCACCGGTCGAGGCGCCTTTTACGAGGCCTGCAATATCATAAAATTCTACGACTGCAGGAACGATCTTCTGTGTATTTACTATTTTGGCAAGGACCGGAAGGCGATCGTCAGGGACCTCCACGACACCGACATTGGGCTCAATCGTACAAAAGGGATAGTTTGCGGCATCAGCCACTGTCTTCTTGAGAAGTGCGTTGAATAGGGTTGACTTGCCGACGTTTGGGAGGCCGACGATACCAATAGAGAGATTCATAGTGAATATTATAACAGGGTAATTAAAGCTCAAAGGGTAGATTACTTATCCAAATAGTTCTCAAAAAACTCCACCGTGTTTTCCATTGCCGATACAAAATTTACTCCTGAAATATTGTGGCCCCCACCTGGGTATTCATTGAGTTCGTGGGTGACGTTCGTCTCGTCTAATAATGCGTTCAAATCTCGACTGTATCCGATATTTACCACATCATCATTTATTGCATGATTGAGCTGGATTGCTCCTTTCAGATCTGAAAGGTAGTTTGTGGGGACAAACTCCTGCCAAAAGATGCTCTTTTTATCAACGTCTCCGAGTCTCAGTCGTCCTCCCGCGCGTCTGGTGATATCAGCAGGTGGTCGATAACTATTGTCCGAAATCCCATACTTCTCTCGATCAGTGTAGCTAAACACCGCTCCTGCCCAGATCACAACTGCCGGGATCTCGGGTTTTACTACAAACGATCGAAGCAGTACATTTCCCGCCATACTATGTCCCCATAGTCCAACTGCGTTTGGATTCACAAAATCTGATTGTTGCAAAGCCGCATATGCATTGAGCGTATCGATGATATAGTCTGCGGAAAAATAAGCGCCCGATGGGGTCCCTTCCGAATCACCATGTCCGCGAAGATCAATCTTAAATACGACAAATCCATTTCGCGCCAAATAATCAATATAATCGCCGTATTTTTCCGTTGTCTTATACAAGGTAGGAGGAATATATCCATGGACAAAAACAATCGCCGGCCAGCCGTTTATCGGTTTATCACCATTGGGGATCGTGAGCAGTCCATTGATGGTAAGTCCGTCTGAGTCGTAGCTGGTGAGATAAAAATTATACGTATTTTTTTCAACATACAAAGTACGATCATTGAGTGAGCTGGAATAGGTTCTTTTTCGAAGTGCCGGGATGGTGACGTCTTGATTGGGATAGGGGGTAGGAGTTAGTGTTAGTTGTCCTTTCAATGAATCAATCTTTAATGATTCACTTATGCTTTGAAAGAATTGAGGGTCATAAAAAAAAATACTTAAAACGATCAAAACCAAGACAACAAACACCAATTTGGTATTGAATAGAGTCGAATAAGCGCGTGAAATTATTTGATGAACGTTAGACATGAACAATTATTATAACAATACGATTTATACAGACAGTAGAAAATTTACCCGAAGGGTAATGATGGCGCAAACCCATCTGCTTTTCTCACAGCTTCTAGGTATGATCTATGCATTCATGAAGGCTAGTGCACGACCTCAGATGATGTAGGAAAAATTTATTAAGGATCCATCGCCCCATAGAAAGAGTCGATTTTGTCATAAAAATCTGGAAGTGTACCTGTTGCAGTATAAACACAAAAAGATCCAAGGGAGGGTTGTGGAAAGTCTGAAATTTTCGAAGTATATATATTTGCCATACCCGCTCCTTGCAAGTGTGTTCGAGCAGAAGTGCCTTCAGAAAATGATCCGAGTACATAGTGCCAGAGTGTTTCTTGAACATGGTCAAGTTGCGTCGATGCAAATACATGGTCATTCCCAACATGTTCTTGAGAACGCCTGAGCCACAGCTCAGAAACTGTTTTCGCGTAGCTTCTTCGTAACTCATGATATAGATTTGGTGGAACATTGGTCAATTTATTTTGTTTTATTAACTCTATCCATTGATCCATATTTTCGTAATTTCCATAATCCAGTGACCAATCTAATAATTCTTCCTGAAGAATATGAGGAAATTTTTCTGTTAAATCAAGGGTCATTAACCCAACTGTTCTTGCCGGTGCAGTGTTAAAATCATATTCTACATCACCAATAAGGGGCGCATCTACTATCGAGCGCGCAATCATAGTTTGCCAATCAGTTTTGTGAGATCCGAGCATGAATTTTCTTGTATGTGGATTAAGTGTTTCTAGAAGTTCATAAGCGAATCGTATTTCAGGAAAATGTCGCTCCTGTGCAGATCCAATAGTTTGATCAGTTCTTGAAACTCCAGGAATTTTTCCACTCATTACGGAGAAATAGTTATCTATGCCCGTTTTTGGCACTACGAGTCCTTCCACTTGTCGTTTTCTCACTCGTCTTACTTTGTCCCGAACATGTTCTTGAATAAGTGCAGCGACTTCGATGGAAGACTGATATGGATCTGATGCAACAAGACCCAAAACAGCATCATCGAACCTATTGGGCATCCAATCAACTGGAGGGGTTAGTCCCAAATCATTTGCACGAGTCATAGTTTCTGATCGTTTGCGATCCAATCCATGAAGCGCAAAATCTGCGATATTAAATCTATTTTCATTTCGATTTGGTGGCATACGCAATTATACTATAGGGTATTTATATTTCAAGTTGATTTGAGAATTTTCCATATATATTAGATCTTCACAATTGACACATCCTCATTTTTGTACTACAGTAAATGTATGGAAAAAAAATTACCGATGATACTAATCTTCCTGTTACTTATATCTTTTGCTGTAGTACCAGCAACTTTTGCAGAAGACGAAGACGATTCTGTTGAGGTAGAAACCACGATGGAAACAGAAAGTACCAGTGGCAAAAAAGTGACTGCTGAAGAGCGAAAGGCAGAACGTGAAGCGAAAATGGAAGAAAAAAAACAAGAAAGAGAAGCACGCATGGAGGAAGCGAAACAAAAACGAGAAGACTTGAAAGCAGAGATTGAAGCCAAACGAGAAGAGGCAAAAACCGCAATGGAAACAAAGCGAGAAGAGTTTCAAGCAAAACTTGAATCAATCAAAGATGAGAAAAAGGCAATGATTGTTGAGCGGGTAGATACTCGACTTGCAGAAAGAAATCAGCGCATTACCGATCGACTTCTTGGTCACCTTGAAAGAATTTCAGCAATTATTGACAAAATGGAAGAAAAGCTTTTAAATAGGGCTGAAGGAGATTCAAGCGAGGTGGAAACTGCCATCGCATCAGCGCGTGCTGCCGTTACGACCGCAGAGGCAGCAGTCGTGACCCAAAGTGGAAATTCATATGTGATTGAGCTTGGAGATGATGGCGAACTCAAAACGGTCGTCGAAGCAACCGTTAGCCAATTCCGCACAGACATGGAAGTTGCCATTGCATCAGTCAAAGTCGCTCGAGATGCGACTCAAGAAGCTGCACAAGCACTTGCTATTACCAATTAATTACCAAATCACCCCTCATCATGGACCCATTAAATACTGAAAAACCCGTAAATAAAGATGTTGAAGCACCAAAAGTTGATGCACCGCAAGTCGTATCACCCGATCTCTCTGGCGGTCCGGTAGTTGTACCAGAGGCTATTGCACAAGTAATTCCAAGTCCTGCTCCAGTTTCACCGGAAGCGCCCGTTGTTCCTGATCAAACAAGTGCTTCAACGCCCGCATCAGGAGATAATTTTGGATATACCGAAACAAAGTCAAACAAGCTTTTGTACATTTTTATATTTGTTTTAGTGGTCGTTCTTTTGAGTTTGGTTGGATTATTTTTCTATAAACAATTTACTTCAACAACTTCCGACAAGGCAAGTAAAATAGTGGCGCCAACCGTTGCGGTAAGTCCCGTAGTTACGGAGCCTGCGACTGAGGAAGATGCAGAGCTTGATCAGATAGAAATCCCTGATCTTGATCAAGAGATGCAGGACATTAATGCAGATACGGAGCAGTTATAAATTTACCAAGCGTCTTTAGTTGAATAGAATAGGACGTTTTGATATAATCCTTGCTATATGGATCAAAAATCTGAGCTCGAAATATCAACCTCTTCTCCCGCATTAATAAATCAATTCCCTTCGATTAAACAATTAATCGTAGAATCTTGGCAGCTTCTTACAAAAAAAGCACTCAAGTTGTTATTTCTCGGATTGTTTTCGACTGCGGTATATTTTGTTTTGTTTATTGTGGGAATTCTTTTAATATTCGGTTTTGGAGCAATGAACATGTCTTCATTTTCAAATCCTGAGGTTATGACTGAAGCATTGTCAAAACCAGGATTTGTCGGAATAACGGTGTCAATATTGGTGATCTGGATGTTTGCATCGATTGCCGTTGGCACAGCACTTCAAGCGGGGATGTTGATTCTCCTCAAAGATCCAACCGAAGATGCATCAGTTATTACATACTTTAAGAAAGGATTCTCATACATCGTGCCATTAATTGTGGTTAGTGCAATCACCTTTCTTCTCGTTTTTGGCAGCTTATTTGTTTTTGTTATCCCCGCATTAATCATCTCAATATTTTTGATGTTTACAATGTATTCAGTGGTGTTGGACAATAAAAAGGGGATGGAAGCGATAAAAATGAGTATCGGCGTGGTAAGTCAAAATTTTGGTGCAGTCATCGGACGTGTCATCATTTTATGGCTCCTCTCTTTTGCCGTACAAATGCTTATCGGCGCACTTCCAAGTGAAGAGCCATCGGCGGCGATATTTTTTGTACTGATTACGCTTGTATCAAGCTTTGCAATCAGTTGGTTTGGTCTTGCCTATATTTTCAAACTGTATGAGCATGCAAAGGCGGCATATGATGATAAAAAACCAACTTCAATGACATGGATGTGGATCGTTTCGATATTGGGGTGGATCATTGGCGCAATGATTATTACCGGTATCGTTTCAGCAGTAGGAAACAAAGCCTTCCAGAAAACGATTGAAGATGCAGTCAAGAGTGAAATGGAATCAGAGTTTAATAGCGAGATGGATTCATTTCAAAACGGCAGGGATTCTGAGGTAAATCAAGAACTGGATTTTGAGAAAGACTTTGATTTCGACAAAAGCCCAACTCTCTAATGACTTGATGGAATTTTGAGCAGAGCATTATTCGTTTAAACTCTTAAGACATCTTACGGTGTTCCTGTTGGAGTCAGTGTGACCGTGGGAGTGCTTACGGCATCACTATTTTGGTAAGTAAATGTTCTGGTGAGCGATTCGCTATCGCTTGAGACAATGCTTTTTACCTGAAGATCAAGCGTTTTTTCTCCCGAATCCATGTTGTATATGACAATATCGTCATCGATAAAATTGCTCCAGTTGCCATTATTGATTCTATAACTCCAGACAACTGAGCAGTAATCACCTTGATCATATCTGACATCAACTTCCAGAGGATTTCCAACAACTGTTTCTTTTTCTTGAGGGGAATTGATACGAATGGGTCCAATTTCTTTTATACACTCATCTTTTCGCGTTGGTGAAGGAGACGTAACTGATGGAGGAGTTTGCGTATTATTTCTTTCAACAGAATCTTTGATAATGGTAATGACTTGAGGTGCCTGCGTAACGACCGGTGTTGGAGTATCTCCTGATCTCTTATCTTGAATACTCAGATAATTTACGAGAACCACCGAAAGAAGCACCGGAATGGAAAGTGAAGCCGTTATGACCTCAATATATTTTTTTTTGTCCGGTAGATTTGCAATACTTTTTCTGAGTCTGACAAATGGATTGACCATAGAGCATATTGTACTGCTTTTAGCACGCGATGGCAAGGACAGAAAGATGAAAAGAATGATACTCAGGCTCGTTTTGCCATATCATCTTCAATAAGCTTTCTGAGATACACCGACTTGGGGAGTTTTTCCTTTTTGGCGATTGTATCCAGAAACGAGGCGATTTTTGGGGTGATAAAAAAGGTAAATCTGAGATCGGTTTTTGAATCAATATACCCAATAAAATCCTCAAGAATATGGGGTAGTGTTTGCGAAGTATATTTTTCACAGAGGAGCTTTTCATCACGATGATGTGCTAAAAGACTTGGTGGTTCGCCATCTTTATAGAGAACGAGTACCGGTTTGCCCACGCGAAGGGCAAGGGAGATCTCATATCCAACGCTAATGCTGGGAAATGAAGTTTCTGCAATAAGTGCATCGCTTGAGTGAATCCATTCTTCAATTTGTGTATGAAACGTGAGCCGTTCTTCACGCGTTTTGAGGCTCACCTCTTTTTCAGAAACGCTTAGTATATGATCGGCAATGATCGTATGTCCATTATCTTTTACCAATTGAACGATATCCAGGTAGTTTTTTTGATTGCTTTGAGGTGCTGCTATCGAACCGGTGAAGTAAAGCTTAAGTTGGTGCTTTGCCATGTTCTATTATACTATATTTATATTAATTGAGCTTGGGGGACGTTACGTCTTTTCAGGATTGACACCGGAATAAATGAGGGAAAATACAGTATAATGAAGATGATTATTATTTACTAACTATTTATGGGAAAATCTAAATTCGGCATTGTACTCGCACTTGGCGCACTTCTTGGAGGAGCGGCAGCATTTTTTCTTACCCCAAAAACAGGAAAGGAAAATCGAGAGATTGCAAAAAAGAAATTGCAACAACTCCACGTCACATTAAAAACAAAGAGCAAGGAAGAAATTGTAAAAGAAATTTTTGGAACTGCTTCAAAAGAAGGAAAGAAGTTGTATGATCTCGCTCAAAAAGAGCTGAATATTCGCCTTGATAAGCTTAAAGAGAAATATCCTGACATTGATAAAGGCAAATACATGGAAGTGGTCACGGACGTTGTGAGTCGCTTGAAAGAAGAAAAAGAAGCCACAAAAGATCGTTTAACTGACCTTACTGACTTTCTTAAATCTCGATGGGAGTTTATCTCAGAAGAAGGCAAGAAAGATCTGAAGAAGGTAAATCTCGCAGAAAAAAAGAAACCAGCAAAGAAATAATTACCAATTGAAGGAGTTGATTATGGATCTGCAAAATTTATTTTATGTGTTTTCCATTGTGATGCTTTCATTGGGAATTATTTTCTTTATTGTAGGGATTGCGGTGTTGTGGAAGATTTATGATGCAGCACGCTCAATTCCTCAAAAAATCGAAGGAAAGATTGCTGAAATAGTTGAGTCAAAAGGAGCATTATTTCTCGGATCAGTAGGTATTCCATTGATCTCACTGCTTGTCAAAAAAATGAAGGATCGGTTTCGGAAGGATGAGTAGTGTTTCTTCTTTCAATCATATCTTCCCAGAAAATTTGAGGTTCCTTTGTGGAAATGCAAAGAAGGGATTATAATATAGTAAATATATACTTACTAATGCAATCTCTGGTCTATGGCTATAGAAAATGTAAATCCACGTGATATTGCACTTTTAACAACTGAAACAAATTATCCTATAACACAATTTACTAATGGTATTGTCTCCTGTGAAGAAGCGCGTGGATGGCCAACATATGATGATAATTTTAGTCAGTATAATGCGTATTTTGGCAGTTGTGAGATGCCACCTTCTGTAGCCCTTTCACATATCAAAAGTCCGCTTGCTGTGTTGGACCTTATGGCTGGAACTGGAATGATACGAGATCTTTCTGCAAAAGCTTCAACAAATGGAACTTTGTTTGATAAGGGTCTTTCTGTAGGTCTAACTACACGAGGAGCAGGAAATTTACCACAAAATCTTGCACACATCTCAGGAGATTTGAGACAAATGAATACGTGGGAGGACGTCAATGCAGCAGCAGGAGTTGGATTTAACGCTATATTCCTCAGGGCATATAACGGATGGATAACAATCAGGAAAGAACAGCCAGATTTGAGTTCTCGATTGTTTGCTGAAATTCTCAAGAATTCAATTTCAATTTCTCAACAAAATGCACATTTGTTTTTACAAGCACCTCCTTGGTTTATGCATTGTGCGGATGAGTTAATGGAGTATCTTTCATCATATGACGGTATCCGGACCAATCCAGTGAAACGAGATAAAAAAAGTCATTCAAGCATTGGAAGAGAGCGTTTTGGCTTACATATTGATGGTATTCCAAACCTATCTCCAGATTTTATATCTGACGTTCTTGAAATATACTACACAAAAATTCATTCAATTAATGCTGCATGGCTTATACATCAAGCACATTCTCTCGATGAATTAATTTAGCCTTGACGGAGGTAGGATTAAGTTTTTCGTCCATATCTTTCCTTTGAAAGGCGAATGATCTTTTCGCGGTTTGAATTCTTGAGCGCAGGTGGCGGTAGCGTTTTTGCGGGAAAGGGGAGTGAAGTCATCTCATCTATCGACATTTTTATGACCGTTTCATATTTTCCAAGGGTGACTAAATCATTTTGCGAATACATTTCCGAATATTCCTTGCTCAAAAACTCTGCATCGCGCGCTCCGACAACAAATGAGATAAGGCTTCCGACATTGCCAAAGATGGCGGTCATCACATCTTCTTCAATCTGCTCGATATATTGATTGGCAAGAGTGAGTGCGAGTCGATATTTTCGCGCCTCTGAAAGAATTTTAATAAATGATGATGTTGCAAAGTTTTGAAACTCATCAACATAGAGGAAAAAGTCTCGGCGATCTTTTTCTTTTTGAAATGATCGATTCATCGCGGCAAGTTGGATTTGAGTGATGATCATAGCGCCCAGTAGGGCCGCATTGTCCTCGCCAAGCTTTCCTTGTGAGAGATTCATAATAAGTATTTTTCCTGAATTCATGATGTCCTCAAGATCAATAGTGGACTTGGGATGACCAATAATGTTTCGAATCATCTTGCTTGACACAAACTGTCCGACCTTGTTTTGAATAGGAGAGATTGCTTCAACACGGAGTCGATCGGTCATCATATCAAACTCGCGCGTCCAGAAGTTTGAAAGAACCTGATCTTTCACGTGATGCATATTTGCTTTTCGATATTGTGGGTCGGCAAGAAGAGGGAGTGCATCGGCAAGTGTTGAGTTAGGGATTTCCAACAGAGTTAATATCGTATTTCTCAAAATATACTCAAGTCGTGGTCCCCATGAATCGCCATAAATTTTGTAAAAAATACCGACAATTCCTGATGCGACAAGATCACGATGGGTTTGATCCTTGATCTCAAGGACGTTTAACGCAAATGGGCGCTCGGTATCAAATGGTTCAAGATACACCACATCATTCATGCGACGTTTTGGGATATAGTCCAAGATTGCTTCTGAAAGATCTCCATGTGGATCGATGATGCCCACGCCGCGACCACGCCTGATGTCATCGATTGCCATATTGGCAATCAGTGTCGATTTACCGGCGCCCGTTTTTCCGATGATATACACGTGTTTGCGACGGTCAGCAGATTTGATCCCAAATATCGAATCCTTATTTTTATACTCAGCCTTTCCAAAAAAATTAACATCATTTTTCTCTTCCTCGCTGACGTTGTCGGTGGTGGGAAGGTTTTCTGGTGGCTCTCCCGCAAGGGTCTTTCCCCAGGCAATGTTTTTAATACCCTTTAGCTGCAATCCTGGTGGATGCCAGAGCGTTGCAAGCTCTTGCGCGTTTAAGATCTGCGTTCTATGCTCAAGCCAGGTAAATGAACGATTCTTCATCCGATTGATAAAATCATTCACACCAAAGAGTTTGATGCGAAGATCAAATTTATTTCCTTCTCCCAGTGAAAAAGATCCAAAGGTGCCGCCGACATTTTGAAGAAGTGTTTTGGGACTCTGTTCCTTTTCTTTTGATGCGGCAAGAATCCGAATCGCAGTGCGCCCTCCTTGAAACAATACCTTTTTGGCAATGTATGAGCTATTGTCACTTGATTTTTCTGTTTTCGACTCTCCGGTCAGAGGGTCTACTTTTTCAGATTCACGGGAATTTAGAGTGTCGCCCTGCCAGTAAAACGACGGGGGAGTGACAAGGATTTGAATAGCCAGTCGATACCATGGTTTTTGTTTTGATAAAAGCCCAATGAGGGATGAGAGCGGGTCAATATCGGTAAATTCAGTATAGGTTTTTATGGGAAGCTTATATGAGTATTGAAGTCTGAGATCGGCAACCGCTTGGTGTGGGTTTTGCAATACCATTTCCATCGGATCACTGGTGCGCTGGATAAATGATTGAGGATACGAAGATGAAATCAAGCTGTGGACCAATGATTCTCGTGGCGTCGGAACAGTGACATAGTAATAAATTGACTGACCGGTGAGGAAAAGTTCAAATGAAAAGCAGTCTACTTCTTTGAAAAGTCGGACAAAAACGCTGTGTTTATTGGAAAGCAAAGAAGAAAAGATCTGAGTCGCAGCCTCAGGTGCTGTTTCATCGTCTTTTGGATTTCGGATCTGGAGGTGGGAAAGTTGCATGAAATTATTATACAGGAATTAATTATTCAGATAATCTCTGCGGGAGATTTTACTGAATCTTTGTTTCTTTTTAAGAATGCAATGATAATGCTGAGTATCAAAATACCAAAACCTGCAAATTGGAGGTATTGTGGCCAGAAGATGATGACGATCGTCGAATCATCAGAAGTCGTATTGTTAAGAACAAATCCATTTGCCCAGTTATTGACGAGGACATGATCTTTGAGTTCAGTGCCAAATATAAATGGAAACAACCTCTGCACGTTACATGTTACGCGATTCGCGCTACACGTCTTGTATGCTTTCCAGCCGGAATCGAATCCTTGATGGAGTACTACCGTTTGACTATCCTTCAATTCATTTGGTGTAATCGTGTATTTGTATGGAGATTGATGATCAACAGAAGCGGGGAGAGTTTGTGAATACGAGCGAGCTTCAATGGAGTTGATCACATGTAAATCCCTCATCTCTATATAGGGAATTTGGTAGATTTCAACCCGATGTAGTGTGTTTGTTACTTTTTCAACTCCTTCAGATTTATTGTTAAAGTAAATAGAATATCCAAGATCATGCTTGCTTTGTGGAGGAAGGATAATATAATCAGTATCTTTTTGACCGTTGTTGCGCAAATACGTTTCCAAGACTGATTTCTTACTCGTTCGGCTATACACATTCATAAACCAACCTCGTTTGAGATCTGAGGTATATTCAATTTTCATAACATATCCAAATCGAAGCTCTAGATTGGGAACTGCAACTTGAATACAGTTTGATGAATTTACCGAAGTAAGTTGAAAATGAATTGAGCCATTTTCATCAGGTACCTGCGACATGGCAGTAGTTCCAGAAGTATTTACGTCACAGGCGGTATTGAGTTGGGTAGTATAGGTTTTATCCGTATCTGAAGTGTAAACTAATGATGACTTTTTATTAATCGCTACTTCAACCAGAGGATTGTCGTCTGATGAAATCCGTAGATCAGCTTTTGGCTGAAATGTTTGAAAAGTTCCATCATCTCTCAACAAGTAGCTTATAGGAGCATAGTCAGGAAATGTATTGACAATAAACGGATTTTTTCCGAGGTTATTTACGCTACTTTGAAACGTCAAATCAGTCTCTGTTTCAGAAACAGTAATGGCATTGATATGGGGAGCTTTCCCACTAAATAGAGAAAAATACGGATAGATGGTATCGGGAATTTTCTTATCTGTGGCTTTTTGATAATCTCCGTTTTGGTGGTAATAACGGTCGTAATCAAGATATGAATCGTCATATGCAATTGTTGGAAGTGATTCAATGATAGAAACAAAGTTTTTTGACGATGTGTTTTCAAAGTGGTATATATCGGTTGCATCAAACGAAGTTATTTTTTTTATCCGTGGAGATTGAGCCAAAAGTTTTTGGAGTGATGAAAAATTGACCTTTCTTGACTCTGCATTCAAAATATCTCGATCGAGATAGATCCATGTGATGTCGTATTTACTCAATACATGTTCAACAAGAGCGATGTCTTCAAGGTTGAGGGCCCGATCCAGTTCCCAGTAAAAATTCTCGTTATGATTGCTCCATGGGGTAAATGCAAGATCGGTTGTGGGTTGGGGAATGGCGTACCACAGAAATCCAGAGTTTATCGTTCCCCAGTTTGGCTGAAGCCATGACCAGTACCACGGCGCAGGGAGTATGGCAACACGAGTATTTGGATCTTGTTTATTAAAAAATTCAAACGTCTTAAAGTATTTCATTGGTATTTCAACACGAAGGTTGTCATAAAAGAAATCTCCTTGAAATGATGGAAAAATGTATGCGATTATTGCCAATGTAAAAATACCAACAAGCATGATTTTGAACTTCAATTTTGAGACGAGGTTTATGATATACATCGCTCCAACGGCGATCATAATACTTAGAGAAAAAGCATACAGAATTGAAAATTTCGTAAATACAAATCGGAAAACCGTTTTAAAAAGTGGTACGTTTTCACGGAAAAATGCATTTATATTCCCGATAAATGGGATATCTGTACCCAACATGAAAATAGAAAAAATGAATAATCCAGAAATTATCCGTGCAGACTTAACTTTGACTGACGCCACAAACGCTCCAACAAGCCCAAGCACAAAGCTAAGCCAGGCTGGGATGAGAAAAAACATCGAGTGAATATGAGCAAGCCAGGGAGCAAACATATTCTCACTTGCATGCGTTTTGAAGTTGTAATAATAATATTCAAGGAGAGTTCCTTTTAAAAGTGCAATATCTTTGAGATTTCCATATTCGTGGTTTCGGTAAAAAATATCGTTTGACGCCATTTGAAAGGCTTTTGAGTTTGCAACGATAGGGGAGTGAGTGAGTGCTGCATACATGAAGGGAATAATCCAAAATGCATTGGTCACAAAGCAGATAATTGCAAGTTTAACAACCCTTTTCCAAGCTAGCGGATCAATAAAAAAAGCATAAGAAATTGAAATAATGCTGATGGTCATGGCATAAACGATAAAGATGGTTGGTACATGGGCTTGTGGTGTCGCAAAGAACGAAAGAATCCCGAAATACCAAAAATATTTTCGGTGTCCGGTTTCAAGGGATTTAAACGTTGCCCAAACAAGCCACGGAAGAAAGGCAAAATGAACAACAAATACCTCCATAGGAAGATACATTTGTTGGATTGTTCCGAGGTTATACTGATAAAACAGCGCTGCAAGAAATGATACGAATACAGGCATGAGCGCGGTTTCGGAGCTCATTTTTGTTTTTTTGAAAATATATTGTTTGAGAAGATGAAATATTCCAAGTCCACCAACCAAGTGCAAAAGCATGATATAGACCCATCTGATCATATGCATCGGCATAAAAAATGAAAGAATAAATCGTTCAAGTTCTTCGACAAGAGTACTGGCGTGAGACATACTATCTACAACTCCCATGCCTCGGTATTCCTGCCAGACTGCGAAAAATGCTCGCTTGAAATTGAGTGAAAAATTGAACTCAGGAAACAAATTATCCCATCCAACAAGAAATGTACCTGGCTTGTAATTTGTGATAAAAAGAAGTATTTCAATAAATATGAGAGCATAATAGCCCCAGAATTTCTGAAGATGTGAAAATGTCTTTTCTTTAAATGCGATCATACAATAATTGTACTGACAAAAGATTATCCCATGTTGGGGATCAAGTTGATTTTTTTTGCCCTGGAAATATGCGCTTTGATTCCTCGAGCATAAAAATAGATTTTGCGAAGAATCGGATCAGGAAGAAGTGTTACTAAAATTGTTTGAATGATGATAAGCCCAATTCCTTCAATAGTTGGTCGATAACCATAGCGCAATACTCCTTGAATACGGGCAATAAGCGCCTGATGATAAATATGTTTAATTTTTTTGAGCGAACTATTTGTGCTGTGAATACGATATGCTAGGAGTGCCTCGTCAAGATTTATGACCTTTCCAAAGGCAAACAGTTTAAAAAGAAGATTGACATCCTCCGCTCCATCCAATATGTCATAGAATACAAATTTTTTCGGCAATAGGGAACGATTTACCATAAGTACCGGGTGTTGGAGGGGATTGAAGTGGAATATGGTTTTATAAATCTGCTCATGCGAAAGGGGAAAGGTTTTTACCCCGGTGATCCTTCCTTGTGCATCAATGACGTCACACTGGGCTCCTACCGCAACAACGGTTGGATTTGTTTGCAAGTAATCAAGCTGTTTTGCGAGGCGCTCCGGATAGGATATGTCGTCAGCATCCATGCGTGCGATATATGACCCTTTTGCAAGCCGTATTCCTTGATTTAAGGCTTTTGAAATCCCAACTTGTTTTTTATTGGTGGTTATGCGAATGAGCGGATATTTTTTGGAATATTCTGTAAGAATCCGAGGTGTTTCGTCAAAAGACCCGTCATCCACAATAATCATCTCCCAATATGTATAGGTTTGGGCGATCATACTGTCAAGTGCGACTCTCAAAAATTTCTCACCGTTGAGTACGGGGAGAATGATTGATATGAGTGGCCGATTGTGTGTAATTGTTGTTTTTTTCATACTAGTGTCATGCTGAACTTGTTTCAGCATCTTTACTTCATCCCTTTTTCTTGCATACAAAGGGCATACCAGTCACGACTGGTTCCTTTCCAGACTGAGCGATCAGGATTTACCACTTCAGTTTTGCTTGAAGCGATACATCCGTCTACAGCTTGGTTTCTCATATATTGGTTTCCCAACATGTTTATGACGTACAAAGCGCCGATAAGTCCTAAGAGGACTACTGCACTTCGCACGATTCCTTCTGTGTTGTTCATATGATTTATGAAATTGATAATAATTGTCATTCCTGCGTAGGCAGGAATCTCCTCATAGTAAAACTTTCCTCTCGGCAGAAACTGTCATTCTGGTAATCCGCCCAAGGCGGAGCATCCAGAATCGTCATCCTGAACTTGTTTCAGGATCCATTTCTACATATAGGAAAGTCAGGGTTTGGAAAGGGTGTGACCGAGTAGCATCGTTGCTACTCGGTCACTATTCAGTTGTTGTTTAGGCCCGTATCGTGGAGCCTATACGCCCGCTCAAAATTCTGAGTGAGAACTTGCGGCTTTCGCCGCGCTTCTTACTACCGGGTCCAGCCATCGGTTGGGCGAATGACCGTGAAGCCAGGGTTGAGCGTTCCCTGGCATACAGCCATGTACCAGCCACTATCCATCAAGTCAAAGACCTGTGTACCGTGGGTGGAGCCCACCGTTCTCCCTGCGCGGTCGAAGACGGCCAGACGGGGCGTAGCACTATTCTTGTCATGGTCGGTCTCAAGCAGACAGGAAACGCCAGCCCAAGTGGCCGCGCCCGCCCACCAGCCCTGGAAGTCGGCCTCAAACGAGCGCCGTTCACCTTCCTTGGGGAGGCGGTCCTGGCGAATCCGGACACCGTCCCAAATTACGCGGTAGGGATCACAGAGATCCCCACTGCTCAGGATGGTGACTTGGATTGTTTCGCCACGCTCGCCGATGATTGTGTCCACCTTGTCGTCGTTAGGCAAGATCTTGGCAGTAGCGCTGCAGTTGTCTGCCGGGGGAGTCCATTCCGAAGGCGGCACCATGGTGCACAACGGGGAATAAATCCACCCGGAGGTGGTTTGTAGCCAGTTGCTATGCACAGAGATGATTTGAAGTACTGTTCCTGCAGTGGCTCCGCCGACTCTTGTAGAATTCGCATCAGCTTGCGCGCGCAAATTTGCACCAGTATTTACCTTACAGGTGTTTGCGCCTGAAACTACGGTTCCGCCGGTGGCTGGGGCTGCGGCGGTGCCGCTTCCACAGCCGAGCAATGCCAGAGACGAGGCAACCTGCTCGGGTGTCCCAGTAACCTGGGCACCGTTGCAAGTGCCAGTCATCTGGCCGGCCTCCTGGGCGGACGCGCGTTGCGTACCCCCGAGGAGGAGAATGATTGCCCCCGTAAATACTACTGCCACGGTGGCCAAGGCTGTCCACAAGGGACTCTGGTTTTTCGGCTTGGTAGCCATTTGTCACCTCCAAGTGACTAGTGAAAAAGCAAAAAACGGTTTCCTACAAAGGAAGCAGCCCGAGATAGGGCGTCTGCAGACTGATTTGACCCGATCTGCAGGCTTGCTTCCATCTTTTCCCCTTCACCCGGGGAACGGGCCAGAGTTTTTCCGAGGACTCTGTAACCTCGATCTTTTTTTTATAAAAAAGACCCAAAACATTAACACATATTCCAAAGAATCAACCTCTCCCGTGAGAGGGACTCAATCTGGAATGCATGAGAAAAGACAGATAGAACTCTATCCTTTCTTCTGCATTCCAGTAGGAATACGAAAATAACTAAATAGTTTTGTTTTTTCCAAACCCTGATTATTAAAGTGCGATGATGCGTTTCATTCAAACATGCATTAGTTCACAAAAACGATCATCACGATAATTACCGTTTCTTCATGTTCTCAAAGCTTTTTTGAGTATGAAAAAGAGTAATAATAGAAATTATGTTTTCTATCCCTCAAAAGTAAAGTGATTTACTCCTAAGGGATAGAGAGGTGGTCGCACGAGACAAGCGCCACCTCCCAACTATCCATTAATCAATTGTGCCCGCCCGGCACGTCTTTGTGCCCGAGTGGGGTACTACATTTTTACCGATTCACCATCGGCAGATTCAGCTTCCAGGCTGGCCCGCGGAGCTGGGCTCCGCTTTCGGTCTGCACCCACACCCAGGTGGGGTGGGGCAGAACGAACGACCCAGAGCCGGTCACCAACGCGGTGCCCGAGCTGTCGACGATCGCGCCCGACACATTTTCTGCAATCCAGGAGCCCGAAGGCAACTGGACACAGTAAAAGTGAGGGGTTGCAGTCTGCCCGACGATCGACCACTGGCCAATGATGATGCCGGTGCTGATCAGATCACTCTGTGGCTGGTATGCTTCGGGCATGACCTCAGCCGACTGGGTCGGGGAACCGGCCTTGGCGACCATAGGGTCGCCACAGGACAGGGCCGGAACCGGAACCGTAGCCGTGGGCGTGATCGTCGGTGTTGGCGTCTCGCTGGGAGTCGCCGTCGGCTCGTTCGTCGCGGTCGGACTGGCGGTCGGTGTCACGGTAGGATTCGCCGTTGGGGTTTCCGTGGGCGTATCTGTAACAGTGGCTGTCGGCTCGTTCGTCGCGGTCGGACTGGTGGTCGGTGTCACGGTAGGAGCTGTCGTACTGGTCGGCGCCGGCGTCGGGGTGGGGACAACGTCCCCGGTCACACCCGAACACCAGATATCGAACCCGGCCGACTGGCCTCCAATGCTGTCAGTGACGGTCACCACGGTCCGGCTGGACAGGGTGAAGGTCACGTTTTCGCCACCGCTGATCGAAACTTCTCCGCTTTCGCTTTCCAGGTGGGCATTAACGCCCCACCACTCACATTTCTGAGCCTTGGGTAAGACAAAAGATTCGGTATAAACCGGCTTGGCGGGGTCAGACCCCACCAGCTCGGGTTGCCAATGCCGCATCCAGGTGACGGCCGCTTCAAGCCAGCAGCTATGGGTCACGGCCGAAGGGCCGGTCCCAGTGACAGTGCTGCAGGTAGAATCGAACGTCGCTCCGTCCGGCGCCGCAGGGGCGGCAATCACAGACGAAAGCCCGAGGGCTGCCAACAGGGCCAGCCCGACGACCAAACTCAAAATTCGTTGCTTGTTCACTGCGAATCTCCTTTGATGAAACTGAAAGAAAAAAAGTAGTTACTGCATAAGGTAAAGCACACAAGAGGAAATGCGAGATTTCCCCCTCTATGCTTTACCTTAGCATTCACAATCAAATAGTCTCGATTTGTTAACGTGCTTGCCCGCCAAATTGGAGGGCATTTTACTCTTTTTATTCCCAAAGCTAGTTTGAGAGAAAAAGAGCAAAAAGAGAAGTATAATTGATGTGTAATTATATCCCTCTTTTTATCCTTTTCACCTTGTTTTTAAAAAAACTCTATGGTACTGTATCCCTATGTCACTTACCCCAGACGACCTCTCCAAAATCGGCAATCTGATTGAAACTAAACTCGAACAAAAGCTCGATGAGAAATTTGATCAGAAACTTGCTCCTATAAAGAAACAAATCAAACAGATTGACAAAAAGCTTGATGCTGCAATCCAACTTTTTGATGGTGATGTGACTCATCTCAAAAAAAGAACGGCGCGCATCGAGGATCATCTCGGTCTACCGACTCCATAGAAATTTTCAAAGTGCCAAAGTATCCTATAGTATCATATTAATGGGGTTTTGTCAAGGAGAGAAGGGAAGAAACGTATAGGAAGAAAAGAAGGTCAGGCAGAAGCGTGTTCAAGCTTGCGGATACGCGCCTCATGGTCACCTTGGATCATACGGACAGTCTGGAGCTCTTGGGCATTGTACTCTGTTTTTTTGTTCGTTTCTCCAAGCATATCAATGATTGTTTTTACTCCTTCTACGATTCCAAGCGTGCTTTCATTGACTATCTCTTGAACATCTTCCTTGGTGGCAAATTCTTTCAAATCTTCCCTGGTAGCAAATCGCTTGAGGTCATCTTTTGTGGCAAATTCTTTCAAATCTTCCTTGGTGGCAAAGACTTCTTTTAGTTTTTTTATATCAACATCGGTAATCATATACCGACTATATTACATAAGAAAAGAGTCGATGTCAACACTGTAGACTGATGTATTTACATATACAATATTGATTTTGCTGAGGAGAGTATATTACGCCTTTTTTCTCAAGTACAATCCAGCTCCAAGACCGAGCATGTTGAGTGCGCCAAAAGCAAGAAGAGGGGCACCGGCATCAGGAGTTGTCTTAATGGGCTGACCACCTTTTGTGGTAAGAGTGACCTGTTTTTCAAGACAGAACTGAGCTGTGTCTTCGTCATACACAGTATCTGATTTTGCCGTTGCTTTATTGTTCATACACATGAGTCCCTGATCTGCAGGAAGCTGATCCTGAGGTTTAATCTGAACTATGATTTTTTCCATTTTCCCTTCACCACTTTTGAGTTCGGGATATGTCCAAGAGATTGTTCTTGAGTTAGCATCATATTCACCCGGTCCTTCAATCGCATCAACCCATGTTGGGAGGATATCTTTTACCTGAATATTTTTAAGAGTACTATCAGAAGTGTTTTTTACTTTTACCTGGAACGTCACCTGTGCGCCTGGTGCAAAGCGAGGATCAGAAGGCGAAAGGTTGTCTACATATACTTCTTGACCTCCTTTGGTCTGATTTCCGGTCATAACCATTTTATCAACAATGATTGAATAATTTGGAGTACCACCATCATATTGTCCATACTGACTTGAGCCAGCCATGACAACAGATGCGTTGAGAACGCCTACAAACATAAACAGTATGGCAATAAGTATTTTTTTCATAGTTTCCTCATTTGTTTGTCAATCCGCCTGAGGCGAATAGCCTTTATACAAACAAAATAATTAATGTGGATATTATATTATAGGTTTAATCATTTGTCAACTATAGGATAGTATATAACATTAAATCAAAGTCAATGAGACTTTAATTATTAACAAAGATTGTTATAATAGGACAATTCACAACTATGCAAAAACTTGATTCAAAACAATTGCGTGATATTCCAATGACAGAAGCGCGTGACTTTTCAAAAAAAGTAAAAAGAAATAAGATTTATTTCATTTTGGAAAATGTATATGACACCTACAATATTGGTGGCATATTTCGATTGGCAGATGCCTTGGCAGTCTCTAAGATCTATCTGTGTGGAGAGATGGAAACGCCACCAAATCACAAGATTCAGAAAGCAAGCGTTGGTACTCATAAGATAGTGCCGTGGGAATATAAGAAGTCTACGGCTGAGGCTATTGAAGATGTGCGGAAAATAACTGAAAATGGAGGTACAAAAGTCAAAATAATTGCAATAGAACAATCCAAAGACTCAATTCCCTATATAAAAGCAAACTATTCAATGCCGGTGGCTTTAATCGTAGGAAATGAAACTTTTGGATTGTCAAAACAAACTCTTTCATTAGTTGATCAGATTGTTGAGATCCCAATGTGGGGGATTAATAAATCCTTAAATGTGATCGTAAGTGCTGCTATTGTGGGGTATCATGCTATTTCCACAATAAAATGATTTATGCTAAAATTGAGTTTTCCGTAGTGCCGACGTGGCTTAGTGGTAAAGCATCTTCTTGGTAAGAAGAGGATCGTGGGTTCGATTCCCACCGTCGGCTCACTTTATACTTCTTACAGATTGCGCTATACTTACGGTGTATGGACACTCCCAAAGAGAAGAAAGTAAAAGAACCGGCAAAACCCTCACTTCTTGTGTATTTGAAAGTGATCTTCCTTACCGCAATCATCCTTTTTGGCGTAATTGTGCTCAATTCTTTGGCAAAGCGCCAAAATCAAGATCAGACAAATTCTGGCGAATCGGGCATTGTGAACTTATTTTCCGGCAAAAATATTAAGCAGGCACTTGATCAGGAAGTTCGAACTAATGACGCTTATAAAACCGCCTCATCTGAGCTTAATAAAACAACTTCAAACGTCTTGGGAGAGGCAACAAAAATCAAGGATCAAGCATTGGAACAAGGAAAAGAATATGTCACTGACTATGTTTATGAGCAAACAGTGGGAACGATGATTGAAAGTATGATAAATAGGTTGCCAGAACGGCAAAGAGACAAAGTACTGAAAAGTGTGTGTGTTCAATAAACAAGATTGTATTACGCCATATTATTTGGTAATCTATACTCTACTTATGGATATCAAATATTTTGGACATTCTTCTTTTTACATTCGCTCTAAAGCGGCAAAAATAGTGACAGATCCATATGACAGCGCGTATACTGGGTTAAAATTTCCCAAAACTGAGGCTGATGTGGTGACTATTTCTCATAATCATGCAGATCATAATAGCCTGGTAGAGATCAAAGGTGAGCCGCTCATCCTGACATGGCCGGGTGAATTTGAAAAAAAACAGGTACGGATAACAGGGTTTAAAAGCTTTCATGACAAGAATAATGGGGAAGAGCGAGGAGAAAATGTTATGTACAAATTTGAAGCTGATGACTTTAGTATATTGCATTGTGGTGACCTCGGACATATGATTCCCGATGAAATGATTGATCAAATAGGAACCGTTGATGTGGTGATGATTCCGGTTGGAGGATTGTATACGATCGGTCCTGTTGAAGCTGTCAAAGTCTTAAATGAAATAGAGCCATCGATCGTGATCCCGATGCATTACGGACAGGCAGGTCTGAAAAGTGAGGCTTTTGATGGTTTACAGCCTCTCGAAGCTTTCTTAAAAGAAATAGGTGCAATTGACATTGAACCAATAGAAAAATTGACCCTCAAGCGAGAAGAGCTCACAGGCGAGAACATTCGAGTAGTCGTAATGCAAAATATATAAAAGCAACTGTGTAAGAGTGTGACTTTACTTCTGGTCGTGAATAAGGTACGATATTGTTCCAATGGACGAACATTCTTCTGCACAGTTTAAAACCCCTCCGCATGATGATCAAGCTGAAAAATCAGTACTTGGTGCGATAATGATCGATTCTGGAGCAATAGCCCTGGTAGCCGAATTTTTACGACCAAAATTTTTCTACTCAAATGCTCATCGGCTTATTTACACCAGCATGCTCCGACTTTTTGAAGATCAATCACCGATTGACATTGTGACGTTAAAAAATCAACTTTCGACTGATGGAACGCTCAAACATGCAGGTGGACCGTCCTATCTTTCTGATCTTCTCAATTCTGTACCAACTTCTGCATATGTTGAACAATATGGAAATATTGTTAAAGCAATGTATACAAAGCGGAAACTCATAGATGTCGCATCACGATCAGTAGAGCGAGCGTTTGGCGAAAAGGGCGACATAAAAGTACTTATTGATGATATTGAGTCTGAAATTTTTTCACTTGCGCAGGAACACCAACATCGTGATTTTATCCCGCTGAAGGAGATTTTGACCGAGAGCTTTGAAAAACTCGAAGAATTTATGAAGTCGGGTGAGTCGAATCGAGGTGTTCGAACAGGATTTTCAGCCCTTGATGCAAAGCTTTCAGGTATGCAAGACTCGAATTTGATCATACTTGCAGCGCGTCCCGGTGTGGGAAAGACGTCATTTGCTCTCAATATCGCACTTCACGTGGCGATGAATGAGAAGCGGCCCGTCGGATTCTTCTCGCTTGAAATGAGTAAGGAAGAGCTTGTGGATCGTCTTTTGGTCGGTCAGGCTGACGTAGACGCCTGGAGACTTAAGACTGGCAAACTTTCTGACAGTGACACCAAACGCATTGTTCAGGCAATGGGAGACCTTTCTGAGGCTCAAATCTATATTGATGATACGCCCGGCATGTCAATCACCGAAATGCGCACGAAAGCACGAAAACTCAAGGCAGAAAAAGGACTTGACCTCATTGTGGTAGATTATTTGCAGCTTGCACGCGGCAATCGTGAATACGAATCGCGCGTCCAGGAGGTCTCAAGTATCTCTCAAGGGATGAAAAATCTTGCGCGTGAACTCCAAATACCCGTTCTTGCACTTTCTCAACTCAACCGTTCGGTAGAGCAGCGAGGGACCAAAAAACCCCAACTTTCGGATCTTCGTGAGTCTGGATCGATAGAACAGGATGCGGACGTTGTTATGTTCATTTATGCAGAAGACGATGACACAGATCTACTCGATGCCAGTCAGCGCGCAGTGAAGCTTAGTATTGCCAAACATCGGAATGGACCGACGGGTGAGATTGATCTGATGTTCCGTGGTGATCGGGTACGCTTCTACACGGTGGATAAAGGTCAAGAGCCAAATGTGTAGCTTCATCTTTTAGTAAATTGCCTCAAAGCAACTAATAATCTTACTTTAATATCCTATAGTATTGACATATCATCTCTAATCTGGTAATATATACACATCAAATATGTAGATGGAATTTTCCTGTTTGCTTTATTTGATTTTTTTTACTTCCTACATTCTTCAAATATCTGAATCCCTGCAAATGCTGTAGGTGCTTCGGATAAAAAGGGAGTTAGGAACAGGCACTTTAACATATCGGGAACTATAAATGAATCGTTCAAAAGAACGCCATTCTTTTTGTTTTGAGGTTGTGAATATACGGGAAAGATTGTCTCGTGTATTCACAATCTCATACGGAAGGGGTGGTCCCTTTTGACGAACGTATGAGACGTGAAGAAAGGAGTAATTCTTTTTTCAATGTTCGGGAGCATTCGTCAGCTCTAAAGAGAAAGTCGTCCGGGTCCGTTGACCCACCGCGCAGCTTCCTCTTTTAGACGTTGTGTCTAATGAGGATTAGTAACCGTCAAAGTTTTTTTTCCTCGGCTCACTCGGCCAGATAGTAGTTGCTGGAGTGAGCCAACAATTCTTTCAAGGAGAGTAAACCCTATGGCTACAAAAATAGCCAAAAGAGTGATCGGAGCGGTGTTACTGCCGCTCATCCTTCTCGTCGGACTGCTTTTCAGCCTCGAGCAAACTGCCCAGGCCCAAGAAACGGTCCCGAGCTCTATTCATTCAGTCGAACTGAGCTTGTTTGACATAGGCCTTGAGCAAGTGCCTGGTTGCCCTGATTTTTCAGGGCAGTTGTACCAGAGGTTTGCTTTTGGTTATGTCGAGCAAGCTGGCGCGATGGTCGGTGCTGGCCACGTGGTCAGCGCGACCGATGAGGCCGGCAACGTCGTAGGTTGTCAGGTAACTCGCGATGAGGGCATCATGCCCTTCATCGCAATATATCCTGTCGGCTTCGGCGATTCTGGGCTGAGTTTTCACCTGGACGGCAAGGCTATTAATAGCTCGCCGAAGATTCCCTCCTGGTGGAAAATGGGCTTTGAGGAGTACGTTTACCTTGCTGACCGAGAGTTTGGCCCGTCAGATATACATTTCTATTTGACGAAAAACGCCTCGATCATGGTTCACGCCATTGATGCTAGTGGTGCACCGGTAGGTGGCGTTCCAATTGAAATGACCGGACATTTTTCCAGTGAAGAGATTACCGATGGAAAATACGGAGAAGTCGTTTGGTACCTTGGACCCAACAGTATGGGGGCCTATACCATTACGACACCCGCTGCGATCCATGCCGTTGAAAGTGTCGGT
This sequence comes from uncultured Gammaproteobacteria bacterium, assembly GCA_964452355.1. Taxonomy (GTDB): domain Bacteria; phylum Patescibacteriota; class Microgenomatia; order UBA1406; family GWC2-37-13; genus UBA1450. The sequence goes on along the minus strand of CAYVKV010000005.1, from coordinate 7,243 downwards.
GACCTGTATGTTAGGGAGATCACATACACGGTCGAAACCGCGGATCTCTCTACTTCAATCTCTGCTCCAGCGGAAGTGGAAGTGGACGAGAGCCTAATCTTAACCTGGATGGTAGATCTCCCTGGGGATCCTCCGTTTGAAGCAGTTCTGGAGATGAATGGTTATCGATACGAGATGGCTCACGACCCTCGGCTGCGACTGGGGGGAACGATGACCATAAGCCGCACATTCACACAGACTGGGGTGGTCACGGCCACAGCCATCACCACCCCCCTCGGCGGGCTGGTGGATCCGGACTGGTCAAACAACACCGCCACTTTTACGGTGACGGTCGTTGAGGCTCCGCTGCCGCCAGTCTGGACCGTGTTCCTTCCAACCCTCGATGGTGGCGGAGTTCGTCCTCCCGATGGGGGCGAGCCAGTCAGTGGTCCCTCTCTTAGGCTCGATCCAAGCTTTCCTTTACCGTGCGTGCTTGATCCCTCGATTTGCACGGATCTGCAAGTCGCGCTCACCGTTGAGCCGACCGAGATATACGCAGGCGAACAGGTCACAGTGACAGTGATCATCACAAACAACGGCTCGGCTTCGAAAGTTTCGTCAATTCTACAAATGCCCAATGGTTTGGAAAAAAACTGGGACGATGATGACTTTGCCGAAGGGGAAATGAAGGTCTATACAGTCACAGTTGAGCTTGGCGAATCTTTCACCTTCACGGCGACTGCGACGAGCGATCGTCCTGAGCTCCGGCCGTCAGACAATACGGACTTTGCCATAGTGACTGTGATAGAGAATTTTCCTGTCATATGGCTCCAATTCTACCTCCCCGTCGTAGTAAGGGCGGGACCGCGCGAGTAGTCGCTTAGTTCCTGCAGTAGTTTTGCAGGACGGGTTCGGGCTCCCGCTAAAAGCCCAGAAAGGAGGTTCCCGATAGTTCGAGAAGGCGCCAAAGGGGCAGTCTCTATGACTGTTTGTCCGATGACCGCGGCGTACTCCTAAAGCTGGAGTACAATTGCAGTTGTTGACATTCCCAATGGCGCTTTTCTTTTGGGAAAAATCAATTTTTATATACATCCTTACGATGCATAATATGAACGATCCAGACATTATCATCGATGAGCTCATATATGATTCGATAGGGCCATGCACGAAGAGAATAAAAACCACGTAGTTTTCCACTGAGTCTTTTTCCAGAGAGGGAATTTACCTCAAGTTGTCGCAGCTTTTTAATGATCTTTTGTTTTTCAATTGGAGAGATTGTTGCAAGCTCTTTTTGTGCTTGAGAAGTAAGATAAATGCTCATGAGTTCACATATTCATCTAATGTAATACCTTCCTTATTTTGTGCCTGATGAGAGCCTGCAATGATTCGCTCATATGAGCCGGGGATAGACATAATCTCTGCGGTTTCTTCAAGAGATTCGAGCTCTTCGAGACTGATAAGCACCGCTTTAGGCTTGCCCGAAACAGACACCAAAATACGCTTCATGTAGATACTTACCTCATTTACTGCGCTCGGGAGCTGTGATCGAAGGTCTGATATGCTCAAAATATTCATATGTAATAAATTGTACATACATATGTACAATTTGTCAAAAGTTTTTATTCGTGGTATTTTTTAATATTTTTCAACGAAGCCATCTGCAAAAACCTTCTCAAAATCAGTATCAAAGGTAGCAAAATAAGAAATACCGTGATGTCTTATGGTCAGAAGATGGTATGCATCCCGAGGTTTGAGTGAATAGTCTTTCATATAGGTCAGAATATGGAGCTGAGATGCAGGATCGACTGGTGGATTTACAATCTTGAGCTGAGGAAATTGAAGAATAGAGCGAAATGATGCACTCATGGTTTCAAAGGAGTGCATATGCTTGTCTTTTCGGAGTACTCTAAGGAGTCCGTGTATAAACTCATCAAGCACGAGCGAAGATATGTACAACTCAACCTCATTATTAAGCAATTTCTCAACAAGCTCAAGTGTAGAGGGGTGCTGTTGTGAAGATGCGATGGAGTAATAGAGCAGGATATTGGCATCAAGGTAACATTTCATCTTCATAGGATTCGTCAATGATATCGTTCAATTCTTGCGGACTATAATCACGACTCAATGTGATTCCACCAGCCAATTTTTGTACTTTTTCAATATCCTCTTTTGTATATTTTGGTCCAGATGAAATTGGGGTTAGGCGAGCCAGAGGCTTAGAACGGTAGATGATCGTATATGTTTTACCCTGTTCAAGACCTGCCTTGTATTCAGGAAAATTTTCACGCATTTGTTTCATAGAAATAAATTGATCAGACATAATCTAAAGATTATCTTAAGATTATCTTTTTGTCAAGTCGTTTCATATCGTAATACATTCTTCATCAATAGATTTTCCAAACTTGCTCAAGCATTCAAACAGAGACTGATCATCCCGAGCATTGATCGTAAACGAACTGCGAGAGTCTCCCGATAAAAGTTCACACTGTGCTTGAGGTGATTGAAATTCAAATCGAACGATTCGTTTTTCATCTCGTTTGCAGACGGCAAGACCGGCATTCAAGAGTAGATCTTCGACATGTGTCCATTCTTCTTTTGGGAACTCAAGTCGAAACAAGATATTCGTTTGTTTTTTTGGCCCATCAACACAGTGCAAAACGATGGTGCAGGTGCCATATGCCTCCTTCATGAAGAGAAAAGTTGATTGATTTGCAAGCGTTTCTTTTCGTTTTGCATAAGAATTCAATAATGAAAAAAGATTGATATAAAAATCGGAAAGGGGGTCAGGGGTTGAGAACTGCTTTTGGCCATTTCTCACAAAATCAAAATATTGGATCAAATAATATGAATCGAGCGTTTTATGGTTCTTATTTGACGCAAAAAGCGGTTTATTCATTTGAAGATATGTAATGGGTAATTACATAACAATATACATAACGTTTAAGATAAATTCTAGGGTGAACGGTGATATATGAAGAGCCAATATGTAATGAAAGAGGGAGTTTATTTCATATCCTGGAGGATCAGTGTGCGAATATAGTCAGCTTTACTGATGCTTTTAAGCTGCGACTGATCGATGAGATAGGTGTTTATGTCTCGACTCAACATGAGATTAAAGCGATAGCTCAAACGATGCTTTTCAATGATCTTGACAAAACTTTCAAGATGCTTTTCAATATTTTTTTCATCATTTGGGATGTATGTTTTTTTGGTGACCAAGCGACTTTCTCCAAGTTCGAGATCTTGTTCGTGTCCTTTCTTTTGGAGAAGAAGTACTGATTTATGCTGAAGGAGCGCAAGAGTCAAAAGTCTCCCGAGGTCAAAGTTGGTTTCTGAACATTCAAAAATAATTCCATCTGCCTTTTTGATCTCTTTGGTGGTATGTGCTATGTGATTTGATTTATTCTTTGTCTCATCTGAAAATGCACGATTTATTGCCGTATGTTTGTGTTTATTAATAACGGAAAGGATGGGTTTGTTGGTTATATTGTCTTCAGTTGCAGACAGGTATACAATGTACATACCTTATATTGTAGCACACCATTACATAACAGTTATTATGAAAATTATGACAATCCAAAACATATACTCTCACTATAAAATCATGCCAAATTTGCAGATGCATCAACTTCGGGTTGCAGGAGTAGCGCATATTATCTGTAAATCAATGATTGATCAGAGTGTTGATACCGGAAATATTGTAGTTGCTTGTTTGCTTCACGATATGGGAAATATCATCAAATTCAAACTCGATGTGTTTCCCGAGTTTTTAAAACCGGAGGGTGTGGACTATTGGAAAAATATTCAGCAGGAATATGTTGGTAGGTATGGAGATGATGAGCACGATGCGACGATGCATATTTCAAAAGAAATATTTGAAAATTATGCGTTTCCAAATAATAACACAGCACGAATCATTGAGCTTATTGAGGCAATTGGTTTTTCAAATGCAAAAGAAAATTACGAAACCGCAGATTTTGGAAAAAAAATCGCCGCATATGCTGACATGCGCGTAGCTCCAACGCAGGTCACGTCGCTTGTTGGGCGCCTTGAGGATGGACGAAGACGATTTAGTAAGATTCAAAAATATGAGCAAGATGTGTTTGAAAACATGTCACAGTATCTTAGTAAAATTGAAGATCAGATATGTGCCAAAGTCACTATTGGTACTTCTTCAGATATTACCGAAGAAGAAGTGCAAAAAATTATTCCAAAATTCCAACGGACACTCCATATTCATCCCATCGATCAGAAAGATCGGTGACTCCGTTGATAATCTCGTTATCTTGCCAGAAAGTTATAAATTTGACTTCTGACTCATTTGAAGCGCCTTGACCCTGTAAAATGATTGACTGGAGGGTTTTTTCGAGGAGTGCGGCATTTTTATTTTGAAATGCAATAAGTATTTGGTTAAAGATCTCAACATCTTCATTAAATGCGAGAAGTTCAGCGGTGTGATCAGCTTGTAAGTCTTCAGGAATCGAAGATATATCAATCGATTTATACTCATCATAAAGCGAGTCAATCTCCTTAATTTTCTTTTCAAGATTGGCGACCGATTCGTCGTCTGCTGCTCTTAAGACCGCTTCTTGAATGGCCAAACCGATTTGATACCCGACCATTGTTGAGTTTATCTCAAAGCTGTTTACTTTTTGAAGATACATCAAAAGAGCAGATGAGGTATCAGCAAAGGAGTCGGTGTCGGAGATGAGGTCGGCGTTTTGTGGAATAAAAATGGAAATAACGGGGTTTGATTGTGAAAGTTTCTCAATTTTTCTATTATTCTTTTTTAGGTTATCAAGAAGCTTTGATGCTGCTTTGTATTCTTCCGATAGCTTTCGATTTTGATCAATTCCCAGATTTTCTTCAACGCCAAGGACATTATCGTACCTGCTGGGAGGTACTGAGTTTGTTGATGAGTCAAGAAGGTCGGCACTATCCATTGAAGGCGTCTGAGGAACCTTGTCAAGCACGTTTCGAATGTCATTGTATGATTTTTGCAGATCATTAAGCTGCTGTGACTGAGATTGTACCATTGATTGAATTTCACTTTTGCCTTTTGTATAGGCCCAAATACCACCAATGACGCTGCCTAGAATTACGATTAATCCAATAACGAGTGCAATATACATAAGGGTTCTATTTTTATGCGGTGCGCTCGAGTCTTGCTGGTGAGTACTTATTGGTTGAGCAGTTGGTTCAGACTGAATAGGGGAAGACGTTTGTTCCATATTTTCAGGGTACTCCAAAATAACACCAGTGTCAATAAATATGACGTTCGTACGACTTTGTTCACATATAGTGAACAAGTTATAGTATCTTTCTACTAGCTAAATACAATAGTACTGCTTTAGATATAAAAAAGCCTATTAATGCCCCAAATATTACGTCAAGGAGGTAATGACAACCCAGATATATGCGTGAAAATGAGATAAGCAAAGCAATCCCATAGTAAAGCCATTGGTGCTTTTTATCAAAATATGAAAAAATTACTGCGCCAGCAAAAGCTCCGGCCGCATGACCGGAAGGAAAACTATAATCTGCGGGACAAAACGTTTCAAGCAATCCTTGCTCCATCCATGGGCGCGTACGATCGACGATATTTTTTATGACAATATTTACGAGAAATGATGTAATGCTAAAGCTTGTCACAAAAGCAAGAAAAAAATGATGATGGGTTTTATCTTTTCGTTCGTTTCGCCAAAATACAAAAAAGAGTATCATCCAGATGATCATGGTGAGCCCAAGTAGGGAGAAAAATGAAAAAAAGGCATCAAGAAAGGCGTTGTGAAGAAGAAGTGAAGATAGGCTTGCTGTTATCGCCTGATCAAATTGGATGATGGTGTCAATCACGATTTATAGATATAAATATCATGAATTCCTTTGATTTTTTCATCCTCTTTCTTATTTTCTATTGGATAAAAGTATGAAACGATTCGTGCGTTGAGTTTTTGGTCATGAATCATCTGCGCGGTTGCTTTGGTAAACCAGGGAGAAATGTATATATAAAAAACACGCGGAGAATACTTTTTGAGCAGAGTTGCATAATCAATCTTGAACATGTCTCCCAAAATGAGCTTGATATTTATTTTATTTGGATGAAAAAGTCTGCGTATCCACATATATGCGATAAGAATTGGGTTTACGTCAATCGCGAAAAATTGTGTATTTAGATTGTCTTGATAAGCTTTTGTAGCTGCTGCAAAGATGATCGTGCCGTCTCCTGCACCAAGATCTATGACCGCTCCATCTTTTTTCATATCGAGCGCCATGATGATCTTATTAAGATCTGCTTTGTTTGTGGGGAAATAGGGGATCGGGGATACTTTTGAGGAGAAAAAATAGAAAATGATGAGGAGAATGAGGGGAAGTATGATATATACCATAAAGTGAAATAGTTGGTAAAAATAATTAATTGCTCGCCATCTCAAGGTGCCCGAGGTGAGAGTCGAACTCACACGGGAGATTAGTCCCAGTGGTTTTTGAGACAACCGCGTATGACATTCCGCCATCACGGCTAAACCAACAGGAATTATATCACTACACAAAGGCATGACCTAGAGTATTGTTGGGGATTGGGGTATAATGTTGCTAATATCCGCGCAAAGAAAAAGAAAGGAAAGGACATGTCACCACGTAGATACGGGGGCAGGGGGCCCCGTGGAACGAGTCCAAAAGGTCTGTCAAGGTGGGCAGACCTTGAGGCAGCGTTTCTTGCAGCTCGACGCAGGCGCGTTGCGGTTGTGCTCGTGTTTACGTTCATTTTACTAGCGACCTGCCTCCTGCTAGTACTTTTTCCGCAGCTCCTGCGATAGCTGGGGAGGACCCACAGTGGGCCAAGGTTTTTCCGAAATACGAAAACCTTGGCCCACGCACTTCTACCCTTCTTTGGCCAACTCAAAAAACTTAGTGCGGTCGGCTTTAAAGAACAAGTCAAGCTCCCCCGTCGGACCATTCCTGTGCTTTGCCACAAGTAATCTGTAATTTTCCCGATCCTCTTCATTAGGCCGGTATAAAAACATAACGACGTCAGCATCTTGTTCGATACTATTGTGAACCACAATATCTTCCGCCACAAAATTAGCCTTACTAGGCACGGTCATATCGTAAACCTCCCTTACACCTACAGCTTCAACAGACTTAATCTTATCCCAGTAAATATCAGAATTAGCCAAGTCGTAAAGCCGCTTGTCCGTTAATACTTTGGCGATCTGTGCAAGGCTTTTCCTACTAATGCCATTACTATGTCTGCTGGTGCCGCTAT